>CBFIJK010000038.1:0-32813 GCA_965662745.1 uncultured Paracoccaceae bacterium
CGGTATTGTCCGGATCGACCGCCGCCTCGATGCTCGCCTGCCCGGGATTGGCGATGGGCGTCGGGGGCAGGCCTGAGATCACATAGGTATTGTACGGCGTCTCGCCGCGCAGCTCGCTCTGGCGCAGGCCCCGTCCCAGAACGCCCACGCCATTTGTAATTCCGTAGATCACCGTCGGGTCGGTCTGCAGGCGCATGCCCTGTTCCAGACGGTTCGCGAAGACGCTGGCCACAACCCCGCGCTCATCCGCGCCGCCGGTTTCCTTCTCGATGATCGAGGCGAGGATCAGCGCTTCTTCGGGCGTGTCGATGGGCAGGCCATCGGCGCGATTGCGCCATGCTTCGGCAAGCCGGTCCGCCTGCCGCGCTTCCATCTGCTCAATCACCTCGGTGCGCTGCGTGCCGACGCGCACTTCATAGCTGTCGGGCGCAAGGCTGCCCTCGGCCGGCAGGTCCGCGACTTCGCCTTCCAACACGTCCACGGATTTCAGCCCCTCGACGATCTGCCAGCTTGTCGCGCCCTCTGCGATGGCCACGCGGAACCGCGTATCGGCCCGGCCGCGCATCTGGGTGAAGATCTCCGGCACCGGGTCTTCACCCGGCACGAACTCGGCGCGCTCGACATAGCGGTTCACCGCAGGATCAAGCTCTCGCACTTCGACCTGTTTCGACGTCACGCCGATCCGGTAGACGATTTCCGTGCCACAGGTGGACTGCCCGCCGACGGTCACGATATCCACGATCTCTTGCATCGACGCGCCCGCAGGCACCAGGAAGCTGCCCGCTTTCAGCTGCGAGGACTTGTCCGTGTAGTCCGCCCCCACCCGGAAAATCCGGGGGTTCTGGATCGCGCCACGCTCTGCCAGTTCATCCGACACGCGCACAAAATTCGATCCCGGCACCACGCGGAGGCAGATCGCCTCATCGAGCGGGCCGGCAGAGCGGTATTGGTTCTGCCCCCACGCCACGACCGCGCCCGCGCCGATCACAAGGACAATCAGCAAGGTCAGAGCGTTAGAGGCAACAGAGCGCCACATCAGTCCTGGACTTTCCCGATGATCAGGCAGGCATTCGTGCCGCCGAAGCCAAAGCTGTTGGACAGCGCGACATTGATCTCACGCTCGCGCTTGGCATGGGGTGCAAGATCCAGCCGCGGTTCGACCGCAGGGTTATCCAGGTTGATCGTCGGCGGCGCGACCTGATCGCGGATCGCAAGGGTGCAGAAGATCGCCTCGACCGATCCCGCAGCGCCCAGAAGATGCCCGATAGACGACTTGGTCGAGGACATCGTCGCCTTGTCCGCCGCGTCTCCCATGAGGCGTTCAACTGCGGCCAGCTCGATTGTATCCGCCATGGTCGAGGTGCCATGCGCGTTGATGTAGTCGATATCGCCCGGCTCCAGCCCCGCGCGCTTCAGTGCGGCCTGCATGGCACGGAACCCGCCATCGCCATCCTCGGCGGGCGCCGTGATATGATAGGCATCCCCCGACAGGCCATAGCCCAGAATCTCGGCGTAAATCTTCGCGCCGCGCGCCTTGGCATGCTCGTATTCTTCCAGGACGACAATCCCGCCGCCCTCGCCCATCACGAACCCGTCGCGATCCGCGTCATAGGGGCGGCTGGCGGTCTTGGGATCGTCCGCGCGCTTCGTCGACAACGCCTTGCACGCATTGAAGCCCGCAATCCCGATTTCCGAGATCGACGCCTCGCAGCCGCCTGCGACCATCACGTCGGCATCGTCCAGCGCAATCAGCCGCGCCGCGTCGCCAATCGCATGCGCGCCCGTTGAACAGGCCGTCACGACCGAATGGTTCGGCCCCTTGAAGCCATAGCGGATGGACACCTGCCCTGAGACAAGGTTGATCAGGGCGCCCGGAATAAAGAAGGGCGACACCCGGCGGGGGCCCTTTTCCTTGATCAGAACAGCTGTCTCGGCAATGGAATTCAGCCCGCCGATGCCAGAACCAATCAGAACGCCGGTGCGCAGACGATCTTCTTCGTCCTCGGGCGTCCAGCCCGCATCTTCGACAGCCTGCTGCGCCGCGGCCATGCCGTAGATGATGAAGGTATCGACCTTGCGCTGTTCTTTCGGCGCCATCCAGTCATCGGGATTGAAAGTGCCGTTCGTGCCGTCGCCATAGGGCACTTCGCAGGCATAGGTCGTCGCAACGTTCGAGGCATCGAAACGCGTGATGGGCCCGGCCCCGCTTTCACCGGCCAGAAGGCGGCTCCAGCTTTCCTCGACGCCCGAGGCCAGCGGGCTGACCAGCCCAAGTCCCGTAATCACCACTCGACGCATCGAAAGCTCCCTCATCTACCGGTGCCGCGCACAGATACCCCGCCACGGGGGAGCGCTGCAAGGGCAGCCGCGCGTCATAAGCGGGGCCGCGCCATCACAAGCGCGCGCAATTGCAAAGCAAAACGGCGCCCCTCAAGGGCGCCGCAGCGTCTTCGCCTGGGCGAAGGTCGGAACGCTTACTGCGCGCCCTTGATATAGTTCACGGCATCGCCGAACGTCTGGATGGTCTCGGCCGCGTCGTCGGGAATCTCGATCCCGAACTCTTCTTCAAACGCCATGACCAGCTCGACGGTATCGAGGCTGTCCGCGCCAAGGTCATCGATAAAAGATGCCGACTCGGTCACTTTGGATTCTTCAACGCCAAGGTGCTCGACGACGATCTTTTTAACGCGATCTGCGATGTCGCTCATTTTATTTCCTCACAGTTCTTCGGGGTCCGTTCCCGTTTTCCCTTGCCCCCATCAGGGGCGGCTCAGGCCTTGCTCAATCCGCACGCGAACCCGCAAGGCATGCCCGACGCGAAAACGCGCCCCCGGCAAGATGCGCCGCCTATAGCACATCGCTTGTCGGGCGCAAACGCTTTCGCAATTGGGCCTAGATCATCGCCATGCCGCCGTTGACATGCAAAGTCGCGCCCGTGACATACCCCGCCTCGGGGCTGGCCAGATAGCTGACAGCGCTGGCAATTTCGCCCGGCTCGCCCATGCGGCCGGACGGGATCTGCGACAGGATCGCACCCTTCTGGTCGTCGTTCAGCTTCTCGGTCATCGCAGTGGCGATAAAGCCGGGCGCGATGCAGTTGACGGTGATTCCGCGGCTCGCGACCTCATAGGCCAGCGATTTCGACGCGCCGACGAGGCCGGCCTTCGCGGCGGCATAGTTCACTTGACCGGGATTGCCGGTGGCGCCCACGACAGAGGTGATATTCACGATCCGGCCCCACCGCGCCTTCATCATGCCGCGCATGACCCCGCGCATGAGGCGGATGGACGAGACGAGATTGACGTCGATGACCGACTGGATTTCCTCGTCCGACATGCGCATGAAAATATTGTCGCGCGTGATCCCCGCGTTGTTCACAAGAATATCGACCGCGCCCATCGCCTTGGCGGCATCCTTCGGAAGCGCCTCGACAGCCTCGGCATCCGACAGGTTGCAGGGCAGCACATGTGCCCGCTCGCCCAACTCGCCCGCCAGCGTCTCCAAGGGCTCGACCCGCGTTCCAGAAAGCCCGATCGTCGCCCCCTGCGCATGAAGCGCATGCGCAATCGCTCCACCGATCCCGCCAGACGCCCCCGTCACCAGCGCGCATTTTCCAGTCAGATCGAACATCCGCGTTTCTCCTTTTGTTGGCTCTTCTGCTAACCGAAGCGCCGTTCACGATGCAATGGCCCATGTATGCCTCCACACGATCATGCAATTGCCAGAATCAGGCTCAATCTATTGGCGAGTAATTTACCAATCGCGGATTTTGTCGTGGCGCTCATCTCTCCTTTTGCCTCCTTCGCACTGGATGTTCTGCACATCCTCGAAACGGCCCTGCCTGCCGGGGTAAGTGGCGAAACAAGAAACCTTCTTTTCGCCAGCGTCATTGCTGCGTTAGTCGTACTGAGCGCCTCGGCAATGTTCTCTATTGCCAAGGTACTTGTCGCGACCGGGTCACGCACGTCTCCGAGCCGCGTAAGGCGGGTAGACTTCAAACACCCAAGGTCTCGACGCAATGTAGCCCAAAACGCGAAAAACTCTCGTGCAGTGCCGCAACGGGTGCCCAATGACGATGCCGTAGTGCACGGTCAGATGAAGCATCGTGCGAAAGCTTGGGCAGCGATCGAGCAGGCTGGGTTCAAGACGACCCCAATCATGAATAAGTCCGAGTATCGACATTTCAACGCGATGCAAAATCGGCTTTCCGAGATGGATTGCGGCTATCGCCTCATGGCCCAGGTGGCGCTGCCTGAACTCGTTCGTCCCAGAGAAGAAGGCACGCGCATCGCGCGTGAGGCGTTCGCCGCGCTCAACTCCCGCCGCGTCGATTTTGCCGTGGTGGATCGCTTAGGCCACCTCGCGCTGGCCATAGAGTATCAGGGTCATGGACATTACGGGAACGGCGCCTTCGCCCGCGACGCGATAAAGCGCGAGGTCGTTCGTAAGGCGGGTGCCGATTGGTTGGAGATCGATGCGGACGATCCACCCCAACGCTCTGCCAACGAGATGGAGCGGCGCCTCAGGCGCCGACACTCTCTACGGCACTCCTGACATCCTCCGGCGTCCCGATATTCCGAACTTCGATGCTGCGCTCGATCCGGCGGACCATGCCCGACAGGGCCTTGCCCGCGCCGATCTCCCAGGTTTCAGTGATGCCGTTCCCGGCCATCCACGCTATGGATTCCCGCCAGCGGACCGATCCCGTCACCTGCTCAACCAAGAGCGCGCGGATATCAGATGGCGCCTCGACGGGCCGCGCGCGGACATTCGCGACGACCGGGACCTTGGGCGCTTTGATGTCCACATCGTCCAGCGCCTCGGCCATCACCTTGGCGGCGGGGGCCATCAATTCGCAGTGGAACGGGGCGCTGACCGGGAGCAATAGCGCCCGTTTCGCACCCTTCGCCTTAGCGATCTCGACCGCGCGCTCGACGGCGGCCTTGTGACCGGACACGACCACCTGGCCGGGGTCATTGTCATTCGCCGCTTGGCAAATCTCGCCCTGCGCGGCTTCCTTCGCAACCGCCTGCGCCTCTTCGAAATCAAGGCCCAGCAGCGCCGCCATGGCGCCCACGCCGACCGGAACCGCCTCTTGCATGGCCTTGCCGCGAATGCGCAAGAGCCGCGCAGTATCGCCCAGTGTCAGAGCACCCGCCGCGCAAAGGGCGGAATACTCACCCAGCGAATGGCCCGCGACATAGCTTGCCGCATCGACGCTCACGCCTTCGGCTTCGAGCGCCCGCATCGCGGCCATGGAGGTCGCCATCAGCGCAGGCTGTGCGTTTTCTGTCAGGGTCAGATCGGCCGCATCGCCTTCCCAGATCAGCGCGGACAGACTTTGACCAAGTGCCTCGTCGACCTCGTCGAACACGGCTTTGGCGGCCGAATACGCATCAGCAAGCGCCTTGCCCATGCCGATGGTCTGCGCCCCCTGTCCGGGAAAAAGGAATGCTTTGCCCATGTCGCCTCCTGACTTTCTTGGTCAGGCGGACATATCGCGGCTCGCGGGACTGCGCAATCGCGTGGCACAGATCCCGAACGCTCAAAAGGTCGGGTCAGATGACCACTTCAGCCGGGCCAAGCGGCGGAAAGACCGGGCGGCGCGCGCTGGCGCCCGGGCTGCGATACGCAGCCATGCGCTGTTCGATGGGGGTCAGGTCCCGCGAAAGGCGGTCATGCAGCGACAGAAGCGCGGATTCCTCGCCCGACGCGATCAGCGACATACGGCCATCGGCCCCGCGCAGCTTCAACGCGGGGCGTGCAATCCGGCCTTCGCGGGGCTGTTCGAGGACGATCTCGCTAACCTGCGCAAAGGGGACATGGATGCAATCGTCGTCCTTGGTATCGCCGCAGCGCGCCCCGATCCGCAGCATTTCGCGCGCAAGATCGACCTGAACGACATGCCCGATGCCGACTTGCGTCAGCAGAAGACGCCAGAACGCCGCTGCCACGGCGAACCACAGGACCGCGAAGCCCGGGATCAGTGCGGCATTCACGGCGCCTGACAGAAGAACGAAGAAGCCCGCCAGAATTGCCAGCCACGCGCTGTAGAACAGCGCCAGGAACACCGCGCGCCACGACAGGATGTAGTGACGCGGAATTTGCTTTCCGGTCTCGATCGTATAGCCCCAATAGGTCTCGCGCACGGAAAGCGTCGGGGTCTTCGAGAACAGGGCGGTCAGAACGCGCATCGGGGTCCATCCAGTTTGATCGGTGGAAATTCGGCTTTTGTCGTTGATCTGATTTTTGCGGCAGAAGATGGCAAACTCGCGGCCCATTCCGCACAAGTTCGCGGAACTTCCGAGACAGGCTTGCATCACCGCCGCGCCCCTGTATAAGGCCGCATCCTTTCCGCACCTTGTGATGACCAGCGCGACCTCTCGCGGGCGGCCGGCGGAAAGGCAAAAGGCCAAGCCCAGTGAAGTGCGCTTATAGATGAATGGAGAGACCATGCCGCTTTACGAGCATGTGTTTATTTCGCGTCAGGACTTGTCCAACACGCAAGCTGAAGGCCTCGTCGAACATTTCGGCACCGTTCTTTCGGACAACGGCGGCACGCTTGTCGACAGCGAATACTGGGGCGTCAAGACGATGGCCTACAAGATCAACAAGAACCGCAAGGGCCACTATGCCTACCTGCGCACGGACGCACCCGCGCCCGCGGTTCAGGAAATGGAACGCCTGATGCGTCTGCATGACGACGTCATGCGCGTCATGACCATCAAGGTCGACGAGCATGAGGAAGGCCCGTCCGTCCAGATGCAAAAGCGTGACGAACGCAGCGACCGCGGCGATCGTGGTGATCGCGGCGACCGTCGTCGTTAACCCAGAGAAGAAGGAGCTAACCCATGGCCGCAAAACCATTTTTCCGCCGTCGCAAGGTCTGCCCGTTCTCTGGTGAGAACGCGCCCAAGATCGACTACAAGGACACGAAACTTCTGCAGCGCTACATCTCAGAGCGTGGCAAGATCGTGCCTTCGCGCATTACCGCCGTCTCGGCCAAGAAGCAGCGTGAACTCGCCCGTGCCATCAAGCGCGCCCGGTTCCTCGCCCTTCTGCCCTACGCCGTGAAGTAAGGGAGCACACGACATGCAAGTCATTCTTCTCGAACGCGTCGCCAAACTCGGCCAGATGGGCGAAGTGGTGAACGTCAAGGAAGGTTACGCGCGCAATTTCCTGCTTCCGCAGAAAAAGGCGCTCCGGGCCTCCGCCGACAACATCTCGGCTTTCGAAGCGCAGAAAGCGCAGCTCGAAGCCCAGAACCTCGAAACCCGCAAGGAAGCCGAAACGCTCGGTGCCAAGATCGAGGGCCAGCAGTACATCGTGATTCGCTCGGCCTCCGATTCCGGCGCGCTGTACGGCTCGGTCTCGACCCGCGACGTTGCGGACGTGATCACCGAAGACGGTGTGACCATTGATCGCCGCCAGGTGATCCAGCCCCAGCCGATCAAGGAACTGGGCGTGCATGACATGGTCATCCGCCTGCACCCAGAAGTCGAAGTGACGGTCGAGATCAACGTCGCCCGTTCGCCCGAAGAGGCAGAGCTTCAGGCTTCCGGCAAGTCGATCCAGGAACTCGCGGCTGAGGAAGAGGCGCAAGCCGAATTCGAGATCGCGGAACTCTTCGACGATATCGGCGGCGCACAGCTTGACGATCTGTCCGACGATGCCCCGGCATCGGCAGAGGCGCAGGACGGCGACGATCAGGACGACGACGACAACAACTCCTGAGCCCGCCGGATGCCTTCGCATCCCGGCTGACAGACATGCTCAAAGGGCTGCCCGATCGGGTGGCCCTTTTCGCGTTTGGAGACATCCTTCCCGCGCGCCGGATAGTTTCCGCACCCGTTAAGCGGGAATCATGCTAGGGTAGTGCCGGGCACCCGGGTTTCCCGCGAGCAATTGCGCGATTTCAAATTCATTTCATGCGGACGGCCTGTGTTCCCGGACATTTGAGGGGAAACCAGCATGACCATTCAATCACCTGGCACGACCGATCTTCAGACCAGTATCAGCGGTATTCCGTGGTCCGACGACTACGAGATCGGCTATGGCATTGACGCCATCAGCGGCGGCCTGACCGAAGAGTCGGCGATGAAGCCGTCCAAGCTCTCGCCGGCCGGATCGCAAAGCTACAACTTCGAGAGCCTGACGATCTCGAACGAACGCGAATACAAGGATGACATCGCGGCCGGTGCGTCGGGATCCTACAACTTCGGAAGCATCAAGGTGTCGGGCTCTGCTTCCTTTCGCTCGGCCGTGACCTACTCGGAAACCTCGCTAACCATTATCGCCCGATGCCAGCTTCGCGACAAAGGTTACGAAGTCATGGAAACGCGCGAGCTGACCGCTGATGCGGCCAAGCTTCTGGCTTCGGATCAGGCGAAGTTCCGCGAAACCTATGGCGATTACTATATCTCAGGGATGCAAAGCGGATCAGAGCTGAACATCGTGTTCACGTGCAAGACTACGTCGAAATCCAATCTCGAAGAATTCAAGGCCAGCGCCTCGGTGGAAGAGGCCGATCTATTCTCCGCCTCGGGCTATGTCGACTTCATGCAATCCGCCAAGAGCCACAATGTCTCGACCTCGATGTCGGTCTACTAAGGGGCGCTCAAGTCGGGCGTAGCCCCGCCCACGTCAGGCACACCGGCGGATTTTCTGGCGTTCTTTGAGAAGAACTTCACCCTCGCGCCGACACTTGCAGAGTTCCAGCTTTATCCCGGCCTCAACCGCACCCTCGACATTCCGCCAGCGGCCTTTGCCGACGTGGTCACGCTTTACCAAACAGCATGGACCGTCGAGAACCGCTTCAACACATGCCCCGGCGACTATGCCGACGCCTATGACAGCGAAAAGACCGACCTGATGACAGAGATCTGGGCCGCGCAGGATCAGCTTGTGTCGGACCCGACCCAGATTGCCGCCTTCCAGAAACGCCTGTCCAAGCTCGACACCGAGCTTCAGGCGATCTTCGACCGATATGACGTCTACCAGATCGCTGCGGGCGGGGCCCTGGTCGAGCCGGTGCCCAAGGAGAATGTGAATATGAACGGGGCCGGAACACTGATGTATGGCTGCACCGTGTCACCCACCCCGCAAACCGCGCCGCTCACGACGTCCAGTCGGCACATCAAGACCAGTCACGGAATCGGTCACCACCATGCAAACTTCGATCTCGGGTCCTCGAACGAGACGCTGATCGTGGGGTTTGCCGTGACCCAAGACCGGGGTAGCCATGGCGGACATTGGACCGTCATCTCGAATGGCGTGCTCTTGAAAGATACGGCCGAGATCCAGATCGGCAGCGACTACGACCGCGCCGCGGATTACACCGTCTCATGGTCAACCGTACCGACCAAGGACTACCTTTTCGGGAACAGCGATGACGAGGACGTCAGCGTGTTCCGCTAGCATCGCCTCAATTCGTTGCTGCGAGCACCTCATTGGCGATCGGGCGCGCAGGCTCGAAAGCGGCCATGCCGGGGGTGGCGAGCTTCGGGAACATCTCTGTCAACTCGCGGCGCTGGGGGCCCTGCATGCGCGCAACGACCGGGGCGTCCGGGCGAAAGGATTCAGTCCAGGTGCCATCGGCAAAGACGAGTTCGTGGCGCTCGAACAGCAGGTGCACATAGGTCACGACCTCACCGACCTGCCGCGAAACACCGGGGCGGCCCAAATAGCATTTCGCTGGGCGCAAGCGCTCTGTGTCCTCGGCGCCGCTGCGGTCCAGCAGGTTATGCAACGGCGATACGGTCATGTCCCGGCATGGCACGCCATCCCCAAGGCTGTCCTTGGCAATGAAAACCGGCTGCAATTCGGGGTCCGATGCCAGCTTGTGCTTTCCGATGCGGCGATGCCCGATCCAGGCGACCGGCTGGAAGCCATTGTCTCGCGTCAGGATGCGGTCGCCGGGCTGCACCTCTTCGACGGGTTTGATGCCGCTCGCTGTCGCCACGGTCGATCCGGGCGTGAAACAGGGCAATCCCTCGGCCTTGCAATGCGCTTCATCCGTGCCTGCCGATTCCCCACCGGCAGCCGCCACAGAGGTGTCCAGTTCCCCTGCGACGGCGACCTCGAACTCTTGCGATGTATACAGCATCGAACCACTTCCCGACTTACCAACAGTCGAAGGTGTGACCTGTCATTGTGGAACCCTCGCGAAAGCGGACAGGCAAAACCAAGGCATTCTCGGGGCACCCCAGGTTTCAATCCAAGACGTGATACTCGCCATGCCTCGGATCGCCTGGAAACCGAATTACAGCCAATTCCCGCCAAGGGAGTGGTGCCACCTGCGTCCCTTGAATACATTTTTGATTCTTGAAAAATTATTCGTTAGAGAATGTTGACAAGAAAAACTTACAGCCTTTACCCGGAAAATCTTGCCTTACTTCCACCAAACGGAATAAGGTGCAGCCATTGCATTGCATACCGCCGACCTTCGGACAATAAAGCGCGTCGAATATTGTCCGGCAGTCCAGATATGCCATCCAATACGCTCGCATCCCTTACACCATCCGTTATGAGTTCATAGTCGAAGAACTCACTGGCATGCTTTATCAATTGATCCAGTTTCTCGGATCCGGACTCAACACCCTGCGTGTGCAGCTCGATAAGAAACTCCGAACTCCGGAAACGAGAAAGGAAATCATGGGACAACATGTCGAACTCTGCGCCCTCGATATCGATCAGAAAAAATAGGTCGGCCGGGTCAGTCGTGTTCTCGACAAATTCATTTTGGCTCTCTTCATCGAACATGCCTCGGACCTGGACTTTGTCGAGAATACCGTTTGCTCGTGCCGTTCGCCGGATTACCCGTCTGCCATGACCTCGGGTTTCAAAACAGATACTGTTCTCGAAGAACCCTGCGAAGACAAGGCCTACGCCCCAGAACCCATCCGCGGCGCCAATATCAATAAGTGTTTTCTTCTCGGTGGCCGTGAATACCGCGAGATTTTGATGCTCATAATACCCAAATATTTTGGCGGTAACATCGACCATCCCTCCCCAGGAAAAATCATCCAGCAGAAAGAAACCCTTCAACGGGCCGTTCTGAACATTCCCCTTGCAATTGGCATAAACTTCCTCTGAAAAATCCGCTCTGAACTTCTTGATTTGACGATCTATTTCTCTATACCGTTTATGCCTGAATCTCATCTTGAAATTAACTCCCCACAATTCAATACGAGAGACCTATTCATCTAGACGATCAAGACCGACAAATACCAACTCTCGTTGGTTGGCGTCACTCTGTTATTTCTCGCATTCCAGGTTTTGATCTCGTTCGGACGAAGCCCTTGAATGTCTGGCGACACAACCAGACCTTACCCGCAAAAGTCCTAGAAGACCTTCATCAGATATCAACATCTTCGACGAAGATCAGTGTCGTTCCAATGGCACTTGCGGTGAAACGGCCACCCCGCAGGATAGCCGGTTTCCCTAGATGTAAGGCGATGGAAAGGGGCAATCACGCCGCCAAAAGACACGCCTCGGAACGTTTGATCGATGGGCGCGCGGCCGCGAAGGCCTCTTTCACATCGGGGCGCTCAAGCTGCGGGAAAATCTCCAGAATTTCGCGGCGCTGCTTTGCTCCGATCTGGCCCATGCTGTAATCGGCAGGATGAAAGCTCTCAGACCAAAGCCCATCCGTGAACACGATCTCGTGCCGGTCGAACAGCAGGTGAATATAGCTCGTCGCTTGCAGTCCGGCGCGGCGGACACCGGTGCGCACCCCGTGCAAAAAACTCGCCGCGACCAGCATCTCTGGCGCGTCGAAATAGACCCCGCAGCGGCGATCGGAGAGCAACAGCCGGTGTTGCGGCGAGACCGAAATATCGCGCGCCGGAATACCCTCGCCGAACGTATCCTTGGCGATCCTGACCGGCCTCAGGTCCTTATTGGCGCGAAGCTCTGCCGAAGACAGGTCCCGCCGCCCGGACCAGCGCACAGCCTGGAATCCGTTATCGCGGGTCAGCACCTGGTCGCCCTCGGCGATCTCTTCGATCAGCGTGCGCCCCTGCGGTGTGACAACGAACGATCCGGGCGTGAAGCAGGGCACGAAATTCGCATAGACCGTCCCGCCCGCAATATCACCCGTGGTCTTTTCATAGCGCGCGCCGTCCACCAGCTCGGCGCTTGTGCCGTAGCCCCAGATGTTGCTGGTCACGCCGCCCTGGCTGAAGACCCAGATCGTGACGGGCGCCCCGACAGGGTTCCCGAGCGAGTCGAGCTGCTGAAGCAGATGAAAGCTTTCGGATTCAACACTGGCCCCATCGGCCACGATGCCGGCTCCGTCCACGATCACGTGGTTGGCAGCATCGTCGTCCTCGAACACATCGGGATCGCCGCCGGTGTCGTTCACCGTCAGCCGAGCGCCCTGCCCCGCGCTGTAGCGAAAGATCGTACCGATCGGTGTGTCGCTATCGTTGATGATCGCGCTTCCCGGCACCAGGCTGGGGGACGACGGATCAACAACGAAGGCTTCGTTATCGAATGCAAAGAAATCTCTTAAAGGCATCTACCACCACCACGATCCTCGGATACAAGGAGGGGTCTAAGAACCATTTGTGCGCTCAGCGGGGACAAAGACGGCTAAAACCGGGGCATTTTGAAGACCTCGGCAATAGTGACCCTTCAATGAAATGAAAAAGGCCGCCCCGAGGGCGGCCTTTCACGCGAGTGGGTGATGCGGCTTATTCGTCGTCTAGCTTTTCGACCTCGGCCTGAAGTTCGTCTTTCGACACTTCCTTCTCGGTCACCGTCGCCTCTTCGAAGATCTGGTCGACGACCTTGTCCTCGAAAATCGGAGCCTGCAACTGCTGGCGCATCTGCGCATTCTGCTGAACGAACTCGAAGAACTGACGCTCCTGGCCGGGATATTGCCGCGCCTGGTTCATGACCGCTTGCGTCATCTCGGCGTCCGTCACCTGGACCTCTTTTTCGCGGCCGATCTCGGCCAGAAGAAGCCCAAGCTTCACGCGGCGCTCTGCAAGGCGCTTATGCTCGTCGGTAGGCTCGACCTTTTCGTGATCGTGGCCCTCGACCTCGGGATTTTCCTCGTGCCACAGCTGATGCGCGATCTGGCTGGCTTCGGCGTCGACCAGCGAGGGCGGCAGATCGAACGACACTTTCTCGTCCAGCGCATCAAGCAGACGGCGCTTCATGACGGCGCGCGACGCACCGGCATATTCCGCCTCAAGCCGCTCACGGATCTGGGTCTTCAGCGCCTCGAGATCCTCGGCACCGTATTTCTTGGCCAGCTCGTCATCGACTTCGGCGGCCTTCGGTTCCTTCACCTCTTTGACGGTGCAGACAAAAACCGCGTCCTTGCCGGCCAGGTGCTCTGCGCCGTATTCGGCGGGGAAGCTGACCTTGACCTCGACCTCATCGCCCGCCTTCGCGCCGACAAGCTGCTCTTCAAAGCCCGGAATGAAGGAATTCGAGCCAAGAACCAGCGGGTAATCCTCGGCCGATCCGCCTTCGAATTCCTCGCCGTCCACGGACCCCTTGAAGTCGATCACGACCTGATCGCCATCCTTCGCCTTTGAGCCCTTCTTGCGGTCCTCGAAATTCTGAGCGTTCTCGGCAAGACCCGACAGCGCCTCGTCGACGGCGGCGTCATCGGCCTTCACGACCATCTTTTCAAGCGTGATGGACGAGCCATCGAAAGGCGGAATTTCGGGAAGCGCCTCGTAGGACATGTCGACTTCGACATCGTCGCCTTCCGACCAGTCTTCATTGGTCATCTTGACCTCGGGCTGCATCGCGGGCCGATCTCCGGTCTCTTCGAAATGCTCCGACATGGCGCCGTCTACGGCTTCCTGCATGGCCTCGCCCAGAAGGCGCTGGCCGAACTGCTTTTTCAGCAGGGCCATCGGAACCTTGCCTTTCCGAAAGCCCTTCATTTCGATCTCGGGCTGCGCCTCGGCCAGTTTCTCATCGACCTTGGCGGCAAGCTCGTCGGCTGTGACGGTGATATGATAGCCGCGCTTCAGACCGTCGTTGAGGGTCTCGGTGACCTGCATGGATGTCCTCGCAATATAAAACGGGGCGGCCCTGCCACCCCCATCTGGATCTGCGCTTTCCTAAAGGCGCGCCATGCGGGGATCAACCCTGATTCGGGAGTGGTCCGGTCGGGGTGCAACAAGCTGCCTGCGCGGCCTTGTTTCGAAGGCTCCACGGGACAGCTGCAAGCCATGTCCATGACACCAAGGGCTTTGCCAGCAATAAACGAGAGTTGGTGCGGGTGAAGGGACTCGAACCCCCACGCCAAAGGCGCCAGAACCTAAATCTGGTGCGTCTACCAGTTCCGCCACACCCGCATCGACGCTGCAGTTAGCAAATGGCGCGGCGCTATGCGAGCGGTTTTCGCACATCTCGTGCGCGAAGCGAAGCGGCGCGGACAGGGCATGTCTCGCGCGCGTCGGCGTGCTCTATTTCTCCAACCGCCCGGCAAGCGCGGCAATCAGATCGCCCGCAATCAGCCCCGGCCCGACATCCCGCGCCACCTGACGGTGCAGCCACGCCGCCGTCGCCGCCGACTCGAACCCGGCCCCGCCCCGCGCCATGAGGCCCGTGATCAGCCCGGCCAGCACATCGCCCGTGCCTGCCGTCCCAAGCCAGGGCGCGGACAGGCGGCCCGAAAGGATTGCGGCGCGCCCATCCGGGGCAGCGATGACTGTGTCGGGGCCTTTGAGGCAAACCACCGCGCCCGAGCGCTTCGCCGCGCGCGACGCGGCCTCGAGTTTGGACAGCGGCACCGCGCCGTCCTCTTCGGGGGACATGGCATCGGCGAGATCGGGGAAAAGCCGTGCGAATTCGCCCATATGGGGTGTCAGGACCACCCCGGGAACGCACGCAACCACCTCCGACAGCGCATCCACCTGATCGGCAAAGGCGCTTAGCGCATCGGCGTCGAGCACAAGGCTCGCGCCGCCCCCTGCCGCCCCGCGCACCAACGCCTCGGCCCGGTCCACCCCAAGTGCGGGGCCAAGGCAGACAGCGTTTATGCGCGGATCCTTCAGGAAATCGGCCAGCGCTTCGGCGCCATCCACCTCGGCCAGCATGACCTCTGTCAGATGCGCCGCGTGTTCGCGCAGCGCTGCCGCCGCGCCGACAAGCGTCACCAACCCCGCCCCGACGCGAAGAGCCGCCATCGCTGACAACCGCGTTGCGCCGGTGCGGAACTCGGGACCTGATACAACCACCGCGTGCCCATGGTCGTATTTGTGCGACCCGCCACTCTTGGACAGAACCATCATCGGACCTTCAAGCAAGGGAACCGACGCGCCCGCCACCGGAGCAGGCAAATCGATATCGGCGATATGCAACGCCCCGCTCAGGTCCGTGTCGCCCCCAAGATGGTGCCCGGTCTTCGCGCGATGGAAAGTCACCGTCAGGTCGGCGGGGGTGACGCGGGACGCGTCGCCAAGATACCGGCCGCTCTCCATCTCCAGCCCGGACAGGCAATCGACGGCCACAAGCTTCGTGCGGCGATCCCCAGCCCAAACGACCGTCTCGCGCGCCGCTTCGACCTCAGCAGGCAAGGGCCGCCGAAGTCCGGTTCCGAACAAGGCATCGACCACTACGTCCGCAGGCTCCACTTCCGACAATCCGCTCAAAGCCGCAACCGGCGCCGCCCACAACCCGTGCATCCGCGCCGCGTCGCCCGACAAATCCGCCGGATCGCCCATCGCGAACACCTCGACCGTCCAGCCAAGGTCGCGCAACCGTCGCGCGATGACGTATCCGTCTCCGCCATTATTGCCCGGCCCGCACATCACGATCGCCCGCCCGGTCTGCATACCGGGCCATTCCGACATCATCGCCCGAACCGCCCCGCGCCCGGCCGTTTCCATCAGCGCAAGGCCCGTGACGGCGCCGGATCCGATCCCATCCTCCTCGGCGGCGCGCATTTGCGCGGGTGTCACGACCTCAGCCACGGCACATGCCACGCATGTTCATAAATCGCATTTTTCTACGCCGCCTCGCACAAAATTTAGGCATTTCACTGGAATCCCCTCTGGCTCCCTCGCCTCCCCCACGCTAGCGAATTGTGGGCGGTGTGCGGAAGTGGTCTCACCTCCGACGAAGACAGAACGCCCGGAGGAGTCGGCTGCCCATGAAGAAGATCGAGGCGATCATCAAACCGTTCAAGCTCGACGAGGTCAAAGAAGCGCTGCAAGAAATCGGCGTTCAGGGCCTCTCGGTTATCGAGGTCAAGGGCTTCGGCCGCCAGAAGGGCCATACGGAACTGTATCGCGGCGCCGAATATGTCGTGGACTTCTTGCCCAAAGTGAAAATCGAAGTCGTTCTGGCCGACGATCAGGTCGACGCGGCCTGTGACGCGATCATCGCGGCCGCCAAGACCGACAAGATCGGCGACGGCAAGATTTTCGTCTCGCCGGTCGAGCAGGCGATCCGTATCCGCACCGGTGAATCGGGCGAAGACGCGCTGTAAAGGCGTGCCACCCAACGGGCCGGACCCGCATTTCCGGATCGGCCCGCCAGAACCAGTCAAGTCACCAAATCCCCCGGCACGCTGCCCGGGACAGACAGAAAGGACCTGAGCCAGATGAGCAAGTCTGACGTTCTCAAGACCATCAAGGACGACGAAGTCGAATACGTCGATATCCGTTTCACCGATCCGCGCGGCAAGTTGCAGCACGTGACTCTCATGTCGGACCAGGTCGACGAGGATTTCCTCGACGAAGGTTTCATGTTCGACGGCTCGTCCATCGCTGGCTGGAAGTCCATCGATCAGTCCGACATGAAGCTGATCCCCGACACCGAGTCCGCCTATATCGACCCGTTCTACGCGGAAAAGACCCTGTGCCTGCACTGCACCGTGGTCGAGCCCGACACTGGAGAGCCCTATAACCGCGACCCACGCGGTACGGCTCTTTTGGCCGAAGCATATCTGAAATCGTCGGGCATCGGCGATGCGGCGTATTTCGGCCCCGAAGCGGAATTCTTCCTGTTTGACGATGTCCGCTTCCAGGTCAGCACCAACAAGGTTGGCTACGAAGTCGACGCGATCGACGCCTCGTGGAACACCGATACCGAATACGAAATGGGCAACATGGGCCACCGTCCGGGCATCAAGGGCGGCTATTTCCCCGTGAACCCCGTGGACGACGCGCAGGACATCCGCGGCGAAATGCTGTCGACGATGAAGCGCATCGGCATGAAGGTCGACAAGCACCACCACGAAGTGGCGTCCTGTCAGCACGAACTGGGCCTGATCTTCGGCAGCCTGACCAAGCAGGCCGACGAGCTGCAGAAGTACAAGTACATCATCCACAACGTCGCGCATGCCTATGGCAAGTCGGCGACCTTCATGCCCAAGCCCATCGCGGGCGACAACGGCACCGGCATGCATGTGAACATGTCGATCTGGAAAGACGGCAAGCCGCTCTTTGCGGGCGACCAGTACGCCGATCTCAGCCAGGAAGCGCTGTGGTTCATCGGCGGCATCCTGAGCCACGCGAAGGCCCTGAACGCCTTCACCAACCCGTCCACCAACTCGTACAAGCGCCTGATCCCCGGCTTCGAAGCGCCCGTTCTGCGCGCGTATTCGGCACGTAACCGGTCGGGCTGCGTGCGCATTCCGTGGTCGGAATCGCCCAAGGCCAAGCGTGTCGAGGCTCGCTTCCCCGATCCATCGTCGAACCCCTACCTGTGCTTCGCGGCGCTTCTGATGGCCGGTCTCGACGGCATCAAGAACAAGATCGACCCCGGCCCCGCGATGGACAAGGACCTTTACGATCTGCCGCCCGAAGAGCTGGCAGAGATCCCCACCGTCTGCGCAAGCCTGCGCGAAGCGATGGACGAGTTGGAAAAGGATCACGAGTTCCTTCTGGCGGGCGATGTCTTCACCAAGGACCAGATCCAGGGCTACATGGACCTGAAGTGGGAAGAGATATACGCCTACGAGCACACCCCGCACCCGATCGAGTTCAAGCTCTACTACAGCTGCTGATCGAGCGGTTCTGCGAGACAGGAAAGGGCGTCCCACCGGGGCGCCCTTTTTCATAGCGCCGATCATTTCGCCGTTTCCAAGGCTTCGTGACTTCCCGGTTTTTCATCGCCTAGGGCCTGAACAGCACCGGAACCAATCCCCCAAACCTGCGTTCATCTAGGTATTTAAGCAGGAGAGCGGGAATTTGCCCGACACAAACGGCACGCATGAGGCCACACAGACTGCCGAGCGGCCGGAACTTCTGATCTTCTGCGCCCTCGTCGCCGTTATCGGCATGATCGCCCCTCTTGCGACCAGCGTTTGGGCGACGCTCATCACCGATCACAACACCATTGCGGACACGATCAGCGATCTGGCCCGCGGGCCGAACCGGGCGATCATGGATACCGGGTTCTATCTGCATGCCGCGGGCCTTCTGGCGCTCGCCATCGCCGCCGCCCACGCCCATCTCGGCAAGACCGGCTGGTCCATCGGCATCTTCTGCATCGCCTTCCTTGCGCTTATCGTCGTGCTTCTGGGGCTTTGGGATGAATTTCACACCGCCGGGGATAATCCGCCGGGCATGACCGTGCATACGAAACTGACCTTTTTCCTCGGCCCGCTCTTTCTCGCAGGTCCCTTGTTCATGGCCAGCGGCGCGGCGCGGGCGGCACCTATCTACCACCCGCTCTTCATCGCCTCTGCCGTCCTCTGGGCGGTCTTCGCTGCCGCTTTCAAGCTGGCCCCCACAGGCTATGACGGCATCCTCGAAAAGGTCGCCGTTGTCGGAAGCATGGTCTGGACCGTGCCGCTGTCGCTTCTCTTTCTGAAGCGCGGGCTTGAGCGCATGGGCGAGGCCTGAACGCCCACCGCCAAAGGAATTGGAAAATCAGGTATGCATAATGCCCGCCGTGCTGTTTACTGAAGCTGGGAAAGCATGGGGAGCAGATGTTCACGCAAGGGTTTCTGACCAGCGCGTCCAAAGAACTGCGCGCAGCGCTGGATGCGCTGGCGACCAAGGTGACGCTGAAGAATGGCGAGGTCTTGTTCGAGCATGGCGATGAGGGCGACGCGGTCTATTCCGTGGTCTCGGGCACGCTCGAGGTGAGCGTCCTGTCCGAGGACGGCAAGAAACTGACCCTCGACATCATGACAGAAGGCGCGGTTCTGGGGGAAATCTCGCTTTTCGATCCCGGCCAGCGCACCGCCACCGCCACCGCCACTGAAGCGACCGAACTGAAACGTGTCCGCCACGCCGACCTGAATGGCGCGATCCACGAGGACCCGGAAATCGGCCTTGCGCTTATCCGCCTTGCCGGCCAGCGAATGCGCTGGATGAACGCGCAGCTTGCCGACCAGGTGTTTCTGCCGATGTCCACGCGCCTTGCCCGGCGGCTGCTTTATCTAACCGCCACAGGCGGCGACAGAGTCCGGATGAGCCAGTCCGAGCTTGCCGAATTCACCGGCGCAACGCGCGAAGCCGTCTCGCGGGTCCTGGGGGACTGGAAGGCCGAGGGCGTGATAGAGGTCTCGCGCGGGGGACTGGCGATCCTCGATCGCGATGCGCTGGAGACGCTGGCGCAAACCGACGACTACTAAGACCCCTTCAAACGAAAATCAGCTGATTTCGGCTTCTGTGATCCTGTTCACAGAACGCTAACGGCGAATCTGTCAAACCTGTCCTCAGAAGATGAGCTGCCACTCATTGAAAGGACCAACAAGATGGACCGCCCCGCCGAACGCTCTGCCCCGTTCAAGCCCGCTGCCCGCCGTCCCGCTGTCGCCCATTGGCCGACACCCGATGAGCGCGCACTGTTTGAAACGATCGACCGTATTTCGCCCGACCTTGGCCGCCGCAAGGAGCCGACGCAGCCCATGAACCGCCTGAAAGGGTTCTGGCTTGACGCTTCGGTCGCCCTGGCCGTCGCGCTTGGAACCTTCGGCGCCGGGATCAGTGTTGCCAACGCGCTGACCGCACTGCCGATCTGAGGACAGTATAAGGACGCACCCACAGTTTTCCGGGGGACTGGACATCCCCACTTCACATGCTGAGCCCGCCCCCAACATGATTGCCGGGCACGCTCCTCCCGAGGCGTATCGACGAAAAGCTTTCCCCAGGCCGCGTCGACAGCATGGACCCACATTCCCGCGGCATCAAAGGTGCTGATGCCATGACGAGGGAATGTGACAGAAGGCGCGCAACCCGATCAGGTTGCGCGCCTTTCTCATGTCCGGATGGCGTTAAAACCTGGTTAAAACCCTTAAAACTACCCGCAGACGGCCACAATTTGGTCTCTTGGCTGCGTCTAGATCGGCTCAAGAAACGAGCGGACGGATCAAATGACCGTATCAGAGACCCAGACCGAAGCTTTCCTGCTTCTAGAACACAAGCCCATGGTGCTGTTCGAAGAGCTGCGCGAGACGTTGTCTCATGCGCTGGATCCTTTGGATATGCACTTCCGCTCTGTGCCTTGCCCCAGTGCCCATCGCGCGATCTTTTGCACCGATGTGCTTCACATCACGCTGGAGCTGATCGACCGACCGCTCAGCCCCCGGGTTCTGGCGACCGCGCTTGCCGCGCCGCTGACGCGGCTCAAGGAATTCAACTATACCGCCGCCGTCGGCCGCCACCGCCACGCAATCTGCGTGACGGTCAAGGACGGCGCGCATGGCGTGCCCAATGACGGCGAAGCGGTGTCCGATGTCCTAAAGCTCATCGCGCTACATCGAACCATGGTGATCCTTGCGGACCGGACGCAGGCGAACCTGCTGTACTGGCCGCAATCGGAAACGCTGCTTTCCGTCCGCGAGTTGAACGAGACCGCCGACAGCGCCTTCCCCGCAAGCCTTGCGATCCGCCCTGAGCCCGCCCAGATCATGCTGGACGATGGCGAAACCGTGCAAGTCCTTCAGGCGACAGGCGCCGAAACGCTGATCGGCCAACCCCTGATGATCGAGCGCCCGCCAAAGGGCGTTCCGCTGTCACAGGCCATCGCGGCGCTCGCCGAAACGCTGAACCAGATGGTTCTGTCCAGCATCGGCCCGGGCGCGGTGAAATCCGTCGAGATCGAAGGCGGCAGTCTGGACCTGTCGCGCCGTCGTCTCGACACCGGCGCCGTCGCGTTCTTCGGCTCTTTCGAAGGCTTCGATGCGCCCGCGCCTGCCGAAACCGCCCCGCAACCCGCCGAGGACATCGTCAGCGAAGAAGACAGTTCCGCCGTGGCCGAAGCCATTGCCTTTCTCGCCGAACCCGAACAGCCGCAGGTCGAGCCTGCCCCCGAGGCCGACATCGTGGAAGCCGACGCACAGGCAGAAGAAGAGGCCGAGGTGCAGACGCGGAAAAGCCGTCGCGCCCGCCGCGTGGCCCGCATCGAAGCAAAGCGCAAATCGCTTGCAGACGCCGCCGCCATGGCCGCCGCCGAGGATGACCTCTCGGACCACGACATGATCCAGCTCGAACTCGCCACGCGGCGCAGCCACGCGATCCGGTCCTACGCACTTTGCGCCTGCATCGCGATCATCATGCCGATTCCCGCCGCCGCGATCTTCCTGTGGAACGTGGTGCGTGGCCCGAATCTTTACGTCACGCTCGCGGGCTTTGTCGCGATCCTCGCATTCTTCACCGCTTCAAGCTTTCTCGGCGTCAGGCCCGACGCCGTTCTGACCGGCTTTGCTCGCGCGGCGGCTGGCGTCGGTTCCTGATTATCCTTGCGCGCCCTGGGGAGGGTATTGGGGCTCGCGCATCCGGCGCGGGCCCCAAGCCGTTTGAACGACGGCAAGAGGTTAACAAACCGTCAACAAACCGCCCGATTTGATCCCGATTCATCCTCAAACCACCTAGATGCGGCCCTACTGTTTCCACGAACGGCGGGCAATCTGACAGCATCAGAGAAACCCTTATGGGATAGGTGCAACATGACCGATCAAGCTGTCGCGCAAACGGTACTCTTCTTTTCGTCTCCTGACGAAATTGACCTTTCCGCCGCCGCGGATCGTTTTGTCGAACTCGCCGCCTCCTTCGGGGCAGACCCCGACAGCGCCCAGATGGTCGGGCCGATGGACCTTGTGATCCGCGGACCGGGCGTCCAGATCGCGCTGTCCATCTGTGATGCGCCACTGGCGACCGAGGAATTCCTGTCGGCCAGCCGACCCGGCGATGCGGCCATCGAAGAGGACGAAGTGTTCACCGCCATCGCCCTCCACGAAGCCTCGCTTGTCCTGCGGATCGAGCTTGCAGATGGCGACCAGGTCGAGGCGGTTGCCCGCCTGACCGCTTGCCTTATCGGCCGGATGCCTGTCGCGGCGGTTTACTGCTCGGACGCCAAAACGGTCTATGCCGCCGGTGAATTTCTCGACCTGCGGCTTGCCGATCATTCCGTCAGCCCGCGCCGTATTCGCCCGCAGACCCATTACCGCGCCATCGCACGTTCCGGCGCGCCCGCGTTCGCCTCTGCTGCCGCGCCCCTGCCCGATATCGCCGAATCCGTCGAGGCGCTGTCGGCCGCGATGACAGAGGTTCAGGCCGATGCCGCGCGTGCCCAGCGCACTTTTCTTGACGATCCGCAGCCCGAGCCCGATGACAGCCCTTCGCGCTTTTCCGTGATCGCGCGCCGTGTCACAAAGCTTCCTCTTGCAAACATTTTCTCGCAAAGGCTACGCGCAAGCTGATACCCTAGGCCTGCATGTCCGGTCACCGGGCGGCCCCGAAAGGATAGACCTTGAGCGATCAAAGCGCATCGGCAGAGGCCAATCTGCTCTACTCCGAACCTTTCGGAGTGGACTTGCCCGGCCTTCTGGAAGGGCTTGATGCGTGCCTGTCACAATTCGACCAGCCGATTAAGGAAACCCGCTTCGTCCGCGGCGAATACCTGATCGCCTATTGCCGCGATGTGCAGGTTCTTGCCGCCATTTGTCCGATCCCGCTGGAACTTGAACAATTCGAGGGCGTCACCCGCCCCGATGGCGACACCGACATGGACACCGCCGTTCTCGCGATGCTCGAAGACCATGTCGAAAGCCTGACGGTCATGGTCACCATCGCGCCGGGATCGGACGATAAGACCACCCGCGCCGAACGGCTGGAAATCTGCTGTGAGGTTGCCGATCTTCTCAGCGAGGAAACCGAGGCCGATCTCGTCTTCTGGTGCGAAAGCGACACGCTGTTCACTGCCGATGAATTTGCCAGAGCCAATCTGCAATTCGACGACAACGTTTTCACGCCGCCCCTGCTGGTCGCCGCACCGCGTGCGGTGGAGCGATAGCGGCCAGCGCGCCACCGATCATTGACTTCGCGAGGGCGCTGACCCAACGTCACCTCTTTAGGGATGCCGGGGGGGGGCGCGATGGCGGATGTGTCGATCAGACTGGCAGAAACACCCGCCGATTTCGAAGCGGCACGTACGCTGAGCCGCGACTGGCTCGACTGGCACTGGCGCCATTATCCCAGCGATTGGTCCAAAGGCCCTGATCATCCGATGGATCCGGTACGGTTCGAATCTATCGTGCAGGACTTGCCCCAAATCCACGCCCGGCCGCGGGGCGGCATCCTGCTTGGGTCCGTGAAAGGGCAAGATATGGGATGCGTCATGTATGCCGAGGCCGAACCTGAGACCGCTGTATTCAATCGCATGTTCGTCCGCGACGGCGGGCGCGGCCATGGTCTTGGGCGACGACTGCTGGACGGGATGTTCGAACAGATGATCGCGGATGGCTATCGCAGGGTTATCTTCTCATCTGCCAATTTCCTGACCCATGCCAAAGCAATGTACCAGGCCGCCGGTTTCCGCGACATGCCGCAACCGGATGGGTTTCCGGACGAGCTCCGAGAGCGCGTCTATTTCATGGAACGCGCGCTGGCCTGACGGCCTGCGGTCAGCCCCAGGTCGGCAGCGTCAATTCCAGGGCTTTGGCCTCAAACGCTCTACCACCGCCCGCTCGGCGTCGCGCAGGTTTTCGCGGCGCAGCGCGAAGGTGTGGATCGAGAACACGACCGCCTTCGTACGCGGCAAGCGGACAAGGCATTGCCGTTCCGACCGGATGAACGGCGCCTCGGCGGAGGGCCGTGCGCGCCGCGCCTGTTCTGACCGGGGCGAGAACAGCGCCCCCGTCTCATAGGGCAGTACGTTCACCCGCCACAGCGGCGCGCCCACGCGGATCCCGTCAAACAGACGCTGCACACGCCGCGCGACATCATCGTCATAGACCCGGACGGGATCATGGATGCCGGTCAGCGGGCGGCCCAGCTTTTCCGAAAGCGTCCAGCTTGACGGAAAGCAGAGAACAGCAGCGGTCAGCACATGCTCTTCGGCCCGCTGCTCCATCAGGCAGAAATCCTCTTGCACGAGCAGCCCAAGCGTCGCCCATGGATCGCTGGCATCCAGCGGCACCGAAACGCCGTCCGGGCGGATGACACCTGTATCCGAGACCTCGAACTCGGGCCGCGCCGACAGTTCTGCCAGCACGACCTCCAAAAGCTCTGCCGCAGCAGCTCCCGACCCGGGTAGCCCGGCGATGACCTTGTCCCGCTCTTCGGCCACCAGCCGCTTACGTTCGGCCATTTGCGCGGCGAACACCTCATCCACGATCAGCCATTCGCCCTCGGGCACCGGCTGGATCCCCGGCAGGCGCCCCAGCCTTGGATCGCCCCATAGCCCTTCGGGCAACGCGTCATGCAAAATATCATCCATGCACGGGACGCTAACCGCGCCGCGCGCGCCTGAAAAGATCACCCGGCCCGCGAGTAATGCGAATCCATCACGTAATCCTTGCGCGGACCCGTGACGCGCCAGCGCGCCTGCCAATCGGGCCAGCCGCCGAAGTCATAGGCGACGCGGTAATCATCCGGCGGGCAGTCATGGTGATCCTTTGGCGCATCGCCGGGCGCAATGTGGTGGAACGGGCGGCCGTTCTCGAAAAACACATCGACCCCATCCGCAGCTGTGCGCCAAAGATAAACACGCGACCCCTTCATCGGGGCACGTCCCGGCGCGTGCAACAGTCCGGTCTCGACATAGCGCAACCCGGCTTCATCCGGCACAAACACCGCCTCGCCCGCAAAGCGCAAGACATCACCCGACAGGGCGTCGTCGATCCGGCGTGACAGGGTCCAGCGCCCTTCGAAATCATCCAGCGTCCGCATGCACCCTTCGGTGCCGCCCCGCACCGTCGAACGCAAGCCCTATCCGATCCAGACCTGCGCGCCGACCGCGCCGCCATAGACCAAGAGCATCAACAGGCTCTCGGTTCCGATGGACAGCGGCCCGACCCGTTCGCGCGCAATGAGGCCCATCAGCAGGATCGCCGTCATGACAAGACCCACGGACAGCCAGAAGAGATCCCCCACCTCAATCGCGTGGTAGACTGACCCTTCAGTGTATCCGAAATCAGACAGGCTGACGAAGAGTGTGTCGAAGGTGTTGCCGCCGATGATCCCGCCCACGGCCAGCTGGAACGCGCCCCGCCGTACGGCGGCGATGGTCGTCACAAGTTCCGGCAGCGATGTCATCACCGCCGTCATCAGCGCGCCCACGATCGTCTGCGACAGGCCAAAGCGCTGCGACATCTCGCTGCCCGCCTGCGCGATGGTGTAGCCGGCAAAGGCCAAAACGACCATCAGGCCGACGAAAGTCGCGACCAGCGTAAAGGCCACGCCGCCCTCTTGCGGCTCATCGGGGCTGTCGACCTGGGTCTTTTCTGTATCCACGGGTGTCCACATGGGATCTTCGCGCACCCGGTGGGTCACATAGACCCCGGCGCCATAGACGATCAGCATCGCGAGAGAGATCGGGTGAATGCCCCAAATGGCGAATTCCGGCAGGCTGTAGGCGACGGCGGGCATAGACAACAAAAGAAGCAACAGCGCGCCCTGAAACACATTCGCCAGTTCCGCCGAGGCGTGTTCCAGATTGGCCTTGCGGTAGATCAGGTCGGCCAGCGCCAGAAAAGCCGTCTGCGCCGCGATCCCGCCCACGCCGTTGGAAAACGCAAGCGAGGCTTGCCCGCCGATCGCCGCCGACAGGGACACCGCCGTGCCCGACATAGAGGTCGCCGCACCAAGCAGCACACCGCCCACGACGGCCTCGCCCAGACCGGTACGATCCGCGATCCGGTCAGCGAGATCAGTCATGCGGATACCAAGCACCGTGACCAGCACGCCAGCCCCGAAAAAGATCACGAGGATCAGCGTCGTCGAAAAGTCTGCGAACATGCGGTTCCCTTTCAGCCCTGCGCCCTAAACGCGGCATTCAGGTGATTGGGTCCGCCCCAGCGCACCAATGGTCGCTTTCCGGATCGCTTTTTGTCGGTTTCCGGCGCGTTTTGCCTTGCGCGCGAGGCGCAGCATTCCCCGACGGAACCCGAAAGGCGCTGGCATGGACGATTTTTTCCGCGACACCCGCAAGATCGACCCCACCAAGGGCCCGCGCCTAGGCGACAACACCGAAAATGACGGCAACCGGGTCGAGATCGGGCCGACCGCACTCGCCTATGCCGAATGGGACGCGGCGGGGCTGGTGCTGCCCGATCTGCAGGCCATGCGCCGCTATCGGTGGGAACGTCTGACCCGGCACATCGCCGACCGGGGACTTGCCGGCCTGTTGATGTTCGATCCGCTCAACATCCGCTACGCCACCGACACGACCAACATGCAGCTATGGAACACCCACAACCCGTTCCGCGCGGTTCTGCTCTGCGCCGATGGCTACATGGTGATCTGGGATTACAAGATCGCCCCGTTCCTCTCGGCCTATAACCCGCTGGTGCGCGAGGCGCGGTCCGGGGCGGATTTCTTTTATTTCGACCGGGGCGACAAGATCGGCGATGCCGCCGCGCGTTTTGCCGATGAGGTCACCGATCTCTTGCGCGAACATGCCCCCGGCGAAAAGCGTCTCGCCATCGACAAGATCATGATCCACGGCCTGCGCGCGCTGGAGGCGGCAGGCTTTGATGTCGTGCCGGGCGAGGAGGTCACGGAAAAGGCCCGCTCCATCAAGGGCCCGGACGAGATCAAGGCCATGCGCTGCGCATCCCTGGCCTGCGAGGCCTCGGTGAAGGCGATGGAGGATTTCGCGCGCCTTCACATGGGCGATGGCACCACAACCGAGGATGACATCTGGGCCGTCATGCACGCCGAAAATATCCGGCGCGGCGGCGAATGGATCGAAACGCGGCTGCTGGCGACCGGGCCCCGGTCAAACCCGTGGTTCCAGGAATGCGGCCCGCGCATCCCGAACCGGAACGAAATCCTCGCCTTCGACACCGACCTCATCGGCAGCTACGGCATCTGCGTCGACATCTCGCGCACCTGGTGGATCGGTGAGATCCCGCCCCGCCCCGACATGGTCGAGGCGATGCGCCACGGCCATCAGCACATCATGGAAAACATGGAGATGCTGAAGCCCGGCGTCACGATCCCGGAACTTGTCCACGGCGGCCATCGCCTTGATCCTAAATACGAAAAGCGCAAATACGGCTGCAAGATGCACGGCGTGGGCCTCTGCGATGAATGGCCCCGCGTCAGCTATCCCGATGGCCACGTCGAAGGCGCCTACGACTACCCGCTGGAGCCGGGCATGGTCCTTTGCGTCGAGGCGCTGATCGCCGAGGATGGCGGGGATTTTTCCATCAAGCTCGAAGACCAGGTTTTGATCACCGAAGGCGGCTACGAGAACCTGACCCAATACCCCTTTGATCCGGTGCTGATGGGCGAGGCGTGATCGCCGCCCGCTAGATTGCAGCCGCTCACTTTCCGGACCTGTGTGTTTCACCCGCTTGCGGGGCTGCGCTGCGCCAGTCAGGGTGGCGCCAGCGATCAGGAGGACGGCGCATGGCGATGGAAAAGGTGGAATTTCCCGGGCATTCGGGCGGGGTTCTGGCCGCGCGGTTCGACCGGCCGGACGGGCCGCATCTGGCCACGGCGCTTTTTGCCCATTGCTTCACCTGCGGAAAAGACATTGCCGCCGCGCGCCGCATCGCGGGGCGGCTGGCGTCCATGGGCATCGCCGTCCTGCGCTTCGATTTCACCGGCCTTGGTCATTCCGAGGGCGAATTTGCCAACACCACCTTCACCTCGAACGCGGGCGATCTGCGGGCGGCGGCGGCGTGGCTGGCGGATCAGGGCATGGCGCCGAGCCTTGTGATCGGCCACTCGCTGGGCGGGGCGGCGGTTCTGGCCGCCGCGCCGGATATCCCGTCGGCAAAGGCGGTCGTCACGCTGGCTGCGCCCTTCGACCCCTCGCATGTGACGCATCTTTTTGGCGACGCGCTCGACAAGATCGAATCCGAGGGTGCGGCGGATGTGGACCTTGCAGGCCGCCCCTTCCGCATCGGGCGCGACTTTGTCGACGACACGCGTTCGGCCAATATCGCGTCGGCGGCGCAGCGGCTGAAGGCCGCGCTTCTGGTCATGCACGCACCGCTCGATGCGACGGTTGGCATCGAGAACGCAAGCGAGATATTCATGGCCGCGCGGCACCCCAAGAGCTTTGTCACCCTCGACGGGGCCGACCACCTGATCACACGCGCCGAAGATGCCGAATACGCCGCCGACGTCATCGCTGCCTGGTCCGCGCGCTATCTGGATCTGAAGGCGCCAGAACCGCCCGCAGGCACCCCCGAAGGCGTCGTGCGCGTCAGCGAGGCCGATCCCAAGGGCTTTCTGCAAGACATTCAGAACGGACCGGATCACCACATCCTTGCTGACGAGCCGAAATCCTTCGGCGGCACCAATCGCGGCCTGACGCCCTATGGGCTGGTCTCGGCTGGTCTCGGCGCCTGCACCTCGATGACGATCCGGATGTATGCGCGGCGCAAGAAATGGCCACTGACCCATGTCAGCGTGGATATCACGCACAACAAGACCCATGCCCTCGACGCGGACACAGAGGCCGAGACGAAGATCGACCGGTTCGAGCGGGTCATCACGCTGGAAGGCGATCTTGATACGGAACAGCGCGCCAAGCTCCTGGAAATCGCGGATAAATGCCCGGTTCACAAGACGCTGGAACGCTCTAACGAGGTGGTCACACGGCTGGCCTGACCTCAGCGCATCGGCGCGTCGTCCTGCACATTCGATAGTGCGCGGGCCTGATCGCCCGCTGGGTCGTCATATTGCCCCGAACGGATCGACCAAACGAAGGTCGCAAGCCCGGCAAGGCCCAGAAGGACGGACATGGGGATGAGGATGACAAGTACGTTCATGATCAGCGCCTCACAGCATTTAGGGTCACGGCCAGCGACGAAGCCGACATGGCCAGCGCGGCAAGGAAAGGCGTGGCGAATCCGGCCACCGCGATGGGCACGGCAACGGCGTTATAGGCCAGCGCGATACCGATATTCTGGCGCATCCGCCGCGTCGCCTGCCGAGCTGCAGTCAGCGTCGTTGGCACACCGCCAAGGCCTCCCGATAGAAGCACCACATCGGCCGCGTTCCGCGCAGCATCCAGCGCCGTCCCAGGAGCGATGCTGGCATGGGCGGCGGCAAGGCTGCCGGTGTCGTTCAGCCCGTCGCCAACCATAAGCACATGCCGCCCCTCGGCAGAGCGCGCGTCGATCCAGTCAAGCTTTGCCTTGGGGCTAAGCCGCCCGAAGGCGCTGCCAATTCCCAATGCCTTCGAAATGCGGGCCACCGGGCCGTCCGCGTCGCCCGACAGAAGCGCGACGTCGTTCGCACCCGCCCGGATTGCGTCGATCATACCCTGCGCTCCGTCGTCCAGCGTCTCTTCGGTCTGCATCGGAACGGGCCTATCGCCTTCGATCTGAAGCCACGTCGCCGTCGCGCCGTCTGCGCCGATCCAGTCCTTGCGGCCAAGGCGCACGGTCTTGCCCTTCCAGACGCCGGTGATCCCGTTCCCGGCCTCCTCGCGGATATCCGTCACCTCGGCCAAGGCGACGCCCTGCGCGTCGGCAGCGGCGACGATCGCGCGCGACACGGGGTGGACCGATCCGGCGGCGAGTCCGGCAGCGACAGAAAGCGCCCCGGGCGCCACATCGCCCGCCAATACCGGATCACCCGTCGTCAAGGTGCCCGTCTTGTCGAAAGCGACGAGGTCGATTTCCGACAGCCGCTCCAGCGCGGTTTGGGATTTCACGAGGATGCCCGCCCGGAAAAGCCGCGCCGTGGCGACGGTCGAGACGGCAGGAACGGCAAGACCCAGCGCACAGGGGCATGTAATGACCAGCACCGAGATCGCGATATCGAGGGCGTGCCAGCCATCGCCGGTCGCCAGCATCCAGACAACGAAGGTCGCCGCGCCGAGGATATGAACGGCAGGCGCGTAGATGCGCGCTGCGCGGTCGGCGATACCCGTATAACGGCTGCGCTGAGTCTCGGCGGTGGCGACGATCTCGGCCATGCGCGCCAGCGCCGTGTCGCGGCCCGCGCGGTCGACGCGGACGGTAACAGCGCCCGTCAGGCTGGTCTCGCCCGCCGTGACGGCATCGCCAGGACCCGCGGGTTCGGGCTGGCTTTCGCCCGTCAGAACCGAGCGATCAAGATCGGTGCGGCCCGTCACGATGGTGCCGTCCGCTGGCAGGCGGTCGCCGGGGCGCACGCGGATGAGATCGCCGGGCACAAGTGCCTCGGCGGCGATCACCGTCTCACGGGTGCCGTCCAATCGAATGGCCTGCGGCGCTTCGAGCGCGGCCAGCTCTGCCGCAGCAGAGCGCGCGGCAGCACGGCCCCGGCGGTCAAGATACCGTCCGACCAGCAGGAAAAAGGTGAGTGCAAGGGCGGCGTCGAACCACCCTGCCCGCTCGCTATAGCCGAAGGCGCTCGCCAGCGACGCGGCGGTGGCCAGAATGATCGCAAGCGAAATCGGCACATCCATGTTGAGACGGCGCTTCGACAGCGCGCCCCAGGCCGACCCGAAAAACGGCTGCGCCGCATAGGCGACCGCCGGGATGGCAATGGCGGCGGAAACGAGGTGAAACACTTGCGCCGTCGCGCCGGCCGCGCCGCTCCAGACCGCGACAGAGAGAAGCATGACGTTCATCATGCCAAAGCCCGCGACACCGATGCGCGTCAGCAGATCGCGCGCGGTGGTGTCGGCAGGACCAAGACGGCCCGCGTCAAGCCGGTCCGCCCGGTAACCGGCATTGGCCAGCGCCTCGATCAGCGTGGAAACCGCAAGGCCCGGCGCCTGGACAGACACGCGCTTCAGAGTCAGGTTCACCCGCGCGGCAGACACCCCCGGCACGGCCATCAGCGCGCGCTCGACCGCCGTGATGCAGCCGCCGCAATGGATGTCCGGCAGATGCAGAAGATGCGTCGCCGCGCTGGGATCCGCCGCTGCCTCGGCGCGGGGAAGCGCGGAACAGGCCGCGCAGGCCGCCGTCACCGTGCCACCTGCAGGATCACCGCCTTCTGATAGGCGGTCCCGTCCTCAGCCGTGGCCGATACGTCGATGCGCCAGGTTCCCGTGGCAAGATCGACCTCGGCACGTCCATCCACAAGGGTCAGATCCTGGTCGTTCTTCGCCTCGGTCGGGCGGCCGACATGGACCATAAGGTCAGCGGCGGGCGCGCTGCGGCCCGCGCTGTCCAGCAGCATCACTTGCAGCTGTCCGGCGTCATAGGCGGCATCCAGCGTCCAGCCCAGCGCGTCTTGCGCATCGCGCCGCGCCTCGAATGATTGGCTGGCGACATAGGAATTGGGAACTTCCAGCCCGGGAAAACTGCGCACGGCATTCACCGCAAGTGCGGCATTCACGGCGATGATGGTGCCGAAGCCCGCAACGAACATCATCGCGACATGGCGGCCCTTGAGTTCGGTCATCAGTTTTCACTCCCGTTGAATGTGGTGTCGACATGTGCCCGTTCGCCGTTCGCCATGTCCTGTGCCCAAAGACGGGCATCGGTCGAGGGGTCGGTCGCCATCTCGGTACCCGGCGCTGCGGTCAGGTAGACGCGCACGCGGGTCTGGGTGTTGGCCGGGACGGTCACGACACTGCCGACATGACCCTCGATCGACATTTCGGCGTTTGTTTCCAAAGAGGGTGCGAGAAGGAAGGCGCGTTCCTCGCCATGCTTGTTGCGCAGGCGCACATCATAAGCATTGCGCACGCTGCCATCGGCCAGTTGCACGAACGTCGGGTTGCGGATCGGCGCGACGGTCATCTCGATCTCGGGCCGGATGAACAGCGCCACGAGCAGGACTAGGCCGACAAGAGACCAGACGGCAAAATAGGCGATGTTGCGGGGCCGGATCGCATGACGCCAGGCCGGAATGGGATCGCCGCCCGCCGCCTCGCGCGGGGCGTCCGACAGCGCGACATAGTCGATAAGCCCGCGCGGACGGCCGGTTTTTTCCATGACCTGATCGCAGGCGTCGATGCAGAGCGCACAGGTGATGCAGGCCAGCTGCTGCCCGTCGCGGATGTCGATGCCCATGGGGCAGACGTTGACGCAGGCGTTGCAGTCGATGCAGTCGCCCGGCCCGTCCGCTTTGGGCGCCTTGGTCAGGGTGCCCGCTACGCCAGGCATCGGGATCACGGGTGCGCGGCCGCCGATCTGGGGGCCGGTCACGCGCAGGGACTCTGCGGCCTCGCGCCGCTTGAGGCCTTTTCCACGTGGCTCTCCGCGCCAGTCGCGATAGGCGACGGTCAGAGTGCCCTCGTCCATCATCGCGCCCTGGATACGCGGCCAGGGGCACATGTAGATGCAGACCTGTTCGCGCATGAACCCGCCCAGCACAAAGGTCGTCGCGGTCAGGATGGCGATCGTAACATAGGCGATCTGCGGCGCGTCGAAGGTCACCAACTGCTGCGCAAGCGTCGGCGCGTCGGTGAAATAAAACACCCAGGCGCCCCCGGTCGCGACCGAGATCAATAGCCAGATCACCCAGGTCGTGCCCTTC
>CBFIJK010000039.1:0-32492 GCA_965662745.1 uncultured Paracoccaceae bacterium
CTTGGGCGAGTGCCGACGGATCGTGTCGGCGATTGCGGATCGCTATGGCCGCAATCCACATATCGCGGCGTGGCAGACGGATAATGAATACGGCTGCCACGACACCGTGGTGTCCTATTCGGACGCCGCGCGCGAGGCATTTCGCGACTGGCTGGCGCAACGGCACCAATCGGTGGACGCGCTGAACCGGGCCTGGGGCAACGTGTTCTGGTCGATGGACTATGCCAGCTTTGACGAGATCGATCTGCCGAACCTTACGGTCACCGAACCGAACCCTGCGCATGTGCTGGCCTTCCTGCGCTTTTCGTCCGATCAGGTGGCCGCGTTCAACAAGGTGCAGGTTGATATCCTGCGCGCCCGCTCGGATGCACCGATTGCCCATAACTACATGGGGCGCGAGACGGCTTTCGATCATTTCAAGGTCGGCGCGGATCTCGATATTGCGTCTTGGGATTCCTATCCGCTGGGCTTTCTGTCCGACCGCGCGGGCGCGGATGACGAGACCCAACGCCGGTTCGCCCGGCAGGGAGAGCCGGATTTTCAAGCCTTTCACCACGACCTTTATCGCGCGGTTGGGCGCGGGCGCTGGTGGGTGATGGAACAACAGCCCGGCCCGGTGAACTGGGCGCCCTACAACCCGTCGCCGCTGCCCGGCATGGTGCGCTTTTGGAGCTGGGAGGCTTTTGCCCATGGCGCCGAGGCCGTGTGTTATTTCCGCTGGCGCCAACCACCCTTCGCGCAGGAACAGCTTCATACCGGGATGCTGCGGCCCGACAGCACGGATGCGCCCGCAATTGTCGAGGCGCGCGCAGTTGCCAAGGAACTGGCCGAGGCGCCCGAGGTGGCAGAGGTGCAGGCCCCCGTCGCGCTGATCTTCAGCTATGACGCCGCTTGGGCCTGGCAGGTGCAGCCCCATGGCGCGGGACTGTCCTATTTCGGGCTGGTGCTGGATCACTACAAGGCGCTGCGCCGCGCGGGACTGTCGGTCGACATCCTGCCGCCCGAGGCTGATCTTGCGGGCTACCGGATGATCCTTGCGCCGGGACTGAACCATGTGCCGGACGATCTGAAGACCCGGCTGAACGAGAGCGGCGCCGAGGTGCTGGTCGGCCCGCGGACGGCGGCGCGCGATGCCGAGTTCAACATTCCCGTGCCGCTGCCGCCCGCATGGCCGGGGCTGAATGTCACCGTCGCCCGCGTCCAATCCCTGCGGCCCGACATGCCGATTCCGCTGATCGGCGGCGGGCATGCCACTGCCTATGTCGAAGAGATCGAGGGCCGCGCGGAAACCATATTCGAGGCCGAGACCGGCCAGCCCATAGCAATGCGCAGTGGGACCGTCACCTATATGTCCGCTTGGGGCGATGCGGCGGCGCTGGACCGGCTGGTCAAGGACCTTGCGCAGCGCGCAGGCGTTCAGGCGCGCGAGCTGCCCGAGGGTGTGCGTGTGCGCGAAACGGGGGCGGAACGCTTCTGGTTCAATCACAACGCCCATGCGGTCGAGACCGATATCGGTACGCTGCCAGCAGCCGGGGTCTATCGAGAACCCCTCTGACTGCATTGCGATAAGCAAGACTTATCGCCGCAATGAAAAGATGTGATTTAAAATTATTCCAAACTGGCGTTAGAACCGCCGGTGACGCTGGGCGCGGCCGACCTTGTGCTTTAGGTTGCCGCGCAAGCGACACAGCTTGAATCATCCGCAGACCTGAAGAAGGGGAGACGACCATGGACGGTAACGACGTCGGTAAATGCCCGGTCATTCACGCCACCAACAAGACCCGAACGAACCGGGAATGGTGGCCGAACCAACTGAACCTGAAGATCCTGCATCAGAACTCGCCGCTGGGCGACCCCATGGGCGAGGATTTCGATTATGCCGAGGCGTTCAATACGCTGAACTACGATGGCGTGAAGGCCGATCTTCATGCGCTGATGACCGACAGCCAGAACTGGTGGCCTGCGGACTACGGTCACTACGGTCCGTTCTTCATCCGCATGGCGTGGCATTCCGCGGGCACCTACCGCACCGGCGATGGCCGCGGCGGGTCGCGTTCGGGCACGCAGCGCTTTGCGCCGCTGAACTCCTGGCCGGATAACGCCAATCTCGACAAGGCGCGCCGCCTTCTGTGGCCGATCAAGCAGAAATACGGCAAGGCGCTGTCCTGGGCCGATCTGATGATCATGGCCGGCAATGTCGCGATCGAATCCATGGGCGGCGAGACCTTTGGCTTCGGTGGCGGCCGCAAGGATATCTGGGAGCCGGAAGAAGACATCTACTGGGGCTCGGAAGAAGAATGGCTTGCGACCTCTGACAAGCCCGGCACCCGCTATACGGGCGAGCGTGATCTGGAAAACCCCCTCGCCGCAGTGCAGATGGGTCTGATCTATGTGAACCCTGAAGGCCCCGATGGGCGCCCCGATCCTGCGGCATCCGCGCATGATATCCGCGAAACCTTTGCCCGGATGGCGATGAACGACGAGGAAACCGTCGCGCTGACTGCGGGCGGTCACACCTTCGGCAAATGCCACGGTGCGGGCGATGCGTCGCTCGTCGGGGCAGAGCCCGAAGGCGCGGATATCGTCGAGCAGGGCCTCGGCTGGCTGTCCGGCCACGGAATCGGCAATGGCGACGACACCATCACCTCGGGCATCGAGGGCGCGTGGACGCCAAATCCGGTCAAGTGGGACAACGGCTATTTCGACATGCTATTCGGCTATGAGTGGGAGCTGACAAAAAGCCCCGCAGGCGCATGGCAGTGGCAGCCCAAGGACGTGAAGGAAGAAGACATGGCGCCCAAGGCCCATGACGCGTCCGGCAAGCAGATCACGATCATGACCACCGCCGACATGGCGATGCGCGTCGATCCGGCCTACGAGAAAATCTCGCGCCGGTTCCACGAGAACCCCGATCAGTTCGCGGATGCTTTCGCCCGCGCGTGGTTCAAGCTGACCCACCGCGACATGGGGCCGAAATCCTGCTACCTCGGCCCGGAAGTGCCGCAAGAAGACCTGATCTGGCAGGATCCGATCCCCGAGCGTGACTTTGCCCTGATCGATTCCTCGGACGTCACAGCGCTGAAGCAGACGATCCTGGGTAGCGGCCTGTCGAACCGCGATCTGATCTATGTCGCGTGGTCCTCGGCCTCGACCTTCCGCAGTTCAGACAATCGCGGCGGCGCCAATGGCGCGCGCATCCGTCTGGCCCCGCAGAAGGGCTGGGAGGCGAACGAGCCGGAAACGCTGTCGGCAGTGCTGTCCAAGCTTGAGGACATCCAGGCCGAGTTCAACGGCGCGCAGTCGGGCGACAAGAAGGTCTCGCTGGCCGATCTCATCGTCCTTGGCGGCTCGGCTGCGGTCGAGGCAGCGGCGAAAGCGGCTGGCCATGACATCGAGGTGCCCTTCACCCCGGGCCGCACCGATGCCACCGACGAGCAGACCGATGCCGAAAGCTTTGACGTGATGGAGCCGATGGCGGATGGCTTCCGCAACTACCTCAAGGTGGACTACACCGTCCCGACCGAGCAGCTTCTGATCGACAAGGCGCATCTGATGTCGCTGACCGCGCCCGAGATGGCCGTTCTTCTGGGCGGCATGCGCGCGATGGCGGCGAACCATGGCAACACCGATCACGGCGTCTTCACCGATCGCCCCGGGGCGCTGACGAACGACTTTTTCGTCAACCTTCTGGATATGGGCGTGAAATGGCGCGAGAAGGATGGCGAAGCGGGTATCTACGAGGGCGTAGACCGCGCGTCGGGCGATGTGAAATGGACCGGCACGCGTGTCGATCTGGTCTTCGGCTCGAACTCGCAACTGCGGGCATTGGCCGAGGTCTATGCCTGCGACGACGCCAAGGACACCTTCGTCGCCGATTTCGTCAAGGCCTGGGTCAAGGTGATGGACGCCGACCGCTTCGATCTGTGATCCGGTCTGATCCGTGACAAGAAAGCGCCCGGCAGCCGAAAGACTGCCGGGCGTTTTTCTTTAAGCGGATAGGGCTTATTCGGCGGGCATCATCCCGGTGATCAACTGGCGCAGGCCAAACGCGGCCCCGGCAAAGATCGACGCTGCCGTTACCGGGCCGGAATAGGCCAGCACGGAAATCGCCGACAGCCCCTGGCCCACGGTGCAGCCCAGTGCCACGACCGCACCTGCGCCCATCAGCGCCGCGCCGATGATCTGGCGGCGCAGCTCGCGCGGGTCTTCGCAGGCCTCCCACCGGAAATGTCCCTTCATCAGGCTTCCGGCAAAGGCCCCTGCCAGAACGCCCGCAACCGACCCGACCCCGAAGCTGAGCGAATTGCCCGAGGCGGTCATGACATAAAGCATCGACTCGCCCAGCGGCGCAGCGAAAGTGTGCGACACGACGGGCAGGCCGTCGAACCCGGTGCGTGCGATCCAGGATGTTCCGACCCAGCCGGTCACGATGGCGATCCCTACGACAGCGGCCCAGAAGACCATGCCGCGCGAGGCCACAAAGCGTTTGTCGGCCAGTGAAGTAATCAGCACCAAGACCCCGATGAGAAGGCCCAGAACGATAGGCGACAGCCCCGTCACGGTGCCAATCCCATGGGCGAGACCAGGTGCGGTGCCGCTGGAGGCGCTCACCGGGAAAAGGGCCACGCGCAGGGCGGCGAATGGCCCGCTGATCACGGCATAGGCCGTCAGGCCCATCACCAGCACGACCACGAAGGACCGGAAATCGCCGCCGCCGACCCGCGCCAGTGCGCCAAAGCCGCAATTTCCCGACAGCGCCATGCCGTAGCCGAACACGAGCCCTCCCAGGATGCTGGCCAGCGGGTTCCATGCGAAGCCGAGATAGATGGATTGATCGAGTGCAGTGAGGCCAATCGCCGCCGCGCCAAAGCTAAGCAGGATCGAGACGCCCATTGCGACGCCCCACTGCCGCAGTCTGCGCGTGTCACCGCCGTAAAGCGCATCCTCGATTGCGCCGAGTGAACAAAAACGTCCCATCCGCGCCGCAAGGCCCAAAAGCACTCCCCCGCCGAAGCCGATCAGGGCAACGGTCAGTGGCTCTCCGAAGAGATCCAGCATGTCAGTTTTCCTCCCGTTTGCCGGGTCAGCTGGCCGAGCCACCCGGCGTGTCCGGCCTGCAGAACAGGTCGTACACGACGTCGATGATCCGCGCTGGGCGTTCATCCGTCAAGGAATAGTAGATCACCTTGCCATCGCGGCGCGGGGTCACAAGGCCTTCAAGGCGCAGGCGCGCAAGCTGCTGGGACACGGCGGCCTGCCGCGCCGAGAGCAGCTCTTCGAGTTCCGTCACCGATTTTTCGCCCGAGGCGAGATGGCACAGGATCATCAGCCGCCCCTCATGGCTGATCGCCTTGAGAAAGTTCGATGCGCGCTGCGCGTTCGACATCAGGCGGTCCATGTCCTCGTCGCAAAGATCCGCGCTGATACGCGGCAGCGCGCCATAGCTTTCCATCTCGTCCGCGTCTGCTGGCAGGTCGAGGCCGTCCTTCATGTCGTCATCCTGCGATGTCATCGTCCTGCTCTTCGCTCTCAACCTGTGTCAGAAGGCGGGACAGAAGCCCCCAAAAGAAATCCTCGCCCGGATAGCCCTCGATCCGCCCGACCTCGACGCCGTCATCAAGCAGCACGAAGGTCGGCGTATAGACCAGACGGCCATCCAGCGTGATGCCCTCTGGCAGAGGCTCGTGCAGATCGACCCGCCAGAGCGGCGCGGCCTTGCCTTCATCCGTCTTGGGATATTCGGTAGAGACATCCTTGTTCCAGCGCGCACAATAGATGCAGCCGTCTTCCTCGACCATCAAGAGACGGGTTTCGGCGGCCAGCGGCGCGGCGCCCAGCACGAGGCCCAGAAGGGCAGGCATCATATAACGAATGCTGAATTTGAGTTGACGTTCCATATTCGTCAAACATAATGTGTTAATGCGTTTTCGGCAAGGTGGGAGGCACTGATGTTCGACGTGACCATCGCCGGGGCCTTGCTGGCAGGACTTCTGTCTTTCTTGTCGCCCTGCGTGCTGCCCATAGTCCCATTCTACCTGTCCTATCTCGCCGGGGCGAGCGTTCAGGTGCTGCAGGGCGAGGGCGGATTGCCACCCGGCACGCGCAAGCGCGCCGTGATTGCGTCCTTTGCCTTCGCGCTTGGGGTCGCGACGATCTTTGTCGGGCTGGGCGCGACGGCGACCGCCTTCGGGCAGGTGGTGCGCGACTGGTTCGGGGTCCTGCGCTGGATCGCGGCGGCCATCATCATCCTGATGGGCCTTCATTTCCTGGGGGTGATCCGCATCGGCATCCTTTATCGACAGTTCAACACAAATGCAGGCGACACCGGGAAGACGAGCGTGATCGGGGCCTATGTCATCGGGCTTGCCTTCGCCTTTGGCTGGACACCTTGTGTCGGCCCGGTTCTTGCCGCGATCCTGTTCATGGCGGGCGGGCAGGACACCGTTGGCGAGGGGATGCGCCTGCTGCTGGCCTATGCGGTCGGCATGACGGCGCCTTTCATCTTGGCCGCGTTCTTCATCGGGCCGTTCCTGCGCTGGATGCGCGGGTTCCGGCAGCATCTGGACAAGATTGAGAAGGCGATGGGCGTTCTGCTGATCGTCTTCGGTATTCTGATCGCAACGAACATGGTCAACTGGATCGCGAACGCGATGCTGACCATCTGGCCCACAATCGGCTGAGAAAGGACGACGCCATGAAACAACTTCTGATGACGCTTGCGACGCTGCTTTGGGCGGGCGCGGGGCTTGCCGCCGAGTTGGGCGATGACGGTCTGCACAAGGCGCCCTGGATGCGCGACACGTTCAAGGACCTGCGCGAAGACCTCGAAGAGGCGACGGCGGACGGGAAACGCCTTCTCGTGATGATCGAACAGCGCGGCTGCATATACTGCTCGAAAATGCATGAAGAGGTCTATCCCCGGGAAGAGGTTTCCAGGCTTCTGAGCGAGGACTATTTCGTCGTGCAGATCAACATGTTCGGCGACATCGAGATCACCGATTTCGATGGCACGGCCCTGTCTGAAAAGGACGCGATTCGGCGCTGGGGCGTGATGTTCACGCCGACGCTTATGTTTTTCCCCGAAGAGGTGCCTGAGGATGCAACCGCAGCAGAGGCGGCGGTCGTGACCATGCCGGGTGCGTTCGGCTTTCACACCACCAAGAACCTGCTGACCTGGGTTCTGGAAAAAGGCTACGAGGGCGAGGAAAACTTCCAGAAGTACCACGCGCGGGTCTTTAACGAAGAAAACCAGTAGGCCGAGACCGCTCGCTGCAGCGCAACATATTTCGAAATTCAATTTACTGAATTTATTGTTGCGCGGCGGCTGTCCGGTGCGCTAGTGTATACCAAAATAGGGATCAGGGAGGACCCATGAAACTCACGCATAGTCTTGCGGCCATCGCGCTGTGCACCGCCTCGGCGGCACATGCGGCAAGCCATTCCAGCGCGATCGCGCCCACCGATGTCTCTTTTGACTACGGCGCGGTCGAGCAGTCCCTCTCTGGCGCCCCGGGCGATCCTGCACAGGGCCGCCTTCTGATGAACAAGGGCGCGGGCAACTGCGTTGCCTGCCACCAGGTCAGTGAACTGACTGAATATTCGTTCCAGGGCGAAATCGGCCCCATGCTGGACGGCGCCGGAGACCGCTGGTCCGAGGCAGAGCTTCGCGGCATCGTCGCGAACGCAAAGGAAATGTTTCCCGATACGATGATGCCGTCTTTCTACAAGACCGAAGGCTTCATCCGCTTGGGCAATGCCTACACGGGCAAGGCCCATGAAGGCGAAGTCGACCCCCTGCTCACCGCGCAGCAGGTCGAAGATCTGGTCGCTTACCTGATGACCCTCAAGGACATGTAAGTGGCGAAACGAGAGGATATGACATGAACCTGACACGACGCGATACGATCCTCGTCGCTGCGGGCGCGACGGCGGCAGCGATGCTGCCCCTGCGCGCATCGGCGGCCATCGAGGACGTGATCAACGACTTCACCGGCGGGGCCGACATCGGCTCTGGCGATGTGACGCTTACCGCCCCCGAGATCGCGGAGAACGGCAACACCGTTCCGATCGAGGTGTCGGCCCCTGGCGCGACATCGGTCATCGTTCTGGCCTCGGGCAACCCGACGCCGAACGTCGCGACCTTCAATTTCGGACCGCTGGCCGCGTCGCAGAACGCATCGACCCGCATCCGCCTTGCCGGCACGCAAGAGGTAGTCGCCATCGCCAAGATGGCCGACGGTTCCTTCGTGCGCGACGCCAAGGAAGTGAAAGTCACCATCGGCGGCTGCGGCGGCTGAGGCTTCAATAGAAAAGGACGACCAAAATGGCAGACGGTGTCAAAGCCCGCGTCAAGGTTCCGAAGTCCGCTTCGGCCGGTGAGAGCATCACCATCAAGACGCTTATCAGCCACCCGATGGAATCGGGTCAGCGCAAGGACAGCGATGGCAATCCTATCCCGCGCTCGATCATCAATCGCTTCGTGGCTGACTTCAACGGCGAGAATGTCATCGACGTGACGCTCGAGCCCGCGATCTCGACGAACCCGTATTTCGAATTCGAGGCCACCGTGCCCGAAGCCGGCGAGTTCACCTTCACCTGGTACGACGACGACGGCTCGGTTTACACCGAGACCAAGTCGATCGCCATCGGCTGAAGCAAGATAGCCCTCCTGCCGGCGCGACGTCGGCAGGGGTCATCAGGGGAGGAGACACATATGAGAAGAGCTTACGCTCCGGGTCGTTCGCTGGCCGCCGCAATCGTGGCCATGGCAGCGCTGACCGTTCCGGCGATGGCCGATCCCGACGAGGATCAGCTGGTTGTCAACGAGGACATCGTGATGGTGACCGAGGCCGCCGCGCCCGCGCATCTGGAAAATGTCGACACGATCTATTCCGGCTGGCGCTTTCGGTCCGACGAGACGCAGGCCGTCCAGATGGACGACTTCGACAATCCTGGCATGATCGGCGCCGAAAAGGCGCGTGACACCTGGGACACCGTGGATGGGGCCGCCGGTGAAAGCTGTGCCTCCTGCCACGGCTCGCCCGAGGATATGCGCGGCATCAAGGCCGTGTATCCGAAGTGGAACGAAGAGGCCGGCGAGGTCCGCACGATCGAGATGCAAATCAACGATTGCCGCGAAACCCGCATGGAAGCCGACGCCTGGAAATATGACGGTGGCACCATGGTCGACATGGTCGCTCTTATGGCGTCCGTCTCGCGCGGCCTTCCCGTAGACGTGGCAATCGACGGCCCGGCCCAGTCCACATGGGAAAAGGGCAAGGAAATCTACTACACCCGCTATGGGCAGCTGGAACTCAGCTGCGCCAATTGTCACGAAGACAACTACGGCATGATGATCCGCGCGGATCACCTGTCGCAGGGCCAGATCAACGGTTTCCCGACCTATCGCCTGAAGAATACCAAGCTGAACGCGGTGCATTCGCGCTTCAAGGGCTGCATCCGTGATACGCGGGCGCATACCTTCGGCGTGGGTAGCGACGAGTTTGTCGCGCTGGAGCTTTATGTCGCCTCGCGCGGTAACGGCCTGACCGTCGAAGGACCGTCGGTCCGCAACTAAACCAGCAAAGGCCCGTTCCGGTGATCCGGGGCGGGCCTTTGTCTTAATAATCGCATGCATGAATGCGAATACCAATGGTTCATCAGAAAGGCCAAGCCAATGATTTCGCGTCGTGACTTTCTACAGGCTGCCATGGCAACCAGCGCCCTCTACGGCGCTTCGAGCTTTGGCAACTGGTCGCGCCTCGCCGCACAGCAGGCCCTGACGCAGGACGATCTTCTGGCCTTCAAGACCTTCGGCAATGTGTCCCTCATTCACCTGACGGATTTGCACGCCCAGCTGAAACCGATCTATTTCCGCGAACCGTCGTTCAATATCGGCGTTGGCGGAAACAAGGGCGAGGTGCCGCATGTCACCGGCGCCGATTTCCGCCGCCTCTATGGCATCGACGATGGCAGCCCGTCTCACTACGCGCTGTCATCTGGTGATTTCGAGGCGCTGGCGCGGGCCTATGGCCGGATGGGCGGGCTTGACCGAGTGTCGACCGTGATCAACGCGATCCGTGCCGACCGGCCTGACGCGATCTTCCTCGATGGCGGCGACACCTGGCACGGATCCTACACCTGCTACCAGACCGAGGGGCAGGACGTCGTGAACGCGATGAATGTCCTGAAACCCGACGCGATGACCTTTCACTGGGAATTCACGCTGGGATCGGACCGGATGACAGAGCTTGTCGAAGGCCTTGGTTTCCCGGCGCTCGGCCAGAATATCTTTGATGCGGAGTGGGATGAACCGGCAGAGCTGTTCAAGCCCTACACATGGTTCGAACGCGGCGGTGCGAAGATTGCCGTCATCGGCCAAGCCTTTCCTTATATGCCTATCGCGAACCCGGGCTGGATGTTCCCCGAATACTCGTTCGGCATCCGCGACGAGAACATGCAGGAAATGGTGAACGAAGTCCGCGCCGCCGGGGCAGACTGCGTGATCTGCCTGTCGCACAACGGCTTCGACGTGGACAAGAAGATGGCGAGCGTGGTCGCGGGCATCGACGTGATCCTGTCGGGCCACACCCATGATGCGCTGCCCGAACCGGTCCTTGTCGGCGACACGCTGATCGTTGCCTCGGGGTCCAACGGCAAATTCGTCAGCCGCGTCGATCTTGATATCCGCGACGGCCAGCTCATGGATTTCCGTCACAAGCTGATCCCGATCTTCTCGGACGTGATCGAACCTGATCCCGAAATGACCGCCGTGATCGACGCCGAGCGCGCGCCGTTCGAGGCAGAGCTGACCGAGGTCATCGGGCAGACCGAGGATGTTCTCTATCGCCGCGGCAATTTCAACGGCAGCTGGGACGACCTGATCTGCAACGCCCTGCTGGAAGAGCGTGAGGCCGAGATCGCCCTGTCCCCCGGCGTGCGCTGGGGGCCGAGCCTGATCCCCGGCGACATCACACGCGAAGATATCTGGAACGTCACCTCGATGACCTACGGCGAAGCGTATCGCACGGAAATGACGGGCGAATTCCTGAAGATCGTGCTGGAAGACGTGGCCGACAACATCTTCAACCCCGACCCCTACTACCAGCAGGGCGGCGACATGGTCCGGACCGGCGGGCTTGGCTACACGATCGACATTCGCAAGCCGCAAGGCGAGCGCATCAGCGATCTGGCCCTTTTGTCCAACGGCGAGGCAATCGACCCTGCGCGCAACTACGTCGTCGCGGGCTGGGCCAGCGTAAACGAGGGCACCGAAGGCCCGCAGATCTGGGATGTGGTCGAAAACTACATCCGCCGGAACGGCAGCATAAGCGTCGAAGAGAATACCAGCGTCAAGGTCATCACCGGATAACCGGGCGCCGCGAGAGGAGAAGACGACATGAGCACACCGAAGGGACCCAACACGTCTCGCCGCGCCTTTCTGGGCTCGGCGGCCGCGATGGGCGCTGGCGCGCTGGCCGCCGGCACCGCGCGCGCCGAGGGCGATCCACTGATCACGGAAACACAGCCCTGGGCGCAGGGCCTTGGCGACGGCGTCGATGCCACGCCCTATGGCATGCCGATCGAGTTTGAATCGGATGTGGTGCGCCGCAACGTGCCGTGGCTGACCGCCGATCCGATCTCGTCGATCAACTTCACGCCGATCCACGCGCTCGACGGCACGATCACGCCTCAGGGCTGCGCGTTCGAGCGTCACCATTCCGGCGCCATCGAACTGCGCAAGGAAGACTATCGCCTGATGGTCAACGGAATGGTTGGTCAGCCGCTTGTGTTCAACTACGGCGATCTCGAACGCTTTCCGCGCGAGAACCACGTTTACTTCTGCGAATGCGCCGCCAACACGGGCATGGAATGGGCGGGCGCGCAGCTGAACGGTGCGCAGTTCACCCACGGCATGATCCACAACATGGAATATTCCGGCGTCCCGCTGCGCACGCTTCTTGAGGAGGCGGGATATGACACCTCGGCCGATCCGGCGGGAAAATGGGTCTACGTCGAAGGCGCGGACGCGTCCTCGAACGGGCGCTCGATCCCGATGGAAAAGGCGCTCGACGATTGCCTTGTCGCGTTCAAGGCGAATGGCGAGGCGTTGCGCATGGAACATGGCTACCCCGTGCGTCTCGTCGTGCCCGGCTGGGAAGGCAACATGTGGGTCAAGTGGCTGCGCCGCATCGAAGTGACCGACGGGCCGATTGAAAGCCGCGAAGAGACGTCGAAATACACCGACACGCTGGCCGACGGCACCAGCCGGAAATGGACCTGGGTGATGGACGCGAAATCCGTTGTCACCTCGCCCAGCCCGCAGGCGCCGATCACCCACGGCACCGGGCCTTTGGTCATCACCGGCCTGGCGTGGTCCGGCCACGGCAAGATCACGCGGGTGGACGTCTCGAAGGATGGCGGCATGACGTGGGAAACCGCTCGCCTCGCCGCCCCGGGCGAACGTATGGCGCTGACGCGCTTCTATCTCGATACCGAATGGGACGGCTCGGAGATGCTGCTGCAATCGCGAGCCATGGACGAGACCGGGTATGTCCAGCCCACCAAGGCGCAACTGCGCGAAGTGCGGGGCCTGAACTCGGTCTACCACAACAACTGCATCCAGACCTGGCACGTCAAGGAAAGCGGAGAGGCGGAAAATGTCGAAGTTTCTTAATCTGTTCGGACCCGCCGCTGCGGGCGCTGCCGTCGTCATGGGCGGCGCCTATATCATCGCCGACCAGTTTGTCGTCGACATGCCTGCGCCTGCGCGCGGCAAGGTCGTCGGTCTTGCGGTCGCCCAGGATAATGCCGAAGGGGCAGAGGTTATGGCGGCCGCCGCCTTTAGCGCGCCGGCATCCAGCGGTGCGTTCGGCCTTGGCCGCGCGGCGACGGACGCAGAGATCGCTGCATGGGACGTCAAGGTCATGCCCGACGGGCGCGGCCTGCCCGTCGGATCAGGATCGGTCGAAGATGGCGAGATGCTGTTTTCCGACAACTGCGCATCCTGCCACGGCGAATTCGCCGAAGGGTCGGGCAACTGGCCAAAGCTGGCGGGCGGCGACGGATCTTTGGCCAACGAGGATCCGCTGAAGACCGTGGGATCCTACTGGCCGTATCTGTCGACCGTCTGGGACTACGTCCACCGCTCCATGCCCTTCGGCAATGCGCAAAGCCTTACGGCGGATGAGACCTATGCGATCACCGCCTACATTCTCTACTCGAACTTCATGGTCGACGACGATTTCGTCCTGTCGAACGAGAATTTCCTTGAGGTCGAGATGGGCAACGCCGATGGCTTCATCGTCGATGATCGTCCCGATGCAGAATACACCCAATGGCGCACCGAGCCTTGCATGGAAAACTGCAAGGAATCGGTCGAGATTACAATGCGCGCCACGGTTCTCGACGTCACACCCGAGGAAGACACCGAAGCGCCCGAGGACATGAACAACTCGAACGCGGTCGCCACGGCAAAGCCGGAGGCCGCAGAGATGGCATCGGCAGAAACCGCTTCGGCAGCGGACGACCCCGACCCCGAGCTTGTCGCGGCGGGTGAGGCTGCATTCCGCAAATGTTCGTCTTGCCACCAGGTGGGCGAGGGGGCCAAGAACCGGTCCGGCCCGCAGCTGAATGACCTTTTCGGTCGGACCATCGGAGCAGTGGACGGGTTCAAGTATTCCAGCGCGTTCCAGGACGCGCATGACGCGGGCCGCACCTGGGATGAGGCGGCATTGGCCGAATTCCTCGCCAAGCCGCGCGATTACATTAAGGGGACGAAGATGTCCTTCGCGGGCTTCCGCGATCAGGAAGATATCGACGCGGTCCTCGCCTATCTGAAGACCTATGACAGGGAATAGATGACGAACCTTAGACGTCTCATGCTATCGGCGATGGCGGCTTGTCTTGGGCAGGCCGCCCTTGCTGCGGATGAGCTTGGTGATGCGGAAAATGGCGCGGCGCTGTTCAGGCAATGCAAGGCCTGCCACCAGGTCGGGGAGGGTGCGACGAACCGCGTCGGCCCGCATCTGAATGGCCTCTTCGGCCGTGTGGCGGGAACGGCAGAGGGTTTCCGCTATTCCAAGGCGCTGGAACGGGCCGGGGCCAAGGGGCTAGAATGGCACGCCGATACGCTCGACACCTATCTAGAGAACCCCAGGCAATTGGTCCCCGGCACAAGGATGAGCTTTCGCGGCCTGCCCGACCCGCAGGACCGCGCCGACATGATCGCCTACCTGCGCGATTTCTCGGCCTCGCCCGCGAACATCCCCGAGGCGGACCCGACCGCCCTCGGCTCCGATCACGACTTCGATCCCGCGATCCTCGCCCTGCAGGGCGATCCGGAGTATGGTGAATATCTGTCCAGCGAATGCCTGACCTGTCACCGGCAGGACGGCGGAGATTCCGGCATTCCGTCGATCATCGCCTGGCCCGAGGATATCTTCGTGATCGCGATGCACGCCTACAAGGACGGATCGCGTCAACACCCGGTGATGAACATGATGGCCGCACGGCTGTCGAACGAGGAGATCGCGGCGCTGGCCGCATATTTCGCGACCCTGGACTAACCGGGGCACGATACCAACGGAGGAGACCCAACATGAAATTCAACAGACGCGCCTTTATCGGCAGCTCGGCGATGGCCGCTGCCACCCTGGCCGCCCCCCGGCTTTACGCGGCAGCCCATGGCGGCAAGCCCAAGGTCGTCGTGATTGGCGGCGGCGCCGGCGGCGCGACCGCTGCGCGCTATATCGCCAAGGACAGCGACGGCGCCATCGACGTGACGCTGATCGAACCCTCGCGCACCTATTTCACCTGCTTCTTCTCGAACCTCTATCTTGGCGGGTTCAAGGAAATCGATGATATCGGCCATACCTATGGCACCCTCGCCAGTGATTACGATATCAATGTCGTGCACGACTACGCCGTCGGCGTGGACCGCGACGCCAAGACCGTCACGCTCGCCGGGGGGCAGGCGCTGCCCTATGACAAGCTGATTATTTCGCCCGGTATCGACTTTGTCGAAGACGCGGTGCCCGGCTGGTCCGTGGCCGATCAGAACGCCATGCCCCACGCGTATAAGGCCGGCTCTCAGACAGAGCTTCTCAAGGCGCAGGTCATGGCGATGCCGGAAGGCGGGAAGTTCGTGATGATCGCCCCGCCTAACCCTTATCGCTGCCCGCCGGGCCCGTATGAGCGCGTTTCGATGGTCGCCCATCAGCTGAAGGCGAATAACCCGACTGCCAAGATCCTTATTGTCGATCCCAAGGAAAGCTTTTCGAAGCAGGCTCTGTTCGAGGAAGGCTGGCAAAAGCACTACAGCGGCATGATCGACCGGATCGGCCCGGATTTCGGCGGCGCCAATGTTTCGGTGAACCCCGCCGAGATGACCGTGGATATCGACGGCGCGGTCGAGAAGGCCGATGTCGTCAACGTCATCCCCGCCATGAAGGCTGGGCGCATCGCCGACATCGCGGGCGTCACCGAGGGCAACTGGGCGCCGGTCAACGCCGCTGACATGTCGTCCAAGGCCGACGCGGATATCTACGTGCTGGGCGATGCCGCGCAGCAGGGCGATATGCCGAAGTCTGGCTTTTCGGCCAACAGCCAGGCCAAGGTCTGCGCCATGGCCGTGCGCGGCGCGCTGACCGACTCTCGCGTCTTCCCGGCGAAGTTCTCGAACACCTGCTGGTCGCTGATCGACACGAACGACGGCGTGAAAGTCGGCGCCACCTATGAGGCGACACCCGAGAAAATCGCCAAGGTCGACGGATTTGTCAGCCAGACGGGCGAGGACGCGGCCCTGCGTAAGGCAACTTACGAGGAATCCGAAGGCTGGTACTCTGGCATCACCGCGGACATGTTCGGCTGACCTGCGAAAGCCTTTGAAAAAAGGGAAAAAGCGCCCGGCCTTGACCCATGTCAGGGCCGGGCGTTCGTCCTTCCGCTACCCTTTGCCCATCTGAAAAGGAGATTGCCCATGAAACGCTTCATCCCCCTTGTTTTAGGTGCCCTGATCGCCACCCCCGTGTTGGCGGAAGAGCCGATCCTTTACGCCTTCGACGGCAGCTTTGAAGACGCCGCCTTCGGCGTGGAAAGCGCGATCGTCGGAAAGGGCCTTGTGATCGACTACACCAGCCATGTGGGCGAAATGCTGAACCGCACTGCCGAAGATGTCGGAAGCGACGAGACGATCTTCGACCAGGCGGATATCTATCTCTTCTGCTCTGCCGTCACCTCGCGCGAGGTGATGGAGGCGGACCCGATGAACATTCAGCACTGTCCCTACGGGATCTTCATTGCCGAAACTCGTGGCGAGGTCATGATCGGCCACCGGGACTACCCCGATGGCTCGATGCAGGCGGTTGAGGATCTGTTGATAGAGATCGTCGAAGAGGCGGGCGGCACCCGCTGACGCATTACCCTGCGGTGGCGGCGTAGCGATACCCGTCGCCATCGCGCTCGATCAGGCCCATGCCGCCCTCGGGTAGGTGAAAGCCGACGATGGGCGTCTGATCGGTTGCCAGCCGGTCCATCAACGCGACCCGCGTTGCGGCCGCCGTCACCGGATCCTGATCGCTGCCAAGCGCCCATCCGGGCCGCGCAAACGCCACGTGGTGATTGGCGATGGCATCCCCGACGATGAAGGCCGACGCGCCGCCTTGGTCCAAGAGGAACGACATATGCCCCGGCGTATGGCCATAGGTGGCCACCGCGTCGATGCCCGGAAGCACCGTGTCGCCATCGCCGAAGAACTGCATCTGGTCGGCGATGATCTCCAGTCGCCGGGCGGCACCCACGGCAAAAGCCTGCCGCTCTGCGCCGATCGTGTCCACAGTGGCGGGATCGGTCCAATAGTCCCACTCGCCCCGCCCCATATGGAAGGACGCGTTGAGGAACATGGGATCGCCGAAATCGTCCAGCAGCCCCCAAAGGTGATCGGGGTGGGCATGGGTGAAGACGACATGGGTAATGTCCTCGGTCGAAACGCCGATCGCATCAAGGCTATCTGTCAGATCGCCGGCAGAGGGCATGAATTCGCTGCCCGCACCCACGTCGAACAGGACCGTATTGGCGCCGTCGCGGTAAAGAGAGACATTGCAGGGCGGCGTCAGTTGCGCGCCGCTGATGTCGTACTCATCAAGGATCGGCTGAACCTCTGCCTCTGGCAGCCCGTCGAGAATGAAGGACCGTGGCAGGGTCAGATTGCCATCACTCACCGTCGTCAGGGTCGCGTCGCCAAGTGCCATCTCGGCAATGGCAAACCTCGGCAGCGCAGCCAGCGCCCCCGTGGCCGCAGCGGTGGTCAAGAACTGACGACGATACATTGGATATCCTCCTTGATATTCGCCTATGTGAATATCAGGCGGGGAGGAGAATGGCAAAAGCGATTTCCGCGCCGGGATGGGGCGCGTCAAAGGATTTCGACGTGTCGTGAAGAAGTGGCAGCCCGTAGGGGAATCGAACCCCTCTTTCCAGGTTGAAAACCTGGCGTCCTAACCGATAGACGAACGGGCCTTGGCCGGTGTGGGGGAGTATCTATTGCCCGAACCGCGCGGTGGCAAGCGGATTTTTCGCCCCCGGCAGGAAGTTTTTCAGAGCGCTTCTGCGGCGTCTTCAAGGCGCAGTTGCGGGGACAGGCGGCCGTTCCAGTCGTTGATTTCAAGGCGCCCGGCGAGGTGAAAGCGCGCGCCGCCATGCGCTTCGATCCGGGGGCCGAGCGGGCCGTCGAACGCGCCGAAGGCGATCGCCTCGAGCTTGGGGCCGAGCCCGTCGGAAAACGACACTTTCAGATGCGACTCGCCGACCCGTTTGGCGAATCCGATCTTTTGGTCCGCGAAGGCAAAACGCGGGGCAGGGGCGCTGGCGCCGAAGGGACCGGCTTTTTCGATTTCTTCGATCAGATCGACTGTCGCGGCGCCCGTCATCATCAGCCCGTCGAGCGTCAGGTCGCGCGGACCGAGCGCTCCGGCGCCCTGTTTGTCGAGAAGTTCTGCCAGCCGAGCCATCGCCGGTTCCAGCTGATCGCGCGCGACCGTCAGGCCCGCCGCCATGCGGTGCCCGCCGCCCTTGGTCAGAAGGCCCTCGGAGACCAGCCGGTGCACCGAGGCGCCCAGGTCGATCCCGCTGACAGAGCGGCCAGACCCTTTGCCCTCGTCGCCATCAAGCCCGATCACAATGGCGGGGCGATTCGTCGCCTCTTTCAGGCGCGAGGCGACGATGCCAACAACGCCCGGATGCCAGCCTTCGCCGGCCGCCCAAACGAGCGGTGCATCAAGGCCCCGTTCGGCGGCCTGATCGAGCGCCTCGTCGCGCACACGCATCTCGATCTCGCGTCTTTCGGTGTTGAGCAGATCCAGCCGCTCGGCCAGCGCCGCCGCCTCATGCGGGTCATCCGTCGACAGAAGGCGCGCCCCAAGATCGGCCTTGCCGATGCGTCCACCCGCGTTGACGCGGGGGCCAAGAAGGAAGCCAAGATGATAGGGCGTCGGCGGGCCCTTTTGCCGGGCGGCATCCGCCAAAGCCGTGAGGCCGATCCGCTCGCGCCGCGCCATGACTTGCAGGCCGGTGCGCACCAGCGCGCGGTTCACCCCGATCAGCGGCGCGACATCCGCCACGGTGGCCAGTGCGACAAGGTCAAGATAGCGCATGAGATCGGGGCCCTTCGCGCCCTCGGCCCGCATGAGGCGCGTGATCTCTACCAGGACAAGGAACACCACAGCCGCCGCGCAGAGATGGCCCAGATCGCCGCTTTCATCCTGACGGTTCGGGTTCACGACGGCCAGGGCCTCGGGCAGCGTTTCCGTGCCGAGATGGTGGTCGAGCACGATTACATCGGCCCCCTTGGCCGCCGCGATGGGCCCGTGCGACAGCGTTCCGCAATCGACACAGATGATCAGCGTGTGATCCTTGGCCAGCGACGCCATCGCCGGTTCATTCGGGCCATAGCCCTCGTCGATTCGGTCGGGGATATAAAGCGTCGCGCCATGCCCCAGCTCTCGCAGCCAGGTCAGAAGCAGTGCGGCAGAACTGCCGCCATCCACGTCGTAATCGGCGAAAATTGCGATCTTCTCACGCCGTTTCAGCGCCGCGAGGATCCGCGAAGCGGCGGTGTCCATGTCACGCAGGGTCAGGGGATCGGGCAGAAGATCGCGCAGGGCCGGGGCGAGAAAGGCGCTTGCCTCGGGCGTGGAAACGCCCCGGCGCACCAGCGTTCGGCAGACCGCATCGGGCAAGGACGTGTCCTGCGCCATGGCTTGGGCAAGGCGGTCGTGTTCCACGCTCGGGCCGACCCAGCGTCGGCCGGTCAGCGAGGTCTCGACACCCAGAAATGCCCCCGCCATCGCGCTATTTACGTGGGTTGCGATAGATCATCCGCCGGACCGATCCGGTCTTGGAACGCATGAGGATCGTCTCGGTGGTCAGGTGCGTCGGCGTGCGCTTTATGCCGGAAACGACAGAGCCATCGGTGACGCCGGTCGCGGAAAAGATCACGTCGGAGGTCACCATGTCGTCGCGGTCATAGATGCGGTCGAGATCGGTGATACCGGCCTTGTCCGCGCGGCCCTTCTCGTCGTCATTGCGGAACAACAGGCGCCCCCACATCTGCCCGCCCATGCATTTCAGGGCCGAGGCGGCAAGCACTCCTTCGGGTGCTCCGCCCGATCCCATATACATGTCGATGCCGGTGATCGCGGCCTCGGCGCAGTGGATCACACCCGCAACATCGCCATCGGTGATCAGCCGGATCGCCGCACCGGTCGCGCGCAACTCTGCGATCATGTCCTCGTGGCGAGGGCGTTCCAGCACGCAGACGGTGATGTCCGACATCGCGCAGCCGCGCGCCTTGGCGAGGGCATCCACACGCTCTGTCGGCGACATATCGAGCGAGATCACGCCCTGCGCATAACCCGGGCCGATGGCCAGCTTGTCCATGTAGACATCCGGCGCGTGCAAGAGCGTGCCACGCGGGGCCATGGCAATCACGGTCAGCGCGTTTGGCATGTCCTTCGCCGTGAGCGTCGTACCCTCCAGCGGATCGAGCGCGATGTCCACCTCGGGGCCTTTGCCGTTCCCGACCTCTTCGCCGATATAAAGCATCGGCGCCTCGTCTCGTTCACCCTCGCCGATGACGACGGTGCCCTTGATGTCGAGAAGGTTCAGCTGATTGCGCATCGCGTTGACGGCGGCCTGGTCGGCGGCTTTCTCGTCGCCCCGTCCCACCAGTTCGGCAGAGGCGACGGCGGCGGCCTCGGACACACGGGCAAGGCCAAGCGACAACATGCGGTCGTGGAATTCGATCTTCTCAGCCATGAATCTATTTCCCGAAAATTGGATATGCCGCGCTGCGGCCATGTAGCCGTCTGGTGGTGCGAAGGGCAAGGAGAAGGGGGAGCATGCAAACGAGTGATAGCGTTAAACCTGCGGAAGGCCCATCGCCAGCCTTCCTTCGTGCTGGCGATTTGGCAGCGCTGGGAGCTTCGGATGCTCAGAGTCCGGCAGTGACTACAACCAAACGCTTCGAACGAATGTGGATTGCCATCCCGCGATCTGGCGACATGCGATCAGTCAGGCCCTTGCGCCTAAACCGTTTCAATCCTGATTGCGACCGGCTCTCCGGCGACGACGCCGGTGGTTGCCATGGCGGCGAGCGCGGCGTCGAGCGACTGGCGCGGGGTCTTGTGCGTCACGATCAGGACCGGCGCGGTGGTTTCGGCGTGCTGGTACTGACGCATCCGGTCGATGGAAATGCCGTTCTCGCCCAGAACCGTCGCCACTTTCGCCAGCGCGCCGGGGCGGTCGATGAGAGCCATCCGCAGGTAGAAAGGCGCCGGCACGCTGGCCTGCGCCGCGGGCGCCTCTGCCAGATCGGCGGCGGGCTGGCCGAAGGTCGACAGCCGTGTGCCGCGCGCGATATCAAGGATGTCGGACATCACCGCGCTGGCGGTCGGGCCTTCGCCCGCGCCTGCGCCCTGAAGCACGATCTGCCCGGCAGCGTCGCCTTCGAGGACGACCATGTTCGTCGGGCCTTCAAGCTGGCCAAGTGGCGAAGTGGCCGGCACAAGACACGGCGACATGCGCTGTTCCAGCCCGCGCCCGGACATCTGCGCCACGCCCAGCAGTTTGATGCGGTAGCCCATGTCGCGGGCCTGTTCGATGTCGTTGATCGAAATGCGCTCGATCCCTTCCAGCGCGACCGCGCCGAAATCGACGCGCGTGCCGAAGGCAATGGACGACAGCAGCGCCAGCTTGTGGCCCGCGTCGATCCCGCCCACGTCAAGCGTCGGGTCGGCCTCGAGATAGCCCAGAGCATTGGCCTCTTCGAACACGTCGTTATAGGGCAGCCCTGCGCTTTCCATGCGCGTCAGGATGTAGTTGCAGGTGCCGTTCATCACCCCCATGACGCGTTGCACCTCGTTGCCTGCAAGCCCCTCGGTCAGCGCCTTCACACACGGGATGCCCCCGGCGACGGCCGCCTCGAACCGGATCACGCGGCCTGCATCTTCGGCGGCTTCGGCAAGCGCTTGTCCATGCAGGGCCAGCATCGCCTTGTTCGCGGTCACGACATCCTTGCCGTTGGCGATGGCCGCTTCGCTGGCCGCCTTCGCCGGGCCGTCGGACCCGCCCATCAGTTCCACGAAGACATCGACATCCTCACGCTGCGCAAGCGCGACGGGGTCGTCTTCCCACGCGTAATCGCCAAGGCGCACGCCCCGGTCCTTGTCACGAGTGCGCGCGGAAACTGCGGAAATCTGGATCGGCCGACCGCCGCGCTTTTCCAGAAGGGCCGCGTGGCGCTGGACGATCTTGACGACGCCCACCCCAACGGTCCCGAGACCCGCGATGCCAAGGCGCAAGGGGGTGGTCATGATCGGCTCTCCACAGGCAGGGATCCCGGCGGGATCGGTTGATCGGCCTGTTAGCCGCTTGATTGGGTAGGTGCAACGAAAAGGCCGCGCGGCGCGGCCTAGTTCGTTTCGCTTTCGGCCGCGCGGCGGCGCAGTTCTGCGGCGCGGGCGCGCAATTCGGCCGTGCGTTCCAGAAGCTCAAGCTCTGCCTCGGTCGGTTCTGCGTCGGCGGCGGACAGTTCCGACAGCGCGACCGACGCCCGCTCATCGCTTTCGGCCAGCTTGTCGCGATGCTCGCGTAGCGCCTCGGTCCGGGCGATGAGGGTTTCATCCTCGACAGGCAGCGATTCCGCCTCGGCGATGGCCTGGCCTGCATCACGCAGAAGGACGCTGTTGCGCGCTTCGGTGATCAGCTCGCCTCTCGAACGCAACGCATCACCGCGCGCCGCAAGATCAGAGGTGCCGAGTTCCGAGCGGGGGGCAAGGGCGACCTGACGCGCGCGTGCCTCTTCCAAACGCTCGCGCTCGGCCAACGACAGACCACCGGTGTTCACGCCAGAGGACCGGGCGATCAGCGCGTCGCGTCGTGCGGCAAGGCCTTCGGTGGTGCCCTCGGGGATCAGCGCGATGTCGCGCTCGGCCTCAAGCGGTTCTACCGGCTCAAGCGAGGGATAGACGGCGGCGCGTTCGGTAAAGCGGGGATCGAGATCGGGGAAACCCCCGCAGCCAGCCAGCGCGAGGGGAAAAGCGGCTGCAACAAGAGGCAGGCGTTTCATGGGCGTCTCCGATCATTGGATGCAATATACCGCAGCCAAGGGGGTCGGCACAAGCGTGGTTGAATTGAACAAACGTTCATATATCACGGGGACATGGCACGCACCTCAGGCTCGCATGGAGAGATCACCGGTCCCCGCATCCGTGCGGCGGCGCAAGAGCTGATCGCGCGTCACGGTTTCGCGGCTGTATCCATGCGCCAGATCGCGGCAGAGGTCGGCGTGCGCGCCGGGGCGCTGTATCTTTACACCTCCGACAAGCAAAGCCTCCTGTTCGAGTTGATGCGAACGCATATGGAAGACTTGCTGGGCGCGTGGGAGGCGCTCGACCTGCCAACCGATCCGGTCGCGCGGCTCGAGGCGTTCACGCGCTTTCATATCAGCTATAGCCTCGATCACGTGGACGCGGTCTTCGTCGCTTACATGGAATTGCGCAATCTCGAGCCAGAAAATTACCAGGTGATCGAAGGCTTGCGCCGCCGCTACGAGGATGCTCTGGAAAGCATCCTTGCCGATGGCGTCAGGGAAGGCCGGTTCAAGCTGCCCGATACACGGCTTGCCAGTTTCGCATTGATTGCGATGTTGACCGGCGTCACCACATGGTATCGCGACGATGGTCGGTTGGACCGAAACAGGGTGGAGCGGATATATTGGAACATGGCACGACGCGCGGTGGGGGCATGAGCCCCGATGTTTTGGCCAGCTTGTCGCCCAGCCTGCCGCGCCGGGTGCTGGGGCTTGGCTTTCTTGTCGCACTGGCCGCCACCCTGGCCTGGACGGCGATGAATTCGCCCGATCTGCCACCCGTAATGGGCTGGGTGATGTGGGCCGTCGCGATCGCGATCATCCCGATCTGCGCCAAGGGCTGGCAGGTCACGGGCGCCGCCCTTGAACTGACAGAGCACGAACTGCGCCTCAGCTCTGGCGAGACGCTGGCGCGGCTTGATGAGATCGAAAAGGTTGATCGCGGCGCGTTCGCGATGAAGCCTTCGGGCGGGTTTGTCATCGACCTCAAGGCAAAAGGCCCGACGCGCTGGGCGCCGGGCCTTTATTGGCAGATGGGTCGGCGGATCGGGGTCGGGGGTCTTGTGTCCCCCGCCGCCGCGCGCGCCATGGCCGATACGGTGATCCGGCAGATGCGCGGCGAGGCGTGATCCGTTACCAGCAGAACCAGCGGCAGTTGCCACGATGGTCGTAGTCGTCGACATCGTCGTCGTTTGAAGATTGCTGGCTGTCCTGCATGTCGCCGGTCCAGGCAAGCGTAGGCGCGTAGCGGGGGCGCGTCACGGTGGCGTCCGAGAATTCGAAGCCGCCCATCAGGAAGCTGCTGATCGGAATGAACTTCATCCAGGTTTCGACCAGCACGACGCTTTCGCCGTTCGCCAGCGTCGGGATCTTGGCGCTGATTTCCGAGATGGTGTCCGTGGTGCGGATTTCCTTGTTTGCGGTCGCGTACGACCACTGCACCTCATACCGATTGCGAACGAAGTTATAGTTCACGACGGTCACGCGCAGGTCCGTATCGGATTTCGCGCGCGTCATGATCTTGTGCATTTTGTTAAGCCCGGCAAGATATTCGGGCGAAATCTCGTCTTCCTGGCGGCTTAGAATGTCGCCAATCGCATAGGTCGACACGACATTCTCATGCGCGGTCCGATAGGCGTCGGTTACCGAGTAGAGGCCGATATACGTCCAGACCATGAAGGGAATGACGAGGATCGCCTCGAGCGACATGCTGCCGCTTTCGGAACGGAGATACCGGCGGGCGAAGCGGGGAATGGGGAACTTGATACGCATTAACGAGGCTCGTTCACATAGGCCACGGCCGAGACGATCGCGTAGTCGGATTCATTCACCCGGCGAAGCTGCGCGCCCAGACCAACGGTCGGGAAGAGAGGGTTGAACACCGCGCAGAGGCGCAGCATGACGAGTTCGTTGTCGCCGCCGCCTTCGTATTCCGCGGCGGGAACGTAGTTGGAATTGTCGCGGTCGGCGCAGTCCATAAGCTTGTTGCCGACGTTCCAGTTGACGGTGTCGATTGGGGCGACCTCAACGGTGACGGCGTTCTCGCAGTCGGGGATGATCACGGCGACATCGCAGACCCGGCTGAGAAGCACGCTTTGGGTCGGCAGCGAACCCGAGGCCAGTTTCAGCGTCCGGCTGGTATCCATCATGGCCCGGTTCAGCATGACCTGGCGGGTCGACATGACCCCGGCCTCGATGGCCGAACAGAACACCATGATGACCACGGGGAAGGCGATGACGAATTCGAGCGATGTCAGCCCGTCTTCGCGGCGCCAGAAGCGTTTGATCCGATCAAGCATCATTTGGTCAACCTCAGCGTGTTGATCGAGCTTGCGATTGCTTCGAATGCGAACTCGATATCCAGTCCCTCGACGTCGAAGGCGTAGGCGGGGGACGTTGCACAGTCCTCCAGCAGGTCCGCCGAAGACGACGGCGCTTCAAAGCCGATGGTGAAGACAAGCACGCCTTCGGCCTTGGCTTTCTCACAGAGCGACAGAAGGTTGCTGTCCTTTGTATTGCCGTCGATCGACCGGTAGGGCTCGTTGTTGTAGTTGTAGTAATCGTCGGCATCGCCGGTCGCGAGGTAGCGCATGTACGCGGCGTAATCGACGTTGGTCTCCTCCCACAGCTCGTCAAAGCTCAGCTCGGACGGGTTGTTGCCGTATGGCTCTGAGTACCAGTAGCTGTTATGGTACGCGTAGTAGAGGTCGACGTAATGGGTCGAACTGCTGGTCTTGCAGTAGCGGCGACCACGATACCACGTGGTGTAGTATCCGTTGTAATTGTTCAGGCTGCATTGGAACCAAGTGTTCGACGGCGGACGTGTTTCCAGCGACATGCGATCTGTCGACGCGTCAATCCAGAAATCACTACTCTGTGTCGTGTATTCCGACCGTAGCTGGTATTCGGTCGTATTCTGACCGTCGGTCATCAACACGATGACCTTCATGGCGCTGTTGTCGTCATATTCGTAGGGACGGTCGTCGAAAACGGCGTCAACCTCCTCAAGCGCGATCAGGCCGTCCACGACCGTATCCGCATCCGGATCAAGCAGGCCAAGCCCCCACTTCATGCCGATATCGATCGACGTGGCGCCATCTGCCACCAGCGTGTTGATGCGGTTCTTGATGGTTTCCTGGCTGCCGGAATAGGGAAGGATCTCGTTCTGCGTGCCGGTTGGGCAGACTGTACTGCGCACGGAGCTGCTGTATCTGTATTCCGTCCAGGGATCGAAATGCCCGGTCTGGACCAGGCTGACATCGGCCGGGATTTCTAGATCATCGTAGTCGGTGCTCGAGAAATCGACGCAGGTCGAATGTTGATGACGGATGTCGATGTCGAATTGCGCGGCCAGACTGTCCGGCAGGGCCACCTGCGAGGAGTAGGGCACAAGCGAAACAGCCACGCCCTCGGTCGCCGAATTCTCGAAAATCGTGTCGACAAAGCTTTTTGCCGACTTCTTCGCGTTCACCAGGCGGTTGTTGTCGCCCATCGATCCGGACACGTCCAGGACCAGCGAAATCTCGACTTTGTTGATTGCTTCGCTCGCCGCCGCGACCGCTTGGGCTTCCCAGCCTTCAACGCCGATAAGGCGCATGAATGAGGCCGGGATGTTCGAGGTGGCGGTGACCTGAACCGATTCTCCGGCGGTCAACGGCGTCACGACGATGCTTTCGTCCGAAATCGTGTTGCTCAGTCCGGCACGGGCGAAATAGTCTTTGACCACTGTCTTGGAGTCGCGCAGCTGGGTCGAGGACGCAGCCGCAAGCGTCGCGCGGTCTGCAGTTTCTTGCAGTCGCATCCGGGTCGTTTCCGCTCGCATGATGTCAAGCGACAGACCGCCTGCCATGAGAAAGGCGATAATCAAGAACACTGAAAAGATCGTCAGCGCGCCATCTTCATCGCGACCAAAGGGCGGAAGCGCCAACCTGGTCTTCAGAGATGAGGTCAATGTACGTTCCATAACTGGGTCCAATTCAACAAAGCGATTCCGAATCTGGGAATTCGCACTGCCCAAATCTCGCTTTCCATTCGGGCGGCCCCGTGTCCGAATACGGCTGATTTTGAGGAAAATTTGTCAGATCGGGCTGGAATTGGACGCAATTGACTATGTTTGGTCGATACCGTTTCCGAATTCCGGTATTGTCGGGGGAAATTAGCTAACGCTGGGTAATCTAGATCACAGACAGCCCCTGGAACGGCCCTTCCGGCGAACTGGTCCGACAAGCCGGTTTAAAAATTGCCCGATCTCTGTTCACCTAAGCTTAAGAACCCATCGTTCATGAAAGGCCTGCCATGACCCGTCCCCTGTCTGCCGAGCCGAGTTTTCGGGAATCCGTTGACCTGATGTTCAACCGCGCTGCTGCGCTTCTCGACCTGTCTCCGGGTCTGGAACAGAAGATCCGCGTCTGCAATTCCACCTATACCGTGCGCTTCGGGGTCAGGCTTCGCGGCGAGATCCGCACGTTTACCGGTTACAGGTCCGTCCATTCCGAACATATGGAGCCTGTGAAGGGCGGCATTCGCTATTCCATGGGTGTCCATCAGGACGAGGTCGAGGCGCTCGCCGCTCTCATGACCTATAAATGCGCACTGGTCGAAACGCCGTTCGGCGGATCGAAGGGGGGCCTTTGCATCGATCCGCGCGAATACGAAGAGCATGAGCTGGAACTTATCACGCGCCGCTTTGCCTATGAACTCGCCAAGCGCGACATGATTCATCCCGCGCAAAACGTGCCCGCGCCCGACATGGGCACCGGAGAGCGCGAGATGGCATGGATCGCCGATCAATACGCGCGCATGAACACGACCGATATCAATGCCCGCGCCTGCGTGACCGGCAAGCCCGTCCATGGCGGCGGCATCCAGGGCCGGGTGCAGGCGACGGGGCGCGGCGTGCAATACGCGCTTCAGGAATTCTTCCGCCACCCCGAAGATGTCGCGAAGACCGGCATGACCGGCAAGCTCGACGGCAAGCGGATCGTGGTTCAGGGCCTTGGCAATGTCGGCTATCACGCCGCCAAGTTCCTGTCGCAGGAAGACGGTGCCAAGATCATCTGTGTTGTTGAACGTGACGGAGCGATCCATTCCGAAAACGGGCTCGATATCGACGCGCTGCATGACTTCATTCAGCGTCACGGCGGGGTGAAGGGGTATCCCGATGGCGATTATCAGGACGATGGCGCTGTAGCGCTTGAAACCGAATGCGACATCCTGATCCCCGCCGCGATGGAAGGCGTCATCACCCGCGAAAGCGCACCGCGCATCAAGGCTTCGCTCATCATCGAGGCTGCGAATGGGCCTGTGACCGCTGGCGCAGACGATATCTTCCGCGAACGCGGCACGGTCATCATTCCGGACCTCTACGCAAATGCGGGCGGCGTAACGGTGTCCTATTTCGAATGGGTCAAGAACCTCAGCCACATCCGTTTCGGGCGCATGCAGCGCCGACAAGAAGAATCCCGCCACGAATTGATCGTGAACGAGCTGGAACGCCTGTCGCGCGACCGCGAGCTTGGCTGGACGCTGTCTCCGGGCTTCAAGGAGCGGTATTTGCGCGGCGCGGGCGAGCTGGAGCTTGTGCTCTCGGGCCTCGACGACACCATGCGCGAGGCGTACCAGGCGATGCGCGAGGTGTGGCACGGCCATGACGATGTGCAGGACCTGCGCGTCGCTGCATACTACGTCGCCATCAAGCGGGTCGCGGCCAGCTACAAGGCCAAGGGGCTCTGACCACCGCCAAGGCCTGATTGACGACGCATCATCACCAATCCTTTCCCGGGGCCGAGCATCGTATCGTTGCGGGCACAAATTGCCTTCGAATGACCTTTTCGATGTTCGTCCTCGGTCACGGTCGATCCCTTTCTACTAGGGACGCAGTTGAAGGGTGATGCGATGCTTCTCAAAATGAAAATAAACAGGACGATCGATCCAGCGCGTTTCAAACGGTCCGAAGACGGAAGCGCCTCGGTCGAAGCGGTGATCTGGCTCCCGTTTCTCGTCGCGGTATTTGGCCTGATCCTCGACGCGACGATGATCTTCTACGGCCAGACCCGGATCACGCGCGCGGTGTTCGACACCAACCGCTATCTCGCCGTCGGGTATTATCAAACCGTGGACGATGCCGAGACGGCACTGTCCGGAATCCTCGCCAATTTCTCCGACGACAGCACGGTTCAGACCACCGTGACCAACGGCATCATCCGCACGGATGTGACGGTTCCCGCGAACGCCTTTTCATTCATCGGGATGATCACCGGGTTCGACGGTGTGGTCCTTGAAATCGGGGCCGAACAGCTTGCCGAGTGGGAGGTCTGATATGCCCAGTGTTTTCAAACGGTTCCGGAAGGATGAAGATGGCGGGTTCACCACTTTCGGCGTCTTCATGACCTTCGGCTTACTGCTCGTGGGTGGGCTTGCGGTCGACCTGACCTATGCGGGAAAGGTTGAGACCGAACTTCAAGGCACCGCCGACGCCGCCGCCCATGCGGCACTGGTGTCTCGTCAGACCATGACGGCAGACGAGGCGCGCGCGGTGGCCATGGGCATCGTCGAACGCACACTGCCTGTCCGGCAGCACGGAACGTTGCTGACCGCAGATGATATCCGCTTCGGCATCTGGAATGCCCGCGACCGTGTCTTCCAGGCGGACGCGAACGCCGCCAATGCCGTCGAGGTGACGCTGACGCGGTCCGAGGCGCGCAATAACCCGGTTGCGACATTCCTTCTCAAATTGATCGGACATACGGGCTGGGACATCTCGCGCACGGCGCTCTATGCACGCGGGCTGAGCAATACGCACGATCCCTGCCTCAGCGAGGGATTGATGGCCGAAGGCTTCGTGGACCTGCAAAGCAATAACAGCTTCTACAGCGGGTTCTGCATCTACGGGCACGAGTATGTCAGCTTCCGGAACAACAACTATTTCGCCGCCGGAACCCAGGTGTCGATGCCCGACCTTGACGATCTGGATATCGCGTCCTCGGGATACAGGAAGAATCCGGGGCTTGAGAACGCGCTTCTCGAAACCACGCATCACCTGGATGTGCAGGCCCAGGCCGAAGGTATCCTTGCAGGCCTAATGGCGGGCGACGCGGCCTTCATGCCAAGCTACATCCATGTCTATGAGCCCAGCATCATCAACGGCGGGACGATCACCCAAGGCGATCTGACCTTTGGCGCGGTTCATATCGCCAATTGCGATGGCGGCGGGACGGTCAGCATCCCGAACAACACCACACTGTCGAACGCGGTCATCCTAACTGATTGCATGATCTCGGTCGGAAAAGGCGTAGCGCTCGACAACGTCATTCTCGGAACGACCAGCCGGTCGGATGTCGCGGTGACCTCTGCCTCGAGCTTCCAGGTAGGCGCGGGCGAGGATTGCACGGTCGACGGCAATGCCAACGTGATCGCGCTGGGCGGCATGCGCTTCGCGGCGAAGCTGTCGTTGACCGGCGGTCAGCTGATCGCCGGACGCTCGATCAAGTTTGCGGCGCAAGGCAATGTCATCATGGGCGCATCGGTTCTGGCGGGCGGCAATATCGATGGCACGTCGAACACCCAGATGGGGTATTGCGGCGCTGGAATGACCCACGCCTTCACCTGGCCGACGACCGATCCGGTCTTCGCCCTCGCGGGCTGATCTGCGGGGCGGCCTTTCGCTCTGGCGAAGCGCGCCGAATTCCCTACCATGCGTCTGAAGCGAAACGCATGGTAGGGGTCCCTTCATGACCGAAAAGATCGCGCTGTCCTGCGCCTGCGGCACCCTCACCGGCACGCTGGACCCTTCGGGCGGCACCCTTATCACCTGTTATTGCCGCGACTGCCGGGCCTATGCGCGGCATCTGGGGGCAGAGGACGCGCTTGACGCCCATGGCGGCACGACGATCTTCCAGACGACACCTGACCGGATCGAGATCACCCAAGGCGCGGATCAGTTGCGCCTGCTGCGGCTTAGCCCCAAGGGCCTTTTTCGGTGGTACACCGCCTGCTGCGGCACCCCCATCGCCAATACGCTTGCGCGCCCCGGCATCCGGTTCTGCGGGCTGCCGACGGGCATGCTTGTGGACCCTGCCAACCGGGCGGCGCTGGGCCCGTCCGACGCTTGTGTTGCGACGAAATACGCGGATCCTCCGGGCGAGCTGACCGATAAAGGTGTCGCCGCATCCGGCCTCGCCATCCTGCGCCGCGCTGTGATGGCCCGCCTGCGCGGCGGGACAGCGCGCCCCTTTTTCGACGAAAAAGGAAGGCCCGTGGCAGACCCGGCGCTCATATCATTGGACGACAAGTCAAAGGCCTATGGCGCCACGTCGTGAACAGACAGCGCCGCGTCGCTGGCAGAGATTGAACCCTGCGCGCGAGGCTGGTTAGCTGACCCCATCGGGGGATGTGGAGCAAGCGCATGGCGTATTCGGCCTGGGCCGTGATCAAGGAAGGCCTGACCGGCAACAAGGGCTGGGCCCCCGTCTGGCGCGATCCGGCGCCGAAAGATGCTTATGACATCGTCATCATCGGCGGCGGCGGGCATGGGTTGTCGACGGCCTACTACCTCGCCAAGGAGCACGGGCTGAAGAATATAGCCGTGCTCGAAAAGGGCTATCTCGGCGGCGGCAATGTGGGCCGCAATACGACCATCGTGCGCGCCAATTACTTCCTTCCCGGCAATTCCGAGTTCTATTCCCATTCGCTGAAGCTCTGGGAGGGGCTGGAGACGGACCTCAACTACAACGTCATGCATTCGCAGCGGGGCCTCATCAATCTGTTCCATTCGGATGGCCAGCGCGACGCCTTTGCCCGGCGCGGCAACGCGATGATCAATCAGGGTGACGATGCGATTCTTCTGGACCGGGACGGCGTGCGCAAACATCTGCCCTATCTCGATTTCGAGAATATCCGCTTTCCGATCTATGGGGGTCTTTACCATCCTCGCGGCGGCACAGCGCGCCATGATGCGGTGGCTTGGGGCTATGCGCGCGGGGCCGACAGCCGGGGCGTGGACCTGATCCAGAATTGTGAAGTGACCGGGATCGACATCTCGGGCGGCAAGGTCACCGGGGTTCAGACGTCGCGCGGGGCGATCCGTGCAAGAAAGATCGCCATTGTGACCGCCGGACGCTCTGGCCAGGTGGCGGCCATGGCCGGCCTGCGCCTGCCGATCGAAAGCCATGTACTGCAAGCCTTTGTCACCGAGGGGCTGAAGCCCGTGATCGACCACGTGGTCAGCTTCGGCATGGGGCACTTCTATATCAGCCAGTCCGACAAGGGCGGACTGGTCTTTGGCGGGGACCTGGATTTCTATGCCTCCTACGCGCAGCGCGGGAACCTGCCGATGAAAGAGCATGTGATGGAGGCCGCGATGACCCTGATGCCGGTGATCGGCAAGGCGCGCGTCCTGCGCAGCTGGGGCGGGATCATGGACATGACGCCAGACGGATCGCCCATCATCGACAAGGCCCCCATCGAGGGGCTCTATCTTGATTGTGGATGGTGCTATGGCGGGTTCAAGGCGGTGCCGGGTTCAGGCTTTTCGCTGGCCCACCTGATCGCGACGGACCGGCATCATGCACCGGCTGCAGGCTTTCGGCTGGACCGGTTTCGCACGGGGGTGGGCCTGATGGACGAAGAAGGCACCGGCAGCCAGCACAACCTGCATTGATGGAAGATGTGACGCGATATCCGGGCGCGGGGAACGCCCCTTGGGGGCATCGAGCCCCCGCGGGGCGTCCGAGAGGCGCTGCCTCTCGGGCTCTCCGAGGTATTTCGGAACCAAAGTGGAAGGGGCGCTGAGATGCGGCTGCCATGTCCTTGTTGCGGCGAGCGGGATATTCGCGAATTCACCTATCGC
>CBFIJK010000040.1:0-31667 GCA_965662745.1 uncultured Paracoccaceae bacterium
CGCCCGTGATTTCAAAGAGATGACCGGGCTGGACGAAGGCCTTGCGATCCGCACCAGCCAAGGCATTACTCTGGTGGTCGCCGTGATCGCCGTGGCGCTGTTGTTCTGGTTCCTCAATCGCACGCGCACCGGCAAATCCATGCGCGCCTATTCCGACAATGAGGATCTGGCGCTACTGTCGGGCATCAACCCCGAGCGGGTCGTGACCTACACCTGGCTGATCGTCGCCGCCCTCGCGACCGTGGCAGGCGTGCTTTACGGCCTCGACAAAAGCTTCAAGCCCTTCACCTATTTCCAGCTGCTCCTGCCGATCTTCGCCGCCGCCATCGTCGGCGGTCTGGGCAGCCCGCTTGGCGCCATCGCGGGCGGCTTCGTGATCGCCTATTCCGAGGTGATGATCACCTATGCCTGGAAGAAGGTCGCGGTCTACGTGCTGCCCGAAAGCCTAGAGCCAGAGGGCCTCGTCCAGATCCTCAGCACGGAATACAAGTTCGCCGTCAGCTTCATGATCCTTCTCGTGGTCCTTCTTTTCCGGCCCACGGGTCTTTTCCGGGGGAAATCGGTATGAGCGCAACCACGCGTCCCTTTGCCTTGTTCGCCATTGTCTTCGCGATGATCATCGGTGTCGGGTTTCTGCAAGGCTGGAACACCGCGCTTCTGATCCTCAACATGGGTCTGATTTCGGCCATCATGGCGCTTGGCGTGAACCTGCAATGGGGTTTTGCTGGTCTCTTCAACGTGGGCGTGATGGGCTTTGTCGCGCTTGGCGGTCTGGCAGTCGTCCTGGTCTCGACCCCGCCGGTGGGCGAGGCGTGGCGCGCGGGCGGTCTTGGCGTGATCGCGGGCCTGATTCTGGGCGCGGCCACCATTGCCGGTGCGATTTACACCTGGAACCGGATGAAGCCGGGGCGGATGCGCGCGCTGGCCATGATCGCGGTGCTGGCCGCGGGCTTCTTCATCTACCGCGGAGTCTTCGATGCGGGCGTCCAGGCGGTCGAGTCGGTCAACCCGGCGGTGTCCGGCAACCTTGGCGGGCTGGGCCTGCCGGTGCTGGTCGCATGGCCCATCGGCGGGCTTCTGGCGGCCGGGGTCGCGTGGATCATCGGCAAGACGGCGCTGGGGCTGCGGTCCGACTATCTGGCGATTGCCACGCTTGGCATCGCCGAGATCATCATCGCCGTGATGAAGAACGAGGACTGGCTGGCGCGCGGCGTCAAGAACGTCATCGGCCTGCCGCGCCCCGTCCCGAACGAGATTGACCTCCAGCGCGACGCGCAGTTCGTCGCGCAGGCCGAAGGACTTGGCCTCGATCCCGTGACCGCGTCGACCCTATACGTCAAGATCGGCTATCTTGGCCTCTTCGCCGTGGTGCTGGCGATCATCCTGATCCTCGCGCAACTGGCGCTGAAATCGCCCTGGGGCCGCATGATGCGCGCCATCCGCGACAATGAGACGGCGGCCGAGGCGATGGGCAAGAACGTCACCAAGCGGCACCTGCAGATCTTCATCCTCGGGTCGGTGGTCTGCGGCATTGCGGGTGCGATGATGACGACCTTAGACGGTCAGCTGACGCCGGGCACTTACCAGCCGCTCCGCTATACGTTCCTGATCTGGGTGATGGTCATCGTCGGCGGGTCGGGCAACAATTTCGGCTCTGTTCTGGGCGGTTTCCTGATCTGGTTCCTCTGGGTCGAGGTCGAACCCTTGGGCCGCTGGCTGATGGACGTGATCAGCAGCCCCTTGCCGGAAGGGTCGGCCCTGAAAGAGCATCTGCTGGATTCAGCCGCCCATATGCGCCTGATGACCATGGGGATCGTGCTGCTTCTGGTGCTGCGCTTCAGCCCGCGCGGGCTGATCCCAGAAAGGTGACAGGGGGCATGGCAGGGCGCACGGCCTCTTGCCATGCCGCCCCGGTTTCGCTATCGCAAAAGGCGCTGCGGGTGTAGTTCAATGGTAGAACGGCAGCTTCCCAAGCTGCATACGAGGGTTCGATTCCCTTCACCCGCTCCAAGCTTCTTTCTGTCCGATCTTAAACGCGCTAGCGTTCGCAGATGAGCGACTTCAAAAATACATCAAATTGGAAGATCAAGGATGGCACCACGCTCGTCTATCCCCGCGACTACAAGGGTGAAAAGAGCGAAGGGGAGGCCGAGAAGAAGCCAAATCGCCTAAACCTTCAACTTGAGCGGCTTTCAATTCTCAACACTACCTCATGGGAGATTGAGCGGTACAAAGGGCCGGAAGAGGCGGCAGGTTTCGATACTCGCGAGAGCATCTCTGGTCTCGGTACCCTCGATAATTGTCGGCTGCACGCGATCACTTTGGACGACAATGAGAATGAGACGTTCACGAAACTGCACGTTGAAATACGTCCAGTTTCGCTCGAGAAGCTACAGAAGACCGCGATATTCGACATGTTATCCATCAGCGGCGAAGACGATGAAAAGCCAGAAGAAGGCTGGATGAAGGACGAGATCGGGACGATTTTTTATCAAAGCGCGCGTGAATATTATCCCGATTCGCAGATTTTTGCGTCGGTATTCCTTTCGCGAGAAAAGTTCGAAGATCTCGCTCTCACAATTAAAAAAGGCGGTATCTGCTCCGCACGAATGGAAATCATCGCTGACGTCTACGAGTTCGGTTACGAGAGTCTTGGTGCAGATATCCGCGGCCACAAATACAACTACGCGATCCTTTGCAAAGACAAAGGTGAAAGCGCTTGGGGTAATCCGCTTGGCGTAGAGGGGAAAACAAAGGCTAGGTTACAGGAAGTGCTTTTGGAGTGGGCGCCTAGTCTCGATCCAAAGATGGCAGCGTGTCGCGACGAGCCGGAAGATGATGACTATCTTGAGGCCGAGATGGCACCTGTAAAGCGCGACATCGAGAAGGTCGTCGCTAGGCTATCGCTCGATGTGCAGGCCATCCGAACGCGCGTGGAAATCTTCTATCAGGCGGCAATCGTTATCGTGGTTGTATTGATCGTGACGCAGATCATCGACTGGATGGGCTTTTGAATTGATGCGGGAAAATCATTGATTCAAGGCGACAACCCATTGGAATTGAACCATCCTGCTATGCCTTCCCAAGCTGCATACGAGGGCTCGATTTCCTTCACCCGCTCCAGCCTTACACACCTTAGATAGTTATCCCCGCCGACGCCGCCTGCGGCCACCGCCTTCGTCACCATTCGTGTTGAAGCTGACCTCGGGCAGGGGCGCGATCTCGCGCAGCCTCGTGAACGGCGCGGTGGCGTGGGGCAGGGCGTTCGCGGCGACGAAGTGTTCCTGAAAGCGCGGCTCGATGGCCGTCTCGATCTTGGTGATCTCGTGCACGCGGGTTTCGATCTCGGCCCTTGCGCCCCGATTGCAGAGCGCGATGCGCGCGCCTGTACCCGCCGCGTTCCCGGCCGAGGTGACAGCCTCCAAAGGGCAGTCGGGGATCATGCCCAGGACCATCGCATGCTTGGGCGAGATATGCGCCCCGAACGCCCCGGCGAGCACCACCTTGTCGACCGTATCGACGCCCATCTCGTCCATCAAGAGACGCGCACCGGCATAGAGCGCGGATTTGGCCAGCTGGATCGCGCGGATATCGCCCTGGGTGACGGAAATCCGCGGTCCGCCCGCGTCGGTGCCGTCGAAGATCAGGTAGGCGTGGGTGCGGCCCTCGGCGACCATGCGGTCGGTGCCGATCTGCTCTGCCGATCCGATGAGGCCCTTGGAATCGACGATACCCGCCATGCGCATCTCGGCCACGGCCTCGATGATCCCGGACCCGCAGATTCCGGTGACGCCGCCTTCTCCGATGGCCTCCATGAAGCCGGGATCGTCGGACCACAGATCGCTTCCGATCACGCGGAAGCGGGGCTCTTTCGTTTCCAGATTGATCTCGACCCGCTCGATGGCGCCCGGCGCGGCGCGCTGCCCGCTCGAGATCTGCGCACCCTCGAAGGCGGGGCCGGTGGGTGAGGAACAGGCCAAAACGCGGCGCTTGTCGCCCAGCAGGATCTCGGCATTGGTGCCGACATCGACGACGAGGGTCAGCTGATCGGCCTTGTAGGGCTCTTCCGACAGCGCCACGGCGGCGGCATCCGCGCCCACATGGCCCGCGATGCACGGCAGGATATAGACGCGGGCGGCGGGGTTGATCGTCGCCAGTTCCAGTTCGCGCGCGTCGAGCGACAACGAGTCCGAGGTCGCCAGTGCGAAGGGCGCTTGCCCCAGTTCCACGGGGTCGATGCCCAGAAGAAGGTGGTGCATGACCGGATTGCAGACGAAGACCGCTTCGACGATCTGCGACGGCTCGATTTCGCCCTCAGCCGCGATTTCCGTGGCCAGGGTCTCAATCGCCTCGCGCACCGCGCGGGTCATTTCAACGTCGCCGCCGGGGTTCATCATGGAATAGCTGACCCGGCTCATGAGATCCTCGCCAAAGCGGATCTGCGGGTTCATCACGCCGGCCGATGCGATCACCTCGCCATTGCGCAGATCGCACAGATGCGCGGCGATGGTGGTCGATCCCAGATCGATCGCCAGCCCATAAAGCCGCCCGTCCCAAAAGCCCGGCCAGATGTCGAGGATCCGCTCATGCGCGTCGGCATGGCCCTTGTGCAGCGCCACGGTGACGGACCATTTGCCCTTGCGCAGCGCCGGTTGCAGCTTGGACAGCACAGGCAGATCGCAGCGCAGGTGGTCGACCTCGATCCCGTGCTGGTCCGACAGCGCTGTCTTTAGCCGTTCCAGATCGCCCGTAGGCACGTGCATATCGGGCTCTGCGACCTCGACATAATAAAGCCGGGTCGCGGGATCCATCGTGATGGCACGCACCGATGCGGCCTTGCGCACGACCTGCTTATGCACCTGGCTTTCGCGCGGCACGTCGATCACCACATCGCCTTGCACCGTCGCCTGACAGCCCAGACGCCGACCCGGTTTCAGGCCGCGCACGCGGTCATAGCGTTCCTCGACGGAGTTGACCTCGGACAGCGCATCTTCGGCGACCGTTACGCCATGCTTGGAGAACGATCCGTAGCCGGGCGAGACCTGGCACTTGGAACAGATGCCGCGTCCGCCGCAGACACTGTCGAGATCGACGCCAAGCTGGCGTGCGGCCGTCAGAACGGGCGTGCCCACGGCAAAGCGGCCGCGCTTGCCGGACGGGGTGAAAATGACGAGCGGATCCTGGGTCATGGTCGGCCTTTGTTGGTTTGGAACGGACACTAGTGATCCTTGCGGGACTTGAAAGGCCTCAAAGCGTCCTTGCGCGCCTTCGCCGCGACCTTGGGGCCAAGGAACTTCGCTAGCAGGGGGCGCGTTGGCCCGGCGACACCTTCTCAAGGCATATGAATTGGAGACCGACGTGGCAGAGACCCTGCAGACGATTAATCCCGCAACTGGGCAAACCCTTACGACCTACGACATCATGACCAATGACGAAATGGATGGCGTGGTGAAAGCCTCGCACGCCGCATTCCTAGAGTGGCAGCATGTTTCAGCCGCAGACCGCGCGGCGGCCGTGAAATCCGTCGGCAAGGTCCTGCGCGCCCGCGCGGACGAACTGGCAGAACTGATGTCCACGGAAATGGGCAAGCTGGTCAAGCAGTCGAAGCAAGAGGTGGAGCTGTGCGCCGCCATTTGCGACTGGACGGCAGAGACCGGACCAGAAACGCTGAAGGATGACGAGCGTGATCTCGCGCAAGGCGGCAAGGGCATCGTGACCTATTCGCCGCTTGGAGTGATCTACGGCATCCAGCCGTGGAACTTCCCCAGCTACCAGGTGATCCGCTATGCCATCGCCAACCTGATGGCCGGCAACACTGTGCTTCTCAAACATGCCGAAAACGTCACCGGCTCGGCGGTTCTGCTGGAAGAAATCTTCGCGGCCTCGGACTTGCCGAAGGACGCATTCCGCATCCTGCGCATCACCCATGACCAGTCGGATGATCTGATCGCCCACGATCTCGTGCGCGGCGTGACGCTGACCGGGTCGGAAGGCGCGGGCAAGCATGTGGCCGCCGAAGCGGGCAAGCACCTGAAGAAAACCGTGCTCGAGCTTGGGTCCAACGACGCCTACATCGTTCTCGCCGACGCAGATCTCGACCGCGCGGTGAAGCACTGCGTGATGGGCCGGACCTATAACAATGGCGAAACCTGCGTGGCCGCCAAGAGGTTCATCGTGGTCGACGAGGTTTACGAGGACTTCAAGAAAGCCTTTGTCGCTGCGATGGCGGATTTGAAATCCGGTGATCCCATGGGCGGCGAGGCCGATATCGGCCCGATGGCCCGAAAGGATCTGCGCGATGATCTGCATGAACAGGTCGAGAAATCAGTCGCGAATGGCGCAAGCATCCTCTGCGGTGGTCAGCTGCCCGAGGGCGAGGGATATTACTATCCCGCAACTGTGCTCGGTGCTGTGAAACCCGGCCAGCCCGCCTATGACGACGAACTCTTTGGCCCGGTCGCAAGCCTCATCCGCGCGAAGGACACCAAGGACGCGATGCGCATCGCGAATGACAGCCGGTTCGGGCTCGGCGGCGGTATCTTCTCCAAGGATGAAGAGGGCGCGATCGAGCTGGCGAAGAGGCATTTCGACACCGGTATGGTGTTCATCAACGGCTTCGCGCTGGCGCAGCCCGAAATGCCCTTTGGCGGCGTGAAGAATTCCGGCCACGGGCGCGAGCATGGCGGCTTTGGCATGAAGGAATTCGTGAACGCCAAAGCGGTCAACGTAATGACCGCGTAACTTTTCTTGATGACGTTAGGGCAGGCCGCGCTTAGGCGCAGGCCTGCTTTTCCGCTTCCGCCATCGCCTCTGCCGTCGCTTCAAGTGCAAGCAGGATAGAGGCATGGCGGTTGCGGTATTCGCGCGCGGGGATCAACACTTCAAGCCCGTCAAACGGCGCGCCGGGTACCGGGCCATCCGCCTTCAGCATCGCTTTCAAAGCATCGCGCGCTTCTTCCACCTCGGCGCGGCTGCGCCCGATGATATTCGCGCCCACGACCGATGCCGAGGCCTGCCCGAGCGCGCAGGCCTTCACATCCTGGCCGAATTCCGACACGCGCCCATCCTGCAACGAGACATCCACCGTCACGGTCGACCCGCAGAGCGGAGATCGTTTCTTGACCGTCGCTTGCGGTTGATCGAGCCGCTCTGTCAGCGGGATATCCCCCGCCAGTTCCAGGATGCGGCCCGAATAGAGCTTTATGAGGTCGGCGTCACTCATGGCTTTTCTCTCGTGATCATGCCGCCTAGATAGGCACAAACCCTCGCAACGGAAAGTGTGCGCCATGCAATTCGACGCTTCAAGCCTGCGATATAACGACCAAGGCCTCGTTCCCGCCATCGCACAGGACGCCGAGACGGGCGAGGTTCTGATGATGGCCTGGATGAATGCCGAGTCGGTGGCCAAGACGCTGGAAACGGGCCGCGTGACCTATTGGTCGCGCTCGCGGCAAGCGTTCTGGGTGAAGGGCGAGACATCGGGCCATGTGCAGGAGCTTGTCGATTTCCGCGTCGATTGCGATCGGGACTGCATCCTTGTCACCGTGCGGCAGGAAGGGCCGGCCTGCCATACGAACAGGCGGTCGTGTTTCTACACGGCGGTGCGGGATAGGGATGAGGTTGAGTTGATCGCGCCGATGGAGTGATCGTCCCGCGCTGAAGCGAGGGTCGCTGCCCCTTTTCGCCATTGTCCCTTTGACCAACGGGGCGACAAATGGCGACCCCCGAGGGTAGTGGGGGAACCGAAATAGCTAGGCGAATTCGATGAGGCGGCGAATGTCGTCGGGGGTCTTCCCGTCTTCGCGGTAGAGGCGGATGGCGCGGGCGTCGTCCCGTTTGGCGAGGCGCTTGCCGGTTTCGTCGCGGATCAGGCGGTGGTGGTAATAGTCGGGCGTCGGGTAGCCGAGAAGCCTTTGCAAAAGGACATGGATCGCCGTCGCCTCAAATAGATCATTGCCGCGCGGCACATCGGTGATGGCTTGGGCCGCGTCATCCACGACGACGGACAAGTGATAGGACGTACCCATGTCGCGGCGGGCGAGAACGACGTCTCCGATAGTGCTGATGAGGGCCTCGGGTTGTGTGCCAATCCGGCCGGTTTCGCCATTTGGGCCCGCACCGGTTTCGGTGAAGGCAACGGTTCGGTCGGCGGCGAGGCCCATGTCGAGGCGCAGGGCGGTGGTCTCAGGCCTTGGGCCCGTGCGCGAGGAAAGGTCGCGGCAGGTGCCGGGATAAACGGGACCATCGGGGCCGATGAGCGGCGCGCCTTCTTGCGGGGCGGAGAGCGCGTCAGCGATATCGCGCCGTGTGCAGTGGCAGGGATAGAGCAGACCGTCGGCCCAAAGCCGGTCCAGCGCCGCATCATAGGCGGCGAAGCGGTCCGATTGGCGCATGACGGGCGTTTCCCATTCAAGCCCTAGCCAGGCGAGGTCTTCATAGATCAGCGCCTCCCATTCGGGGCGGGCGCGGGACTGGTCGATATCTTCAATCCGCAGAAGGAATGTGCCGCCGGTCTCGGCCGCAAGGCGCTGTGCCGTCAAAGCGGCAAAGGCGTGCCCCAAATGCAGGGGGCCTGTGGGAGAGGGGGCAAAACGAGTGCGGCGCGTCACGTCTTCTGCAGGACATACACCGTGGAGCCAAGGCCGATGCCCGGCAGGTGATCGCCATGTTCGCGGAAGCATTCCACCACAGCGCCGGACTTGATCAGATCGTCGATCTTGCCAGTGAAGGACGGGTCTTCAAGCGCGTGGTCGTTGAAGGAAAACGCGATATGCCCGCCCTTGGGCAGCACGTTCAGCAGATGATCAAAGACGCCGATCGGCGCCGCGCCGGGGCTGATGACGCCAGCTGCGACAACGGCGGAATAATCGCCCTGCATACAGGGCAGGCGGCTGTCGGCCTGCACCTGGCGCAGCTTGCGGTAGACGCCTTTTTCATGGGCCTCTTCCAGCATGCGCGAGGACAGATCCGCGCCGTCGATCTTCTTGAATCCCTCGGCAGCCAGCGCCTGGCCCGACAGGCCGGTGCCGCAGCCGAAATCCAGGATCACGACGTCCTTGTCCTCGACGACCGAGGCCAGCGCCTTGGCGACGCGTTCGGGCGTGGCATAGCCGTTCTGCTGAAGCTCGCTGTCGTAACCGCGCGCCCAGCTGTCATAAAGCGTTCGGGTCTCGTCTGTCGTTTCGACATCGTAGACCTTGTCGAGAAACGTCTTCGGCATGAAAGAAACCTCGATCCGTACTGTCAGGCCGCGTCTTCGGCGGCATGTCCAAGCCAGGCCTGCCAGGCGGCCTTGGCGCGATCCGTATACGCTTTGTAGCGCGCCGGACGATTCTTTCGACCCCCTTTGAGGTCGACAGGGGGGAACAGCCCGAAATTCACATTCATCGGCTGGAAGGTTTTTGCATCCGCCCCGCCGGTGATATGCGTGACAAGCGCGCCGGTCGCCGTTTCCGGCGGGGGCGGCGCGACGTCGTAACCCATGATTTCGGCGGCGGCCATGCGTCCTGCGATCAGGCCCATTGCACCCGATTCGACATAGCCTTCGACACCGGTGATTTGCCCGGCAAAGCGGACATTCGGGCGCGAGCGCAGGCGCAGGCGATCATCGAGAAGCGTCGGCGAATTGAGGAACGTGTTGCGGTGAATGCCGCCCAGACGCGCAAAGCGGGCGTTTTCCAGACCCGGGATCATCCGCAGCACATCCGTCTGTGCGCCGTATTTCATCTTGGTCTGGAAGCCCACGATGTTGAACAGCGTGCCAAGCGCATTGTCGCGGCGCAACTGCACGATGGCATGGGCCTTGATCTGCGGCTGGTGCGGGTTCGTGAGGCCCACGGGCTTCATCGGGCCGTGGCGCAGCGTCTCGCGCCCGCGTTCGGCCATCACCTCGATCGGCAGGCAGCCGTCGAAATAACCCGCTGTCTCGCCCTCGTGGAATTCCGTCTTGTCGGCAGCCAGAAGCGCGTCGATGAACCCCTCGTAGGTGTCCTTGTCCATCGGACAGTTGAGATACGCGGTGCGTTCCTCTTCCGTCTCGCCCTTGTCATAGCGCGACTGCATCCACGCTTTCGACATGTCGATGCTGTCTGCATAGACGATAGGCGCGATGGCGTCGAAGAACGCGAGCGCCTCGGTTCCGGTCTCGGCGCGGATCGCTTCGGCGAGGTTGCCAGAGGTCAGAGGGCCGGTGGCGATGATCCAATGGCCATCCTCGGGCAGGGCGGTGATCTCGCCCGTCTCGAATGAGATACGTGGATGGGCGGTCAGGCGCGCGGTGACGGCATCGGCGAACGCTTCGCGGTCGACGGCTAGCGCGCCGCCGGCAGGCAGGCGGTGCTGGTCGGCCATTTCCATCAAGAGGCCACCCGCCGCGCGCATTTCCCAATGCAGAAGGCCCACGGCGTTTTGTTCGTCGTCATCGGACCGGAAGGAATTGGAACAGACCATTTCCGCGTATTGGCCGGTCTGGTGGGCGAAGGTACCGACCTTTGGGCGCATCTCGTGCAGGACCACGTCGATCCCGGCCTCTGCGGCTTGCCAGGCGGCTTCAGAGCCAGCCATTCCGCCGCCGACGATGTGAAGGGTTTGTGTCATGCGCCCCCCTCTAGCCGTGTTCCGCGCCCATGAAAAGAGAGGCCGCACCGGGAAGGTGGGCCTCTCTCACGGGATTGGACGTGCGACGCCGCGTCAGGCGTATGCGGGGGCCGTCCCGCGCTTGGCATCTACCGAGATCGTGCCGGGGCCGGTCACGAAGAGCGCCAGAAGACCGCCCGAGATACCGATGTTCTTGAAGAACATGATCATTTGCAGCTGATCCGCGGGGACGAAGTGATAAAGAAGGCCCGCCAGCAGCGTGAAGCCAATCAGTGCAAGCGCAACGGGGCGGGTGAAGATACCTGCAATCAGCATCGCGCCTGCGACGATTTCGAAAAGCACGGCGGGCCAGGCGAGGAAGGCGGGCAGCCCGCCGGTGATCAGGTAGCCGGTAAAGCCGGGGACATCACCGATCTTGCCAAGACCGGAGATGAGGAAAACCACACCCAGAAGGATGCGGGCGATGAGAAGAGCGGCGTTGTTGGGAAGTGTCATGGGTCAGGACCTTTGAGTCTGGTTGGGTTCTGACCGGGAGATATCTGTGTGCACTGAAGGGGAAAACTGCGCAAAGCCGCATGTCTCTGTGCGGTTTTGCAGATAATCCCTAGACCATTCCGCTGTCACCCATTGGCGAACTGCTGAGCTGGACATTCCCCGAGGGCCAAGACGGAATGACAGCGGAATGGTACGGACGCAAAGCGGTGATCACGCCACCTGTTCGCGCGCCCGTATAGGGGTTCGTTCGTCCCACAGGTCGTGGAACAGATTGGACATCTCGCCGCGGCCCAGCGTCGTATCGGGCGCCTCGTCCTCGGCGGAAAACTCGTCATCGAAATCGGTCTCTACCGCCATGAGATTCACGGGACCGTCCAGGTCGTCCTCGTCAATCTCGTCGATCTGGGGCTGAAGATCGTCATCGGCAAGCTGCACGCGGCGCGGGCGGATCGACCGGGCCTTGCGGCGCACGCGGCCGACTTCGAAGGCGATGGGCTGCGCCGTGAGCGCGATCATCAGAAGCGCACCGACCAGCGACACCTCGCCCCAGATCTTGCTGAGCGCGCCATCGGACCAGTTGAACGAAAAGTGCACGGCGGACGAAATCAGGGTGAAGACGATCAGGAACAGCGCGGCCGGGCGCACGAAATGGGCCATCATCACCAGCGTTGCCGCACCGAGCACGAGCACCTGAATGGATTGCGCCGCGACCGGGGGAAGAAGGTCAGGCCCGATCAGCGTCGTCAGCAGCGGAGACTCGACCAGACACAGACCCACGACCACGAAATACGAAGAGATCAGCAATCGTGTCGCCATCAAGGCGGACCGGGTGGATGGAAGCTCATCACGCGACGCGTGATATGGCAGGGCAGCTGGACGAACGTCAGACATGATCTGTCTCGTGCTTTGGCGCCCCCACGCTTGATAGTCTTTTCACACCTGAAATCAGGCCGGAACGGGCCTCAAGAAAGGCAAAAGAAGGGCAATTACCCTTCTTTAACCTTTTTCTGGTGTAGTTTTGGCCATGTTAGAGCCTGGCGCGGCCGTCCTAGCCTTCGGTTGGCGTCTCGGGTGCATCGTCGCCCGACTCGCCTTCGGCCTCGCTTTCGCCCTGATCGGCGATCCACGCAACGGACACGACCGTCTCGCCCTTGCCGGTGTTGAACACCTTCACACCGCCTGCGCCGCGCGAGCGGAACGAGATGCCTTCGATCGGCACGCGGATGGATTGCCCGGTTGAGGTCGCAAGCATGACCTGATCGCTCAGATCGACGGGGAAGGCCGCAACCAGCGGGCCGCCCCGCATGGCACGGTCCATCGCAGCGACGCCCTGGCCGCCGCGCCCGCGCACGGGGTAGTCATGGCTCGACGACAGTTTGCCGGACCCTTGCGACGTGATCGTCAGGATCAGGTCCTCGGCCGCCGACATCTCGGCATAGCGTTCTTGCGAGAGCTGCGCGTCGGCATTGCCTTCGTCCTCGTCCGTCTCGGCCTCGTCGGGCGCCCCTGCCACCGCGCGGCGCATCTTGAGGTAGGAGGCACGTTCATCCGCGCTCGCCTCGAAGTGCCGAATCACGGCCATGGAAACCACGCTGTCATCCTTGCCCAGCTTGATGCCACGAACACCGGTCGATTTGCGGCCCTTGAAGACCCGAACGGCGGTTGTCGGGAAGCGGATCGCTCGTCCGCCTGCGGTCACGAGCATGACGTCATCGTCTTCGCCCGCGATGCGCGCGTTCACAAGGCTGACGCCCTCGGGCAGATCCATCGCGATCTTGCCGTTGCGCATGACATTGGTGAAATCCGACAGCGCATTTCGGCGCACATCGCCCGCAGAGGTCGCGAAGATGATCTGCAACTGGTCCCAGTCTTCCTCGTCCCGGTCGACGGGCATGATCGCCGCGATTGAGACGCCCACAGGGATCGGCAGGATATTGACGATGGCCTTGCCGCGCGATCCACGGCCGCCAAGGGGCAGGCGCCAGGTCTTCAGCTTGTAGACCATCCCGTCGGTCGTGAAGAACAGAAGCGGCGTATGGCTGTTGGCAACAAACAGCGAGGTGACGACGTCGTCATCCTTCAGCGCGCCGCCCGACAGGCCCTTGCCGCCACGCTTCTGCGCCCGGAAATCGGCCAGCGGCGTCCGCTTGACGTAACCGCCCTGGGTGATCGTGACGACCATGTCCTCACGCTCGATCAGGTCCTCGTCTTCCATGTCGCCGGACCAGTCGACGATCTCGGTGCGGCGGGGCACGGCGAATTGTTCGCGCACCTCGCGCAGCTCGTCCGAGATGATCTCCATGATCCGCTCGCGCGAACGCAGGATGGCAAGGTAGTCCTTGATCTTCTCTGCAAGCTCGGCGAGCTCGTCGGTGACTTCCTTGACGCCGATCTGGGTCAGGCGTTGCAGGCGCAGTTCCAGAATGGCGCGGGCCTGGCGTTCGGACAGGTTATAGGTGCCGTCCTCGTTCACCGTATGGGTCGGGTCGTCGATCAGCTTGATGTAGTCGATGATCTCGCCCGCGGGCCAGCGGCGCGTCATCAGAGCTTCGCGCGCCTCATGGGCGTCTGCCGACTGGCGGATGGTCGCGACGACCTCGTCGACGTTGCTGACGGCGACGGCAAGGCCACACAGAACATGGCTGCGTTCACGCGCTTTGCGCAATTCGAACGCGGTACGGTTCGCGACGACTTCCTCGCGGAAGGTGATGAAATGGCGCAGGAAATCGCGCAGGGTTAACTGTTCGGGCCGCCCGCCGTTCAACGCAAGCATGTTGCAGCCGAAAGAGGTCTGCATGGGCGTGAAGCGGAACAGCTGGTTCAGGACAACATCGGGGGTCGCATCGCGCTTCAGCTCGATCACGACGCGTACGCCGACACGGTCCGATTCGTCCTGCACGGCGGAAATGCCTTCGAGCTTTTTCTCGCGCACGAGGTCAGCGATCTTCTCGATCATGGACGCCTTGTTGACCTGATAGGGGATCTCGTCGAGCACGATGGCATAGCGATCCTTGCGGATCTCCTCGATCCGCGTCTTGGCGCGGATGATGACGCTGCCGCGCCCCTCGGTATAGGCTTTGCGCGCGCCCGACCGGCCCAGCATGATGCCGCCCGTGGGGAAATCGGGGCCTTGGATGTACTCCATCAACTGGATGGAATCGAGATCGGGGTCCTCGATCATCGCCAGCGTCGCGTCGATCACCTCGCCCAGATTGTGCGGCGGGATGTTGGTCGCCATGCCGACGGCGATACCGCCCGCGCCATTGACCAGCATGTTGGGAAAGCGCGCCGGAAGGACGGTCGGTTCAAGGTCCTTGCCGTCATAGTTGTCCTGAAACGCAACGGTTTCTTTCTCGATATCGGCCAGCAGCGCGCCGGCCGGCTTGTCCATGCGCACTTCGGTATAGCGCATCGCCGCGGGGTTATCCCCGTCCATGGACCCGAAATTGCCCTGACCGTCGAGAAGCGGCAGCGACATGGAAAAATCCTGCGCCATCCGCACCAGCGCATCGTAAATCGCGCTGTCGCCGTGGGGGTGGTATTTCCCCATGACATCGCCCACGGGCCGCGCTGATTTGCGGTAAGGCTTGTCATGCGTGTTGCCGGTTTCATGCATCGCATAGAGAATCCGGCGGTGCACGGGTTTCAGACCATCTCGCAGGTCCGGAATGGCCCGGCTGACGATCACGCTCATCGCGTAATCAAGGTAGGACGCGCGCATCTCGTCTTCGATGGAAATCGTCGGCCCGTCGTAAGGGGGCCGTTCGGGCGCGGTTTCGTCCATGTTCTCAGGGGGTTCTGGCGTGTCGCTCACGTTGCGGCCTATCCTTGTCGCACGATCTATATCTTGTTGTTGGGCAGTCTATCTCATCCTGCATATGGGATACAATCCTTGCCCGCCCCTGCGTTCAGCAGCCAGAGGGGTAGAGTGCCAACATACTGTTTTTGTTGAAAAGTAAAAAGGTTGGCGCATGATCCGTCTGGGGGGACACGCAATCGAGGGTTCTTGCATGACCGAAACCGAGCTTCTCTTGAAAGGATACGGGCTGACGACGGCAGAGATTTTCTACCGGATGCCGGATTATCAAAGCGTTCTGAATACCTTCGTCTGGCAAGACTACGACACCGCGCCGGACCATCCACGCCTGTTCGAGTTCATCGAATACTGGCAGGACGAGATCGAAGGCCCGCTGCATTCCGTGCGCTTCGTGCATCGCAAACAGATCAGCGCCTCGGAATGGCGGCAGGTCGTGGGTGAATATACGCTGAATGACGGCCTGACGCTGCACTGACGGCACAGAAACTTCGGAACAGAATCGCCGGTCGTCGGGTTCTCCGGGTGCAATATATAGCAACGGAGAGCATTATGGCGACCAAGGCCACAAGCACGAATGGCACGACCACGACCGTCAGCGTCGACGACCTGTCCAAGCAGCTGGACCAGTTGCGCGCGGACCTGGGCGAGCTGACCAAGACCGTTGGCACCTATTCCAAGGAGCAGGGCCAAGCCGCCGGCAACCGCGCCCGCACCGAAGCGGAACGCATACGCGCCCGCGGAGAAGCAACCGCGCAGGACGTTCAGCGCCAGGTCGAGGAACTGACCGAGACCGCTGGCGACCGCGTCCGCGAGCAGCCCCTGATGGCGGTCGGCCTTGCAGCCGGTGTCGGATTTCTTGTCGGGATGCTGAGCCGCAGGTAGTTCATCCATGATCGAACATTTTGTTTACCGGGCTGAAAGGGCGGCGCAACGCACCGCTCTTTCTGTCGTCGGAACACTCTTCATTCTTATCGGCGGGGCCTTCTTTGTCGTGGCCCTTTGGATCACCTTGGTGGCGCTGAAAGATGCGGTTTTTGCCGCGCTCGTCATCGGCGGGGGCTTTTTCGGCCTCGGCCTGATCTTTTTCGGGATTTCCTCGATCATGAAGCGCAAACGGGCCCGTAAAGTGCCCACATCCACGCTTGCCACATCTGTGGTCGAGGCGTTTGTCGTCGGCCTGAGCGCGGGCCGCGCCGGGCGCTCCGGTGGCTAAGCCGCGCGCCTCTGGCGGTGAAAGTGAAGGTGCCAGTGACGTCGAGCCCGGCTCGACTACGACGCAGCGACTGTCCCGCCGGATCGACAGGTGGGCGGACCGGGGACTCCTGTTCCCCGGCGTTGCAGCGGGGTCGGTGCTGGAAAATACCATCATCCCGCTGCCGCTCGAGGTTGCGACGATCCCGATCATGATCCACCGCCCGCGATATGCGTTCCGCATCGCGGCAGCGCTTTGGCTTGGGATCATGATCGGGTCGCTGATTTTCTATTTCATCGGCGCCTTCGCCTATGAGACCTGGGCGCGTCCGCTTCTGTGGCGCATCGACGCCGGAGCGCTCGAAGATTTCCTCAACGCGAAACTCACCGCGTCGGAAATGTTCTGGACGATTTTTATGATTTCGCTGACGCCCGCGCCGGTTCAGATCGCGACGCTCGGGGCCGGGGCGAAAGGGGCGAATATCTTCCTCTTCCTCTCAGCCATCGGCACATCGCGTTTTGTGCGCTATTTCGGCGAGGCGATCCTCGCCTATATCTTCGGGCCGCGCCTTGCGAAGTTCCCCAAGAGCGTCGTGCTGATCGGCGGAACGGCGATCTTTTTCGCCTATCTCTACTTCGAATTCGGCTGACGCAGCGCGATCAGCCAGATCGCCATCAGCCCAAAGGAAATCACCGCGTTCCATCCCGCCATGGACAGGCCCGCAAAGCTCCACGCGATTTCATCGCAGCGGATCAGCGGCGCCGTCATGATCTGGTTCATCAGCTCTGACGGGCTAAGCGCCGAGATATCGCCCGAGGTGCAGGTGGTCGGACCTTCCCACCAGCCTTGCTCTACCCCTGCGTGGTAGACACCGATCGCGCCAGTGGTGAAGGCGGCCAAAGCCCCCAGAACCGCGACGATCGCCAAGGGCGCTGCAAAACCGATCAGCCCCAGCGCAATCGCCGCGCCGTGGGGCCAGCGCTGCCAGATGCACATCTTGCAAGGCGCAAGCCCGCCCCAATACTGAAACGCAAGGGCGCCCAGAAGCAGCGCGGCAGACCCCGCGGCAGCGAACAGGATCAAAGTGCGTCGTGTCATAGAAGCCTCACTGCGGCGAACCCGCCGATCAGAAGAATGACGAAGGCGGTAAAAACCAGCCCCAGCCGCTTTTCGATGAACGTCCGGATCGGCGCGCCGAACTTCCACAGAAGGAATGCGACGATGAAGAACCGCAATCCCCGCGCGATGATCGAGGTGATCATGAAGGTCACGATGGGCAGCCCTGTCCAGCCGGACATGATCGTGATGACCTTATAGGGGAACGGCGTGACGCCCGCGACCAGCACCGGCCAGAATCCGAAATCGTTGAAGCGCTGGTTGAATTCCGCCATCCGGTCCGCCTTGCCAAGCGCCTCGAGGATCGGCAGACCGAGGCTTTCATAGGCGAAGGCCCCGATCATGTAGCCTGCAACGCCGCCCAGGACCGACGACACAGTCGCGATCCCGGCGATCAGGAAGGCCCGGCGCGGCGCGGCCAGGATCATCGGAATCATCAGAAGATCTGGCGGGATCGGAAAGAACGAGCTTTCGATGAAGGCGACAAAGGCCAGCGCCCAAAGCGCATAGCGCGTCTCGGCCAGCGAAATCGTCCAGTCGTACAGGCGTCGCAGCATCATGGGCCCCGGATCATGTCTGCGCCCATACGCCACGCGGGACGCAAAGCGTCAAGGCGCTGCTTCCACTCGTCGCGCTTGTGCTGTTAGATCGGCGTGCAAGATATGCGAGCTGGGGGATGGTGGATGCGCTGGCAAGGCAGACGGAAAAGCCGGAATATCGAAGACCGCCGCAGCATGTCTGGCGGGCGCGGGGCTGGGATCGGCGGCGTTGGCCTGATCGCGGTTCTGGCCATCGGCTACTTCCTTGGCATCGACGTCACGCCTTTCCTCCAGCAGGCCGGGCAGCCCCAGACCGCGCAGAGCACCGAACTGACAGAGGCCGATCGCCGCGCGGGCGATTTTGTCGCCGTGACGCTGGCCGACACCGAAGAGGTCTGGGCAGATCTTTTCCCGCGCGCCTTTGGAGAGGCATATGACCCGGCGACGCTCGTTCTGTTCAAAGGCGTCACGCAATCGCCCTGCGGCAATGCCAGCGGCGCAACCGGCCCGTTCTACTGCCCGGCGGACAACAAAGCCTATCTCGACACGGCGTTCTTCACCACGCTGTCCGAGCGCCTCGGCGCGGAAGGCGATTTCGCCGCCGCCTATGTCGTCGCGCATGAGATCGCCCATCACGTCCAGCACGAGCTTGGCATCCTCAGCCGCGCCAACCAGGCCCGGGCGCAGGCGTCTGAGACGCAATCGAACGCGATCTCGGTCCGGGTGGAGCTTCAGGCCGATTGCCTTTCCGGCGTCTGGGCCCGCCACGCGGACGAACGGTTCGACATCATGCAGCGCGGAGATCTGTCAGAGGCGCTGAACGCCGCCCGCCAGATCGGCGACGACACGCTGCAACGCGGGGCAGGGCGCGTGCCCCAGCCGCACACCTTCCAGCATGGCACCGCCGCACAACGCGAACGCTGGTTCAGCCGCGGCTTTGACAGCGGCGATCCGAACGACTGCGACACCTTTTCGGCGCGCGAGTTATAAAGATTGCCTCTGGACGAGCGCCGCCCTACGGCGTTATTCCCGTCCGGCCTGCCCGAGTGGCGAAATGGTAGACGCAGGGGATTCAAAATCCCCCGCTAGCGATAGCGTGTCGGTTCGAGTCCGACCTCGGGCACCAAACATGTGTTTCAACAGGTATGCTGACGTAACTGTTTACTCATAGTATGCAGTTCATTCTCACCTGCGACTGTTGAACCGCTCCGCTGCTCTTGCTGAGTGGCGCGGTCTTTGCGCGGCAAAAGCAGCAGCTTTACTGTCCTTGTGGAGATAAGTTCGCATTCGTCTGGCAGCACCGTCCGGATCGGCCGCAAATTTTTGTTGGCAGCCGTCGCGGCAGAAGTGAAAGACATGCCACTTGTGATCCAGCGCGGGCTTGCCGACTTGCGGGTGGACGGTCATCCTGCAGACCGGATCGCACCCTCGCCTGCAGTGCCTCTGGATGCAGTGGTTTGCACTATGTCATTGAATTCCAAGTATTGCAGGCACGGTGAGGCCAAAGGCCAGCCAGCCAAAGGAAAGCATGGCCAGGAGCAAGAGGAGCTTTTCACCCCACGCCTTCGGGATCGACAGGTCGACGCCTTGACGGTGCGCCTTCCAGGCGACGAAGCCAAGGGAGGCGGCCGCGAAGACGAGGTTCAGCGCAAGGGTAAAGTCGACCGAGAAGAAGGTTCTGTCGGTGACGCTTCGGGCGGCGCTTGGGTCCGGAAGCAGCCCGAGCAGGTCGAATCCGAGATGCAGGATCAGGGCAGATGCGACCAGGACTGCAAGGAAGACCGCAAGGATGTAACCTGCCATCCTCCAGCCGTAATAGGTTGCCTGGATCCGCAGGACCGGAAAGACGACAAGATCGGAGAAGATGAACGCCATGATGCCGGCGAAGCTGACGCCATTGGAATAGAGAACGGCGGCGAGCGGGATGTTGCCCATCGACCCGATGAACGTGAAGAACGCCGCGACAGGACCGATCAACGCCTGAAGTGCGATCTGCCACAGCGCCGGGTCGGCGGAACCGGACCCCACGAACAACGTCTCGAAGAACGTCCGCGGCACGAAGGCGGCGATGATCCCGGCAACGGTGAAGCCGATGGTCACATCCTTCCAAACCATTTTCCATTCCATGACATAGCGGGTCGCGACGCGCCCCCAGCCTTCCAGACTGGTGATCAGCTTGCGCCAGTCCGGAATATCGCTGTCCTCGTCACCTTCCGCAGCCTGGGCGCGTTCGCGCGCGCGTTCGATTAGCCGCCCGGGATGTGTGAGCCGCACGGCCAGCCACATCAGAAGGATCAGAAGCATCCCGCCCACATATTCGGCGACAACGAACTGCCACGCGAGAAAGACCGAAATCACGATTCCCAGCTCGATCACGAGGTTCGTCGAGGCCAGAAGGAACGCGAGCGCCGGAACGAGACCGGCCCCCTTTGCAAAGAGGGATCGCGTCGTCGCCAGTGCGGCAAAGGAGCACGAGCTGGAGATGAACCCGAACACCGTTCCCAGCGCGACACTCTTCGGACCTGCGTCCCCCATGCTCTGTCGCATGCGGGCACGGGTCACGAAGACCTGGATCATCGACGAGATCAGATATCCAAGGCCAAATGCCCAGAATGCCGTCCAGAAAAGTCCGACGGACGTAAAGGCTGCAGTGTGCCATGTTTCGAGAAACGACGTCATCATACTACCGGTCATATTGTGTAAGCACGTGTTTCCGGTCACTGGAAGGTCAAGCGGTTATCCGCCATTAAGCTACCAGTTGTTGGAAGCCCTATCTGTGATTTTGGGTAGCCGCGGGCGCCAACCCCGTAGGTCAGACGCCATGAAGACGACGCTCAAATCACTCGGTGCGGCCAGCACGATGTGTTTCGGTCTCGCCGCATCTGGCGTCGCTCTCGCCGACCCTGGCGACGCTCGATACGTCGATCCCCATGGCATGATGTGATGGGGCAGTTGGCGCGCAGGGCCGATCATGATGCTGATCTTTTTCGCCCTGCTCGTGGGCGCGGTCGTACTTGTCGTCTGGCTGCTTGGCACCGACGCATCGCGATCCGGCCCCCCATCAGAAAGCACCGCACAATCGAGTCTGCGGGAACGCTTCGACAAGGACGAGATCAACGAAGACGAATAACAGGCATCGCGGACGGTTCTAGAGGGAAGAAAGCATGAATATCGGTGTGGTCGCAGCCACGAGCGGTCTGCCCGCCAAGACAATCCGGTACTACGAGGACATCGACCTGGAGCGCCCTGCCAGAAGCGCCAACGGCTACCGTGCGTTCAGCGAGCGGGATGCGCACAAGCTGCGTTTCTCGGCGGGACGCGGTCGCTCGGCTTCCCGATCGAGAGTGCCGCACGCTTCTGTCGCTCTACGAGAACCGGGACAGAGCCAGCGCGGATGTGAAACGGGTTGCCACCGAGCACCTCGACCGGATCGCGCGCAAGATCGCGGAGCTGCAAGCAATGCAAGCAACGCTGAAAACGCTCGTCACAAAGTGCCACGGGGACGGCCGCCCGGACTGTCCTATCCTCGACGATCTCGCGGGTCTCTAGGTAGAGGGGGCGGCGCGCCCTTGAGATGGGGACGGCCGAGCGGAAGGGTGTCGTGGACGTGCTCTAGGATTTCGGGGTCGTCCGATGGCCAGAGGCGCAGGGCCAAAAGCGTCCCGGCGCCGACCAGCACGGCCAGCAGCTCCGGTGCTGCGACCAGGCCAATAGTTCGACAGGTCCAGTCTTGCCCTTGTCTTCAGGAACATCCGGTCGGCCTCTCGCGTTTTCGTGAGGCGAGGACAGGGCCGGTCGCGCGGTCGCCGACAGGGTGCAAGAACATCGAAATGGCAGAAATGGAAAAGCCGGTCGTCGTCATCACTGGCGCCGCTGGAATGGTTGGACAGGCGCTCATTGAACGGTTGGAACAGCGCTACACCGTGGTGGGCTTCGATCTTCCCGACCTCGTGCAAGACCGGGGCGACGCGATGATCGGCTGCGACGTCACGAGCGACCAGTCGGTCGATCTTGCCATGCGAAAGTTGTCGGAGCGGTTCGGCCGCCATGTCACGTCAGTCATTCATCTCGCCGCCTACTTCGACTTTTCCGGGCAAGAAAAGCCGCCCTACCGGCTCGTGAACGAGGAGGGCACGCGCCGACTGCTGCAGGCGCTTCAGGCCTTCGAAGTCGACCAGTTCGTCTATTCCGGCACCATGCTCGTCCACGAACCCGCCGATCCCGGCGAGCGGATCGACGAAAGCACGCCGCTCGATCCATCCTGGGCCTACCCGGAGTCGAAACTGCGGACCGAGCAAATCATCCGCGAGGCGGCGGGGGACATCCCCGTCGTGCTTTTGCGGCTCGCGGGGCTTTACGACGCGCAGACCGCGGTGCCGACCCTGTCGCACCAGATCGCCCGGATCTACGAACGCGGGGTCAAATCCCGCTTCTATTCCGGCGATCCCGCGACCGGGCAGGCCTTACTGCACATGCAGGACATGCTCGCGCTGTTCGAGGCAGTGGTGGGTCATCGTGACCGGCTCGAAAGCCCTTGCGCGCTTCTCGCGGGCGAGGCCGACGTGATGAGCTACGCCGCCTTGCAGGACCGCATTGGAGAGCTGATCCACGGCAAGAGCTGGAGCACCTTGCAGGTGCCCAAGCCCGTCGCTCGGGCAGGGGCCGCGCTCGAGGTCGCGGCGGAACCAATGATCCCCGACGCCTACGACGAGGGGGAGAAGCCGTTCATCCGGCCCTTCATGATCGACATGGCCGACGATCACTATGCGCTCGATATCCGCACGCCGCGCGAGTTGCTCGGTTGGGAGCCGAAGCATCGGCTGCGCGACGTGCTGCCCGACATGATCGCGACCCTTAAGGAAGACCCGCGCGGATGGTATCGCGCCAACGGGATCAAGCCGCCGCCGTGGATGGTGGCCGCCGATGACCGCGACGAAAACCCCGATGCCCTCTACATGCGCTACGAGGAACAGTATCGCGCGCAGCACGCGCAGGGAGTTTGGGCGCATTGGACGAATGCCGGGCTCGGCCTTTGGCTGATGGCCTTGCCGCTCTTTCTCGGGCCTGTAGGGCCTTGGATGCTGGCCAGCCATCTCGGCGCCGGACTGGCCGTTCTGCTGCTGTCCTTCCTGTCCATGTCCTGGCGGCTGGCAAAGCTGCGCTGGATCACGGCTGCGGTCGGCGTCTGGATGATGTTCGCGCCCCTCCTATTCTGGTCTCCGGCGCCCGGGCTTTACACTGCGGGCACGCTGATCGGGCTGCTGATCGCAGGCTTCGCCGTGGTGGTGCGCCCGCCGCCGCCGATCTCGCCTGTCGCGGCGCTGACCGGACCCAGCGTTCCAAAGGGATGGGATTACTCGCCGTCGGAATGGACGCAGCGGATTCCCGTCATCGCGCTGGCAATGGTCGGCCTGATCATTTCAGTCTATCTCGGCAGCTACCAGGTCGAGGTCATAGGCGCGGTCTGGGAGCCCTTCTTCGGCGGCGCACCTGGCGACGGAAAGAACGGCACCGAGGAAATCATCACCTCGTCGGTGTCCGAGGCCTGGCCGGTGCCCGACGCGGGCGTGGGCGGGCTGACCTACGCGCTCGAGATTCTCGTCGGGGCCATGGGCTCGGCCCGGCGCTGGCGCACGATGCCCTGGCTTGTCGTGCTCTTCGGCATCATGATCGTGCCGCTTGGTGCGGTGTCGATCTTCTTCATCGTGATCCAGCCGATCCTCATCGGAACCTATTGCACCCTGTGCCTGATCGCGGCCGCGGCGATGCTGTTCCAGATCCCTTACTCGCTGGACGAACTCGTGGCGACGGGCCAGTTCCTGCGCCGCCGTCACAAGGCGGGGCAGCCGTGGCTTCGGGTGTTCTTCACCGGCGACACCGACGAGGGGCCGGACGACTTTGCCGAGGTAGACTTCGAGCGGCCTGCACGCGCCATCGTTCGGGACATGGTCACCGGCGGGATGGAGTTCACGTGGACCCTGTGGGCGTCCATTTGCGTCGGTGTGCTGCTCATGCTGTCGCCGCTGATACTGACCTGGGACAGCCCCGTCGCGGCTTCGGTGCATATCTGCGGCGCTCTCGCGATCACCGTGTCCGTCGCGGCCTCGGCAAGCATCGCGCGGGCGGCGCGGTTCCTCAATGCGCTGATCGGCGTCGTGCTGATCTTCGCCCCCTTCGTCGCGGCGGGCGGTTGGGGCGCGACCGCTTTCTGCATCCTCGCCGGTCTTGGCTTGATCGCCCTGTCGATCCCGCGCGGCCCTGTGAAAGAGAGCTTTGGCAGCTGGGACCGTTATATCCGCTGATCAGTCGCCGCTGCGCCTCAGCGCCCCGCGCAGCGCCCATTTCTTCAGGCCGCCGTCGCCGTTCGGGCCAAAGCCCATCCGCTCCAGCGCTGCGTCCTCCGATGGGTGCTTCGATCGCATGAGCGCGTCCCGCAAAAGCCCGAGCTTGCCACGCAGCGAGCCGGACGCGGTCTTGAGTATCGACAGAGCGGGCAGCAGCGTCCGTTCGATCCGGTCGAAATCGGTGCCGAAGGGAAAGCGCGGCAGCTTGTCGGAGAAGGGGGCGAGCCAGGTGACCAGGTCCTGCGGGGTGTTGTGCGAGCGCTCAGGTGGCAGGCTGTAGTCGGCGGGCAGCTTTCCCGCCGTCTTGGCCTGTTCGATCAACTCGGGCTGAAACCGGCTGTCGGCGATCCCGATCATCAGGTCGATGGCTTCAGCATCCGTCTTGCCGCGCAGGTCGGCCAAGCCGTATTCGGTCACGATGATGTCTCGCATGTGCCAGGGGATCGTGCAGTGCGGGTAATCCCAGACGATGTTGCTGTGGGTGACGCCATCTGACTCGCGCGTCGCCTTCAGCGTGATGATCCCGCGCGCGCTGTCCAGGGCGAAGGCCTGATCGACGAAGTTGAACTGCCCGCCGACGCCGCTGACCACTTGGCCGTTCTCGACCGCATCCGAGACGACAGCGCCCAGCAGCGTCGCTTTCATGGCCGAGTTGACGAAGCGCGCGTCCCGCCGCGCCGCACGCTTGGCCGCTTCGTCGCCGTAAAGCGCGTTGGTGAAGCTCACGGGTTTCATGTGGATGCGCGCGCGCTGTGTCTCTGGCATCTCGCGAAGCCGACGGTAGAAATCGCGGCACTCGAGGAAAAAGCCCGCATGGATCGCGGCGCCGTCCACCACGCGCTTGACGATGCCTGCCTCGAACAGCCGCAGCATTCCGTCCACGAGCATCTCGGTCACGCCATAGAGGCCGGTCTGAAAGGCTTGGGTTTCGCCCCGGGACGCACCGGGAAAGGGACAGGCGTTCTGGATGGCTTCCACTTTGCCGGAGTGGCGCAGCATCAGTGCATTGGCCACCGCGTCCCCAAGCTCGCCGATGCCGATCTGCAGGGTGCCGCCGTCGCGGATCAGGCGCGAGACGTGCAGCCCGATGGCATGGTCCGCTTGCGACACCGGCCGCTTGATCAAAGAGAAAAGCTCGAACGGTTCGGGTGGGTCGAGCCAGAGGTCCGCCTCGTCTGCTGCGATGGGCGCATCGCCCGCCATGACGGGCAGGTCGTCGCTGCGCTCTGCGGCCATGAGAAAGCCGATGCTGCCTTCCCGCCGCAGGCGCAGCAGGTCGGCGGTAATGTCGGTATTGCAGGACAGGTTGGGCGCATCCGACGTGCCTGCGCAAAGTTGCAAAAGAAGGTTCGGCTTGCCGTCGAGCAGCACCGACAGCGCATGGGTGTAGTTCGCGGGGATGTAGTTCTGCTGTGCGTAGGCATTGCCGAGCAGGCCGCCGGCCATCAGGAAGAACTCGCGCACCTCGATGTTGTCCGGCAGTCGGCCTTCACGCCTCAGGCGGGCGTAAAGGATCTCGGGGTAGGCGCCAAACAGCCGGTCCGAGGCGGGGCCGACGAAGCGTCCGCGCATCCCCTCGGCCTCGGGCGTCTCCAGTGTCAGGGCGGTAAAGATCGTCAGCCGAAGATCGCGATCGTCGCAGGCCAGCCGTGTCAGCGCGTTGAGCAGCGTGACCGGCTTGCCGACGCCCAAGGGCAACGCGATCCTGAGCTCTTTGCCCACCCTCTCGACGATGGCGCGGGCGGCGGCATCGGTATCGGTGAAGCGGTTCGGTTCATCCGGCAAGGCGGCCCCATCCGTCGTCCGGTGCAAAGCGGGGGCCGTGCGCCCCCTTGAACTGCTCGAGCCGCTGCACGATTTCTTTCACGCCACGGCTTCGCGCGTAATGCATCGGTCCGCCGCGGAAGGGGGCGAAGCCGGTGGCGAAGATCATCGCGCCATCGACGACATCCTCGTCCGGCACAATGTCAAGCCGCAGGCATTCGACGCACGCGTCCAGCATCGGCAGGATCATCCGGTCGGCCAGATCATCGTCGCGCTTCGCCTCGGGTTGGGGTGCGCCGTCCGACCAGTCCCAAAGCCCCTTGCCGGCCTTCTTGCCGGTCTCGCCCGCCTCGACCTTTCCACGGACCCAGTCCGGGATTTCGGCCATCGGCTTGTCCAGATCGGCGCGCAGGCTTTCGGCCACGTCCAAGCAGATGTCGAGCCCGACCTGGTCGGCCAGCGCGATCGGCCCCATGGGCATCCCGAAGGCCAGCGCGGCACCGTCGATGCGGTTCTTGTCGATACCCTCGTCCAGCAGCGCCAGCGCCTCCATCAGGTATGGCGTCAGCGCACGGTTCACCAGAAATCCCGGGTGGTCCGACACCCCCGCTGGCAGCCGGTCGATATCGCCGCAGAACGCCATCAGACGGTTTATCGTGTCCGCAGAAGTTCCCGCGTGGCGGACGACCTCGACAAGCTGCATCTTCGGGACCGGGTTGAAGAAATGCAGACCGGCGAAACGCCCTGCATCGGGTGCGTCGCCGGCCAGGTCGGTCAGCCGCAGGCTGGAGGTGTTTGACGCCAGGATGGCGCCGTCCTTCATGTCCGACAGGCTTTCGTAAACCTTGGCCTTGAGGTCGGCCTTTTCCGGCACGGCCTCGATCACCAGGTCGGCGCGGGCCACGCCGTAGCTCTTGGGGTCGGGCATGAGACGGTCCAGCGCGTCGCGTGCCTCGATCGAGGAAAGATGCGCGTCTTCGCAGGCTTTTCGCGCGTCCTTCACAGCGCGCCCAAGCGCGGCGCTCTCGACGTCGAAAAGCGTCACCCGCGCGCCCTTGATCGCCGCCCAGGCGGCAATGTCGCCGCCCATCGCGCCTGCGCCGATGACATGCACGTCGCGGATGTGGCTGTCACCGCGCCCTGCCGCCTTCAGGTTCTGACGCAAGAAGAAGGCGCGGATCAGGTTGCGGCTGGTCTCGGTCTTCAGAAGCTTCGCGAAGGATTCGATCTCGGCCGTCTGCATGGCGTCGCGGTCGCTGCCATCCGCTTCCCAGAGATCGATCAGGGCGTGCGGGGCGGGATAATGTTCCTTCGGCGCCTTGGCTTCGGTCTGTTTGCGCATCTGCCGGGCGGCGATGCTACGGCCGGGCCGCGTCTGCACGGCCCGGCCCTTGAGCCCGGGTGACGTTGGCGTAAGATCGCCCTCCGCGACCTCGCGCAGCGCGTTGCGAACGTGGCGCTCTTCGATCACCCGGTCCGCGATGCCAAGCTTCTTCGCCTTGCGCGTATGCGCCGACTTGCCCGTCAGCATGAGAGTCATCGCCTCGGTCGGGTCGATCCGTTCGGTCAGGCGGAAAGTGCCGCCGAGGCCGGGGTGAAGACCCAACTGCACCTCGGGAAAGCCGAAGGATGCGCCGTCGATGGCTAGCCGATGGTCACAGGCCAGGGCGATCTCGAACCCGGCGCCAAGCGCGGCGCCGTGCACGATGGCGACTGTTGGGAAGGGCAGCGCCTCGATCCGGTCGAGCACGCCATGACCGCGCCATAGCAGGTCGATCGCGCCGGAGTCGGCCAAGTCTGCGAACCCCTCGATATCGGCACCGGCGGCAAAGCCGCCAGCCTTGGCCGAGCGGATGACCAGCGCGCGCGGCTTTTCCTGTTCCAGCCATTCCACGTGGCTTTCGAGTTCGCTGATCACGTCCTCGGATACCGTGTTCGTGCCCGTGTCGGGACAGTCGAGCACCAGCCACGCGATGCCTTCGTCATCCATGCCCGTGCGCCAGTTGCCCTGAGGCTCTGCGTCCTGCACCGGGCCAAGCGCCAGTCGCGTCTCGCCGAGATATGTCAAGAACGGTCCCGCCATCACACGGCCTCCAGCATCATGGCGCCGCCTTGGCCGCCGCCGATGCACTCGGTTGCGATCCCGCGGCGTTCGCCCAAGCGCTTCATTGCGTTGGCCAGATGCAGCACGATGCGGTTGCCGCTGGTGCCCACAGGGTGGCCCAGCGAAATCGCGCCGCCATCGACGTTGAGCCGTGTTCGCTCGATGCGTCCGAACGCCTCATCCAAACCAAGGAGGGCTTGGCAAAACTCGGGGTCCTCCCAAGCCGCGAGACACGCAAGCACTTGCGCTGCAAAGGCCTCGTTCAATTCCCAGACACCCACGTCCTCGCGCGACAGCCCCTGCCGCTTCATCATCGGCGTGACCGCCTTGACCGGCCCGAGCCCCATGATCGCCGGGTCGAGCGCGGCCCATTCGCTGTCCACCACCTTGGCCAGAGGCTCGAGCCCGTGATCCTCGACCGCCCGTTCCGAGGCGAGGATCACCCAAGAGGCGCCATCGGTGATCTGCGAGGCATTGCCCGGCGTGACGCTGCCATAGGGTTTCTCGAAAGCGGGCTTGAGCTTGGCAAGATCCTCCATGCTGTTGTCGGGGCGGACGCCGTCGTCACGCTCGTGGGCTTGACCGTCCTTGTCAAAGGCCGGCTGCACCTCGTCGTCCAGCCACCCTTCGTCCTGTGCCTTCGCAAGCCTTTCGTGGCTTTGCAGGGCGTAGGCATCGGCCTGCTCGCGCGAAATGTCGAAACGGTAGGCCAGAACCTCGGCGGTCTGGCCCATGTTCAGATCGGTGACCGGGTCGGTCAGGCCGCGCTCCAACCCGATGACGGGCTTCAAGAAGTCCGGCCTGATCTGCGTCATCGCTTTTGCCATGTCCATCGGGCCCTTGGCACGCGCAAGGCCGCCGTACCATTCCACGGCTTCCTCGCGGAGGGTCAGGGGCGCGTGGCTTAGGGCCTCGGCGCCGCCGGCAAGGATCAGGTCGTGGTGGCCGTCGCGTATATAGCGGTAGGCGGTGTCGATGGACTGCATCCCCGAGCCACAGTTGATTTGCATGGTGAAGGCCACCATTGCATCACCCAGACCCAGCCGCAGCGCCGCCACCCTCGCCGGGTTCATCTCGTCGGCGATGACGTTCACGCAGCCGAGGATCACCAAGTCGAAGGCGCGCCTGTCGAACGGCTGCCGCATCAGCAGCGGGCGCCCGCATTGCACCGAAAGATCGACCGGGGTGAATGGCCCCGGCTTGCCCCGCGCCTTGAGGAACGGTGTCCGCGCTCCGTCAACCAGATAGACGGTCCTGTCAGTCATTTGGGGGTCTCCCTTGCTGCGGAATTGTCGGCCCGAAAGCCCGGGTAGAGCCGAGCGAGGACCTGCGGCGGGAAGTCGTCCACTGCAATGACCGGCTGCACCGCCTTTGCCATATCGGCAAGCTGGTCGCGCTCGTCCTGCGTGATCGTACCGGCCTGAAGCCCTTCGTCCGGCGTCTGCTTCGCGTCGCGCAGGCGCTTGCGGATCGGTTCGGCATCGGTCACCGCCGCGAAAGCGGCATCGAGAAGTTCGATGCCGTCGCGTTCGCATCCCTCGAACAGCCGACCGACGATCCGCGTCCTGGTTTCAGAGCGCTCCGTCAGCAATTCGGCGCATTGACGCGAGAGGTCGTCGTCGGGCCCGCGCACGCGACTGCCGCTGCGGATCAGAACCCGAAGCGTGGCCGCGACCGCGCGGTTCGGGAAATTGGCGAGGACCTCGTCGAGTGTGGACTGGATGCGCGACAGCGCGTCCAGCGCGGCAAAGCGCACGACCGGAATGTCAGCCTTCTGGCGGCCCTCATCCTCCCACCGCTTGAGCACGGCCGACAGGAAATAAAGATCGGATAGAACGTCGCCCATGCGCGCCGAGATCATCTCCTTGCGCTTCAGGGCGCCGCCCATGGTCAGGAAAGCCATGTCTGCCACCAGCGCGAAGGCGGCCGACCAGCGCCCCAGTTGCGCGTAATATTCGGTGACCGCGCCTGCCGCCGGGGTCGGCGCGCTGCGCCCACCGGTCCAGGCGCGCCCGACCGCACGGCCCATCGTCGTAAGCGTGTGGCCGACATGACGCCAGAAATGATCGCTGAACGCGTCAAGCGATGCCGCGTTGTCGGTCTTGGAAAGCGCCAGCATCTCATCCAGCAAATGCGGGTGCGCGCGCACCGACCCCTGGCCGAATATGATAAGACTGCGGGTGACGATGTTGGCGCCTTCGACGGTGATGCCGATTGGCATCGCCTTGTAGAGGGGCGACAGGTAGTTCAACGGCCCGTCGATCACCGCCTTGCCCGAATGCACGTCCATCGCCTGGTGCAGCGCATCGCGCATCCGGTAGGTGGCATGCGCCTTCATGATCGCCGAGATCACCGAAAGCGACCGCCCTTCGTCGAGCCCCGCGCAGGTCAGGAAGCGCGCGGCATCAAGAGTGTAGGCGCTGGCCGCAAGCCGCGCCAAAGGGTCCTGCACGCCGCCGAACTTGCCGATCGGGACGCCGAACTGCTCGCGTATGCGGGCGTAGGCCCCGGTTGTATGCGCCGAAAGAGCCGTGGCGGCGGCCGACAGCGAGGGCAGGGAGATGCCGCGCCCCGCGGCCAGGGCGCTCATCAGCATCATCCAGCCCTCGCCAGCACGTTCCGCGCCGCCGATGATGTGGTCCACCGGGATGAACACGTCTTCGCCCGAGATGGGGCCGTTCTGGAAAAGAGTTGCGCTGGGGATGTGCCGGTTTCCGCGCTCAACGCCCGGAAGGTTCGCCGGGACCAGCGCGCAGGTGATGCCCAAGTCCTCTCGCCCGCCCAATAGGCCATCGGGATCGCGCATTTTGAACGCTAGCCCGAGCACCGTGCAGACCGGGGCGAGCGTGATGTAGCGTTTGGAGAAGGTCAGGCGGATGCCCGTAACCTCCTTTCCGTTCCAGTCGCCTCGGCAGACCACGCCGGTATCTACCATCGCGGAGGCGTCAGATCCGGCTTCTTCACTGGTCAGTCCGAAAGCCGGCAACTCGCGTCCGTCGGCCAGTCGCGGCAGCCAGTGGTCCTGCTGATCCTGCGTGCCGAACTGCAGCAGAAGCTCGCCCGGCCCTAGGGAATTGGGGACCATCACCGTGACCGCCGCGGCCACGGAGCGGGTTGAAAGAAAGCGCACCACCTCCGAGTGGGCGTAGGCCGAGAATCCGAGACCACCATGCTCTTTCGGAATGATCATGCCGAAGAAACGATGCTCGCGCAGGAACGCCCAGGCTTCGGGCGGCAGGTCTGCGGTCTCGTTGTTGATCTTCCAATCATCGATCATGCGGCAGAAATCGCGGCAAGGCCCTTCGATGAAGTCAAGTTCTTCGGGGGTCAGTTCCGGTTGCGCGACAGCCCGCAGTTTCGACCAGTCGGGATTGCCCGAGAACAGGGCGCCGTCCCACCAGACCTCGCCGGCGTTCATCGCCTCGCGCTCGGTGTCCGACAGCGTCGGCAGGGCGCGGCGCGCCCAGGCATGGATCGGTTTCGTGACGGCTCGACGGAGGGCCTGCATCATTCACCTTTCTTGTCTGGTCTCCTAACGTCCTGTGGTGTCAAAGGTTCCAGCTGCGTCTCACCGGCTCTGCGCGGTCCGGAATGCGCCTTTTCAGAAGGCGCGGCGTGGCCCAAGTCATGGGAAGGTTAAGGTTGGCGGAGTCGTCCACACTGAACCCGCAGGATATCGTGGCCCTGAAGACATTGCGCA
>CBFIJK010000041.1:0-31424 GCA_965662745.1 uncultured Paracoccaceae bacterium
AACGGCATCCTGCGCTCGCGTCAGACCACACCCGGCGCGCAGACATGGACCGAGTGGAGCGCCCCGGGCCTGATCAACGACAATGTGCAGACGCATTCCGTGTCGATGGACGGGGATGGTTGTCTTTACGTGGCCGCCCTGAATATCGCGCCGAAGGGTGAGCAGACGCTGGTCTACGGCGCGCAGCAGCTCAATACCCTGTTCTCGCAATGGACCAGCTGGCAGATGATTTCGATGATCCCGGCTGCGAACCAGGTCGAGCTGAACTTCGGCGCGGATGGACGGTTGTTTCTTTTTGCCTATGACCATAACGCGGCGAAGCTGTCGGTGATCGAACAGGTGCGCATGAATTCAACCGAATGGACGGTGTTCTGGACGGAACTGTCGAGCAACCTGCGCTGCTTTGCCGTTGCTCAGGATCTGACACCCTGAGGCGTTGATGCCGGACGCTACCAAGACCGAGAGCACCACGCGCGGGCCGGGCCCGCGCGCTGCGGCGCTTGGCCTGTCCTATCGTCCCATCACACCAGCGGATATAGGGTTTCTCTGCGCGCTCTATCACTCGACCAGAGAGGCAGAGCTGGCGCGCGTGCCGTGGTCCGAGGCGGAAAAGCAAAGCTTCATCACGCAGCAGTTCGAGGCGCAGCACAGCCATTACCAGACCCATTATCCCGAGGCCGAGTGGCTGGTGATCGAGCGGGCAGGGCGGCCTGTCGGGCGGCTTTATATCGAGCGTTGGGCGGCCGAGGACCGGATCATCGACATCGCGCTGATCCCGGCAGCGCGCGGCGCTGGCCTTGGCCGTGCGATCCTGTCGGACGTTGTGGCGGATGCCGCCTCAACAGGTCGGTGTGTGGGCATCCATGTCGAAAAGACCAACCCCGCGATGACACTTTACCGGCGGCTCGGTTTTCGGGTGGTCGAGGACAAGGGCGTCTATGACCTGCTGATCTGGGAGGGTGCCGAGGGTCAGGTGTAGACCGCTTCATACTGAATCCTGTCGCCGAACTGGGCGACGGGCACCACGAAAATCTCCAGCTCGCCCATTTCTGAATGGCTGAGCGTGTATATTCCCTGCGGCAGCATCGGGTCAGCGGGCGCTTCCCAGAGGACGGCAAAAGCGCCGCCCTCGCGCGCGCCCTGACCGCGTTTGGTGACTTCGACGAGGTCCATCGCCATTTCGCCATCGGGCAGCGATAGCTTGAACTGACTGTTCAGGTGAGGCTCGAAATCGCCGATCTGCATAAAGGGTCCCCATTCGAAAGCCGTGGGCGCGCGGATGCGCGCAGCCCTGTTCCTCTATCGCAAGCCGGGGCCGAGGCCGCAACCTTTGCGAGATCATTCTGCGATAGACACGTTTCAGGAGTGCGCTCAGGCGGGTTCCGGCAGATCGCCTTCCCAATGCTCGCCCATGGCGACGATGCACGAGGTGCCGTTGGTGTAGGTCTGCACGATCATCCAGCGGCCGCTAGGCTCTGTCACCCAAACCTCAAGCATGGTGTCCGGATCACGTAGGCCGCCGCCTTGCCGCTCGGCGCCCAGAACGCGGGTCAGCGTCTGGGTCAGGCGAGTGCTGTCATCGCATCTGACATCGGCCAGCCGCGCGTCGGCTGTGCCGGGAAGGGCGATCAGGGTGGCAAGAGTCAGTAGGGTGCGTCCGGTCATGGGATAAATGTAGGGCTGTCTTTCGAGAATTGTAACACTTTTATGACGCCCTGTGGATAAGTCAGGCATATGTTGCCTTCGAATTTACCGCCCCTGCTGCAGGAACAGGCGGCAAAAAATACGCCTCTGCATTTGTAATAAAACTGATTCAAAATCGTCATGAAGCTGTAGTTCCAGACCCGTATCCGCCTCTCAAACGCTTGGGGGCGATATGCTGCAGATCGAAAAGCTGACCAAACGGTTCGGAGAGAACACAGCCGTCGACGCGGCCAATATTTCCGTGTCTGAACCGACCATGATCGGGATCATCGGCCGGTCTGGCGCAGGCAAATCGACGCTTTTGCGAATGCTGAACCGGCTGAGCGACTCGACCGAGGGCAAGATCACCTTCGAAGGCGAGGACATCACCGGTCTCACGGGCGCGGCCCGCCGTAACTGGCAATCGCGCTGCGCCATGATCTTTCAGCAGTTCAACCTCGTCCCGCGTATGGATGTCGTGTCCAACGTTTTGCACGGCACGCTGAACCGGCGCTCGACCTTCGCGACGATGTTCAATCTTTATCCGCAATCCGACATCCACAAGGCCATCGAGATCCTCGACCGTCTTGGCATCGCCGAACAGGCGCCCAAGCGCGCCGAGGCCCTGTCGGGCGGCCAGCAGCAGCGCGTCGCGATTGCGCGCGCCCTGATGCAGGACCCCAAGATCATTCTGGCCGATGAGCCCATCGCCTCGCTCGATCCGATGAACGCGCAGGTGGTGATGCAATCGCTGCGCACCATCCACGAGGAAGACGGGCGCATGGTCATCGCCAACCTGCACACGCTGGATACGGCGCGGCGCTATTGCGACCGCGTGATCGGCATGCGCGACGGGCGCATCGTCTTTGACGGCACGCCCGAGCAGCTGACCACCGGCGCCGCCCGAGACATCTATGGCGCAGGCGCTGATTTTTCCGAGGCCTCGACGTCAACGGAAATCGAAACACTGGACAGACCAGAGGTTCGCGCAGCCGAAGCGATTGTCTGAGCCAGTTCTACCCGCGCGTCACGCGGGCCACCTTCATCGAACCTAATGGAGTTAAAGATGAAAAAGACCCTCGCCCTGGCGCTTGTCGCCACCACCGCCCTGACCACCGGCGCCTTCGCCCAGGAAATCACCGAGTTCCGCATCGGCATCCTCGGCGGCGAGAACGCCCAGGACCGCATGAATTCCTACCAGTGCCTCGCCGACTACACGACCGAAGCGCTTGGCGTCGACGTCAAGCTGTTCGCGCCTGCCGACTATAACGGCGTGATCCAGGGCCTGCTGGGCGGCACCATCGACATGGCATGGCTGGGCGCGTCCGCCTACGCCGCGACCTTCCTGCAGGACCCCGAAGTGGTCGAGCCGGTTCTGGTCAAGGTCAACATGGATGGATCCATCGGCTATCACTCGATCGGTTTTGCACGTGCCGACAGCGGCATCACCTCGCTTGACGATATGGAAGGCAAGGCTTTCGGTTTCGGCGATCCGAACTCGACCTCGGGCTACCTGATCCCCTCGATCGAGATCCCGCAGCACAAAGACGGCATCACCATGGAATCCGGCGAGTACTTTGGTGAAGTGAAATTCACCGGCGGACATGAGCAGACCATCGTCGCTGTCGCCAATGGCGATATCGACGGCGGCGTGACCTGGGCCGACGGCCAGGGCAACTGGGAAGACGGCTACAACTCCGGCGCGCTCCGCAAGGCCGTTGATGCGGGCCTCGTCGACATGAACAACCTGGTCGAAATCTGGAAGTCGAACGTCATTCCGGAAGGCCCCATTGTTCTGCGCAAAGCGCTCCCCGAGGACGTCAAGGCCACGATGACCGCGCTGGTCGACGGCCTGCACGAGCGTGACCAGGACTGCGCCTACGGTGTCGCAGCCGGCGAAACGCTTGGCTTCCAGCCCGTGACCCATGACACCTACACGAGCATCGTCGCTGCTCGTCAGGCCGTGATTGGCAACTAAGCACTTTTCATGACGCATCCGGCAGCCCTTCGGGGCTGCCGGTTTTTATATGTCCGGGGGCCAGGATGGCAGACATAGCACTCAGCGGCGCAGCGCAGAACGTAGAGAGCATTCAGGCCAGTTATATGGCGCAGGTGCAGCGCCGCAGGCTCTATGGCGGCCTGACGCTGTTGATCTTCGTCGTGCTGATGGTCTCGGGCTTCAATATCGCCGATGACCGGAACGCGGGCGGGTTCTGGGAAGGGCTGCACCAGATCGGCGATTATCCCGCCGACGTGCTGTCCGAAGCCTGGGAAAAGCGGGCCGATCTGCCGGGCCTGATCGTCAAGTATTTCCCCGCCCTCGTCGAGACCGTCAATATCGCTGCCGTGTCGACCCTTCTGGGCGCCATCGGCGGTCTGTTCCTGTCGCTTCTGGGCACGCGCGGTCTGGCCAAATGGCCGCGCATGATCCCTGTCTTTCGCCGCATCTCGGACATCATGCGCGCAATCCCCGAGATCGTCGTCGCCCTCGTACTGATCTTCGTTCTGGGCGGCGGGCCGGTGCCCGCGATGATCGCTATTGCGATCCACACGGCTGGCGCTTTGGGCAAGTTGTTTTCCGAGGTGGCCGAGAATGCCGATCTGAAGTCGGTCGAAGGCCTGGCCTCGACTGGCGCCACGTGGTCGCAACGCATGATGCTGGGCATCCTGCCGCAGGTCGCGCCAAACTATGTCAGCTATGCGCTTCTACGCTTTGAAATCAACATCCGCGCCTCGGCGATCCTGGGGTTTGTCGGCGCAGGCGGCCTTGGCTACGAGCTTCGCAATTCCATGGCCTGGGGCCCCGGACGCTTTGATGAGGCGGCAGCGATCTTCATCCTTCTCTTCGCGACGATCGTCTTCTTCGACCAGGTGTCCAGCCACTACCGCAACCGTCTGACCGAGGGGCAGGGCCAATGACCGCGACAGATCTCAGCCTCGCCAAGGATGGCGCCGACCAGCTGTTCCAGCGCAAGCGCCTCTTTGCGTTCTCCATCCCTGCGGTGATCTTCGCCTATTTCGTCTATATCTTCTTCGCCTTCGACATTGCCGGCCTCGCGCAGCGCGCGAACATGGAAAATGCCGTCACGCTGGCCTCGGACAGCTGGTCGCACAAGGTGCATGTCACCCGCGACAACCGCTCGGGCGAGATCACCTATTCCTACGAGGGCGAGCGCAAGGGCACATACCCTGACGGCATGCGCCCGGACTGGGTGTCGGGGGACGAGGTGATCACGATTGATCTCGGCGGCGATCACGTCGTGCGTTACCTGCCAGGCAACCGGACAGAGATAGAGATCCCCAGGTTCCAGTTGATCGAGGTTCAGGCCGAGGGCCGCAGCCTGACAACCAATCTGCCCGATACGCTGCCTGATTGGATTTCCGCCTCGAACCGACGCGTCGGCATCACGACGGCCGAAGGCCGGATCACCATGACCGGCGCGCGCACAGAAGTGTTCAACTACTTCCCGGGGTGGGAGCTGTTCTTCTTCACCCTCGACAGCCCCTATCACGGTCAGGGAATTGGCAGGATCCTCTTTGGCGACCGGATCGACCCCGACAGGTCCAACATTGCGGGCGCGGTGTCGGACTGGTGGAACAACGCGATGTGGCGGCACAAGGATGTGGCCTGGGCGATTGGCGAGACGATCCTGATGGCCTTCCTTGGTACAATGGGTGCCGCGCTGGTTGCTCTGCCGCTCGCGTTTCTCGCCGCTAAGCGGTTCTCGCCGGTGCTGGTCCTGCGGGCGGGCGTACGGCGGGTCTTCGACTTCGTGCGCGGGGTCGATGCGCTGATCTGGACGGTGGTTCTGGCCCGTGCCTTCGGACCCGGCCCCATGACCGGCGCGCTTGCGATCCTGATTACGGACACCGGCACATTCGGCAAGATCTTCTCGGAAGCGCTGGAGAACGTGGATTCCAAGCCCATCGAAGGCGTGACGTCGACCGGTGCCAAGCCGCTGCAGCGCTACCGCTTCGGCGTCATTCCGCAGGTCGTGCCGATCTTCCTGGCGCAGATATTCTACTTCCTTGAATCCAACACCCGCTCGGCGACGATCATCGGCGCGATCACCGGCGGCGGCATCGGCCTGATGCTGACGCAGGCGATCCAGACCCAGAAAGACTGGGAAGAAGTGGCCTATTACATCGTCCTCATCGTCCTGATGGTGATGTTCATGGACTGGTTCTCGGGCTGGCTGCGCGGCAAACTGATCGGGCGCAAGGACTGATGGCGCGGCTGACCTCTGAGGCCCCCGTCATTCACCCGGACTGCGAGATCACCGGCAGCAGCTTTGGAGCCTATGTCGAGATCGGAAAGGGCAGTCGCATCGCCCATTCGGTCTTTGGCGATTACAGCTATTGCGATCGCTACGCCGATATCGCCAATGCTCAAATCGGCAAGTTTGCCAATATCGCGGCCTTCTCGCGCATCGGCGCGACCGATCATCCCTTGCACACCGCGGCTTGTCATCACTTCCTCTACCGCTCAGACGATTATTGGGACGATGCCGTGCGCGATGAGGCGTTCTTTACCCAACGGCAATCTCGCGTTGCGCAGGTCGGCCACGACACCTGGATCGGCGCGGGCGCAATGATAAAGCCCGAGATCACTTTGGGCGACGGCGCGGTCGTGGCGGCGGGGGCAGTGGTGACGAAGGATGTCGATCCCTACACCATCGTCGCGGGAACCCCGGCCAAGGTCCTGCGCCCGCGCCAGCCCCGCGAGATTGCCGATCGGCTGATTGCGCTTGCGTGGTGGGACTGGCCGCATGAAGACCTGCGCTCCGCGCTCGAAGACTTCCGCACACTCAAGGCCGAGGCGTTTCTGGAGCGCCACGGAGGGTAGCGTCCGGTGTATGACGCCCTGGGCCCGAGCAGCATCGCAGGTGCCGGGCCTGTCGCCACTCAGCGGTCCAGTGATAAGCCCAACCACATCCCGTCAATTCTCCAGCGTCAGCGTCACCCGGTCGCCGGCGAACCACGTGCGTCCGTACTCGACGGGCACTTGGGCGGCATCGACATTCACCCCGGATGAGCGCAAGAGCGGATCGCCCTCGGACAGCTCTAGATGCAGCGCCTGCGTTGCGGTCGCGCGCACAGCCGTCAGCCGGGTCGTGGCGCGGGTGTAGTCGGTCACGCCTTCGGCCCTCAAAGCCTCGGTGACGCTGCTTGTCTCGGCGAACGCGGCGGTGATCCCTGCAAGCCGCGAGAGGGGAAAGAGGCTTTCGAAGATCGCGATGGGATGGCCGTCGGCGAGCGACAGACCGTGATAGGCGCAGACCGGCGCGCCGGGGGGCAGGTCCAGCGCATGAGCTTCGCCTTCGGTCGCCATCCGCTCTTCGATCTGAAGAATGCGCTTTTCGGGGCGCCTGCCAGCGGCTGTCAGGTTTTCATGAAACCGGACGCGCGTGCCGATGGGGTAATCGGTCGGCGTCGCCGCCACGAAAGCGCCCGCACCGCGCCGCGTGCGGATAAGGCCCTCATCGACCAGCGCCGAGATACCATGGCGCACCGTGTGCCGGTTGACCCCAAAGCGATCAGCGAGCGCCGTTTCCGTCGGCAGCCGGTCTCCGGGGCCATAGCGCCCCTCGGCTAGCTCGCTGCGCAGTGCATCGGCGATGGCTTTCCAGATCGGCGTCTTTCCGGGCCTGTCACTCAAGTTTCACAAATCTCCGCTGTCGTTTGGAAGGCGATATGGTAGAATATGTATAGTTGTATAGGAAATGCAGAAGTTGTCGAGATGAAAGACGCATTGGACGACACGGCACGACGCAAGGCCTGGATGGGTCTTCTGGCGAAGGCGTCGGAAGGCCGGGTCGCCGCGCTGCTGGATGGTGCGATGGCGCGGCCCGCGTTTACATGGCTGCGTGCGCCCGAGATCGGCAGCACCATGGTGCGCGGCCGGGCAGGGGGCACCGGCGCGCCGTTCAATCTGGGTGAGATGACGGTGACGCGCTGCGCGCTGACGCTGGAAAGCGGCGAGGTCGGCCACGCCTATATCCAAGGACGCCGCAAGACCGATGCCGAGGCCGCTGCGCTCGTTGATGCGCTGATGCAGACGGATGCCGCCATGGTTCTGCAAGAGGCCGTGCTGGACGTGCTGGACGACGAGCGGAACGCGGCAAAGGCCGCGCGCGCCGCCAAGGCCGCCGCCACCAAGGTCGATTTCTTCACATTGGTCAGGGGAGAGGATTGATGCAGGCGGATACGCTTTCCGGCGGCTTTGCTGATCCGGCCATTCAATCGGCGCACGCCTTTCGCGGCGTGATGGAGGCGATGGCGCGCCCCGGCACGATCCAACACATCGCGGGTGCCGCGCCGCCTGCGCCTTTGTCGGGCGCGGCGGGCACGGTGCTGCTGACGCTGTGCGATGCCGAAACGCCGGTATATCTGGCGGGCGAGGCGGATTGTGACGCTGTGCGCCAGTGGCTCGCCTTTCACACCGGCGCACCGCTGACGGGTCCGTCGCATTGCATGTTCGCCGTCGGCACGTGGCGCTCGCTGGGACCGCTGTCGGCCTATCCCGTTGGAACGCCCGACTACCCGGACCGGTCGGCCACCCTGATCGTGGACTGCGCCGACTTGGCGGCATCCGGCGCGGTGCTGACAGGTCCCGGCATCCAGTCGCAAGCGACGCTTTCGCTGCCAGAGATTGCGGCGTTCCAGTCCAATAGTGAACTGTTTCCGCTTGGCCTCGACTTCATCTTCACCAGCGGCGATAGACTTGCGGCCCTGCCCAGAACGACCACAGTATCGCCCGCAGAAGGAGCGTTCTGATGTATGTGGCCGTCAAAGGGGGCGAGCGCGCGATTGAGAATGCGCATGCCTGGCTAGCCGAGGAGCGCCGGGGTGACACGGCTATTGCAGAACTCAGCATCGCGCAGATTCGCGAACAACTAAGCCTTGCCGTAAACCGCGTGATGGCCGAGGGCTCTCTCTTTGATCCCGACCTTGCCGCGCTGGCGATTAAGCAGGCGCGGGGCGATCTGATCGAGGCGATTTTCCTGATCCGTGCCTATCGCACGACGCTGCCGCGCTTTGGTGCTTCGAACCCCGTCGATACCGGTGCGATGGCTTGCGACAGGCGCATATCGGCCACGTTCAAGGACCTGCCGGGCGGGCAGGTGCTGGGGCCGACCTTCGACTATACGCACCGCCTGCTGGATTTCAAACTGGCCGCCGAAGGCGATGTGCCGCCCGCCGCGACGCGCGAAGCGAGCGACGCGCCTGTCCCCCACGTGACCGAATTCCTGAACCGCGAGGGTCTGATCGAGCAGGCGGGACCAGGGCCGGAGGCTGCCGATACGCCGGCTGACATCACACGGGACGGGCTGCGGTTCAGCGCCGAAGATGCGCGCCGACACCAGCAGCTTTTTCAGGATGAAACACCTCCTGACCTGACGCGCGAGCCGCTGGAACTGCCTGCGGCGCGTCCCTTGCGGCTGCAGGCCCTGGCCCGTGCCGACGAGGGGTTCACGCTCGGTCTCGCCTATTCCACCCAACGCGGCTATGCCCGCAACCACGCCTTCGTCGGCGAATTGCGCATCGGTTCCGTGGCCGTCGAGATGGACATTCCGGAACTGGGCTTTGCCGTCGAGATCGGAGAGGTGGTTCTGACCGAATGCGAGACAATCAACCAGTTCAAGGGCTCGAAGACCGAACCGCCCCAGTTCACGCGCGGATACGGCCTGGTCTTTGGCCAGACCGAGCGCAAGGCGATCTCCATGGCGCTGGTCGACCGCGCGATGCGGTGGGAGGAATTGGGCGAAGATAACCAGGGCGCACCCGCGCAGGACATCGAATTCGTGCTGGCCCATGCCGACAACATCCAGGCGACGGGCTTTCTGGAACACATCAAGCTGCCCCACTACGTCGATTTCCAGTCCGAACTGGAACTGGTGCGCAAACTGCGGCGCGACGTGGATGCGCGTCAGACGCAGGAGGCTGCGGAATGACGCTGGAAACCGCTAGCGCAGCGGCCGATCAAAGATGCCGGATGCGGACCGCGTGTCCATCAGCCAGCCATCCGGACCACAAAAATCGGTCGGCAAAGACGGCGCGATCAGCGGGAGCACCCACATCACGATCCGGTCCAGAGCGATCAGACCGGCAAGAATTGCAAAGGCAGACATGGCGACGACCAGCATGGGATTTCCCTGATTCCATCGGTTTTCACGCGCCTCCTACCATGTGGATTGAGACACTCCCGTGACACATCAAGAGAACTACAATTTCGCCTATCTGGACGAGCAGACGAAACGCATGATCCGTCGCGCGATCCTCAAGGGGCTTGCCATCCCCGGCTACCAGGTGCCGTTTGCGTCGCGTGAAATGCCGATGCCGTACGGGTGGGGCACGGGCGGCGTACAGGTCTCGGCCGCCGTGCTGACGCCCGAGGATACGTTCAAGGTGATCGACCAGGGCGCGGATGACACGACGAATGCGGTGTCGATCCGCACGTTCTTTGAGCGGACCGCAGGGGTAGCCACGACAACGAAAACCGCCGAGGCGAGCGTCATCCAGACCCGCCACCGCATCCCCGAAGAGAAGCTGACCGAGGGCCAAATCCTCGTCTACCAGGTGCCGATCCCCGAACCGCTGCGGTTCCTCGAGCCGCGCGAAAGCGAGACGCGCAAGATGCACAGCCTTGAGGAATACGGGCTGATGCACGTCAAGCTGTACGAGGATATCAGCCGCCACGGCCATATCGCGACCTCTTACGCCTATCCGGTGAAGGTCGAGGGGCGCTATGTGATGGACCCGTCGCCGATCCCCAAATTCGACAACCCCAAGCTCGGTGACATGGCGGCGATCCAGTTGTTCGGCGCGGGCCGCGAGCAGCGGATATACGCGCTGCCGCCCTATACCCGAGTTGTCAGCCTCGATTTCGAGGATCACCCGTTTGAGGCGTCCAAGGCCGATCACCCCTGCGGACTGTGCGCGGCAGACGACAGCTATCTTGACGAGGTGATCGTGGATGATGCGGGCGGGCGGATGTTCGTCTGTTCCGACACCGATTATTGCGAGGCGCGTCAGGCGGCGGGCCATAGGGGAAAGGACGCCGCATGACACAGCTGCCGACACTGGTGCCGTACCTGTCCTATGTCGACGCCAAGGCCGCGATGGCTTTCCTAGAGGCGGCGTTCGGCTTTGCGCCGATCCAGGCCTTCGACGATGAAGGCGGGCGGCTTCTGCATGGCGAGATGAAAGTGGACGGCGCGATCTTCATGCTGGGCAGCGCCGAGGCGCCTTCGGCAGGGCGCAGCCCCGGTCTCTACCTCGTCGTCGCGGATGTGGACGCGCATTTCGTACGCGCCGAGGCGGCAGGTGCCGATATCGTCTACCCGCCCGAGGACACCGAGTTCGGTACGCGGCGCTACCGTTGCCGCGATCCCGAAGGCCATGAATGGAGCTTCGGCACCTATCAGCCGCAATTCGAGGCACCGCAATGGGCATGACACCTCTTCTTTCCGTGCAAGGTCTGACCAGACGATACGGCGCGCATATCGGATGCGCGGACGTGTCCTTCGATCTTTATCCCGGTGAGGTCATGGGCATCGTCGGTGAAAGTGGATCGGGCAAGTCGACTTTGCTCAACTGCATGGCCGGGCATCTTGTGCCGGATGAGGGCACGGTTCTCTTCGACACCCGCGCCGATGGCCCTCGCGACACTGTCACCATGTCGGAACCCGAACGCCGGATGCTGGGCCGCACCGACTGGGCTTTCGTGCACCAGCATGCCCGCGACGGGCTGCGCATGGGCGTCAGCGCGGGCGGCAATGTGGGCGAGAGGCTGATGGCCGTGGGCGCTCGGCACTACGGCGATATTCGCGGCAAGGCCACCGACTGGCTGGAGCGGGTAGAGATCGACACAGGCCGGATCGACGACCGGCCCACGACCTTTTCGGGCGGCATGCAGCAGCGGCTTCAGATCGCGCGCAACCTCGTGACCGGGCCGCGGCTGGTGTTCATGGACGAGCCAACGGGCGGGCTGGATGTATCGGTGCAGGCGCGGCTTCTCGATCTTTTGCGCGGATTGGTGCGCGATATGGGGCTGTCGGCGATCATCGTCACCCATGACCTTGCTGTTGTGCGCCTTCTTGCGGATCGCCTGATGGTGATGAAGGACGGCCATGTGGTCGAGGCCGGACTGACCGATCAGGTGCTCGACGATCCGCAGCATGCCTACAGCCAGCTTCTTGTCAGTTCCGTTTTGCAGGTATGAGCCATGATCGAGCTTAAGAACGTCTCCAAGACCTTCACCCTGCGCAACCAGGGCAATGCCGTGATCGAGGTGATGCGCGATGTGTCCCTTACGGTCGCCAAGGGGGAATGCGTTGCGCTGACCGGCGCGTCGGGCGCGGGCAAATCGACGCTGATGCGCATGATCTATGGCAACTACCTGGCGCAGTCGGGCGAGATCCGGATCGGCGGCGTGGATATCGTGCAGGCCGAACCGCGCGAGGTGATCGCCCTGCGGCGTGAGGTGCTGGGCTTTGTCAGCCAGTTCCTGCGCGTCGTGCCGCGCGTCCCGACGATCGAGGTGGTGGCCGAGCCGCTGCGCGCCGTGGGTGTCTCTGCCGCCGAGGCCGAGGCGCGGGCGGTGGAACTGCTGCGCCAGCTGAACATCCCCGAGCGTCTTTGGGGCCTGTCGCCGACCACCTTTTCAGGCGGCGAACAGCAACGCGTGAACATCGCGCGCGGATTTGCCCATGGCTATCCAGCGATGCTTGTCGATGAGCCGACGGCCAGCCTTGATGCCGCGAACCGAGAGGTCGTGCTGTCGCTGATCGAGACAGCCAAGGCGCGGGGCGCGGCGATCATTGGCATCTTCCACGACGAAGCAGCCCGCGCGCGCCTGTGCGACCGGGAAATCGACGTCAGCCAGTTCACCCCCGGGATGGCGGCATGACGCCCGGGCGCCTTATCGCTGTGGTCGGCCCGTCGGGCGTCGGTAAGGACAGTGTGATGGTGGGCCTGAAAGAGGCGCTGCCGAACATGCACATCGTGCGGCGGGTCATTACCCGTGCGCCGGGTCTTGGCGGCGAAAGCTATGATGCCGCAACGCCGGAAGAATTCGAGGCGCTGGTCGAGAACGGCGCCTTCGCCGTGCATTGGGACGCGCATGGTCTGCGATACGGGATCCCGGTTACTGTTAAATACCAGCTTAACAAGGGCACCGATTGCCTGGTGAACTTCTCGCGCAAGGCGCTGACAGAGGGGGCCGCCGCCTTCCCGCGTTTCACCGTTTTCAACATCACCGCCAGCCCTGAAACGCTCGCCCGGCGTCTCAGCGCGCGGGGCCGCGAGACAGAGGATGACATCGCGCGGCGTCTGGCCGAGGCCGAAAAGCCGCTGCCCGAAGGCCTCGAAATCCTTGAACTGTCCAATGACGGACCGCTGTTTGATACCGTGGCACGGGCCGCCGCCCTGCTGCAGCCGGCACGGGCATGATAGTATTCCGCGCCGTATGGCCGCGATAAGACGAATTGCAGAAAGAGCGCATGACATGAATTCTCCTTTCCCGGCCTCGACCCTTACGGGCGCCCCCGACAGCGCGGCGGCCGATCTTTGTCTTGCCAATGGCCAGCTCGTGCTGCCGGACCGTGTCATTACCGGATCCATCACGATCGAAGCGGGCGTGATCACAAGTATCGCGGAAGGGGATCACGTGCCGGTTGGCGCCGTGGATTGCCGGGGCGATCTGGTGGTGCCGGGTCTGGTGGAACTGCACACCGACAATGTCGAACGCCACATGGAACCACGGCCCGAAGTGTTCTGGCCGCACCTGCCTGCGCTGATCGCACATGATGCCGAACTTGCGTCGACAGGGATCACGACCGTCTTTGACGCCATGCGCGCCGGATCCATCCATCGCGGCAAGGGCGGCTATGGCGCCTATGCGCGTAAGCTGGCCGACGAGATGCTGGCCGCCCGCGCCGAGGGCCTGTTCAAGATCAGCCACTTCCTGCACCTCAGGGCCGAGATCTGTTCGGAAACCCTGCTGGAGGAACTTGGCGAATTCGGCCCCGATGACCGCGTCGGCATCGTCAGCCTGATGGATCACACCCCCGGTCAACGGCAGTTCCGCGATCTTACAGCGCTCAAGACCTATATGGCGAAAAAGCGCAGCATGACGGATCAGGAATTCGACGAGCATGTGCAGGACCTGCTGGCTCTTCACGAGCGACTTGGCGAAAAGCACGAGACGGGCGCGGTGAAAGAGGCGAACCGCCTTGGCGCGGTGCTTGCCAGCCATGACGATACCACGGCAGAACACGTCGCAACCTCGGCCCGGAACGGCGTTGGCTTCGCGGAATTTCCCACGACGGTCGAGGCGGCAGAGGCCTGCCGCGAACACGGGATCGCCGTCATGATGGGCGCGCCGAACCTGATCCGGGGCGGATCCCATTCGGGGAACGTCGCTGCGGAAGATCTGGCCAAGATGGATCTTCTCGACATTGTGTCCTCGGATTACGTTCCTGCCGCGCTCTTGCTGTCCGCCGTCCATCTGGCACGGCTTTGGGATGACCTTCCCCGCGCCATCGCGACCGTGACGCGCAACCCGGCACGCGCCGCGCATCTGACCGATCGCGGGGCGCTGGAGCAGGGCCTGCGCGGCGATGTCCTGCGCGTGCGGCTTGCCGGGCAGACACCGCTGCTGAAAGGGGTCTGGTCGCAGGGCAACAAGGTCGGGTAGCCGAAGACCGCACTAATCAGCAGTCGTTACAACAGCTTCATCCAGGGTTTGCGCTACGGTCACATTCCGGCGTGACGGTGCGCGGGTTGTCACAACCTTGGAGACTCACCGCCATGACACGTCTGGCCTCTGCTGCCCTCTGCCTGCTCGCCGCTGCCCCGCTATATGCCGGTGGCCATTCTTCCGACCTTCGGATCGAATACGGCGCCCGCCCCGACTTCCTGATCTCGAAAATGGATGATGGCGCGCTCAAGGACCAACTCATGGCCTGCTCGTCGCAAACCGCCTCGACCTCGAAATTCTCGATCGGTCACCGCGGCGCGCCGCTGTTCTTCCCCGAGCATACCGTCGAGGCCAACACCGCCGCCGCACAGCAGGGCGCCGGTATCCTGGAATGCGACGTGACCTTCACGTCCGATCTGGAACTCGTCTGCCGTCACGCGCAGAACGACCTGCACACCACCACCAATATCGTGGCGACGGACCTTGGCGGCCAGTGCACAACGCCGTTCAGCCCCGCAAGCGGCGACAGCAACGCAACCGCCGAGTGCCGCACGTCTGACCTGACGCTTGCCGAATTCCGGACCCTGTCGCCCAAGATGGACGCCGCCGATGCGTCCGCCACCACGGCAGAGGCCTATCTCGGCGGCACCGCCGACTTCCGCACCGACCTTTACGTCGACGGAAGCCAGCTGATGACCCACGCGGAATCGATCGCGCTTTTCGACAGCCTTGGCGCCGACTTCACGCCGGAACTGAAATCGCCGTCGGTCGAGATGCCGTTCAACGGGTTCAGCCAGGAAGATTACGCGCAGAAGCTGGTCGACGAATACAAGGCCGCCGGGATCGACCCGTCGCGCGTCTGGCTGCAGTCCTTCAACCTTGAAGACGTGCTTTATTGGATCGAAGCCGAACCGGAATTCGGTGCGCAGGCCGTCTACCTGATGGATGAGTACGATCTCGAAGGCTACTCGCCGATGGACCCGGCCACCTGGCCGAACACCATGCAAGAGCTGGCCGATATGGGCGTCAACTACATTGCGCCCCCGACCTGGATGCTCGTCACGCTGGACGGCGATCAGATCGTGCCCTCGACCCTCGCGACCGAAGCCAAGGCCGCGGGTCTCGGCATCATCACCTGGACGGTCGAACGCTCCGGCCCGCTCGCATCGGGCGGCGGCTGGTACTACCAGTCCATTGCGGATGTGACCGACAATGACGGCGCGGTCTACGAGCTGATTCACGCGCTTGCACAGGATGTGGGCGTCGAAGGCATCTTCTCGGACTGGCCCGCGACCGTGACCTACTACGCCAACTGCTTCGACATCGAATAAGCCGACAGGCGCTTCACGCGATAACGTCAGGCCGTCTGTTCGCAGGCGGCCTGAATGTTTTGGGATTGGGCCCCAAGCTACGATACAGTCTCGTCGATTTCGGCTTGCGCGGACAGAGTCGCACCGTACTGTCTGGCACATGACAAAGACATACACCGGGAAATGCCTTTGCGGCGACGTCACATACATCGTCCATGGGCCAGCTGTTGTTGTCGCTCAATGTCATTGCGAAGAGTGTCGGCGATTGAGTGGAACAGGTCATTCCGTCGGCGCCATGTTCGCCTCTGGCGCAGTTTCGGTGACCGGAAAACTCGGCAAATACAGCTATTCATCCGCCAGCGGATCTGTGGTGACCAAAGCCTTCTGTGCGTCGTGCGGCAGCCCGATCTACGGGAAGAACACACGCACAGCGGATCATGTGACGCTATGGCTTGGCACGATGGACGACGCAATTGGATTGGAGGTCGAAGTCGTCATCTTCGCGCGCGACAGACCTCACTGGGACGCGCTTGCCGGTAACGTCGTTTCCTTCGCAACGCAGCCGGATTGGATGCCTGAAACCTGAGCGACACCTTTGTGCAGCGCGGTTTCTCTTACCGCTAGTGCCCTTTCGGCAAAGCAGGACAAACGGCGGAGTGTTTGCAGCCCAGTCCTGCGCATTCGGAAGATACGATCCCGAAGGCACCGGGTTGTTTCCAGGAATTCGCTGTGCCGCAACCTGCAAAGTCGGTGGCCGGCACCCCTCGGCAAAGGGATCATGGCGGAGAGACAGTCCGATAATTCGTGATGTAGGGATTTATTTTTCCATATAAAACAATATCTTATAAATTTCACCACGGGACCTCGTGTAGCAAATCGTGTAGCATTTTGCGCAGGACCTCCCTGCCCTGGCGGACTTGGGATCCAACCGTTGCGCCCCGCAACCCCACGCCTCGCTCCCGTTCGCCAGCCCCATCTCTCACCAGACACCGATTTCAGGCCGACGACGGCTTAGCACCTTGTCAATAGACGGGAGGGTTCTCGAGTGCGCTTCGGCTTCCCGACCCCTTCGTCAGGCTGCCGTTCGCGTCAATGATCCACCTCCAATCCGCGCTTGCGCTTACGTTCAACGTCCCCGTCCAGCAGCGCCGTCACCTCGATCGGCCCGAGATCGGCCAGCGACTGCCGCATCACCGGCACGACTTCTTCAGGCAGCAGGGCCTCGAGCTTGTTGGTGATGGCCATGTAGTTCTGCAACAGTTCGCGAAGCATGCTGGCGGCCGGCACCTGTTCGCCATGCTCGAAATCCTTGAGGTGCCACTTGTCACGCTCCACCCGCTCGAGAATGCCAATCTCGACCAGCTTCTTCATCTTGCGCGTGACCGTGGCGCGGTTCAGCTCGGTATAGGCCGCCACCTCGTTGGTCGAGGTGTAGAAGCCGCGCTCGCTTGTGATCTCGGCGATGGTCGCCTCGGTTAGCCCGTCCCGTTCCACCAGCTGGAACAGGTCGCGCCGCGTGCGCATCACCACCGCAAACCCGATCAGACCCAATTCCAGATCATTTCCCAGATACCGCCGCAATATCTTTAGCGCGCCATAGGTAACTTTCGCTACTCCGAGGGCGACGAGGTTCATGATCCGAGGGTCCGTAGTGAGCATTTTCTGCCTTGTTTGTTTGGGGTTCATCGCCGTCTCGGCGGATATAGCGGTTATGCGGGGCAATACCATGTTCAAATTGAACATGTGCAGGGTGAGCAATTTTTTTCGATTTCGGAATTTGGCAGGCATGGCGCGAAACAACCTGACAGATTCCGGAGTGACCCATGAGCCAGAGCAGAACGACCCCGCGCAGCGCCAGTGTTGCCCCCCTGTATGCCGCGCAGCCACATCGCACGCCAGCCCGCCGCCGGGCCGGGGCGCTCCTGATGGGCACGGCGCTGAGCGCCGTCATCGGGCTGGGCTATGGGCGGGGGGCCTATGCGCAGAGTGTGAGCCCTTCAGGCGCTTTGTCTCAAAGCAACAATGCCACTGTGGACATCACTGGACCGGGTACGTTCGAGACGTCAGATGGGTTTTCGGTGGACGCCGTATCGGGCGACGGCATTACGATCACGACTGCGAACACTGAAACGGAAGATACAGCGTTTATTGATAGAAATCTCAGTAGTATTGGCGGAGCGCTTAAGGGTATCGATGCCAATAACTACGGGACTGGCGCGCTGAGTATAACAACGACTGGTGCTGTTAGTGTGCCAAATACTGGCTTTACCGGGATTTATGCATTTAACGAGGGAGCAAACTTAACGATTACAAGCAATAGCATTTCCGCTGGCGCCGACGGTATTCTCGCCCAAAACTATGGGAATGGCGATGTCTCGGTAGATACATATGCAGAGATTACTGCTGGGGACGATGGTATACAGATTAACAGCACCGCTGGATTAGTGACAGCTTTAAGCCGCAGCAACATAAACGCCGGTGAAGATGGCATTGAAGTTGTCAGCAGTGGATCAGGAGGCGCGTCGATTACAGCGCTTGGCAACGTAACCGCAACTAACGAAGGAATATACGCAGATAATTCCAATGGGAACGTCACCATAACCGCCGATGCTCAGGTTTCTGGCGGCACCAAAGGAGTTGCTGTTTATAACAGCGGCACCGACCTCACCATCACCGCCAACAACGTCACCGGTGCCACCACCGGCATCTACGCCGACAACGACGGCAGCGGCGCGCTGAGCATCACCACGACCGGGACCGTGACTGGGACGGCCGAAGACGGGATTTATGCGAATAACTCGGCTGCCGGGACGGACCTCACCATTTTGGCCAACAACGTCACCGGCGGCAACAACGGCATCCGCGCAAAAAACTATGGCACTGGCTCGTTGAGCATCACGGCCAACGGTGCTGTAACCGGGAGCGGGACCGATAACGGGGAAGGCGGCATTCGAGCATTTAATTATAGCAGCTCGACCGGTGACCTAACGGTCTTTGCGAATGATGTGACAGGGGTGAGAAACGGCATAAATGCAGACCAGGAAGGCGTCGGTGCACTAAACATAACCGTGGTGGGGCAAGTAAGTTCTAATGAAGTTGGGATCGATGCAAGCCGTTCCACGACCGGCGATATCACCGTAGAGACGACAGGTGTTATAAACGCTGGTCTTCACGGGATTTATACTTACGATAGTGCGGAGGACGATCCTGGGGAAGGTCCAGGCGATGATAATCCGGTAGTAAATATCAATGCTCAAGAGCGGATCTACGCAACATATGGTACCAAAAGCTATTCATTCTCTGAGGCGGATATCAATGTAACGGCACAGGAAACCATCGAAGCTGATCGGTATGGTATTTGGGTGAAAAAATATAACACTCTCGGAAACGTCACTGTCACTACCAACGACGTCGACGGGGGGTGGTATGGCATTTTAGTATACAACGACAGCAACGAAGCAATCAACATTTCGGTCAATGGCGCAGTAACGGGCGGCACGGACGACGGTATCTACGCCCGCAACGCGAGCAGCACCGAAGACCTGACCATCACCATCGCCGAGGGCGGCAGCGTCTCGACCTCCGGCACAGACGCAAACGACTGGGCCATCGAGGCCATCGCAAACAACGGCGCGGTGATCGTGAACAACTTTGGCACGGTGACGGGCCGGGTGAACCTGACGAACTCGAACACCTTCACGAACGCGGGTACCTGGGACCTGGCGGGCACGACGAGCGACTTCAACGCGACCGGCAACAGCCTTGTGGTGAACGAGGGCCTGATCATCGCGGCGAGCGATGGCGCGGCGGACGAGATTTCAGCCATCGACAACCTCGACACCTTCCGCAGCAACGCGGGCGGCACGATCCGACTGACTGACGGCAACGCAGGTGACTTGTTGCTCATCAACGGCGATGGGTCGACCGGTGCCGTGGGTGGTGGTGCAGGCACCTTTGTCACCAACGGGGGCACGATAGAGCTTGATGTTGACCTGAGCCGCAATGACCGCCGCGACTTTGTGGGCATCAACGGCAACTTGAGGCTCGGTGACGCCCCAACAGCACTGTCGATTACCCCTGTTGGCGCCACGAGTGCCGCGGAGGCCACAGATAGCGTTCAAATTGTCCGCGTTGGAACGGGGAATGGTGAAACATCCGACGCAGGTGCCTTTGTTCTGGCAGGCCCTGTGGAGGTGGGTGCTATCGCTTATGACCTATCCTTGGGCGATTGCACCGATCAGGCAGATGAGAACTGGTACCTGTGCAACAACGGCGCCATCGGCACCACCGGTGCCGTCTTTGAGGCCATGCCCGGCGTCGTGCTCAACAGCTTTGCCCGCGCCGAGACGCTGCAACAACGCTTGGGTGCGCGGGTGCAAGGCGGGACTGGCCCAACGCTCAGCACCCAAGGCGATGCTGACCTGCCTGTGGCACAATCGGTTGGCCCGTGGATGCGGACCTGGGGCGACTTTGCCGATATCACACCGGACAATTCCACGGCAGGCACGTCCTGGGAAGCCGACAGCTGGGGGCTGGAAGCCGGGATCGGCACGATCCTGGGCGACCACGCGGGTGGCAACCTCGTCGGCGGGGTGAACCTGCGCTATGGGGCCACCTATGCTGACCTGAGCAACCCGGTAGGGACCGGATCGATCAACGCCGAGGGCGTCGGTCTTGCCGCGACACTGACCTGGTTCGGCAATGACGGGGTTTACGTGGACGGGACTGCCGCGGTGGATTTCGTCTCCATCGACGCCCGCTCGCAGGGCGGCGGCCTGCTGCTCGACGGTCACGATGACGTGGTCTACTCGGCGAGCCTCGAGGTCGGTCAACGCATCGCGCTGGAGGGTGATACGACGATCGTACCGCAGGCGCAGCTGTCCTGGGGCAGGATGCGCGATGGCGCGGTCACGGATAACCTGGGCAACGTGGTGCGCTTTGCCGACCGCGAGACCGCCACCTCCCGGATTGGCCTGACCGTGGAGCAGGACGTGACCGGAACGGCCCTCGGGTCGGGCGCGATCTTTGCCTTCGGCAATGTGCTGCATGATCTGTCGGGCAGCCGCAGGGTGAGCGTTGCGGGCACGAACCTTTCGCAGAGCGGTGCGGGCGACTGGTTCGAGCTTGGCGGCGGTGTCTCGCTCCAGCCCTCCGAGACAACCAGCCTGTTCGGACAGGTCTCCTACCGCAAAGCCTTCGACGGGGTGAGCGGCGACGCTGTCGCGCTGTCGGCGGGCCTGCGGATGGAGTGGTGACGCTTCCGGTTCCCCGTTCCTGACCGGGAGCATGCAAGGCGGCGGCCTTCGTCGCCTTGCACCCTTTTCCAACCCGTCCTGCAGCCCGACGCGCGGCTTGCGCGGGACCCTCGATCTCATCGCCATCGCGGCACGCCGCAAGGAAAGAGCGAAGATGACAAAGACGACCACGGCCGCCAAGGCCAGCAAGAGCAAGGCCAAAGCCGACACCGCGGAGCAGGTGCCAGAAAAAACCGCACGGGCGCAGCAGCCCGATACCGGTCAGGCGGCTGTCTCCTACAGTATGTCGCCGGGGCTGGTGCTGCGCATGGCCAAGGAACGGTTCTCGATCGCCTTCTCCTCCTACCAGTCGGGCCTTCTCTACATGCTGGGCGTCAAGCCTGGGGGCGGCGCGCATCTGCACCAGTCGGCGCAGCCCAAGCCCATGGGCCTCAGCTTCAACCGCAACGGCCAGCTGACCATGACCGGCGGCTTCCACGTCATCCGCTTCGAGAACGTGCTGGCCCCGCATGAGCGGGTGAACGGCATGTTCGATGCCTGTTTCGTCCCGCGCCGCACGCATTTCACCGGGGCGCTCGATGCCCATGACATCGGCCTCGACACCTCGGGCGAGCCGGTCTTCGTCAACACGCGGTTCAACTGCATCGCCAACACCGACCCCCGCCACAGCTTCAGGCCGGTCTGGCGGCCGCCCTTCATCAGCGCGCTGGTCAACGAGGATCGCTGCCACCTGAACGGGCTGGCCATGGACGGCGACACGCCCGCCTATGCGACCGCCGTCAGCCGCTCGGACACGATCGACGGCTGGCGCGACCGCCGCGCTGATGGCGGCGTGGTGATCGACATCCGCCGCAACGAGATCGTCTGCGAGGGGCTGTCGATGCCGCACTCGCCGCGCCTGCACAATGGCGATCTCTGGGTGCTGAACTCGGGCACGGGCGAGCTTGGCGTCGTTGCGGGGCTGGACAAGGGCAAGGGCCGCTTCGAGCCGCGCGCCTTCTGCCCCGGCTTCCTGCGCGGTCTGTCCTTTCACGGCGGCTTCGCCTTCGTGGGGCTGTCCAAGCCGCGTTACAAGCGGTTCGAGGGGCTGGAGCTGGACGCGCGGCTCAAGACGGCCGACAGCGAGCCCTGGTGCGGCGTGCAGGTCATCGACCTCAAGACCGGCAGCTGCGTGGACTGGTTCCGCATCGATGGCCATGTGGGCGAGCTTTACGACGTGGAAGTTCTGCCCGGCATGTCCTGCCCGATGTCGCTCAGCCTGACCTCGCCGGAACTGGCAGACCTGATTACCTACGACGGGATGAACCCGGCGCCGGATGCTTAGCGGGCCCACGACGTTGCAGACCAACCCTCAACTTACCGCGACCAAATGAACAGAAGAGAGATCCCAATGCCCCGCAGAATGACCGCCCTTGCTCTGACCGCAATGCTGGCCGCCACAGGCACCAAGGCGCTGGCGCAAGATACACAGGGTTTCGTGCTGCGCGGCATGGGGGCCTTGGGCTGTGGCACGCTGATCGGCGCACTGGACGGCGAGCAGAGCGGAGAGGCAGCGGCCCGGCTGATTGCCTGGCTGTCGGGCTATGTGACCCACGCCAACCGTGCAGCAGCAGACGTGAACGACATGCTGCCTTTTGCCAGTATTGAAGGGTTTGCCACGGTGATCGCGCGTGTCTGCGCCGCCAACACGGAGGCGCAGGTCGAGGCGGTGACAGCCTCCGTGCTGGCCACGCTCGAGCCACTTGCCATCAGCGAGCCGGAAGACGTCGTGGAACTGCGTCAGGGCGAGGTATCGATGCTGATGCGTCCCTCGGTGCTGCAGGCCATCCAAGAGCGTCTGATCGAGCGCGCACTTCTGCCCGACGGCAGCGCTGACGGGGTCTATGGCGATCAGACCGCCGAGGCCCTGGCCACCTTCCAGCAGCAGGCCGAACTGTCGCCGACTGGACTGCCGGATGCGTGGACGGTGTTCCTGCTGCAGGCCGCTCCGTAGCGCTTGGGCCGAATAGTCCGTTTTTCCGATCGAAGAGGAGGGTCACCATCATGTCGAATGCGCCAACCGCGACCGATGCGGGCGACCGCACCGTCCGCGACCTGGTGCAACGGGAATACAGGCGTCATCAGCTGCGGCGCGGTATTCTCGATCACGAAGAGCTCGCTACGCCGATCGAGATCGCCAGCCAGAACCGCGACGTATTCCTGACGGAATTGTCGATGCTTCCCGGCGTGGGGCCGAAAGCGGTCAGGGTCATATCAGACCTTCTTGAAAATGCGGATCCATCGGCCCGCGGGACGAAAGAGACCGCGGACACTTGTGGTTCGGCCAAGCGGTTGGAACGGGCGCACATGAAGCAGACGGAGCCCCGAAACGATCAAAAGGACGCACCATGAAACATGTTCGAAGGTCGAAGGAAGCCCATGGAAGATACGGTTCGACCGAATTTGGGTTTTCCTGCTGCCATTACGACTGCCGTCAAGGTCGAGACTGCCCCCTTCGCTCATGTCGAGAACTGCGATATGCGCGGTTTCCACCTGGTTGGTGGATGCTCCCATGCGGGATCATAAGCCTGATGTTCTGGACTGCGCTTTTTGTCCTTGTTTTTTGACTTGCCCCAACCCGCATTAGGCGGCGCTACGTGCAACCTTATGACCCGTGAGGATATTCCGCTGGGTGACGTTTCCGCGAGCGGGCCACCTCGTGCATCAGGGAATGGGAAGCAAACCGTTCACAACTCCGGCCTGTCCTCCTGGAGATCCGCGATCGTTTCCGCCGTTTCCCCGAGAAGCGCGAGCCCTTCATCCCGAATGAATTTCGGCATGCCCGGCAGCTTCAGCCACCTCACGAAGCGACTGAGCAAGGGCTCGAGGCGGTTCAACATCCACTGGGCCCGTGTGGCCTGCGCCTCGGTAGCCTTCTGGTCCCGTTCGAGCAGCTTCTGATCTTCCGCGAGCTGATCCCGACCCTGGCGCAGCGTGGCCAGATCTGCTTCCAGCGCCTTGCGCTCCCGCATGGTCGCGTCACGGACAACACGCGCATCGCGATGGACGCTCCTCGCTTTTTCAATGACCGTCACGCCCAGCTCAATCGCGGGCAGAATCTCGGGACAGGCCGCATTCAGGCGGTCGGGCTCTCTCGACCTGATGCGACCTTCACTGTCCTTGTGGATCGTGCCCTCGGCGATCTCTCTGACCAGCACGCTCAGCCCATCGGTCACCACGTCGATCCGGTTCAGCGTTTCAGCCGCCCGGGCCGTCTCGTTCCGGGTCCGTTTAACGGCAGCTTTCGCAGCTTCCTCAGCCCGGAACCGCTCCGCCTCTGCGGCATTGCGAGCGCGGACCGTCTCCTCAGCCTCCGTCTTCAGGCGCGCCGCCTCAGCCTTCCGGTCCGCAACCACATGGGCCATGGCGACCGCGTCAACGGTCAGGTCCTCGATCTCGTGCCCAAGCGCGGCCGCTCGGGCCTCCTTCGTCCGGGCCTGGTCGGCTGCAGCCTTGGCAGCGACCTCGGCCTCGACCCGGTCCGCCTCGGCGGCCTCCCGTGCGCGGGCCCGCTCTACGGCTTCCGCTTTCAGACGCCCGGCCTCTGCCGTTCGGTCGGCCACGACACGGGCCATGGCGATCGCGTCCACCGTCAGCTCTTCGATTTCCCGCCCAAGCTCGCCCTTGCGGGCTTCGGCGTCCCGGACCTCGGAGGCGGCTTCTTCGACCTTCGCCTCGGCGTCTGCCGTGACCCGCGCCGCCTCCGCCTGGGCCCTCTCGGTCTCGGCAGCCGCCTCGGCCCGGGCCGCCTCTGCCGCGTCTCTCGCCGCTTCCAACACGGCCATACGATCCCCGAGGCGATGGCGATAGGTCTCGAGCCGCTTCACCTCATTTTCCTTCAGGGTCGCCTTGTCGGTCAGCTTGTCGACCCGGCCCTGCATCACCGCCACGCGTTCACGGGCCGCCTCTTCCTCCCTTTCCAGATCGGCGAGCCGGTCCCTCGCTTCCGCCTCGGCGGCCGTCAGCTCGGCCAACCGGTTCTCGACCGCTCGGGTTTCCGCCCGAGCGGCGGCGGCCCTGGCCTTCCTTTCCTTTCGTTCTCTGTGCGCGATCTTCGCGATCCGGTCCGACGCGTCCCGCGCGACCTCGGCTGCTTCCTGATCCCTGTGCAGGTCGTCGAGCTCATCCTCCGCCCGGGCCTTTTCGTCTTCCAGCTGCGCCACCTCACCCGACACACGCGCGGCGGTCCGGTCGAGTTTAGCCACCTCGGTCCGCAGCCCGTCGATCCGGTCCTCGGCCTCCGCCCCGACTTGTTCCAGGGCCTCTAGCTCGGCGCGCTTCGCGGTGAGATCGCCTGGCAACTCGCGATGGAGCTGCTTCACCGATTTGTGGATCACATCGGGCCACTCCGCGCCCGCCGCCAGCCGATCGCTGTAGCGGGTGCCGCGCTCGATCTCCGGGCAGTAACGCTGGAGGACCTCGGCGGTCAGGTCCTGCAACTCTGACAGGATCGCGGGCCGGGTCGCGCGGGACAGCGGGACGCCGTCATGGTCATAGGCGCAGAGCGCAAAGTGCGCGTGGATCGTCGCCTCGTCGAGGTGCACGACCAGCGCGTGAAGGGAGCTGTTGAGATGTGCCGCCACCGCCTCGGCGAGGTCCCGGAACGCGCGGTCCTGATCCTCCTGCGAGAGGGCCTCGAACATCTGGGCCGCCTCCGAGCCGAAGGTCACGATGCCCGCCGTCGCGATCGCGGCGTTCGATTTCATGGCGCGCTGGGTGTCCCGCCGGGCCCGCCGCGCCTTCGCGATCTCGCGCATCTCGGCGGGGGTGGGCGGGGTAATCAGGGTCCGGTTCAGATGGACACGTTTCTCATCCACGTATTTAGGACCTGTCCCGATTCGCAGGTCATGACGGCGCTGACCGGAGTACCCGGACACCGTGTCGGCGGCGATCCTGACGGAGCCCGCACGGGGGTTTGCGTGTTTCTTGTCATCGGTCAGGACGGGCATATCGTTCAACCTACTAGCCATAAGTTCGCGGCAAGCCGCTCTTTATGACTATCCGGCGAAGGGGTGAAAAAACCTAATCGGTTCCTTTCCTCCCTTTCGAAACCCCCCTTTGCTCCGCCCTGATGACATATTGTTTTTCCTATATTTTCTCAGGCCCGACTGTCGCGCAAGACCTGTTTTGCCGGCGGGGGGCTCTTTTTCAGACATTCAGGCACCGCGCAGCGTCGGTGACTCTGGGCTTGTAGCCGACCAGCGGTGGTGCAGCGTGATACCCGCGTTTGCCTACGGTTGAATGTCGGCTTCCGACCCCGACGCGCGAACGGTTCGCAACTACGGCGAGTGTCTGGAGTCCGCCCATCACGTTCGCCACGACCTTCTCGACGCGCTCAGTTCTGGCCGACGGCTGCGAACCTCAGAACATCCCGCGAGATGCGGTAGGCGCGAGGTCGGCCGGGGACCCGACTGGGCAGCTTGTACTGGAAGCCGCGCTCACCGCCGGGCTTGAGTAGATCCTGCACCTGCAGGAGATCGAAGAGCCGGCCCGGATCCGCCTCTGCCGCCTGTGCGATGCCAGACATCGTGGGCGCGGTGAGATAGACGAAGCTGTCGTCGAACCACCCGGTCTCGCTGATCGGAACGGTCCCATCCGGGGCCTCCAGCGACACCAGCGCCTCGTCTCGCAGGAGGTCCCGAACCGACGTGGCAGCCCGGCTGAGCAGGGCGCGATCCTGCGCCGACAGCACGCCACGGTGCCTGGCGATCCAGCTTTCGAGGAGGTGGGCGCAGAAGGTCTCGAGCCTCGTTTGGAGCGGGGCCTGCGGCCCGGCCAGGAAAGACTTCATGCGTAGGGTTACCAGATGCCCCGCTGCATACATTGCTCCACAGGCCAGGGCGACGCGGTCGGTTTCAGCGTCGAGAGGAAGATCATCGTGCCCGGTGACGATCTTTTTAATTCCTTTTATCTTGACGCCGAGATAAGCCCTGTTCCCATGCTCCGCCAAGCCCCACTTAACAGGCTGCTGAAGAAATCAGGTTGGAGGGATGCTGTTCCTGCCGTCACGGTTTGAAGGCAGGTTTCCTGCGGCTGCGGTCCTTGGGTCTGAAGACCTTTTGCGTCAGACCGCCAGGAGTTTCGGCAACCTCGCAAGGTTACAGGCCGCCATGGTCATCGTGAACTGCGCGCGGACCCTGTCGAGGCCGCGGTGAACGGTCTGAGCCATGCCGCCGACGGTCTTGGCCCAGCCGAAGGGTTCCTCGATCTTCTTCCGTCTCCGCTGGGACAGCGCATAGCCGTGATGGTGCGTGGTTCGTCTGTCGATGGCGGAATGCCGGGCCTTTTGCGCGACATGAGGCGTCACAACCATGCGTCTGAGCTCGGCTATGAAGTCGGCGCTGTCATACCCCTTGTCCGCCCCGAGCGTCAGGCGCCGGGTCGAGCGTGGAGAGTGCCGGTTGATCATCTCCAGCGCCGCCTTCCGCTCGCCATGCCCATCAGCGTGAGTCAGTTCCGCCTGCACGACCAAGCCGTGTCGGTTCTCCATCAAGGTATGTCCCATGAAGCATAGAGATGCGCCCGCACCCGGCGCCTTCTTGTAGAGGCGGGCATCCGGGTCCGTGACCGAGGCATGGGTCGCATTCGAACGCTTCTCGCCCCGGAAGTTCACTTCGGCGTTGCGGGTCTGGCGGGGCGTATCGGGCATCGGCTGCGTCTCGGTCTGCTGGGGCTGGCTGGTGTTTGCGGAGATCTCGTCATTTGGGGGTGGTGGCGGCCCGCCGGGGTCGTCGTCCGGCGGCGGGGCCGTGCTGTCCTTGGGCTGGAAGCTCTTCATCGAAGCCCAGGCCTTGACCAAGGTGCCGTCGACCGAGAAGTGCTCGTCGGACAGCAAGGGCCGGACCTCCGAGTGCCCCAGGATCGCGGCCATCACCTTGCGCGACATCTCGGTCGTCAGCAGTCGGTCGCGGTTCTTCGTGAATACCGTGGGGACCCAGACTGGGTCGTCGATGCCGAGCCCGACGAACCACCGGAACAGCAGGTTGTAGTCCAGCTGCTCCATCAGTTGCCGCTCCGAGCGGACCGAGAACAGGATCTGGAGCAGGCTGGCTCGGATCAGACGCTCAGGCGCGATCGAGGGGCGGCCGAAATCAGCATAGAGCGCACCGAAGTCGGCATCGAGGCTCGCCAGGGCGTCGTTGACGATGCGGCGGATCAGACGCAGCGGATGTCCCGCCGGAACCCGCTCCTCAAGATCGACATAGCTGAACAGCGCACCGCTCGCCTCGTCCGTCCCCCGCATCGCCACCCCCGTCATCGTCGCTCCGGAAGTGAATCATGTCCCAAAAACCGCGTCGAGACCGGTGTTTTTCAGCAGCCTGCTAGAGGTGAGTGGCAGGTGACATATTTTCCAATCGACGCATTAGAGACTGGGACAGCTCTGTGAGCTCGGCGTCTAGAAAAAACAACGCTGAAGCTTCTATCATCACGCAGATCGAATGAGCTTTTGCGAGGTCACCATGCAATTCATGATGGATAAGCAAACCAAGACTGGAAGTCGCATCCATCATGGCTTGTTTGTACTTCTGGTCTATGGAAACGGGCTCGGTTTGAGCGCCGATGTTTTTTATTCTGGAATTCAATACCGTACAGAGGTGCCAAATATCAGAGGCGTATAATTCGTCGTTAGACCTTGCGACGTCCATCAGCGCATCCAATTGATGCCAGCTTTTCATATTTTTAAGAAGTTCAAGCACTGCTCCCTTGTGATGCAGGGAAGAACTACATACAGCCACTAGATAAGGTCCTTTGCTTGGGCAGCAGCAACGATCTTGAGCCGATTGTTCACACCGAGTTTTTGACCAAGGCGTCTGAGGTGCATTTTGACTGTACTTTCATTGGCTGAAAGAGCATGTGAAATTTCCTTGTTCGACATTCCCTCTGCAAGGAGCCTCAGTGTATCCAATTCACGCTTGGTAAATTCATCAGTGGAGGTGTGATCACTAGCTACGAACAAGTTCCACGGCACGAAGGATTCTCCCGCGAGAATGAAGTTAAGAGCGGCAATCATTGTTCTTAGTGACACTGATTTCGGGATAGCCCCTTTGGCACCCTGGGACATGGCTTCTTCAGCAAGGTGTTTCGTCATGGAGCCCGAAACGATAACCACGGGCTTCCCAGAATTGGCATCGACAATCTTGGACACATCGAATGGCGCCGTACGATCAGGCATGTTGTAATCAAGGATGATTAGGTCGTAGGGACCGCATTCCGCAACTCTGTGCAGTGTATCGGAATACGTTCCAACTATTTCTATATTTGTATCTTCATCAAAATTTGGACTCATTTTCGCTTTAATATTCGACTGGATAAGTTCAGCCACCAAAACATGATCGTCTGCAATGAGTATATTCATCAATTGTCGCACCAATTTTTGTTGTGCTCCTTTTTTCCTACATAATTGACCGCAGTTCATAAAGAAAGCTTGATTGATCTTAACTCAAGATAAATGACGAAAAAGGTTAAATTTTGATAATTTTTTTATCTTTAGGGCTGACGTTCTTTAGATTAGTTAGAATATCAATCCCTATTTTCTAAGATGTATTCCTTTGGGTGACTGTAAATAAATTGGATGTAGGATTATATCCTGAAGTATATATTCTAATTTGAGGCGATAGGATGCCTATTTCTAATCGTTCCGGTTGAGATGAGCTACTCCCCATCTCTTGGACAGGTCCTGTGAGAAGAACTTGGCTTGAGACAGGGCAGGGGGTGGATTCAGGTTTGAAGCGCAACAGGGGCATTGAAGCGGATTGTCAGGGCCTTTCCAAGAGCGTCGAGGAAGGCCTCAGCGGGGGTCTTGAAGCCGAGGCATTTTCGGGGTGTCAGGTTCAAGGTCATGGCGATGTCCTGGATGTCTTCGTCGGTTAGATCGTCGAGCTCAGCTGACCTCGGCAGCCATCGCCTGATCCGGCCGTTCATGTTCTCGATGCCGCCCTTTTGCCAGGACGCATAGGCGTCGCAAAAGTAGGTGGTCATGGCGAAGGCGTCCTTGATCAGCGCGTGCCGAGCAAATTCACCTCCGTTGTCGAAGGTCATCGAGCGACGCAGCCGGGGATCCAGCTGGTCCAGGATGTCGGTGATCGCCTTGACGGTCTCGGCGGCGGTCTTGCTGGCCAGGCGGGTCATGACGGTCAGGCGGGTCTTGCGCTCGTGCAAGACCAGGAGTGGCTTGGCGCGCTTGCAGATCACCAAGTCTGCCTCCCAGTGTCCTGGCTCGGCGCGGTCGTTGGCGGCGGCGGGGCGCTGAGAGATGTGAGTCTTGTCGGTGATCCGATCCTTCGACCGGCTTGCCCGGCGGCCCCGGCTGGCCTTGCGCCGGACCAGGTAGCGCCAGAGCTTCTCGGCCTTCTGCGCAGTCCTGAAGATGAAGGCGTAGATCGTCTCGGTGCTGAGCGCGCGCAGGCCAATCTCGATCCCACGCCGGAGCCAGCCGGCGATCTGTTCTGGCGTCCAGCCTTCGGCGAGGCGGTCCACCACGAAGCTGCGCAAAGGCTTGTTGGTCTCCAGCACCGCTTCCCTCTGGCGACGGAACAGGTAGGAGCCTTCGGCGAACACCGGGCGGTAAGTGCCGTCCGCATGGGCATTGCGCCGGAGCTCGCGGCTGATTGTGGATTTGTGCCGCCCGATGGCTTTGGCGATGGCGGTGGCGCCAAGCCCCTGGGCCTTCAATTCGGCGATCTGATCCCTTTCGGGGCGGTCGAGGTGGTTATATCCTGGCATGGCAACATCGTTTTCTTGTGTGACAACAAGCGGATATCAAATCCGCAAACGGTGTTGCACCTCACGCCTGAACTCACCGTCCGGTCGCTGGGTTGCCGACTACAATGCGGCACGGCCACATTCGGCCCTCGGCTACCTGACACCTGCGGCTTTCGCCGCCCAACTCACCGCAATGGGCGATCAGCTCCACGAAACGGATGCGTTCCGAAGCTCGCCCATTGCTCCCTCCCCGCAAGCAGGCAATTGTCAGACGCAGGCTCTGGTTTCAGCTAGATGAATGTCGGGGGTCAGAGCAGGGTGATGAAGGCCTTCGACTGGCAGTTGCACAAGAAGGGGTACATCCCGATGTCCGGTCAGATCGTGGATGCATCGCTGGTCCCGGCGCCGAAGCAGCGCAACACCGATCTCGAGAAGGCCGCGATCAAGGCCGGCAAGACCGCCGCCGAGATCTGGCCGTACCAGCCGAACAAGGCCGCCCAGAAGGACACGAATGCGCGCTGGACCCTGAGAATCGGCGGCAAGATCCGGTATCGCCCGGATGGCAAGCCCTTGCCACAGATCGCGCTGCCTGTCTTTGGCTGCAAATCCCACATCAGCATCGACCGGCGGTTCGGGTTCATCCGCGAGAGCGCGGTGACATCGGCGGCGGCCCCGGATGGGCGAATGTTGCGGCAGCTGTTGTCCGATGAAAACACGTCGCGGGAAGTCTGG
>CBFIJK010000042.1:0-31303 GCA_965662745.1 uncultured Paracoccaceae bacterium
AGCCGTCCAGCATAGGCCCGCCGTTGAGGCCAATCGCCGGAATATCCACCGTCGCGGCCCCCATCAGAAGCGCGGGCGTGGTCTTGTCACAGCCGGTACACAGCACAACGCCGTCGATCGGATAGCCATGCACGACTTCGACGAAGCTGAGATAGGTCAGGTTCCGGTCAAGCGCCGCCGTGGGCCGCTTGCCGGTTTCCTGGATCGGGTGCACGGGAAATTCCATCGGGATGCCGCCGGCGTCGCGGATGCCCGCCTTGATCCGATCCATCAGAAACACGTGGATCTTGTTGCAGGGCGCAAGATCTGACCCGGTATTGGCGATGCCGATGATCGGCTTGCCGCTTTGCAGCTCTTCCCGGGTGAAGGTCTGGTTCTGGTAACGCTCCAGATACAGTGCGGTCATCCCCGGGTTGTTGGGGTTGTCGAACCATTCCTGCGAGCGCCACTTGCCATTTGCGCGGGTATCATGGGCCATGTCGTTCCTCCCTTGCGCCCGTTTTGCATGGGCGCCGACTTTCCTTGCCGGAACAATCCAAATTGGTATACCAAATTGCAAGCAGAAACGGGAGGACGCGTCATGCGGATCACGAAATGGGCCTTTGCAATCGGCGCTGCGCTGGCCGCTGGGCCTGCGCTTGCCGAGGTCGACCTGGCCGAGGTCGACAGCTGCATCGCCGAAACGCCGGACCGCCCGGCCGCGTGCATCCTGCCGCAAATGGCAGACTGCGCGCAGATCCCGCCCGAGAGGAACACCATCGCGATCCTGTGCTTCGAAACCGCGCGCAAGGTCTGGAATGACGGCATCGCCGCGCGGGTCGCGGGCTTTGCCGAGATCGCTCCGGAACAGATCGCCACCATCGCGGGGATCGAAACGAAATACGCCGTTCTGTCGCAGCTTTTGCAATGTGACCGGGTGGAGGAACTGCAGCGTCTGACCTCTGTCGAGCCGCTGATGATCCAGCGCCGCAAAACGATGTGCGAGGCCGAAGCCTCGGGCCGCGCTTATACCGGTCTGGTCTGGCAGATTGAGAACATGGAGGCACCGGAATGATCGAGGAGCCGCCCAAGCTGATCCTCCGCGAAAATTTCGACCGCCCGAGCGCGGCGCAACTCGACGCGTTTCGCGGTCTGCAAACCGGGTTCGTCTGCGATGCGATGGACGGGCGCGGCGCACTTTCCGGAATTGGCCCCATCGGCTTTGGCCGCGATCTGGACTGCCGCGCGGTCGGCGTGGCTCTGGTCGCCGATAACGGCCCGCAGGAGATTCTGGCGACGATGGGCGCGCTTCATATCCTGCGCGAGGGCGATATCGTGGTGTCCGCGGCCCATGGCGCGCTTGGCTGCGCGATGGTGGGCGATCAGTTCTGCGGCATGCTGAAGAACAAGGGCGCGGCGGGCTTTGTGACCGACGGCGAGGTGCGCGACTATGACGGCATCGTCGCGGCAGGCCTGCCCGTCTGGTGCCGCGGACTTAGCCCCAATTCACCCTTCTCGAACGGTCCGGGCCGTGTTGGCTTTGACGCGGTGCTGGGCGGCGTGCGGGTCAATTCAGGGGATATCATCATCGCCGATGTGAACGGCGTCGTCGTCGTGCCTCTGCCCATGGCGGATGCCGTGATCGCCAAGCTGGCAGCGGTGCAAGCCGCCGAGGATGCGCTGGAAGCCAAGGTGAAATCGGGCGCCTGCGACATGCCGCTGGTCGAGGCGATGCTCGCCGATGGGCGCGCGGTCAAGGTCGACTGATCGGCCTTGACCGTCTCTTTCTGTGCTGTTCGGGCCTCGGGCGGCGAATGCAGATACCCTAGAACGCCGACTTCGCCCCACCCGATTTCTGCGTCTTGAAGATCGAGGACGCATCGGGCGCGGGCGGCAATGGCATGCGCACCGGCACTTCGGCCATGCGCGGCACCAGATTAGGCGCGCCGGTGATCACCCGGTCCTGCAGATCCGCCCAGAACCGCCGCTGCCCCAGCGCGTGAATGTAGGAGCCCGCGCCAAGGATCGGCCAGGCATCCCCAGCAGCGCATTCGTAGAACAGGATCTGCCGCGCGGTATCGGACACATTCGGCGCCGATCCATGCAGCAATCTTACATGATGCACCGTCAGCGTGCCTGCCGTTCCGGTCAGCGTCACTGCCTCATCACGCTTGAAATCCGGATCGTCCGGATCGATCGCACCGCAGAAAACTCCATTCGAGTGGTGGCTCAGAACCGGGCCACAATGGCTGCCGGGGATGACCATGAGCGGACCGTTTTCCTCGGTCACATCCGCCAGCATCAGCCCGAAAGCCAACAGGCTGTCATTCGTATGCGGGTAGAACGCCCAGTCTTGATGCCATTCCACCGCTGCCCCGCCGCCCGGCGCCTTGGTGTTCAGCTTCGAGGTGATCAGCGTCGTATCCGGCCCCAGAAGATCGGTCAGAACCTCTGTCACGCCCGAGGATTTCAGCACCTGGTCATAGATTGCGTGCTGTTTGTGCGGCAGCTTGATCCGAGTCAGTCGGGGCGCATCGGGCGAATGCCCGTCGTCGAGATCATAGACATCATTGCTGTCACTGACCTGCCGCGACGCCTCGATCAGGTCGGTCGTCACCGCCTGAAGCTGCGCCAATTCGTCCGGCGTTACCGCATTCTCGATCTTCAGATATCCGTTCGTTTCATAAAACGCCTTGTCGGAATCGCTCAGCATTCGCCCCTCCCCGGTTGACAGCCTGCGTCGGCCCAGCTTTGGTGCAAATGGTATACCAAAAAGAAATCCGCACAATGCTGACTTTCGCCGCTGCCGTCTTCCTTCTTATCGTGACGCCCGGACCGGGCGTTCTGTCGCTTGCGGGCGTGGGATCGGGCTATGGGTTCCGCGCCGGAATGCCGTATCTTCTGGGCCTTTTCCTTGGCACCAACCTCGTAGCGCTGGCCGTGATTTCGGGCGTCGGCGCGATCGTCCTGTCGGTGCCGTGGCTGCGCGTTGTGCTGATGACCGCCTCGGTCGCCTACCTGCTTTATCTTGCCGCGAAGATCGCCTTTGCGGGATCGAAGATCGCCTTCATCGCCGCCGCCGTTGCGCCGGGTGTCGGGGCCGGAATCTTGTTGCAGGCGATCAATCCCAAGGCCTACGTCGTGAATTCCACGCTCTTCGCGGGATTTCCCTATGCGCCCGAGAACCTCGTCTTCGAAACGCTCAGCAAGCTTCTGATCGTCAACGCGATATGGCTGCCGATCCACCTTGGCTGGCTCAAGGCCGGGTCCGTGCTGCATGAGTTGGACCTGGCCCCCGGCACCCAGCGCGCGATCAATATCGGGATGGCGCTGGCGATGCTGTCAGTCGTCTTTCTGGCGGTCGCGACGAGCCTGAGAAACGACGCATAAAGGACCGATACCATGACATTTTCCCTCACCCTTCCCGGCGAATCCGCCTGCCTTGCCGGGCGCGTCTGGCGACCCGGGATCGGCCCGGCGCTTGTGACGGTGCGCGGCGAGACGATTGTCGACGTGACCTGCCGCGAGGTGCCGACGATGTCGGCCCTGATCGAGCGTGAGGATGCCGCAGACTGGCTGCGCCGCGCCGAGGGCGAGACCATCGGCGGCGTTGCAGACCTGTCCCCCGGCGCGCCCTCCGAGGACCGTATGCACCTTCTGGCCCCGTGCGACTTGCAGGCCGTCAAGGCCTCTGGCGTGACCTTCGCCGCCTCGATGGTCGAGCGCGTCATCGAGGAACGCGCGGGCGGCGATCCGCAGGCGGCCGAGGCGATCCGCACGCGCATCGCGGGCGCCATCGGGCAATCGCTGTCGGGCCTCAAACCCGGATCCCCCGCCGCCGAAAAGGCCCGCGAGGCGCTGAAGGCCGAAGGGCTGTGGTCGCAATACCTTGAGGTCGGCATCGGCCCGGATGCCGAGATCTTCACCAAGGCGCAGCCCATGTCATCCGTCGGCTGGGGCGCCGAGATCGGCCTGCACCCGGTGTCGCGCTGGAACAATCCCGAACCCGAAATCGTGCTTTGCGTCGCGTCCACCGGCGCGATCCGGGGCGCGGCGCTTGGCAATGACGTAAACCTGCGCGATGTCGAAGGCCGCTCTGCCCTGTTGCTGGGCAAGGCCAAGGACAACAACGCGGCGTCCGCCATCGGCCCGTTCATCCGGCTTTTCGACGACGGCTATTCGCTGGACGATGTGCGCAGCGCCAAGATCCGGCTGACTGTTACCGGCGACGATGGGTTCAAAATGTCAGGCGCTTCGTCCATGGATCAGATCAGCCGCGATCCGGCGGATCTGGTGTCGCAAGCGCTTGGGCCCCATCACCAGTATCCCGACGGTCTGATGCTTTATCTCGGCACCATGTTCGCGCCTGTGAAGGACCGTGACGCGCCCGGCGAAGGATTCACCCACCATATCGGCGACCGCGTGACGATTGCGGAGGATTCGCTTGGCGCGCTGGTCAACACTGTGCGCCTGTCGACCGACTGCGCGCCCTGGCGCTTTGGCACATCGGCACTGATGCGCAACCTTGCGGGACGGGGTCTTTTGTGACGCGGATCGTTTCCTTGGGCGAATGCATGGTGGAACTGGCGCAGACCGGGCCGGACACCTACCGGCGCGGGTTTGCGGGCGACACATTCAACGCTGCCTGGTATGCACGCCGTCTTGCGCCGCCCGAAACACGGGTCGATTACGTCACCGCGCTGGGGGACGATGCGGTGTCCGGTGAGATGCTGGCCTTCTTTTCGGCCGAAGGCATCGGCACACGCGGAATCGCTCGGATCAAGGGGCGTGCGCCGGGGCTTTACATGATCTCGACAGAGGGTGGAGAGCGCAGCTTTGCCTATTGGCGCGGCCAGTCGGCGGCGCGCGATCTGATGTGGGACCCGGACCATGTAAGACAGGCAATCAAAGGGGCCGCGCTCCTGCATTTTTCGGGCATCACGCTGGCCATCCTGCCGCCTGATGATCGCGCGGCGCTCTGCGCCATGATCGACAAGGCGCGCAACGCCGGGACGCTCGTCAGCTTTGACACCAACCTGCGCCCTGCCCTTTGGGACGGGCCAGATGATATGCAGCGCGGGATCGCAGCCGGGGCCGCCGTGGCCGATCTGGTCCTGCCGAGCTTTGACGAGGACAGCGCACTGTTCGCCGATACGGATCCGGCAGCCACCGTGGCGCGCTATCGCACAGGCGGGGCGCGGGCCGTCGTCGTCAAGAACGGCGCGGACCCGATCACGGTCTGGACGGCTGAGGACGGCACGCAAGAGATCGCGCCGCATCCCGCCCCGCGCATCGTGGATACCACCGCAGCGGGCGACAGCTTTGCCGGGGCGATGCTCGCGGCCATGGCGCGCGGCGATGGCATTGCGGCGGCGGCCGCCTTGGCGGCAAAGCTATCGGCACGGGTCATCGGGGCGCCGGGCGCGCTCGTGACCGGAATATTCGACGACATGACACAGGGAGACGAGGCATGAACATCCTGATTATCGGCGGCGGCGGCATGGTAGGCCAGAAGCTGGCCAAGGCACTGACCGCGCGCGGAGCGCTGGATGGCAAGGACATCACCGCGATGACGCTGGCCGATATCGTGCCCCCCGCGCCGGTCGAGGCGGATTTCCCCGTCGACACCCGCGCCTGCGACATCACTCAGCCGGACCAGATCGCCGCCTGCCTCAGCGATCAGACGGATATGGTCTACCTTCTGGCGGCCATCGTGTCGGGCCAGGCCGAGGCGGAATTTGACACCGGGATGAACATCAACATGTTCGGCGTCTACCACATCCTCGAACGTTGCCGCGCCCTGGGCCATCGCCCTCGCGTGGTGTTTTCGTCCTCGATCGCGGTCTATGGCGGCGAGGCCGAGGACCCGGTCGGCGATCACAGCCACCTCAATCCGCAGACGTCCTATGGCATGCAAAAGGCAATCGGCGAAAAGCTGGTGACAGACTATTCGCGCAAGGGTTTTCTGGACGGGCGCGCGGTGCGCCTGCCGACCATTTCGGTGCGGCCCGGCAAGGCGAACAAGGCCGCGTCCTCTTTCATGTCCTCGATCTTCCGCGAGCCCTTGTCGGGCAAGCCCGCCGTCTGCCCGGTCGGCGAGGATTTCCAGCATTATTATCTCTCTCCAAAGCTTTGCGTCGAAAACCTCATACGGATCGCCGAGGTGCCCGAGGCCGAAATGGGCCAGAACCGCGCGCTGCAGATGCCGGGCCGCACCTGGGCCATCGGCGAGATGGTTGCCGCCATGACTGATGTGGCCGGGCCAGAGCCTGCGACCCGGATCACATGGGAAAAGGATGAAGATTTGCTGAAGATCGTCGGCGGCTGGCGCTATGACATCCGCGCCGAGAAGGGGCTTGCCCTTGGTCTGAAGGCCGATGACAGCTTTGCCGAAAATATCCGGTATTTTATGGAAGACGATCTTCCGTCCTGATCTGCGCTAAACGAATTCGAAAGGTATTTCATGGCACGCTATAGCGGTATCTGGCCGGTCGCGCCGACGCCCTTCAACCCGGACGGCACGCTGGATGAGGCGGGGATGACCCGTGTGCTCGACCTGATGATCGACCAAGGCGTTGACGGGATCTGCATTCTTGCCAACTTTTCCGAACAGTTCCTGATTTCGGACGAGGAACGCGCAAGGCTAATGCGGCTGTGCCTGGAACATGTCGCGGGCCGCGTGCCTGTGATCGTGACGATCAGCCATTTCGCCACGCCTATCGTCGTTGAACGAGCGCGCGCCGCCAAGGATCTTGGCGCGGCGATGGTCATGATGATGGCACCCTATCACGGGGCGCTGATGAAAGGGACGGCAGAGCAGACCTTTGCCCAGTTCAAGGCCGTGGGCGAGGTTGGCATCCCGATCATGGTGCAGGACGCGCCCTTGTCCGGCGTCGATCTGCCCGTGCCGCTGCTTGTCCGAATGGCGCGCGAGATCGAAGAGGTCCGGCTCTTCAAGATCGAATGCGCGCAAGCGGCGGCCAAGCTGCGGGCCCTGATCGCCGAAGGCGGCGACGCCATTGAAGGGCCGTTCGACGGGGAAGAGGCGATCACGCTTCTGGCCGATCTCGATGCGGGCGCGACAGGAACGATGACCAGCGCGATGATCCCAGATATCATCAAGCCGGTGGTGACGCATCACGCTGGCGGGAACCGCGACAAGGCGGTCGAGGCTTATGCCCGCGTCCTGCCTGCGGTGAACCACGAAAACCGTCAATGCGGCTTCCGCGCGGCGAAAGAGGCGATGGTCGAGGGGGGCGTGATAAAATCCGCCTTCTGCCGCCATCCCATCGCGCCTTTGCACCCGGATACACGGGCCGAGCTGATCGGCCTTCTGCGTCCTCTCGATCCGCTCGTCCTGCGCTGGGGGAAATAGAAAATGAACACCGTTCGCCTGTCCCCGGAGGACAATGTCGTCACCGCGATCCGCCCGCTGGCCGTCGGGGATGAAGGCGCGGCCGACCTGATCCCGCGCGGGCACAAGATGGCCACCGAGGCGATCGCCAAGGGCGCGCCGGTGCGCAAATACGCGCAAGTGATCGGCTATGCCGCGATGGACATCGCCATTGGCGCGCATGTGCATACGCATAACCTTGAGTTCCGCAATGTCGACACGGCCTATGAATTCGCGACGAACCTGCGGCCGGTTGCACCCGCAAAGACACGTGACACCTTCAGGGGGTATCGCCGCGCAAACGGCAAGACCGGCACGCGCAACTACATCGCGGTCCTCACAAGCGTGAATTGTTCGGCCACTGCCGCGCACAAGATTGCCGATCACTTCACGCCGGATGTGCTCGCCCCCTACCCCAATATCGACGGCGTCGTCGCCTTTGCCCACGGCACGGGCTGCGGGATGGGCGGCGACGGGACAGGATTTGAGGCGCTGCAACGGGTGCTTTGGGGCTATGCACGCAATCCCAATATCGGCGGGGTCCTGATGGCGGGGCTTGGCTGCGAGGGAATGCAGCTTGACTGGCTGGTTGAGGCTTATGGCATCACCCCCGGACCGCTGTTCCAGGTGATGAATATCCAGGACGTGGGCGGGCTGCGCCGCACGGTCGAGGCGGGGATCGCCAAGATCGAGGCGATGCTTCCAGAGGTGAATGAGGCGCAGCGCGAAGATTGCCCCGCGTCAGATCTGATGGTCGCCCTGCAATGCGGCGGGTCAGACGCGTGGTCTGGCATCACCGCGAACCCGGCGGTGGGCCATGCCTGCGATTTGCTGGTGGCCCAGGGCGGCACGGGGGTGCTGGCCGAAACACCAGAGATCTACGGCGCCGAACACCTGCTGACCGCGCGCGCCAAGGACAAGGCGACGGGTGAAAAGCTGATCGACCTCATCACCTGGTGGAAGGACTACACCGCGCGCGCCAAGGGCTCGATGGACAACAATCCCTCACCCGGCAACAAGAAGGGGGGGCTGACGACGATCCTGGAAAAGTCGCTCGGCGCGGCGGCGAAGGGCGGCACGACACCGCTGAACGGGGTGTTCAAGTACGCCGAACCCGTGACGGAACGCGGCTTTGTCTTCATGGACAGCCCGGGATACGATCCGGCCAGCGTCACCGGGCAGATCGCGTCGGGCTGCAATCTTGTCTGCTTTACCACCGGGCGCGGATCGGCCTTCGGCGCGAAACCTTCGCCTTCGATGAAGGTCGCGACCAATACCGAGATGTACAACCGCCTCCATGAGGACATGGATATCAACGCGGGCACCATCCTGTCGGACGGGCGCAGCGTCGAAGAGGTGGGGCGCGAGATCTACCAGATGTGGCTCGACGTCGCCTCGGGCACGCAGACGAAATCCGAGGCACAGGGCCTCGGAGATCATGAATTCGTGCCTTGGCAAATCGGCGCGGTGATGTAGCCGCTAGCCGATCATCTGCGCGCGCAGATCAAAGATATCGCGGTCTTCGGCGATCTCGACATCGTCGAGGCTGACAATCTGGTCCTTCGGCACGTCGCGCTTCAGCTTGATGTCATGGGCCAGACCAATCGGCAGCGCGTTCTCGGCGCGCGCGCGTGTGGCCGGAATCGCCTTCGCCCAGACGGCATAACCGCCCTCGCCGTCAAGGCGCTCTCCGGCCTTCAGGTCACGCTTGGCGGTTGCGGCAGCCTCGGCCCGGTAGCGGGTGGAACAGCCGGTCGATTCGCCGCGCAGGCAAGCCGACAGGACTGAAACGGAGGTCTCGAGCCCAATGAGGTGAAACGGCCGCCACATGGAACCGTACCAGCCGCTGTCATCGGTCAGCAGCCCGTATTGCTGGAAGCAGGCACGCGCGTATTCATCGGGCGCGCGGAAGGTGACGAACATGCCGTACTGGATGTTGTTCAGCACCATGCGCCCATCGGGTTCGCGGCTGGCGGCGATATCGACAAGGCCCGGCTTGGCCATCCGCCCGCCATCGGCTTCGGGGCGAAAGACAGAGGCCAGATCCTGCAGCCCCGCAGGTGGAAAGGCGAGCCCGTCTTCAGGACAGTCGAGATCGGTGGCATTGGCAACAGCGGCCATCTCGATCGCGGCTTTCGTGCCATCGGTGAAGGAATTGTACATCTTGGGGTTAAAGTCGCCCGCCGCGACTTCTTCGTCCGTCCAGCCGAAATAACCCCAGACGGTATCGGGCGTCGAATAGCGGTAGGGCGGCGCGAAATTCATGCCCTTGCCGGCGGCGATCAACTCGAAGCCGCAGGCATGGACCCAATCGACAAGCTCGCAGATCGCGGCCGGTTGATCTCCGTAAGCCATTGAATAGACGACACCCGCCGCCTTCGCCTCTGCCGCCAGAAGCGGACCGCAAAGAACATCCGCCTCGACATTGACCATGATCACATGCTTGCCCGCCGCGATGGCCGCGCGCGCATGGCGCACGCCCGCGATGGGATGGCCTGTCGCCTCGATCACGCAGTCGATGGCCCCCTCGCCCAGCATGGCGTCCACATTGTCGGTCACGCAGGTTGTCCCGTCCCGCACCGCATCTGCCACGGTGCCAGCGCCGTAACGATCCGCGGTCCAGCCCACCCGATTCAGCGATGCGCGCGCCTTTGCCGGGTCCAGATCGACCACGGCGGCGATGTGGTAGTTCGCGATCGTCTTGGCCTGCGCCAGGATCATCGACCCGAACTTGCCCGCGCCAATGAGGCCGATCCGAACGGGCGCACCCCGGGCTGCAAGAAGGCTTGACAGGTTCATATCGGTTCCTCTTATCTACGCGCCAAGAAATGGTATACCAAATCAAACGCCGGTTTCGGCGCGCTGGCAACCGCTAATTTGCAGTCGGCGACAACATGGGAGAAAGCGCGTGGCGCACTCGAATGTAAGCTTGGCCCGGCGGGCCTGGGCGATCCGGAAACACGCGCTGCGTATGGGCGAGGTGCAGGGTCAGGGCTATATCGGCCAGGCGCTGGGCGTCGCCGATGTGCTGGCCGTCACGCATTTCCACGCGATGAATTTCAAGCCGAAAGACCCCGACTGGGAGGGCCGTGACCGATTCTACCTGTCGATCGGACATTACGCGATCGCGCTTTACGCGGCGATGATCGAGGCGGGGATCCTGCCCGAGGACGAGATCGAGACCTACGGCATGGATGACAGCCGGATGCCCATGTCCGGCATGGCCGCCTATACGCCGGGGATGGAAATCACCGGCGGTTCGCTGGGCCACGGGCTTGGCATCGCCGTGGGCGCCGCGCTGGGTCTGAAGCGCAAGGGATCGGAGGCATTCGTCTACAACATGCTTTCAGACGGAGAGCTTGGAGAGGGATCCACGTGGGAGGCGGTGATGTCCGCCGTCCAGTGGAAGCTCGACAACCTGATCGCCGTCGTCGATTTCAACAACCAGCAGGCAGACGGGCCGACCCGCGACGCGCTGGCCCAGGTGCCAGAGGCCGGGCGCTGGGAGGCGTTCGGCTGGCATGCGCAATCAGTCGATGGCAACGATCTTGGCGCGCTGGTCACGGCCTTCGACACGGCGCGCAATCTGCAAGACCCCAAGCCGCGCGTGATCATCTGCAACACCACGATGTGCAAGGGCGTGCCCTTTCTGGAAGAGCGCGACATCACCCATTTCATCCGCGTCGAGCCGGGTGAATGGGCCAAGGCCATGGCCGTACTGGACGAGGATATTCCCGCATGAGCATCGACACGCGCCCCGGCCCGAACTCGCGCCGCACCCCGAAACATGTGCCGCGCAAAGCGCCCGTCTCTGAAACCGGCGAACGCCTGCGCACCTCGGCGATGATCGCCTCGCTTGATGCCGAAGGGCGAGAAACCCGCCCTGCCCCGTTCGGGCATGCCCTGGTAGAGTTGGCAAAGACCCGCGACGACATCGTCGGGCTGACGGCCGATCTGTCGAAGTACACCGACCTGCACGTCTTCGCCAAAGCCTACCCGGACCGGTTCTACCAGATGGGCATGGCCGAACAGGTGATGATTTCGGCCGCCGCCGGCCTTGCGCGCGAAGGGTTCACGCCGTTTGCCACGACCTATGCGGTCTTCGCCTCGCGCCGGGCCTATGACTTCATCATCATGGCGATTGCCGAAGAAAACCTGCCCGTAAAGATCGTCTGCGCCCTGCCCGGCCTGACCACCGGCTACGGGCCAAGTCATCAGGCGACCGAGGATCTGGCGATCTTCCGGGGCATGCCGAACCTGACCATCGTCGACCCCTGCGATGCAACGGAAATCGAGCAAGCGACCCACGCCATCGCCGATCACCCCGGCCCCGTTTACATGCGCCTTTTGCGCGGACAGGTGCCCGATGTGCTGGGCGAATACGGCTACCAGTTCAAGCTGGGCAAGGCGCAAACCATCCTTGACGGGTCCGACGTTCTGTTCGTCTCGACCGGCTTCATGACGATGCGCGTGATCGACGCGGCCAAGCGGTTGAAGGACGACGGCATCTCGGCGGGCGTTCTGCATGTGCCGACGATCAAGCCGCTGGATGTCGAAACCATCGCGGCAGAGGCGGCCAAGGGCGGCCGACTGGTGGTGACGGCGGAAAACCACACGGTGGTTGGCGGTCTCGGCGAGGCGGTCGCGAGCACACTGATGCAGCGCGGCATCCATCCCGGTTTCAAGATGATCGGCCTGCCTGACGAGTTTCTTGACGCGGGCGCGCTGCCGACGCTGCACGATCAATACGGCCTGTCGGTGAATTCCGTCGTGTCGCGCGTGAAATCCTGGCTTTGAGAGGTCAAATGCTTCTGACGAACAAGACTGCAATCATCACCGGCGCCGCATCCAGGCGCGGCCTTGGCAAGGCGACGGCGAAACTGTTCGCCGAACACGGCGCGCGTATCGCGATCCTCGATCTTGATGGGACGAGCGCAACAGAGGCGGCGGCGGATCTGCCCGGCGAGGGGCATATCGGTTTGGCGTGCGACGTGACCGACAAGGACGCCTGCGCCGCGGCGGCCAAGGATGTTCTGGCAAAGCTGGGCCAGATCGACATCCTAGTGAACAACGCAGGGATCACCCAGCCGTTGAAGATCATGGGGATCGAGCCAAAGAACTACGACGCCGTGCTCGACGTGAACTTGCGCGGCACGCTTTACATGAGCCAGGCGGTCATCCCCCACATGCGGTCCCGCGCCTCGGGGGCGGTGGTCAATATCTCTTCCGTCTCGGCGCAGCGCGGCGGCGGGATTTTCGGCGGGCCGCATTATTCGGCCGCGAAGGCGGGCGTGCTTGGTTTGACCAAGGCCATGGCGCGCGAGCTTGCGCCGGACGGCATCCGCGTGAACGCGGTCTGCCCTGGATTTATCGCGACCGACATCACCGGAGGCGCACTGACCGACGAGATGATGGGGCAGATCCTGGACGGTATTCCCATGGGCCGGGCCGGTGAGGCCTCGGACGTGGCCGGGTGCTGCCTGTTCCTCGCATCCTCTCTCTCGGCATATGTGACCGGGTCCGAGGTCGACGTGAACGGCGGATCGCTGATTCACTGACGCGCAGGGCGGGATAAATCCCGCCCTACCGCAAATCCTACTCGGCGGCGACGCAGGTCTGGCGTTGATCGCCAAGCCCCTCGACGGACACTTCCATCACGTCGCCCGGTTTCACAAAGCGCTGGGGCTTCATGCCAAGGCCCACGCCTTCGGGCGTTCCGGTGGCGATGATGTCGCCCGGCATCAGCTTCATGAACTGGCTCATGTAGCTGACGATTTCGCGGACGGTGAAGATCATGTCGGAGGTGTTCGAATCCTGCATCGTCTCGCCGTTCAGCTTCAGAGACACTTTCAGGTTCTGCGGATCCTCAACCTCGTCGGCGGTCACGAAATAGGGACCGACGGGGCCGAAGCTGACCGCAGATTTGCCCTTGATCCACTGACCGCCACGCTCTGCCTGAAAGGCACGTTCGGAAACATCGTTGATCGTGCAATAGCCCGCGACGTAATCCAGCGCGTCGTCTTCGGAAACATACAGCGCTTCGCGCCCGATGATGACGCCCAGCTCGACCTCCCAGTCGGTCTTTTCCGATCCGCGCGGGATGATCACCTCGTCATTGGGCCCGGACAGCGACGAGGTCGCCTTGTTAAACAGGATCGGCTCCGCCGGCTTTTGTGCGCCGGTTTCTGCGGCATGCTTGGCGTAGTTGAGACCGACGCAGAAGAAATTCGGCACCGAGGCCAGGCACGGCCCGATGCGCGAGACATTCTCGATCACCGGCAGGTCATCCAGATTGATCCCGGCGATCTTCATCAGGCTGTCGATGGACGCGGTCGGCCCGGCGATGTCGTCCAGATGGGCCGACAGATCGCGGATCTGCCCCTCGGCATCGAGGATGGCGGGCGTCTCGGCGCCCTTGGGGCCTACGCGCAAGAGTTTCATTCAGTCTCTCCTTGATCGGTCAGCCGTCTGCGGTGGCAGAAGGCTCTTGGGGTGTCGGGGGTGTTTCAATCACCGAACGCGCATCATCCGCAAGCCCGCCCAGATGGACCGACAGCGCCTCGGAAAACGCATCCGGATCACGGGCGAAAAGCGCATTGAGAAGCGCCGTGTGATGGCGCGAGGCGCGTTTGCGGTTCAGCCGCTTGATCGAGGTCAGATATCGAACGCGCCAAAGCCGGGCGAGATAGCTGCGGTGGGTCTCGGCCAGCGCGTCGTTGTGGGATGCGCGGGCGATGGCGGTGTGAAAGGCCATGTCGGCCTCGAACACGTCCAGCGGATCGGCAGTGTCCAGCACGTCTTCGAAAGCGGTTTCGATTCGCGCGATCTCGGCCAGTTCGTCATCGGTGGCATGGGCGCAGGCCAACCGACCCGACAGCGCTTCGAGCGCGATGATCACCTGGACCTGATCGACCACTTCTTTATGCGACGGATTAGCGACGATGGGCGAGCGGGCGGGACGCAGAATCACCAGCCCTTCTTGCGCAAGGATTCGGATCGCTTCGCGCATCGGCGTGCGGCTGACGCCAAGCTCGTCCGCATTGTCGCGTTCCTTGATCGGCGCACCGGGAAGCAGCTTGCCCCGCAGGATATCGCGGCGCAGGCGATCCGCGATCTCGGCAGCAAGCGGGTTCATGGACATGGCAGCAGGAATTTCCGTTGTTCCTGGATGTTCTAGCCCGCCAGACGCCCTGATTGCCATGAAAAAATGGTATACCGAGGCGTCGCGCCCGAACCCTGCTCTCACCTTGTCCCAGGCCCCCTCGCAAAAAATATCCGCCTTGAAGAGTGCTAGAGGTTGATTTGCAGAGGCCTGTCCGGGTAGCTTGCCTGCCAGATGGTATACCATCTGCCGATCAGGGGAGTGATCGGTCGACAACAGGGCGGCCCGCCGCCCAAGGGAGGACTTACCAATGATGAAGCATCTCATGCTTTCCGTCGCTGCTGGCACCATGATGGCCGGCGCGGCATTCGCACAGGACATGACCCTGCGCGTGCAGACCCACTATGCAACCGAACATCCGCAGGGCCTCTTGCTGGCCGAATGGGCCGATGACATCGAAACGATGTCGGGCGGCGCGATCGACGTCGAGATGTTCTATTCCTCGTCCGTCGTCGCAACCGTTGAGACCTTTGACGCAGCGATCAACGGCATTCTCGACTGTGACGCGACGGGCGGTGCCTACCAGACCGGCAAGAACCCCGCGTTCCAGTTCGTCGGCGACCTGATGGGCGGCTATGACACGCCCTGGCAGATGCTGTCCTGGCTCTACTACGGCGACGGCCTTGCCGCCGCGCAAGAGCTTTACAACGAGCAGGGCATGCAGCTGATCTCGTGGTCGGTCTACGGTCAGGAATCGATGTCGTCGTCCTCGCCGCTGGCGGGTCCGGAAGACCTTGTAGGCTGGAAGTTCCGCTCGCCGCCCGGCATGGAAACAGAGATCTTCGACGAGCTGGGCGCATCGCCCATCGTGATGGACTTCACCGAGATCTTCACCGCGCTTGAAACCGGTATCATCGACGGCGCTGACGCGTCTGGCCTTGCCAACAACGTCGGTCTCGGCCTCTACGACATCGTCAAGCACGCCACCTACCCCGGCTTTCACTCGATGCCCGCCGACCACGTCGCCTGTAACCAGGCCGTCTGGGAAGGCCTGAGCGAGCAGCACCGCCGCATCATCGAGACCGCGTCGCAGAAGCTGTCGCTGCACACCGGCCTGTCGAACCTCAAGAAGAACGCCGAAGCGGCAGCCCAGCTGCAGGCCGATGGCGTGACGCTGTACGACTGGTCCGCCGAAGATCGCGCGGCCTTCCGCGCAGCGGCCCGCACCTCTTGGGAGCGTTGGGGCGACAAGAACGAGCAAGCGCGCGCCATCCTTGAAAGCCACAAGGCCTATCTTACACAGCTCGGCCTGTGAACTAAGCCTCGCCTGCAGGGCGGGCTGCGTCATAGCGGCCCGCTTCATGAAGGAACGCGGGCGGGCCCCAGTCTTCTGGGCCCGCCCTTTTCGCCCCGATTTCACCGTTTAGCGGAGTCCCTCGTATGACTGGTGACAGCGTCTGGCTGGGCCGTGCCCGGCAACCCGTCAAATACGCCATGTACGGATTTATCGCGGCCACGTTGCTGCTGTATGTCTGGCTGATCGTGAACCGCCTTCTCGATCCCGAAGCGGTCGCAATGTACGAGATGATCCGCCCTGCGGGACGCCCCGTTGTGCAATTGATGCTCGGCCTCTTGCTGGGGACCACGCTTTTCTCGGCAATGTATCTGTCCGATTTCCGCGCCTCGATCGAGATTCACAGCACCGGGCCGTTCGATATCTTCAGCCTGATGCTGTCGCGCATGGCGATGATCCTGACGGCGCTGATCGTCCTCGTGATGTTCTACGAGGTCATCTCGCGCTACGTATTTTCCAATCCCACACTCTGGGCGAACGAGATGTCGCTCTGGATCGCGGCCTTCGTGTTCCTGCTTGCGGGCCAATACGCCATGCAGCAGCGCAGCCATATCCGCATCTACGTGATCTACGACATGATGCCCCGCTGGGCGAAAAAGACATCCGACGTGATTTCCTGCAGCCTGATCGTCGCCTTTGCCTTCGTGCTGGTCTGGGGCGGCTATGGCGATGCCAAGACCCGGTTCATGCGCATGGAAACCTTCGGCACCGCGTGGGATCCACCCATTCCGGGGCTGGTGAAGCCCGCCCTTCTGATCATCATCTGCCTTGTCGCGATCCAGGCCGTTTCCAACCTGATCGCCGACTGGAACCGCGACGACAAGATGCTCGCCACCGACGAGATGGACGAGGTCGAAATCGAAAACATCCGCAAGACGCTCGGGGAGAACTGAGCCATGGTCGATATCGGCACCCTAAGTCTCATCGTCCTTCTGGCGATGTTCGCTCTTCTGGCCATCGGCATGCCGCTTGGCTTTGCTTCGGCCATCCTCGCCTTCGTGACGCTGGCGCTGAAGTTCGACCTCGATCTTCTGTTCAATAGTTTCGGCCGGGGGCCGATGTCGGTTCTGGCACAAGCGGTCTACCGGCAGATGACGAATTACGTCCTCATTTCGGTGCCCCTGTTCATCTTCATGGCCGCGCTACTGGAGCGATCCGGGATCGCGCGCGACATGTATTCGTCGCTGAATATCTGGCTAAGTCGGACGCGCGGCGGCATCGCCATCGTCACCTCGATCATGGCTGTCATCATGGCGGCGATGTCCGGCATCATCGGCGGCGAGGTCGTGCTTCTGGGCCTGATCGCCCTGCCGCAAATGCTGCGCCTTGGCTATGACCAGAACCTCGCCATCGGCACGATCTGCGCCTCGGGCAGCCTTGGAACGATGATCCCGCCTTCGATCGTCCTGATCTTCTACGGGCTGGTCACGGAAACCTCGATCAAGGCGCTCTTCACGGCGTCCTTCCTGCCGGGCTTCATGCTGGCGACCTTCTTCATCCTCTACATCATCATTCGCACGCGGCTGAACACGTCCCTGGCCCCCCTGCCCCCGGAAGAGCCGGGCGCGGTCAAGGGCAGCGAGAAAAGCCTGATGTTCCTGGGCTTTCTCGCGCGCCTCTTCATGTGGGTCACCGGCGTCATGCTGATCCGGGCGATCTTCTTCACTCTGACGGGCGCCAACACGCCGCGTGAAGGCGAAGACCCGATCCCGCTTGGAATGGTGACGGACATGCCGTGGATCATCGGGGCCTTTGCCCTGTCGGCGGCGGTCGTCTTCCTGATCGTCGGGCGTGAGCGTTCCAGCCGCGGCTGGGAAATGGGCAAGGGTCTGATCGCCCCCATCGTGGTGATCGGCGTCGTCCTTGGCTCGATCTATGGCGGTATCACCGGCATCACCGAGGCGGCCGGCATGGGCGTCATCGCGGTCTTCGTCATTGGCCTGATCCGGCGTGAAATGACGTTCGAGATCGTCTGGGACAGCCTGATCCGCACGCTGAAATCCACCGGCACGATCATCTGGGTGACCATCGGCGCGGCAGCCCTTGCGGCGGCCTATACGCTGGCGGGCGGGCCGACCTATGTGGCCAACCTGATTGTCGGATCGGATCTGCCGACCATGGGCGTGATCCTTGTCATGATGTTCATCTTCCTCATCATGGGCATGTTCATGGACTGGATCGGCATCGTTCTTCTGATCATGCCGGTCTTCCTGCCCATCGTGGTGCGGCTGCCGGCGGAAGAGATCGGCGTTCTCGGCTCGGTTGATCCGCGCATGGTTCCGATCTGGTTCGGCGTCGTATTCTGTATGAACATGCAGGTCAGTTTCCTGTCGCCGCCGTTCGGGCCCGCGGCCTTCTACCTTAAATCCGTGGCGCCGGCGCATATCTCGCTGGTCGACATCTTCCGCGGCTTCCTGCCCTTCATCGTGCTTCAGCTTCTGGCGCTCTCGGTGCTTCTGATCTGGCCGCCGATCGTCACGATCTTCCTCTGATGGCGGCGATCGACCGGCTGAGGGCGGATCACTACCACATCCCCCTGCCCCGTGTGCTGGAGGATTCCATGCACGGCGAGATGTCGGGCTTCGAGGTGATCACCGCCCGCGTCACCGACAGCGACGGGGCCGAAGGTGTCGGGTACACCTTCACCTGCGGCGAGAATGGTGGCGCGATCGCCGATATCCTCGGTCGCGAGATGCCGGAACGGGTGATTGGACAGGACGCGGATCTCATCGAGCGTCTGTGGCGTGATCTGTGGTGGTCCTTTCACTATGGCGGACGCGGCGGGCCAACGGTTCTGGCGCTGTCTGCCTTCGACATGGCGCTGTGGGATCTGAAAGCGAAACGCGCTGGCTTGCCGCTGTGGAAGCTGCTGGGCGGGTTCGACCCGCGCGTGCCGTGCTATGCAGGCGGGATCGACCTTGATCTCTCGGCCGAAGAGCTGATCGACCAGACCCACCGGAATTTCGAAAATGGCCACCGCGCGATCAAGATGAAGGTCGGGCGTCCGCGCTTGTCCGAGGATGTCGCCAAGATCGCCGCGATGCGCGATACCTTCGGCGCCGACCTGCCGCTGATGGTCGACGCCAACATGAAATACACGGTAGCCGAGGCGATCCGCGCCGCACGCGCCTTTCGCGACCATGACCTTGTCTGGTTCGAAGAACCCATCCCGCCGGACGATCCCGCGGGTCATGCCCGCGTCCAGTCCGAAGGCGGCATCCCAATAGCGACGGGTGAAAACCTGCGCTCGCTCTGGGATTTTCAGCAGGTCATCGCGACGGGCGGCGTGTCCTTTCCGGAACCCGATGTCACCAATTGCGGCGGCGTCACGCCCTTCATGAAGATCGCGCGGCTGGCCGAGGCGCATCACCTGCCAGTCACCAGCCACGGCGCGCATGACATCACCGTACATCTTCTGGCCGCCTGTCCAAACCGGTCCTACCTCGAGGCGCATGGCTTTGGTCTTGATGCCTATGTCGAAACACCGCTGCGCGTCGACGAGGGCCATACCATCGCGCCGGACCGCCCGGGCCACGGTGTGGTCTTTGACTGGGACAAACTGGAAAGCGTACGTACATGACCCTGACCGAAAGACAAATCCGGCAGTTCGAAACCGAAGGTGTGCTGGTCGTCGAAGACGTCATTCCGGCTGCCGTCCAGGACGCGATCCGCGCGGAATATGCTGCCGTGCTGGACGGTTTGTATCGCGGCTGGCAGAGCGATGGGCTCGTGCCCGCGGCGAAGGGCTTTTTCAATCAGCTACGCGCCGCGCAAGAGGCCCGGCTCGACTGGTTCCAACCCCTCGACATCTCGCTGCCCGGGGATGAGATCACGCCCGAAACCCCGTTTCACATCGGCCCGGCCGTCTTTGATCTTGTCGCAAATGCCCGGCTTCTCGATATCGTTCAGGAACTCATCGGGCCCGAGATCACCTCGAACCCGATCCAGCATGTGCGCATCAAACCGCCCGTCCGCGATCTGGCCAGGGGAGAAATCCGCGCCCATGTGGGCGGCACCGACTGGCACCAGGACCGCGCAGTCGCCCATGAAGACGGCGACGCCACGCAGATGATCACCGTCTGGTTCGCGATGACCGATGCGACGCCGGAAAATGGTTGCCTGCAGGCGATCCCGCGCACCGGCGCGATGCTGCCCCATTGCCCCAAGCGCCAGACGGCCATCGCGGACGGCTTTGTCGATCAGACGCGCGCCCTGCCACTGCCGGTGCGCGCGGGCGGAATCGTGATCCTGGATCCTCTGACGCCCCATGCCTCGCTTGAAAACGTCTCGGGCGATTTCCGCTGGTCGTTCGATTTGCGCTACAATGTGACCGGCCAGCCTACGGGCCGCGCGCATTTCCCGGACTTCATCGTGCGCTCTGCCGCTGAACCAGAAAGCGTTCTGGACGATTGGCAGACTTGGCGCGAGATGTGGCGCGAAACCCGCGCGCACCTCTCAGGCGCGCCGCATATCCCGATCCATCGCTGGACGGCGGACAGCCCCGCCTGCGCATGACCGTCCGCTTTCCCCTCTGCGTCATCGGCGGCGGGTCCATCGGGCAGCGCCATGCAGAAGTTGCGCGGGATCTGGACGGGATCGACCTGGCGGCTGTGGTCGAACCCAGCGCCGAACGCCGCGCCGCGCTGTCGAAGATGGGCTTTCCCGTTGTGGCGTCGATCGACGATGTCCCCGAGCGTACCAAGGGCGCGGTCGTGGCAACGCCGACAGGCGATCATCTGGCCTCTGGCACCGCGGCCCTGGCGCAGGGCTGGGCGGTGCTGGTCGAAAAACCGCTCGCCGGGACGCTGGCTGACGCCGATACGTTGATCGCCGTCGCCGACGCCGCTGGCCTGCCGCTCGTCACAGGCCATCACCGGCGTTGTCATCCATTCTCTATCGCGGCCCGCGCGCGGCTTGAAACGCTCGGGCAGCTCGTTGCCGTTCAGGGCCTTTGGGCGGTGCGCAAGCATGACAGCTATTACGTTGAGGCGCCGTGGCGCCGCGAAAAGGGCGCCGGGCCGATCCTGAGCAACCTCAGCCATGAAATCGACCTCTTGCGCTTCATCTCGGGCGAGATCACCGAGGTCGGCGCGATGGTGTCGAATACAATCCGCGGCCACGCGGTCGAAGATACCGCCACGGTCACAATGCGCTTCGCCTCGGGCGCGCTTGGGACCTTCACCCTGACCGAGGCCGGCGCGTCGCCCTGGTCATTCGAACAGGCGACCGGCGAGAACCCGAGCTTTCCGAGGCTTGGCGAGGATACGCTGCGCCTTGTCACGACAACCGGTGCGCTGTCGTTCCCTTCTCTCGACATCTGGTCGAACACGGGCGGCGGCGAAATCGAGTGGCGGCGCAAGCTGGACCGCATGGACGGCCCCTGCTTCGACACGGTCGATCCGCTGGCCGAACAGATGACTCGCTTTGCCGCGCTCGCGGGCGGCGCGGTGGATGAGGTGCTGGCCACCGGGCGGGATGGACGCCGCACCTTATCCGTGATCGAAACCATACAAAGCGCGGCTGATGCAGGCCGCGTGCTGACAGTGAAAGAGGGTTGAAATGGCGAAAGACGTGATCGGATTCATCGGCCTCGGCCTCATGGGCCGCGCGATGGTCGAATGCCTGCAGAAGGCAGGCCATGACGTGGTGGTTCTTGGCAATCGCGACCGGAGCGGCATCGAAGAGGCGGTTGCACGCGGCGGCACCGAAGGGTCCAGTGCGGCGGATGTCGCCGCCAAGTCCGATATCGTCATGCTCTGCATGGGCACCTCGGATCAGGTCGAGGCGCGTGTTCTGGGCGCGGACGGCGTGATCGACGGCGTCAAGGACGGGCAGATCGTCATCGATTTCGGCACGTCCCTTCCGGCCTCGACGCAAAAGATCGGCGCGGCGCTGGCCGAGAAAGGCGCGATCTATCTCGACGCGCCGCTTGGACGCACGCCGTCCCATGCCAAGGACGGCAAGCTGAACATCATGTGCGCTGGCGACGAAGCCGCCTATCAGCGCGTGAAACCGGTGCTTGATACGCTGGGCGAGAATGTCTTCCATCTTGGCGCGCTCGGGAATGGGCATACGATCAAACTGATCAACAATTTCTACGCCATGACCACCGCCGTCGCGATGTCCGAGGCTTTTGCCATCGCCGACAAGGCCGGTGTCGAGCGTCAGGCGCTTTACGATGTCATCGCCGCCGGTCCGAACCATTCCGGCATGATGGATTTCATCAAGAATTACGCGATGAACGGGCAGATCGACCTTGCGTTTTCCGTCGAGAACGGCGCCAAGGACGTGGGCTACTATCGCCAGATGGCCGACGCGCTGGGGCTGAAAAGCCGTATGTCGGTCGCCGCCGATGCCACGCTGAGCGAGGCGAAATCCACCGGCGATGGCGGGCTGATGGTTCCCGAAATGGTCGATTGGATGGCCAAGCACCTGGGGGATAAATGATGCGCCTTGAGGGGAAAACGGCCTTCATCACCGCCGCAGGGCAAGGCATCGGCCGCGCCATCGCGGAACGCTACGCGGCCGAAGGGGCCAAGGTCGTAGCCACCGATCTCAAGGCCGACCTGCTTGAGGGGCTGAAGGCGGACACGCGCGCGCTGGATGTGACCGACAAGGGCGCGCTGCAAGGCATGATCCGCGAGGTCTCTCCAGACATCCTCGTCAATTGCGCGGGGTTCGTGCATGGCGGGAATATCGAGGAAGCGACGGATGACGATTTTGACTTCGCCATCCGTCTCAACGTCCGCTCACAGTTCCATTCCATGCAGGCTGCCATCCCCGCGATGGTCGCCAAGGGCAACGGTGCTGTCGTCAATATCGCATCGGTTGCGGGCACCATCCTCGCGGCGCCGAACCGGTTCATCTACGGCATGTCGAAGGCTTCCGTCATCGCGATGACGAAATCGGTGGCGCTGGACTACGTGACGACCGGCGTGCGCGTGAACTGCATCTGCCCCGGCACCGTCGAAAGCCCGTCCCTGCAGGACCGCCTGCGTGCGACCGGCGATTACGAGGCTGCGCGCAAGGCCTTCATTGCGCGCCAGCCCATGGGCCGCATCGGCCAGCCCGAGGAAATCGCGCATCTTGCGGTCTATCTTGGCTCGGACGAATCCGCCTTTACGACCGGACAGGCGCATATCATCGACGGGGGCTGGGCGACCGGCTGATGCCCGAGGCACTGCACCACCCTGTCGCCTCGCGCGAGAATCGGCCCGGCCTTGGCGTCGGGCTGATGGCGCTTGCGGTATTGTTCTTCACTTGCATCGACACCTCGGCGAAATGGCTGGTGACAGCGGGCCTCGTGTCGATCCAGGTGGTCTTTGTGCGCTATGCCGGGCACTTTATCCTGGCGTTGATCCTCTTTCTTCCGCGCGAGGGGATGGACGCGATCCGGTCCAACGCGCCAAAGCGGCAGGCCCTGCGGTCCGTGTTCCTGTTTGGCTCGACCCTGTGCAATTTCGCCTCGCTGCAATACCTGCCATTGACCGTGACGACGACGATCATGTTCGCGGGACCAATTGCCGTGACGCTGCTGGCGATCCCGATCCTGGGAGAGCGTGTCGGCATCCACCGGATCGTCGCGGTCTGCGTCGGGTTTCTGGGCGTCCTGGTGGTCATGCGGCCGTGGAGCGTCGATTTCCATCCGGCGATGCTGCTGAACCTCACCGCGATGGTGATCGCCTCGCTGTATTTCATCATGACGCGGCTGCTGGCGGGCGTGGAAAGCAACGCGACGAGCCAGATCTGGGCCTCTGGCCTTGCGACGATCTGCCTAGCGCCGTTCGCCCTGTCGGTCTGGAAATGGCCCGATGCGCCCGAGGATTACATCGCTTTCGTGCTGATCGGCGTCTTTGGCTGCGTGGGTCATATCGTGGCGACAACGGCGCACAGGCTGGCCGATGCGTCGATCCTTGCGCCGCTCGTCTACACGCAGATCGTGCTGGCCGCAGTCGCCTCGATCCTCGTCTTCGGCACCTACCCGACCGTCTGGACGCTGGGCGGCGGGATCATCATCGCGGGCGCGGGGCTGTATATCTGGCACCGAGAGCGCAAGCGGGCGGTGGTTCGCCCCCCCGCCACGCCTGATCCGCGCCGGTCAAGCTGAGCCTTTCTTGACCTCTTCGCCAAGGTCGAGGCCGTTCACTTCGGCTATATGATCAGCCAGCATCGGCATGTAATCCGTGCCCTTCCCGGCCAACAGCGCCGAGACAAATGCGTTGCGCACCGCGGACGACATCGGGTTCGCGATCCCGGCATCCTGCGCCATGGCGGTGACATAGCCGATATCCTTGGCCGCGTTCTCGATGGAGAACTTGTGCGCATCGCGGTCGCGGTCCACGACCCAGGCGGTGTAGGTGTCAAAGAACCCGCAGCCCATGCGGCTGCCGCCGATCACTTCGCGGATCTGCTGCGGCGACAGGCCCACTTTGGCGCCCAGGCTGAACGCCTCGCCGTACAGCGTCGCGTACCCTGTCGAGATGAAGTTCATGATCAGCTTCATCCGGTGCGCAGATGCCGTAGGGCCGGTATGCGTGATGGTCCCCGCCCAGCAGTCGATGACAGGCTTCAGCGTCTCGAACGTCTCGTCATCGCAGCCGACCATGGCGTCCAGCGTGCCCGCCTCTGCCTCTCTCGGGGTCCGGCCCAGGGGCGCATCGGCCATGACCATGCCCTTCTCGGCCAGTTCCTCGGCCAGTGCGGCGGTCGACACGGGGTTTGCCGTGGTGCAATCGACCACGATCAGCCCGGACTTGCCGCTGGCGAGGATCCCGTCCTCGCCGCGCACGACCGCCTCGACCTGCGGGCTGTTTGAGAGGCAAATGAAGATGATATCGGCGGCCTCTGCCATCGCCTTGGGCGTCTCCGCCTCGGTCGCGCCCATGCCCTTCAGACTCTCGACCGGATCGCGGTTGCGATTGCCCTTCACAATCAGATCATAGCCGCCCTGCCGGATATTCTTGGCCATTCCGTGACCCATGAACCCGACGCCGATAAAGCCGATAACCGGTTTGCTCATCTCAATTCACCTTCGTCAAAAGCGGTTTGCCGGCGATCAGCGCCGTGATGTTGTCGCGTTGCAGCTGGCCCATGGCCGCCCGCGTGGCGTGTGTGGCAGAGCCTTGGTGCGGCTGCAAAACCACCTCCTCCAGCGCGAAAAAGCGCGGGTCGATCTTGGGCTCGTTCACGAAGACATCTAGGCCAGCCCCCGCCAGCCGTCCGTTCTCCAGCGCATCCAGCAGCGCGGATTCGTCGATGGTCGACCCGCGCGAAATGTTGATGATGACACCGTCATGCCCCAGCGCTTCGATCACCTTGGCATTGACCATGTTTTCGGTCTCGGCCCCGCCGACCAGCGCGACGATCAGGAAATCGACATTGCGGGCAAGCTCGACCGGGTCGTCATGGAAGGTCCAGCCGGGCGTGTCTTTCTCGCTCCGCGACCAGTAGTGAATGTCCATCTTGAACGCAGCCAGACGGTCCGCGATTTCGCGCCCGATCCGGCCAAGGCCGAGGATCCCCGCCGTGCCGCCTGACATCTTGCGAAACAGCGGCATCGAGCCCTTCTCGCCCCATTCGCCGGACCGCACATAGTCATCCGCCTGCCGCATGCGGCGCCCCTGCGAGATCAGCATCGCGACGGCCAGATCGGCCACGTCGTCATCCAGAACCCCGGGGGTATTTGTCACCGCGATGCCGCGCGCGCTGGCGGCATCGACGTCGATTGCGTCATAGCCGACACCGAAATTCGCAATGAGTTCGAGCTTGGGGAAGGCGTCCATCGCCTCGGCCCCGAAGGCGCTGTGGCCCATATAGGCAATCGCGCGGGTCTCGGCGCGCGCGGCGTCATCCAGCGCAGTGGCGTCTGCCAGCGTCTTGCAAACCTTCGCACCCATCTGTTCATGGGCGGCAAGATCGGCCCCCGCATAGCCGCCGATGGCGATAATCTCATGTCCTGACATTCGGCCTCTTCCCTCGTGATCCTCGTTGGGAAGAGCCTAACGCATCCCGCACCGGATGGTATACCAATTGCGCGGAAAAATGACGCCTCAGCCGTTCAGCAGCGCCTCGATCCGGCGTAGGGCTTCTTCAATGTTCTCGGCGGAATTGGCGTAGGAAAAGCGCAAGTACCCCTCGCCCCATTTGCCGAAAGACGTGCCCGCGACGGTGGCGACGCCCGCCTCTTCTAGAAAGCGCGTCTGCGCCTCCATCGCGCTCAGGCCCGTGCCCTCGATATTCGGGAAGGCATAGAACGCGCCCGCCGCATCGGCGCAGCGCACGCCCGGCAGCGCGTTCAGGCCATCGACGATGATCTGCCGCCGTTTGTCGAACTGCGCCACCATGTCGGTCACCGCGTCCTGCGGGCCGGTCAGCGCGGCAAGGCCCGCATGCTGGGTCGGCGCGTTGACGCAGGAATGATCGTTGACGCACAGCCGCGTGGCGTGATCGACCGCCGCATCGGGCCAGACCGCGTAGCCCAGCCGCCAGCCGGTCATCGCGTAGGTCTTGGACCACCCGTCGAGCATGATAAGCCGGTCGCGGATCTCGGGGTAATTCAAGAGCGAGACATGAGAGCGCCCGCCATAGAGCATCTGGCTATAGATCTCATCCGACAGGATCGCGACTTGAGGATGCGCCTCCAGCCCTTTGACAAGCTTGTCGATTTCCTCTTTCGGGGTCACGCCACCCGTGGGATTGGCGGGCGAGTTGATGATGATAAGGCGTGTCTTGTCGGTGATCTTTCCCAGCACCTCCTCGGCCGAGAACGAGAACCCGTTTTCTTCCTTCAACGGGATCGGAACCGGTGTCGCACCGGAATAGCGGATCACGCTTTCATAGATTGGAAAGCCCGGATTGGGATACATGATCTCGGCGCCCGGCTCTCCGAACATCAGCACAGCGAAGAACATCGTAGGCTTGCCGCCCGGCACGACGACGACGTTGTCGGGGTTTACCTCGGCCCCGTGGCGCCGATGCAGATCTGCGGCCACAGCCTCGCGCAGCGCGGGCAAGCCGTTTGCAGGCGTATAACCATGCGCGCCGTCCCGCAGCGCCTTTATCCCCGCCTCGACGATATGATCCGGTGTCTGGAAATCAGGCTGGCCGATGCCAAGGTTGATGATATCGCGCCCTTCGGCGGCCAGTTTTCCGGCGCGGGCCAGCACCGTGAAGGCAGATTCCGTGCCCAGCCGCGACAGGCTTTCAGCGAATTTCAACGATGTCATGGCACGTCTCCCGGCAATAATCCTCGGACATTGCTAGACGGTTCGCGTCGCGTGGAAAAGTGCTAAGGGATGTTCTTTTGGCGAAGGCCAAAGCGGGCTAGAAATTCGTGCCAAAGCTGACCTGCACCGTTTCGGTGCGGTCATAGGTCTGCTTTAGCACCGGATGCCCGACATAGGCGGCGAGCTGGCCAAAGCCGGTGTCATACACCAGCGACAGTCCGACAGAAGCGCGCAGATGGAAGCCGTCATCGACCTGGTTCGCGCCAGCAGGGCCGCCTGCCGTGTTGCTTAGGCCAAACACGGATCCCGCATCGGCAAAGGCGCCGGGGGTAATGCGTTTCGCGCCGGGGATCAGGCCCGGAAACTGCAGGTCGAACTGCGCGCCGACATAGCTGTTACCGCCAAGTGCGGGCGTGCCCGCGACGTTCTGGTCGACGGGACCGAGCCCGCCAAGGGCAAAGCCGCGCACAAGGCTTTGGCCCAGGAAGAAACGGTCGCCCACATTGGAATTGCCCGACAGCATCTGCATCGTGCCAGCAGAAAATGCGCCCGCAAGCCGCATGCTTTGCGCCGGGTTCTCTGCAGCCATCGACAGGCTGGCCTGCGAGACGAGGAAACTGCTGTTCCGGCTTGTCGTCGCAATATCCTGGGTGAAGGATGCCGATCCGGCGATGTCCCAAGTGCTGGTGATGTCAAAGCCGTGGTTGACGCCAAAGCGCAGGGCAAAACGGTCACGGTCGCCCAGATCAGGCGTCAGAACCGCCGACGAACCCGCACGCAGGTTCGAGATCGTGTCATGTGAATAGGCGATCCCGGCCGTCACTTCGGTCTGGGGCGGAAAGCTCCACCGCAGATAGGGGATCGCGCCGTAGCTGACCGTATCGAAGGGCACGACCGCGCCCCTGTTGATCTGATGGCGGTAGGCCTTGATGCCCAGCGTCGGGTTCTGACCGATAAGGCGCGGCGCCTCATAACCGATGCTGAGCCTGTTGTCCGTTTCGCTGATCTCGCCCGAAAAGCGAAGCGACTGGTTTGTGCCAAACAGCTGATCCGTGCCGAAATCAAGCCCCGCAAAGGCCCCCCGATCCGCGCTGTAGCCCAGCTTGGCCGTCAGCCGCGCAAGGACCGGATCGCCGGAATACTGATTCACCGGATAGTCATTCAAAGCCTGCGCCCAGGCAGCCGAAGCCACCGCCGAAAGGGCGATAGCGGCAATCCATGAAGCTGTTCCAAAACGCATGATCGTGTCCCGGTTAATTCCGTTCACCCAAACCGGGCCAGTCCGCATAGGGCGGACATATCCACAGCCGGTCAAGGGCGGGGTCGACCCGTTTGTCAATTAACACGGGCCACGCGCAAAATGGTCACGCATTGCGTTGAATCAGAACCGGTTTCCGTCATCGACAAGGCTGCAGAGCGATCCCGCAATCCAATCCTCGCCCGCATTGTCGAGAAGTGCATGCAAACGGAAAGACCGGCTGGCAATATCGACGACCGGATCGACGAAGATGACTTCGGCCAGGCGGGTGCGGTCGGTTTCATCGGCCACGCGGATCTGGTCGCCGCGCTCGAAGACGCCGAGATAGCGCAGCGGAAGGTCGAATTCGGCACGAAGGCGGTCGACGCGCACAAGGCGCATCACTGCGCCTTCATCCAGCGCTTCTCCGACATTGACGGGCGTGTCGATGATCATCCCGTCATGGGGTGCCCGGATTTGGCTGCGCTCTGATTCCAGATCCAGCTCTCGGATATCGGCCGCACGCAGGCGCACTTCGATCTCCGCCTCATCGAGTTCGGCGGCGGTAACGACGCGGCCAAGGCGCTGCATGCGTTCAAGGTTCAATTCCGCGAGTTCCAGTTCGGCCACGGCGCGCTCGCGCTTTGCCTCGATCCCGCCGGTGAAGAAACGGATCAGGACATCCCCTTCGGTCACCCTGTCACCGCGCGACACCAGCCGCTCGGTCACAAGTTCTCGCCCCGCCGCCGACAGCGCCGTATCCCGCCAGGGGACGAGGACGCAGCGTTCCTCGGCAGCAAATTGCGCCGATGCCGCCTGTCCCGTTACAGCAAGGGCAAACACAAGGCCGACCTTAGCTGCGGCGCGTAAACACCAGAAAATCATTCCGTTTCTCCTCGCCCGACAGCAGTTTGAGCCGCCGCTTGCGCCTGACGCGTTCCAGATGTTGCCGCCTGCGCCCGATCAGCGCGAAATACAGGGCCACCCGAAGCCGACGCGGGATTATTCCCGTTCCGCGAAGGATGGCACTATTCCGCTTGCCAAGCAAACGGTCGAGTTCGGGCTCGTCCATGCTGTGCGCGATGTCATAGCTGCCCGGATCGCCCTGCCGCCCCGCGCGCCCGTAAAGCTGGCGGTCCAACCGGTCGGTTTCCAGCGCGTCGAGGATGATGACATGCAGGCCCCCTGCCCGCTTCACCTCGGCATCCAGTTTGATATCAGTGCCGCGCCCTGCCATGTTCGTGACCACGGTGATCTTGCCCGGCTGTCCCGCGGCGGCGACAAGATCGGCCTCTTCGTCCAGCCGCCGTGCGTTCAAAAGCCCATGCACCAGCCCCAGCGCCGCCAGCTTTTCGCTGATACGTTCGGACAGCGAGACCGAGGACACGCCCAGCAGCACGGCGCGGCCCGCATTGGCGAGCGCCTTGGATCGTTCAGCGGCCCATGTCAGCTTGTCATCGGTGGTCTTGAAGATATGCCGTTCAGCGCGGAACCGCTGGATCGGCTTATGCGTCTTCACGGCGGCGAAAGGCACGCCATAAGTGCGGATCAGTTCCTTGCGCACCTCGCGCAGGGTGCCAGACATACCGACCAGCTTGTGGTACTTTCGGAAATAGCTTTGAAAACTGAGCTTGCCGATGGTGTCGCGCGCGCTGGACGGATCAAGCCCCTCGCGCAGTTCGATGATCTGTTGAAGGCCCCATGGGAGCGAGCGATCCGGCGTCGGGCGGCCGGTCTGCTGGTCGACGAGCACGATCTTTTCCTCGTCGACAATGTAATGCACATCGCGCTGGAACCGGTCTTCGGCCGTGCGGGCCTGAACCAGCATTTCCTCGGCAATCGCAAGGCTGTTCCATTCCGGCGCTGGGTCTTTCACCTTGGCGATCAGTGCGCGGATCCGTTCGCTTCGGATCGAGCGATAGCCAAGCTCATCAGGCGTTTCCCAGAAACTGTCGTCGGCCTCTTTCGCCAGTGCCGTCGCCTGGGCCAGAAACTCGACCGACAGCCCGTCTTCGCGCGGCTCTGTCAGGATCAGCGGGATATTCGCCTCGTCGATCAGCACCGAATCCGCCTCGTCGATCAGCACGAAATCCAAGTCCCGCACGACGAGCCCCGCATCCTCGGCAAGGCGCAGACGATAGGCGAGCGGAGAGCTTTCCGGCTCTTTCGCGCGGTCGCGCAGGTAGTCGAACACCAGTTCCTTGTTCGCGCAATAGACCACATCCTTGCGGTAGGCGTCGCGCTTTTGGCCCTGGTCCATGTCGTGCACGACGTGCCCCGTCTCAAGCCCAAGAAGCGACAGGATCGGCGTCACCTCTTCCGCGTCGCGTTCGGCGAGGTAGTCGTTGACCGTCACTACATGCACCGCGCAGCCCGCAAGCGCATGCAGCGCGGCGGGCAAGGCGCCGGTGAAGGTCTTGCCTTCGCCGGTCGCCATCTCGACGAAATGGCCCGTGACCAGCGCCAGCCCGGCGCGCATCTGGGCGTCGTGGTAGCGAAAGCCATAGGCCTGAAACAGCGCCTCGTCGATCAGCGCAAAGCCTTCGGCCAGCACGCCCGGCGTCAGCCCTTCGGACCGCAGGCGCCGCGCGAAATCCTGCGCGCCAAGGCGGAGATCCGGGGCCTCGGCGCGGCGGCGCGCGGCACGGACATGGGCCAGAATCCGGCGGCGCGCCAGCGGATGAGTCAAGCGCAGGCGGCGCAGGCGCGGGCCGATATCCCAGGACCGGTCCGCATCGCGCACCGGCAGGCGTTCGGGTGGGCGGATGAGAAGCGGGGTACGCGGCGCGGGGATGTCGATCATCGCTCTAGACCCCCGGGCCAAAGCGGCTGGTCACGATGGATACAATGCGCGGCCAGATCTGCATGAGAATCGGCTCTGGTGGATGCGCCAGCTTGATTTGCACATGCTGGCCTACCGCGCGGCCCGACAGATCCAGCCGCGCCTCAAGGGGGAAGCCGGGACTGACGGCGCGGTAGCCCGAGGCGTTGTCGGCCCCTTCCGTCAGGATCG
>CBFIJK010000043.1:0-30635 GCA_965662745.1 uncultured Paracoccaceae bacterium
TCGCAGACATGCTGGAACGCTGGGGGCTCAGCCGGGTGCTGGCGACCGTGGTCATCACGCTGTTCGCGCTGCTGATCTTTGTCGTCCTCACGCTCGCGGTCATTCCGACGCTGATCCAGCAGTCGGTGCAGCTGTTCAACACGGCACCGGAACTGGCCCAGAACCTGCAGGCCTTCGTGGCAGAGCGTCTTCCCGTCGTGATGGACGAAGGGTCCATCGTGCGACAGTCGCTTCAATCCATCGCCGACACCATCAAGTCGCGCGGCGCAGAGGTGTTGAACGGCGTGCTGACCTCGGCACTGAGCGTTCTGAACGTGCTGCTTCTCTTCTTCATCGTCCCGGTCGTGGCCTTCTATCTGCTGCTTGACTGGGACAAGATGGTCGCGCGCATCGATCAGCTTTTGCCGCGCGATCACGCGCCGACCATTCGTCGTCTGGCGGGTGATGTGGACAAGACGCTGGCCAGCTTCATCCGCGGGCAGGGCACCGTGATGACCATCCTTGGCGTCTACTACGCTGCCGCGCTGATGCTGGCGGGGCTGCAATTCGGGCTGGTGATCGGGGCGCTGGCGGGGCTGATCTCCTTCATTCCCTATGTCGGCGCGATCGTCGGCGGCGGGCTGGCCATCGGCATTGCGCTGTTCCAGTTCTGGGGCGACTGGCTGATGATCGGCGTGATCGCGGCGATCTTCTTTTCCGGCCAGTTCCTTGAAGGCAATGTGCTGACGCCGAAGCTGGTGGGCAATTCGGTCGGCCTGCATCCCGTCTGGCTGATCCTTGCACTGTCGGTCTTCGGCAAGATCTTCGGCTTTATCGGGCTTCTGGTCGCCGTGCCGGTGGCCGCCGCCCTCGGCGTGCTCGCACGGTTCGCCATCGAGCAGTACAAGGACGGTCGGCTTTATAACGGGCTGTCCTACAAATCAGACCCCGAAGACTGACATGCCCGAGCAACTGACATTCGACCTGCCCATGCGCCCGGCGCTGGGGCGCGGCGATTATTTCGTCTCGCCGTCGAACGCCTTGGCCGTCGCGCAGATCGACGCGTGGGAAAGCTGGCCCGAGGGCAAGCTGGTCCTCGCCGGGCCGCAAGGATCGGGCAAGACGCATCTCGCTCATGTCTGGGCGGGGCTGACCGGCGCACAGATTGTGCCAGCGTCAGAGCTGACGGAAGACGCGCTGCCCACGCTATCGTCAGGCCCGCTTGCCGTCGAGGACGCGCAAGAGGTGGCGGGAAGCGATAAGGAACGGCTGCTGTTTCATCTGCATAACCTGATGCGCACCGCGCGCCAGCCGCTGCTTCTGACGGCAGGCAGGCCCCCAAGCCGTTGGGGGCTGACCCTGCCCGACCTGAAAAGCCGGATGGAAGGCACGTCGGTCACAGCCCTTGAAGCGCCTGACGATGCGCTGATCTCTGCGGTTCTGGTCAAGCAGTTCTCGGACCGCCAGATCGCCATCGCGCCCGGCGTCGTGTCCTATCTCGCCGCGCGGATCGACCGGGATTTCGCGGGCATTGCCCGCGTCGTCGATGCGCTCGACCGGGCATCACTCGCGCGCAAGAAACCGATCTCGACCCGGCTTGCGGCAGAGGTTCTTGAAGCGCTCGACGCCGATGGCCCGTGATGTCACCCTACCGTTACCCGGCATGAGTATTGCACCAATATGACACAGACCGATTTCCTGCGCTCGCCCTTCCCGCCGCCCGTCGAACTTCCCCCTGAAGAATTCGAGGGGCCCAAGCGGTATTTCAACCGTGAACTCAGCTGGCTAGGCTTTAACTGGCGTGTGCTGGAAGAGGCCGAGAACACGCGCGTGCCGCTCTTGGAACGCGTGCGGTTCCTGTCGATCTCGGCCACCAATCTTGATGAATTCTATACGGTGCGCGTCGCGGGCCTGCGTGAGCTTGCAATGACCGGGAACGCCAATCCGGCGATGGACGGGCTGACGGCGGTCGAACAGTTGGAGAGGATCAGTTCCAACGCGCGCCGCCTGATGGCGCGCCAACAGGAAGTGCTGGAAATCCTGCAAGCCGAACTGGCCGAAGCGGGCATTTGCACGCTGACGCGCGAGTCGCTGGATGACGAGGACCGCGCGCATCTGGAACGGGTGTTTCTGGAACAGGTGTTTCCCGTCCTGTCGCCACTCGCCATTGATCCGGCGCATCCTTTCCCGTTCATACCCAATGGCGGCCTTTCGCTGGCGCTACAGTTGGAAAAGAAATCCGACCGCCGCAAACTTCAGGCGCTTCTTCCGATCCCGCAGCAGATCAACCGTTTCGTGCGCCTGCCGAACCGCGAAGGCGTGGTGCGTATGCTGCCGCTTGAAGAACTCTTGCTGCTCCATCTCGCCAGCCTTTTCCCCGGCTACCGCGAGACCGGAAACTGTATTTTCCGCATCCTGCGCGACAGCGACATGGAGGTCGAGGAAGAGGCCGAAGACCTCGTGCGCGAATTTGAGACGGCCCTCAAACGTCGCCGTCGGGGCGAGGTGATCCGCCTCAAGCTGTCAGGCAACGCGCCCATGGGCCTGCGCCGCGTCATCATGGAAGAGCTGCATGTCGGCGAGGAGGAGGTTGTCGAACTCAGCGGCCTGATCGGCATCGGTGACGTCAAGGAACTGGTGCTGGATGAGCGGCCAGATCTTCTTTGGCCCAGCTTCACCCCGCGCGTGCCGGAACGCGTTCAGGATTTCGGCGGCGACATGTTCCAGGCGATCAAGGCCAAGGACATGCTGCTGCACCACCCGTACGAGACCTTCGATATGGTCGTGCGGTTCCTCAAGCAGGCTGCGGCCGATCCGAACGTTCTGGCGATCAAGAACACGCTTTACCGCACCTCGCGCAATTCCCCTATTGTCGAGGCGCTGTGCGAGGCGGCGGAAGACGGCAAGTCCGTCACCGCGCTGGTGGAATTGAAAGCGCGCTTCGACGAGGCTGCCAACATCCGGCAGTCCCGGCGGCTGGAACGCGCGGGCGCGCACGTCGTCTACGGCTTCATCGACTGGAAGACCCACGCCAAGATCGCCACGGTCGTGCGGCGCGAGGGCGACAAACTGGTGACCTATTCCCATTACGGCACCGGGAACTACCACCCGATCACGGCGACGATCTATACTGACCTGTCTCTGTTCACCTGCGATGCAGCCCTCGGGCGGGACGCGGCGAAGGTGTTCAACTACACCTCGGGATATGCGCTGCCAGAGCATCTGGAAAACATCTCGATCGCGCCCCACTCGCTGAAATCAACGCTGATCGAACGCATCAAGGCCGAGGCGGATCACGCCCGCGCGGGACGTCCTGCGGCGATCTGGGCAAAGATGAACAGCCTGATTGAGAAAGACATCGTCGATGCGCTCTACGATGCCAGCGCGGCGGGCGTGAAGATTACGCTGGTCATCCGCGGCATCTGCGGCATCCGCCCGGGCATCAAGGGCCTGTCGGAAAACATCCGCGTCAAATCCATCGTGGGCCGGTTTCTGGAACACAGCCGCATCGTGTGTTTCGGCAATGGCGATGGCCTGCCGTCGGGTGGCGCGCGTGTGTTCATGTCCTCTGCCGACTGGATGGACCGGAACCTTAATCGCCGCGTGGAAAGCCTGGTCGAGATCACCAACGACACCGTCAAAGCGCAGATCGTCAGCCAGATCATGGCGGCCAATCTCGCCGACGAGGCGCAGTCTTGGGTGATGCGTCCCGATGGCAGTTTCGAGCGGCCCGAATGGGACGGCGAGACATCGCTTTTCAACTGTCACCGCTTCTTCATGGAAAACCCTTCGCTTTCGGGCCGCGGCTCGGCGGGCGCGTCGGATGTACCGGACCTGACGCATTCGGACGATTGACGCCCCCTGGCGCTTGCGTCAGGGTCGCTTGGACGATCGCGACAAGGCCCTTTCCATGACTGATCCCGAACGCGCGCTGGGACCATTTCAGACGCCGATTTTCCAGGATCCGAAGGCCCAGGCGCTGCAACGCGTTGGCGTGGTCGATGTCGGGTCGAACTCTGTCCGGATGGTGGTGTTCGACGGCGCGGCACGCTCTCCTGCGTATTTCTACAACGAAAAGGTCATGGCCGGGCTTGGCGCGGGCTTTGTCGAAACGGGCCGCCTGAACCCAGAAGGCCGCGTGCGCGCGCTGGCCGCACTGAAGCGGTTCAAGCTGCTGTCCGAGGGGCTGAACTGCGCGCCGCTGACCGTGGTTGCCACCGCCGCCATGCGCGAGGCCGCCGATGGGCCGGATTTCATCGCCGAGGTGTCGCGCGAGACGGGCCTCGATGTCTACGTGATCGACGGCGACGAAGAGGCGCGACTTTCGGCGCAGGGGGTCCTTCTGGGATGGCCAGGGGCCAAGGGCATCGTTTGCGATATCGGCGGGTCGTCCATGGAATTCGCCCGGGTCGAAGAGGGCGGCGTCAGCGCGCGCATCACGTCAAAGCTGGGCCCACTGCGGCTTGAGGGGATCAAGGGCGGGCGCAAGGGCCGCCGCGCCCATATCCGCGCGCTGGTCGACGAGGCCGCCGACGCCGTGGATGCCAAGGGCGAGGTGCTGTACCTTGTCGGAGGATCGTGGCGCGCGATTGCGCGGATCGACATGGAACGGCGCGGCTATCCGCTCCGCGTGCTTCATGAATATGAGATGACCCGCAAATCCTTGGCCGCAACCATCGACTGGATCGGGTCGTCCGATCTTGATGAGCTGCGCTCTGCCACCGGAATCGGCGAAGCGCGCATGACGCTTGTCCCGCTGGCCGCCGAGGTGCTCGGCGAAGTTCTGAAGCGCCTCAAACCCAGCGAGATTTACGTGTCCTCCTACGGCATTCGCGAGGGGATGCTGTATGAACAGATGCCCGATGAGCTGCGCGACCGCGACCCGCTGATCGAGGCCGCACGCCACGCTGAATTCAAGGACGCACGCCAGCCCGGGTTCGGTCGGTCGCTGTTCAAGTTCATCTTTCCGCTCTTTCGCAATTCCTCGCCCAGCCGCCACCGGATCATCCGCGCGGCCTGTCTGCTTCATGACGTCAGCTGGCGCGCGCATCCCGATTACCGTCACGAGGTCTGCTTTGACGCGGCCACCCGCGCCAACCTTGGCGGCCTGACCCATGAGGAACGCGTTTTTCTAGGCCTATCGCTGCTGCACCGCTACAAGAATAGCCGGTCAGAAAGCCGGATCCTGACGCTTCTGTCGCTGTTGTCGGAGAGCGCGATTCAAGAGGCCGAGATCCTCGGCAAGGCCATGCGCTTTGGCGCGATGCTGTATGCCGACGCGCCTGACAAGATGGGCGCGCTGGCGTGGTTTCCAAAGAAGAAGGTGCTGCGCCTCAGCCTGACAAAACACGCCGAGGCGCTGTTCGGCGAGGTCGCAGAGGCGCGGTTCAAGGCGCTGGCATCGGCCCTCGATGCGACGACCGAGGTCAAGCGGCTGCGATCTTAAAGCTCGATTTCCTCGCCCGGTTCGATCTCGGGCGTCTCATCAATCGGCGTCCGGCGACGGATGATGATATCGCCGTTGGGCAGGACTTCGGGCGGGTGGTAGGCATTGAGATCGTCAACGAGACCCTCAAGCTCTTTCAGGGCCGGTTCCATCTCGTCCACCAGCCCGCGCAGCAATAGCCGCGTGCCTTCGGACAGAAGGTTCAGGCCCTCGGACATATCGCTTCCCTCCTCCTGCGCTGCGGCGGGAAGCGCCGTCAGCGCCAGGATCAGCGGGTATATGGCAAGGCGTGTCATGCGCATAATGTAGGCACGATCCGGGGGAAGTGTAGATCAAATCTCGATGTCGAGGGTCACCGGGAAATGATCTGATGCGTCAAGCAGCGCCGCGCGCAGTGCCGTGTTGCCATAGCATTCAGGATCATCGAAGGGATGCCAGATGCGCCAGCTTGGTTCCTTCGCGCGCAGGTCGGCAGAGACCATGATGTAATCGAGCAGCGCCTGAAGGTATCTTTTCTGGTCACGAAGATAGAACCGTGCCGTGGTGGGCTGCGCGCCGATGCGGCGGATCAGGGCCTGCCGCGCATGCGGATCATACAGCGGCATGTCGCCATCTTCGCCCAGCACGATCTCGACGCCAGACCGTCCGAAGAGGCGTTCATATTCATCAAGCCCCGGACCGTCGTTGAAATCGCCCATGACCATCACCGGATCGCCTGCGGCCAGATGCGCCTCGACCCGTTGGCGCAGCCAGATGCATTGCGCCAGTTGCTTGCGGCGGTTCGCGATGGAAATCGCCATGACCTCTTCGGGGTTCGTTGCGCCATGGGGTGCCTTGGACTTCGCATGCACCCCTATCATGCGAAAATGAGTGCCAGAGGCCGTCTTGCAGGCCAGTTCCAACGGGGGCTTGGAAAACACCACGGTGTCGGCAGTCGCGTCCGTGTCCAGATCAATGCGGAACACTGAATCGAACCGCGGCGCATCGTGCGAGCCGTGCTTGCCGGTGACATCGCCTTGCGGATCGTGGATCACCGTCAGCGCATCGGGGTCATAAAGCAGCGCGATTTCCTGCTGCGTGTCATTGGCAAAGCCTGTGATCGCCGCGCTTGTGCGCAGGTCAAACCGCGCTGCAAAGCGCTCGAGCGCGAGAACGGTGTTCTGCCGACTGTTGGTATCAGGCGCCTCGATGATCATCACCGCATCAGCATCCAACGTGCGGAACACCGCCCCCAGCGCGGCGATCTGCTGGCCGCGAGTCACGTCATAGCGCGCCGACCATTCGCCATCCCCAAGCAGGTTGTCCTCGCGGTCGAAGAGCGCCGAGAACCATTCCGTGTTATAGGTGGCGATGCGCATTCAGGCCACGCCTTTGCCCGATATCTCTTCCCAGGCGCGGTTGACGTCGATCATACGCTTCTCGGCCATTCTGACCGCTTCTTCAGGCAGACCGCGCGCGATGATGCGGTCCGGGTGGCTTTCGCGGATCTCCCGCCGCCACGCCGCGCGAACATCTTCGAGGGGCGCATCCGGCGGCAGGCCAAGCACCTCGTAAGGGTCCGGCTCTGCGTCCTGCACGAACCGGGACCTCAGCCGCCGAAAAGACCGTTCATCAAGGCCGAAAATCTCGGAAACCTCTTTAAGGAACGCGTTCTCGTTCGGATGATATTGCCCATCTGCTAGGGCGATATGGAACAGTCCCTCCATCAGGTCGCACAAAACGCCGTCCTGCTCGCCAAAAAGATCGCGGATGCGCCGTGCGTAAGTGTCAAATCCCGCGACATCGGTGCGGGCCAGATTGAACACACGCGCTGCCTGCGCTTCGTCCTCAGGCGAGATGTGGAACACTTCGCGGAAGGCGGACACCTCGTCACGTGTCACTTGCCCGTCTGCCTTGGCCATTTTCGCGCCAAGCCCGATCACCGCGATGGTGAAGGCGACAGAGGTATCGGCGGTCCTGTGGCGCGGATCGAACAGCGCGGACAGCCCTTCGCCTTTGGCAAGGGCGGTCAGCGCGTCGGCGATGCGGGTCCAGATCGACATGGCGACCTCTTAGCTGTTCTCGCCCTGGCTGTCATCGGCCAGCCGGTATTCCATCAGATGCAAGTCAAGCCAGTCTCCGAACTTGAACCCCACCTCTTTCAGCGTCACCACATCGCGAAAACCGATGGCCCGGTGAAACGCGCGGCCCGCGGGATTGGCGGAACTGACACCGGCAAAGATGACATGGCCGCCCGCCCCGCGCGCATGATCCAGAAGCGCCGTCATCAGCGCGCGCCCGGTCCCCTGCCCGCGCGCCATGTCTGACAGGACAATGGAATGCTCAAGGCTGTGGGCATAGCCGTTCCCACCGCGAAACTGGCCGTAGCTGGCAAAGCCGATGATCCTACCCCGCGCATCTTCGGCCACCATGAAGGCATGACCGCGCGCGTTCGTTTCGTCGATCACCGCCGCGACCTCATCCACGGTCTTTTCAACCGGGTTGAAGGTGATTTGCGTGTCCCGAATGATCTGGTTCCAGATCGGCGCGACCCCGGCGGCATCTTGCCGCGTCGCGATGCGGATCACCCCGTCAGCTCCCGCAAGCCATGGGGCGTTGCGATCTCGGCGCGGTATCCGATCGGGCCGCCAGAAATCTCAATGGGGGCGGGAATACCTAGACTGGCAAGCGCCGCTTTCAGCGCGGCACCCTCGGGATGCGAGATCTCAAACGCCATCAGCCTGCAACCGGCATCCTCCAGTCGGTCGACGGGATGCGGGCCTTTCCACTGGATAAGCGCCGGGAAGGTGCCGTCGAAAGGCAGAGCGCCGTCCCCCGGCACCGCCATCAGCCATTCCAGATCGCCGCGCGTGACCTCGATGATATCCGCCTCAAGCGCGCTCTGCTGCGCAAGGGCGGACTTCATGTCATCGACCCCCAGCACCCAGTTCGTCAGGCGCGTCTCGCCGCCGAACCGGTCAAGATCATACCAACGCGGTCGCGCAGGCGGCGCGGCATCGGGATCAATCGCGATCACCTCAAGATAGACCGGACCCAGCCCAAGAAGGCGGTTATGCGTGCCCATCACTGCGTGCTGGCCGCCCGGGCCAAGCGCCACGCCAAGCGCCTCTTCGACGCGCGCGACTCCATCGTCCAGCGCCTCTGCCGAAATCACGAGATGGTCCAGCACCGCCTTCATCCTGCCGCGTCCTTCTACTGCCTTCGGCGACTGTTGCATGATGACGCGCCGGAAACCAAGTCGATCCCGAAAGTCTCACACCCGGTCATTTCGGCGGACGGCGCAAGAGCCTGCCGATCAGGAACGACGTGCGCGGTGTGACGACATAGGCCGTGCGCGTGTCTGCCCGCCGTGTCCGCATCCGCACAAGTCCGAAGATCAAGAGAAGAACATGGGCGATACCGATTGCGACGAACAGCGACGATGGGCCGAACCCCGATATCAGAAGCGCGGCGAAATAGGGCGCCGAGATCGCGCCGACGGCATAGACAAAGATCAGCCCAGCCGACAGCTCGACCCGTTCGTCATCGGTCACGAAGTCATGGGCATGGGCCGTCGCGACGGAATAGATCGGGAAGGTGAACAGGCCGAACAGCCCTGCACCAAGCATTGCCCCCCAAGCGCCGTTGCCGGACAGGAACAATGTCACGACGCAGGCCAAGGCCGCGGCGGCGGAGAATGCCATGAGGACCTTGCGCCGGTCGAAGCGATCCGCGCTCCATCCTGCTGGGAACTGTCCAAGCGCGCCGCCGAACACGAAGGCCGCGAGGAAAAACGCGATGGCGTCGGGCGTCAGCCCAATCTCGATTCCGTAGACCGGCCCGACCATGCGAAATGCCGCGGTTGTGACGCCAGCGGTCAGCACTCCGGCGGCGGCAAGCGGCGACGCACGCACCGTTGAAAGAGGCCGCAGGCGCGGGGTGGCAGGGACATGGGGCATCGCTTGCCGCGTCATCGCCAGCGGCAAGAGCGCCGCCACGCAAAGCAAAGCGAGGATGTTGTAGCTGATATAGCTCGCCGGATTCAGCACACCGATCAAGAGCTGGGCACCCAGTGATCCGGCGATGTCGATGGTGCGATAGGTGCTGACCGCGCGCGCCCGTGTGCGGTTGGTGACCTTTGCCTGAATCCACGACTCCACGATGGTGTAGCACCCGGCGATACAGGCCCCCGACATCACCCGAAGCGCGGCCCAGCCCAAAGGGTCAGACGTCAGCGTGTGGCCCAGAATGCCGACTGTCCCAAGCGCGGTGAACACGGCGAAGGCGCGTGAGTGGCCAATCTCTCCCATAAGACGCGGGGTCCACCAGCAGCCCAGAAGGAACCCAAGGAAGTGCGCAGAGCCCAGAAGACCCACATCGGCGGTGCTGAACCCCATCGCGGTTCCCGCGAGCGCGTCAAGCGGCGCAAGACCACCCGATCCCAGCTGCAAGAGCACGATGGACCCGAACAAGGCCGCGAAGGACAGGACGATCCGCATGGCTGGGACTCACCTAGAGCGTCAGATGAGGCGCACCCTTACGCGGATCGACCGGCGGTTCCATTGCTTTATGGGCAGGTCAACGGAATACACGACATCAGCGGTTTGACCGCAGCCTACCCCCGCGACGCGCGGATCAACTGAAGCACGTCTTCGGCCGCTTTCGGTATATTCGTGCCCGGCCCGAAGATCGCCTTCACCCCGGCCTTTTTCAGGAACTCGTAATCCTGCTGCGGGATCACGCCGCCGCAGATCACGATGATGTCGTCTGCGCCCTGATCTTTCAGCGCCTGCACCAGTTTCGGCGCAAGTGTCTTGTGCCCCGCCGCCTGGGACGAGATCCCAACGACATGCACGTCGTTGTCGATGGCGTCCTGCGCGGCCTCTGCCGGGGTCTGGAACAGCGGGCCGACATCCACGTCAAAGCCGATATCGGCAAAGGCCGTCGCGATGACCTTAGCGCCGCGGTCATGCCCGTCCTGACCCATCTTGACCACGAGCATGCGGGGACGGCGGCCTTCTTCCTCGGCGAAGGCCTCGACCGATTTCTGAATGGCGGCAAAGCCTTCGTCGCCCTCATAGGCCGCGCCGTAGACCCCGGCGAGCGTCTTCACCTCGGCCTTGTGCCGACCGAATGCGTTTTCCATGGCCATTGAGATCTCTCCAACACTTGCACGGGCGCGAGCGGCATCGACCGCAAGCGCCAGAAGATTGCCTTTGCCCGACCGAGCGCCATCCTCCAGCGCCTTCAGGGCTGCATCGCAGGCGGATTGGTCCCGCTCTGCCCGGACCTTTTCGAGAAGGGCAACCTGACCGTCACGCACCTTGGCATTGTCGATGTCGAGAAGGTCGATCTCTTCGTATTCATCAAGACGCCACTTGTTGACGCCGACGATCACCTCTTCGCCCCGGTCGATGCGCGCCTGTTTCTCGGCAGCGGCCTGTTCGATGCGCAGCTTGGGCATGCCGCTGGCGACGGCCTTGGTCATGCCGCCCATTTCGTCGACCTCTTCGATCACGGCCCAGGCCGCTTCGGCTAGATCGGCGGTCAGCTTTTCGACATAGTAGGACCCGGCCAGCGGATCGACGACATTGGTCACTCCGGTCTCATTCTGCAGAATAAGCTGCGTGTTGCGCGCGATACGGGACGAAAAATCGGTAGGCAGGCCAATCGCCTCATCGAACGAATTGGTGTGCAGCGATTGCGTGCCGCCCAGAACCGCACTCATCGCCTCGTAGGCGGTGCGTACGACGTTGTTGTAGGGGTCCTGTTCCTGAAGCGACACGCCCGAGGTCTGGCAATGAGTGCGCAGCATCAGAGATCCGGGCTTCTTCGCGCCAAACCCGGTCATGATACGGTGCCACAAGAGGCGCGCGGCGCGTAGCTTTGCCGCTTCCATGAAGAAATTCATGCCGATGGCGAAGAAAAACGACAGCCGCCCGGCGAAAGCGTCCACGTCCATGCCCCGATCCACGGCGGCCTGCACGTATTCCTTGCCGTCGGCCAGCGTAAAGGCGAGTTCCTGTACAAGGTTCGCGCCAGCCTCTTGCATGTGGTAGCCGGAGATCGAGATCGAGTTGAAGCGCGGCATTTCCTTCGATGTGTATTCGATGATATCCGCGACGATCCGCATCGAGGGTTCGGGCGGATAAATATAGGTGTTCCGCACCATGAACTCTTTCAGGATGTCGTTCTGGATCGTGCCCGACAGCTGCGCGCGGTCCACGCCTTGCTCTTCGCCCGCGACGATGAACGAGGCGAGAACCGGGATCACCGCGCCGTTCATGGTCATGGACACCGAAATCTCGCCCAGCGGGATCTCGTCGAAGAGGATCTTCATGTCTTCGACGCTGTCGATGGCCACGCCTGCCTTGCCGACATCGCCATCAACACGGGGGTGGTCACTGTCATAGCCGCGATGCGTGGCCAGATCGAAGGCGACCGAAACGCCCTGCTGCCCGCCCGCAAGCGCGCGTCGATAAAACGCGTTGGATTCCTCGGCCGTCGAGAAGCCCGCATATTGCCGGATCGTCCAGGGACGGCCCGCATACATTGTGGACCTTGGCCCGCGTACGAAGGGCGCCTCGCCAGGCATCGAGCCCAGATGCCCCAGGGGTTCGGCGTCTTCGGCGGTGTAGACCGGCTTGACCGCGATCCCCTCGGGCGTCTGCCAGATCAGGTCCTCGAGCGGGCGTCCGCGAAGTTCCTTTTCGGCGCGCGCGCGCCAGCCGTCGATATCGCTCATATCGGTCTCCTTGTCGTGGGATCGCCGCTCGCGCGAATGTGCCGCACCGGACGTGTCGCTTTTGGCGGGAGCGTGCTTATATCTGTCCAAGCAGGAGGCAGAATGACACGCATCTGGATGAGTTTGGCCGCAGGGCTTTTGGTCGCGACGGGCGCCGCGGCACAGGACATGACGGAGGATTCCGAATTGCCGTTCGAAACCCGGCCCGCCGTCGATACGGTTCTGGAGGATCTGAGATGGATCGCCCGGCCTATCGTTGTGTTTGCGGATACGCCGCTCGATCCGCTGTTCCGTGAACAGATGGCGCTTTTGGCCGAACGCGAAGAGGCGCTGATTGACCGCGACGTGGTCGTCATCGTCGACACCGATCCGGATGAAGAATCCGATATCCGCCGCAAACTGCGCCCGCGCGGCTTTTCAATCGTGCTGATCGGCAAGGACGGCGGCGTGAAGCTGCGCAAACCCTTCCCTTGGGACGTGCGCGAACTAACCCGCACCATCGACAAGATGCCGCTGCGCCAGCAGGAAATCCGCGACGGAAACAAGCCGGGGGGCTGATCCCCGTCCGGGATTTGGCGCCTGCGGATCACTCGAATTCCATGATTACATCGTCGACTGCCAGGCTATCGCCCGCGCTGGCGTTGACCTTGGCGACCTTGCCGGACTTTTCGGCGCGCAGGATGTTTTCCATCTTCATCGCCTCGACGGTGCACAGCGCCTGACCTTCCTGCACGTCTTCGCCCTCGGCGACGGCGATCGACACGACAAGGCCGGGCATCGGACAAAGCAGCAGCTTCGAAGTATCGGGCGGCATTTTCTCGGGCATGAGTTCGGCCAGTTCTGCCTGGCGCGGGGTGCGCACGAAAACGCGCAGGTCCGCGCCGCGCGTGCGCAGGCGGAAGCCGCCGGGGCACTTGCCGACCTTCAGGACCAGCGGCGTTCCGTCCACCGACAGAACGGCCAGCGGGTTGCCAGGCGTCCAGTCGCTTTCGCAGCGGTGGGAAATCCCGTCCGAGAACTTGACCGTCGATCCCTTGGCATCGGCGTCGATGGTCATCTCGAACCGTTCGCCTTGCAGCGTCACGACCCAATCGGTGCCGACCTTGCGTTCATGGTTGTCCATGCGCCCCGACACGCGGGTGCGCCGGATCTCGGACATGCGGTTCATCGCGGCGGCGGCGGCCGCCACTCGGCGCAGCGCCTCTTTGGGAAGCACGACGCCGTTGAAGCCGTCTGGATACTCCTCGGCGATGAAAGCGGTCGTGATGTTGCCCGAGACGAATTTCGGGTGGTCCATCACCGCCGACAGGAACGGCAGGTTGTGGCCGATGCCTTCAACCTCGAACCGATCAAGCGCGAGCCGCATTTCCTCGATTGCGCCCGCACGGTCAGGCGCCCATGTGCAGAGCTTGGCGATCATCGGGTCATAGTACATGCTGATCTCGCCGCCCTCGTAGACGCCGGTATCATTGCGCACGACGGCCGTTTCCGATCCCGCCTCTGCCGGGGGGCGATAGCGCGTCAGGCGTCCGATGGAGGGCAGGAAATTGCGATAGGGATCCTCGGCATAGAGCCGCGATTCCATCGCCCAGCCCTTCAGGACCACGTCGTCCTGAGTGATCGACAGCGCCTCGCCATTTGCGACGCGGATCATCTGTTCGACAAGATCGACGCCGGTAATGAGTTCGGTCACCGGATGTTCCACCTGAAGCCGGGTGTTCATTTCGAGAAAATAGAAATTCTTTTCGCCATCAACGATGAATTCGACGGTGCCCGCGCTGGTATAGCCAACCGCTTGCGCCAGCGCGCAGGCCTGTTCGCCCATCGCCTTGCGAGTCGCTTCGTCCAGGAAGGGCGACGGCGCCTCTTCGATGACCTTCTGGTTCCGCCGCTGGATCGAACACTCGCGCTCACCCAGATAGATACAGTTGCCGTGGCTGTCGGCGAGGACCTGGATCTCGATATGGCGGGGCTGGGTGACGAACTTCTCGATGAAGATCCGGTCGTCGCCAAAGCTGCTCGCGGCCTCGTTCTTTGATGATTGAAAGCCTTCGCGCGCCTCGTCATCGGTCCAGGCGATCCGCATGCCCTTGCCGCCGCCGCCCGCGCTGGCCTTGATCATCACCGGATAGCCGACCTCGTTCGAGATCTTCACGGCCTCTTCGGCATCCTCGATCAGACCCATGTAGCCGGGCACCGTGGACACCCCCGCCTCCTGCGCGAGCTTTTTGGACGTGATCTTGTCGCCCATCGCCTCGATGGCCTTCACGGGCGGGCCAATGAAGGCGACGCCTGCGGCATCCAACGCCTCGGCGAATTTCGGATTCTCGGACAGAAAGCCGTACCCGGGATGCACGGCCTCTGCGCCCGAGTCCTTGATCGCGGCCATGACCTTGTCGATCACGATATAAGACTGGTTGGCCTGTGGCGGGCCGATATGGATTGCCTCATCCGCCATCTCGACATGCAGCGCAAGGCGATCCGCATCGGAATAGATGGCAACGGTGCCGATACCCATCTTGCGGGCAGTCTTGATGACCCGGCAGGCGATCTCGCCCCGGTTGGCGATCAGGATCTTCTTGAACACGGCACGTCCCTTCTGTCTTGCGGGGCGGGTCTGCTGCCTGCCCTCGGTCTTTGTCGCGAAACACAAAAAATCCCGCCGGGCGCGGAGGCCCGGGCGGGATTATCAAATTCAGAGGCTCTGTGCGGTGGGGCCGCAATCAGCGCGTTAGCGTTACTGGCAGCGTGCCGGATACGCCTGGCAATATGCGATGTTGCCTGCTGCGCCCACGGCTGCGCCTGTAGCAGCGTTCCCTCCGGTGACGGCTGCGACGCCCGCGCCTGCACCGGCACCGAAGATGCCCTGCTCGGCGAGATTATCGCCGCATGCGGAAAGTGTGAGCGCCGCGCCAAGGGCAGCGACAAGTGCGAATGGCTTGGACATTGCTGTCTCCTGTGTTCGATTTCATGGTCAAAACGCACCGACATCGACACGGGTTCCGCACAGAGTTTCACTATTGTCGTGATCAGGTCTGCAGCGTCGGCCATTCCTTGCCGAGAAAGGGGAGTCATTTGCGATTTCACGCCGACCATTCCTCGTCAAACGCACCCGGAAAGGTCCGTGCGATGAGGTCGAGATCGAGCCGCAGCATCGCGTCGTAATCCGCAGGATCGAACGGGTCCTCTGCGGGCACGACCTCGCGTCCGAAGAGCCAGCTGATCCGCCCCGCATCGAGATTGCCGCGCGCAAAAGGTTCTTCACCGAAATGCTGGACCAGTGCCCAGACGAACCCGGAATCGGCCATGCGATCGGCATGCTTGCGGTCGGCATGGCGTTCACGGCGCGTGATCGGGGTCACACCCTTGGGGTTCGCACGCCGGATTGTGAATTGGAAATCGGTGCCGGGCAGACGGCCGGGAAAACCGCGATGCTTGATCATGCCGCCCTCTTCCGCACCGAGTGGAAGGGGAGGGTCGGAACGGGCGTTGCCGCCCGTTCCAAGCAGTACTTACTTGTACTTGCCAGTGTAGACGGGCTCGACCGTGATGGGCTCGGGCTCGACGTACACGACTTCTTCTTCCTGCTGGGCGCAAGCGGCGATGAAGCCAACGAGGCCGAGCGAAAGCACGAGTTTGATGCCGTTCGACATTTTAGTCTCCTATCGAATTTAGGGCGACCTCGCGTTCCTAGTGGCGCGCGGTGTCCCCCCAACAAGGTACAGGTCACTGTCCGGTAACCTTCCCGGAACCTACCTGATACAGTTTCGGATGGGAATTCAAGCAATTCGATCACGGGATATTGTGGCGAGACTGCATCATCTTGAGGACCTTGCGCGGAAAACCACGCGAAATATGGGGTCATTGTCAGAATCCCTCCCAGATGCAGTCCCCGTTTTCCGCGCGATAAGCCTCGAAAAACTGAGTTGCGCCGGGGTCGAGCATGCCAAACTCGATAATTTTGTCGGAAAGCGAGATGATGATCTGCGACGGCTGCGGTCCGATCGTCGGAATCCGGGGAATCGCGTATTCGCGGCACAGGTGATCCATGTCCAGGGCGGCATCCTCGAACGGAACGGCCCCGTCTTCGCGTGAAATGCCGGGCGCCGCGAATCGGAAGCGGTAGGTCAGTCCCGCAGGCCCGCGTTCATCGGTGATGACTTCGATCAGCGTGACGGCCTGACCCGACGGCACTTTGATCGGCGCATCGACATGCTGCGCGGCGGCATGAAGCCCGAACGCGCAGACCGCCCCGGCAGACAGGCCCGGCGCGAGACGCCGCAAAGCGCCATATGTCAGATGCTGCAGAGCCATCGTCACAGCGGGATGTTGTCGTGTTTTTTCCACGGATTCTGCTGGCGCTTGCCCCGAAGCGAGGCGAAGGCGCGGCAGACGCGGCGGCGCGTCGATCTGGGCTGGATCACCTCGTCGATGAAGCCGCGTTCGGCGGCAATGAAAGGGTTGGCAAACCGGCCCTCGTAATTCTTCGCACGCTCGGCGATCTTTTCCGGATCGCCAAGCTCTGACCGGTAAAGGATCTCACTCGCGCCTTTCGCGCCCATCACGGCGATCTCGGCGGTTGGCCAAGCATAGTTGAAATCGCCACGCAGATGCTTGGACGACATGACATCATAGGCGCCGCCGTAGGCCTTGCGCGTGATGACTGTGACCTTCGGCACCGTTGCCTCGCCATAGGCGAAAAGCAGCTTCGCGCCATGCTTGATGACACCGTTGAATTCCTGGCTGGTGCCGGGAAGAAAGCCGGGCACATCGACCAGCGTCAGGATCGGGATCTCGAACGCATCGCAGAACCGGACAAAGCGCGCGGCCTTGCGGCTGCTGTCGATATCAAGGCACCCGGCCAGAACCATGGGCTGGTTGGCCACGACACCCACGGTCCGACCTTCAAGCCGAATGAACCCGGTGATGATGTTTTTCGCAAAGTCTTGCTGGATCTCGTAGAAATCGCCCTCGTCGGCGACCTTGTGGATCAGCTCTTTCATATCATAGGGGGTGTTCGCGTTTTCCGGGATCAGTGTATCAAGACTTTCGTCGATCCGGTCGGGCGCGTCGAAGAAGGGCCTGACCGGCACCTTGGACTGATTGTTCAGCGGCAGGAAATCGACGAGCCGCCGCACTTCGGCCAGCGCCTCGACATCATTCTCAAACGCGCCATCGGCGACCGAGGATTTCCTTGTGTGGGTCGACGCGCCGCCCAGTTCCTCGGCGGTCACGACCTCGTTCGTGACGGTCTTCACCACGTCGGGGCCGGTGACGAACATGTAAGAGCTGTCTTTCACCATGAATATGAAATCGGTCATCGCCGGCGAATAAACCGCGCCGCCCGCACAAGGGCCCATGATGACGCTGATCTGCGGCACCACGCCAGAGGCCATGATGTTGCGCTGGAACACCTCGGCATAGCCCGCCAGCGAGTTGACGCCTTCCTGGATACGCGCGCCGCCGGAATCGTTGATCCCGATCACCGGCGCGCCGTTCTGCATCGCCATATCCATGATCTTGCAGATCTTCTGCGCGTGCGTTTCCGACAAAGAGCCGCCGAAGACCGTGAAATCCTGGCTGAACACATAAACCATGCGCCCGTTGATCGTGCCCCAGCCGGTGACGACGCCATCGCCATAGGGACGGCTTTCCTCCATACCGAAATCGGTGCAGCGATGGGCGACGAACATGTCGAATTCCTCGAACGAGTCCTCGTCGAGCAAAAGCTCGATCCGCTCGCGCGCGGTCAGCTTGCCTTTCGCGTGCTGGGCCTCGATCCGTTTTTCTCCGCCGCCCTGCCGGGCCGCGGCACGGCGATCCTGAAGTTCTTCGAGAATATCTTTCATGGACGGCGTGCCTCCTTCGCTTTGCGCGCAATCTATTTAGATGCGCCGCTACGGGGAAGAGAATTTCAGCAAATTTGCAAATTCATTTGCTGGATCGTTTTCGTTTTTGCGAAGCCGCAAATTTGCCGATCCGCATCGGGCCGTGTGGACACCGCCATAGCGGCGGACTAATTGTTGACGATGTCAACCAGCGCCCCGATCTTCCTGAATCGCAGAACACCGCCGCACATCCTGACGCTTGTGCTGCTGACGGGCGTTTCGGCCATGTCGATGAACATGTTCCTGCCGTCGCTGCCGCGGATGACCGAGTATTTCAACACCGAATACCGGCTGATGCAGCTGTCGGTGGCGATCTACCTTGCGGTGAACGCGGGGATGCAGATCGTGCTTGGCCCGCTGGCGGACCGCTTCGGCCGCAGGCCCGTTCTGTTATGGAGCTGCGCGATCTTCGTTCTCGCCTCGATCGGATGTATCTACGCGCCCACGGTCGAGGTGTTCTTGGCCTTCCGTATGCTGCAGGCGGTGATCGCGTCAGGCCTTGTGCTGGGCCGCGCAGTCGTGCGCGACATGTACCCGCAGGATCAGGCCGCCTCGATGATCGGCTATGTCACGATGGGCATGGCGCTTGTTCCCATGGTCACGCCTGCTGTCGGCGGCTTTCTGGACGAGGCGTTCGGCTGGCAGGCAAATTTCTGGGCGCTTGCGCTGTCGGGCCTGTTCCTTCTGGGCCTTCTGTGGACCGATCTGGGCGAGACCGGCAAAGCCTCGCACAGCAGTTTCCGCGAACAGTTGCGGGATTATCCCGAACTTCTGCGCTCGCACCGGTTCTGGGGCTATTCCGCCGTCGCCGCCTTCTCGTCCGGCGCGTTCTTTGCCTATCTTGGCGGCGCGCCCTTCGTCGGGTCCGAGGTTTTCGGCCTCGACCCATCCACGCTGGGCATCTTTTTCGGCGCCCCGGCCGTCGGCTATCTCTTTGGAAACTGGATTTCCGGCTTGTACTCGGTGCGCTACGGGATCAACACGATGATCCTCGTAGGCTGTCTCATCGCCTTCATGGGGCCGTTCCTGTCGCTGATCTTCTTCAGTATCGGCTATGGATCGGCGCTGACCTTCTTTGGGTTCACGACCTTTGTCGGTTTCGGCAATGGCATGGTCCTGCCCAACGCCACCTCCGGCCAGCTTTCGGTACGCCCGCATCTTGCGGGCACGGCAAGCGGTCTTGGCGGCGCGCTGATGATCGGCGGGGGCGCCGCGCAATCGGCGCTGGCGGGCGCCTTGCTGGCCCCAGGCACCGGCGCATGGCCTCTCTTGTGGATGATGGCGATCACCGGCATCTGCGCGATTGCCGGGATCCTCTATACCATCCGGCGCGAGCGCATCGTCACCGCTTGATTTTGCAAATGTCTTGCGGGATGCCGCAAATCTGCTAATCCGCCGCCATGGCGACGCAAAAGCTATATGCCGGGGTCAAGCTTCGGGAACTGCGCAGTGGGCTTGGCCTTACGCAAAAGGCCTTTGCCGAGCGGCTGGGCGTGTCCCTGCCCTATCTCAACCAGATGGAAAACAACCACCGCCCGGTCTCTTCGGGCGTGCTGCTCGCGCTTGCGCAAGAGTTCCGTTTTGACGTGACAGAACTGTCCACCGGCGACGCCGAACGGATGGTGTCGGACATGCGCGAGGCGCTAGCTGATCCGGTCTTTGCCGACACCGCGCCGCCTTTGCAGGACCTGCGTCTTGCCGCGTCAAACGCCCCTGCCCTCGCCCGCGCATTTCTTGAACTTCATCGTGCCTACCGGCAGACCCATGAACGACTATCCTCGCTTGACGAGGCGCTTGGCCGGTCCGACAGCGCCGTGCGCGCCAGCCCATGGGAAGAGGTGCGCGACTTCTTCCATTATTGCGACAACTACCTCGATGCGGTGGACCGCGCCGCCGAGCGCTTTGCCGCCGGTGGCGATCCGCAGGCCGCCGCCCTGAAGCGCCTCGACGACCTGGGCATCACAGTCATCCATGCCGAAGACGCGCCCTTGCGAGTCTATGACGCCGCCCAGCGCCGCCTGACGCTGTCCTCGCGCGCCAGCGCCTCGACGCGGGCCTTCCAGCTTTTGCACCAGATCGCGCTTTTGACGCAGAACGATCTGCTGGACGCGACGCTCGACTATGCGCGGTTCCAAAGCGACGAGGCCCGAGCCATCGCCAAGATCGGGCTGGCCAATTACTTCGCCGGGGCCGCACAGCTTCCTTATGCGACGTTCCTTGAGACCGCCGAGAACACGCGCCACGATCTGGAACGCCTTGCCCACCGCTTCGGCGCGTCGATCGAGCAGGTCGCGCATCGTCTTTCGACGCTTCAGCGTCCCGGCGCGAAGGGCATTCCGTTCTTCTTCGTGCGCGTCGATCAGGCCGGAACGATTACCAAGCGCCATTCTGCCACGCGCCTGCAATTCGCGCGCTTCGGCGGCGCGTGCCCCTTGTGGAACGTCCATCAGGCGTTCGAGACGCCGGGCCGATTCCTGCGCCAATTGGCCCAGACGCCGGACGGCGTGCGATACCTGTGTCTTGCCCGCGACGTGTCAAAGCAGGGCGGATCGTTCCAAGCGCCTGTGCGCCGGTACGCAATAGGGTTGGGCTGCGAGGTGCAGCACGCCAGCCGACTTGTCTATGCCGACGACCTTGATCTGACGAACCGCGCGGCGTTTGAACCGATCGGTATATCCTGCCGAATTTGCGAGCGGACCGATTGCCATCAACGATCCGTCCCACCGCTGGAACGACGGCTGACAGTCGATCTCGATGCGCGCGGCGTGTTGCCCTACCGTGTGATCTAGGCAGCGACCTTAGCGCATATCCTCGTAATTCAGACGGGACCCGCCAACACGGGATACACCGACACTACGTGCTGTCGGCGCGGGCGCGCCCGGCACTTCCAGCGAACGTCCACCGCCATCATCCGGCGCGTCTCCCGAAAGCGCAGGGGGAGGCGTTGGAACAGGCAGGGGCGCAGGCGTCTCTCCACCGGCAGCGATCCGGTAGGTATAATTCAGCGCTGTCGGGCCTGTGTCGATTTCGTGAAAATCGGCAGTCACGTAGCCGCGATCCTCGCAGTCGGTATCGCCCTCGATGGTAAAGACCGATTCCTCAATGCAGAAGGTGAAATCCCCCTCCAGGGTCCCTGCGTCCGACACGGAGCGGATGTAGTAGTAGCGTTGTGGAAGATCGCCCTGGACCGGTTCGGTGCAGCCACCCGGCGCGATGACCCACCAGCCTTCCGAGGTCCAGACATCCGTCTCGCCGTTATAGCCTATGGCAACGCTTTGCTCCGTGCCGGTGTCATTGCAAATCTCAAGCCCTGCCAACGCCACGCCGGGCCCGGCAAAGATCAAGAGCGCCGTCGTCTTGATCAGGTGATGTGCCATATCGGGCCTCCTCAATCCGCCACGCGATTACGCTAGCGCGGCAATAGCCTGCCCGCCAAGCCCTTTGCGCGGTCAGTACTTCGTCGCGACGGGCGGCGGCGTGACGTTTCTTTTCTTCAGCCGCGCCTCGCGCCAGGTGATAAAGATCACCGACGACAGGATCAGGCTGCCACCAAAGACCACAAATGGGTCGACCTTCTCGGAAAATGCGAGCGCGCCGAGAAGCGTGGCCCAGACCAGTTGCAAGAACTGCACCGGCTGCGTGACCGTCACCGGCGCGGCACGGAACGCTTCGGTCATCGCGAAATGTCCTGCTGTGGCAAGAAGGGCGACAAGGGCGAACCACGCGATCTCGACCCAGGTCGGCCAGACCCAATCGGCAATCGCGAAAGGCGCAAGCACGATGGTCACGCTGATCGACAGCCAGGCCACGACGACGACCGGCGGATAGCGATCCGCAAGGAATTTCGCGGTCAGGTAGGACGTGCCGAACAGGACGGCATTGGCCATCATCGCAAGGTGCCCCGGCGCAACCTCTCTCATGCCCGGGCGCAAGATGATCATCGCGCCGGAGAAAGCGACCATGACAGCCACGATCCGGCGCAATGCAAGCTTTTCGCCAAGGAAGAGCGCCGCCCCCAGCGTGACGAAAATCGGGCTGAGAAAGCCCATAGCGGTGACTTCCGCGAGCGGGATGTCGGTCATCGCGAAGAACCAGAAGATCACGCCAAGTCCGTGCGCCAACCCGCGCATCCCGAAAATTCGCAGATCGCGGCGCGAAGGCAGATTGGCCCGCATCACGCCGATCATCGGCAGGATAAAGACAAGGCCCAAGGCATAGCGCAGGAACGCCGATTCCGCCGGTGGAACGTGATCGCCGACATGCTTGACGATCGCGGTGACGCCGACAAACAACGCTCCGCAGGTGAGCATCCAGAGAATGGCGGCGACCGGGCGCGCTGGTTTGGTGGTCTGGGCGGGCGGCATGGCGACTAGAGACACCCAAGGCGCGGAAAGTGCAATGCCCGCGCTAGCCGCCCAGGATCAGGCTCAACGCAATGGCCCACATCGTCAGGCCCACGCCGATTTCCAGCACGCGCCACGCGCTGCGTCGCGCAAAAAACGGGCGCAAAAGCTGCGCGCCGTAGCCCAGCGAGAAGAAGAACACGAAGGATGCTGTGACCGCACCCGACCCGAATTCGAAGGCTTGCCCCTCATAGCGCGAGGAGACCGACCCGAGCAGCACAACCGTGTCGAGATAAACATGCGGGTTCAGCCAGGTCAGCGCGAGGCAGGTCATCAGCGCCGCGATAAGCGAGGTTTTGCGCGTCTCGGCAGGCTCCAGCGTGTCGTCCGAGGCAAAGGCGGCGCGGAAGGACTGCGCGCCATAGACAATCAGGAACAACGCCCCGCCCCAGCGCATCACGGGCGCAAGGCCCGGTAGCACCGCGTCAATGGCCGCGAACCCGGCCACACCGACGGCAATCAGGATCGCATCGCTCAGCGCGCAGGTCAGGCTGATGGCAAGAACATGCTCTCCGCGCAGGCCCTGACGCAGCACAAATGCATTTTGCGCCCCGATCGCAAGGATCAGGGACAGTCCAAGGGCAAATCCGGTGAAATAGGCGGTCATGCGGACCGGTTAGCGCGCGGTTGCGAAATGCTCAACACGCGGCGTGCGCGTCAGCCGCGCAAATAGGCGCCCGTCTTCCGATGCGGGGCGGGACGTACAAATCCCCGTTCGATCAAAGTCTTGAGTGTGCGATGAAAACTTGCCGGCGGGATTTTTTGGCACAGGACATGAGACTTTATCGCTTCGGATCGCACAGCATCGTCACGAGAATTGGAAAGGATATGAAGTGCGTATAGGATATCTTTCTCGATAGGTCTCAATTGGGAAAGACCGCGCTCTGCCTCCATATCGACGAGCATCATGCGCAAGCTTGCAAGATTCGAAAGATCTTCAGTCCCCAACCCCGTCATCCCTTTTATCGCACCACGCGCCGGGCACGATCTAAGCAAAGTCTTGATGGGAGAGGAGACAATATCTTCTGCATTTCTCGACTATCCAGCAAGTTGTGCCTTTTTCGCATCTTGCGCCACAAAGTTAATATCAAACTGATAAATATAGAGATTGCGATCACAGACGCCTTTCAAACTTAGCCTAGGTGTCAAATCCCCCCAAGATTGTCAAATTACGTTTGGGTTGCATTCCCACAAAATATACTCAAGCGTTTTTGGGCCACTTGGCACTCGCCTGCCGTTACGTCATGCCACTGCGGGTGCGCGGCGCGATTCTGGAAGGCTTGTATTATCAACACGATAGCGGCACCTTTCCGAGACAGTGGAGTAGTCGGAGGGGGAGTTCATGGACCAGTCAGAGACGGCGCAGCAGCGGCTTTATGATGTGGTGCGCGAAAGCGGCGCCGCGCTTGAGAAAGTGGAAATCGCACGCGGCGATACCCTCATCCGGCAAGACACGGCAGCAGACGCCCTTTACCTCGTCGAGATCGGGCGCTTCGATGTGCTGCGCGATGGCCAGAAACTGGCAGAGATCGGTCCCGGCGAAACAGTTGGTGAAATCGCGCTCTTCACGGGCGGGACGCGAACGGCGGATGTGATCGCGGCGCGGGACAGCGTCGTCTATCGCTTCGCCGCCGAGGCTTATGAGACAGCGCTCACCAAGACCCCCGCCTTTTCCGCCGCCGTCGCCCGTGTCCTGGCGCGGCGCCTTGCAGAGACCAGCGCGCGGGCCGTTCCCGTGAAAAGCGCCCCGATCACGGGCACCATCGCCGTGCTTGCGGCGGGCGACCATATGCCGCCCGATCCGGTCGTCGCGATGCTTGGCTCCGAAATGTCGGCCCTGACGGATGCGCGCGTTCTGCGCAAAGCTGACGCGCCGGACAGCCTCGGCGGCAGGATGAACAGCGCCGAGGCCATCGCCTGGCTGCACGAGGAAGAGGCCAAGGGCGGCACCCTCATCTATCAGGCGGATGCCGATGACGCGGACTGGACACAACTGATCCTGCGGCAGTCGGATCACCTATTGATCGTCGGAAGTGCCGGAAAGCCGCCTGCGCTGTCCAACGCCGAAAAAACCGCCTTCGAGATCTTCCCCGAAGATCAGCGCCGCCTCGCCCTGGTTCATCCCACGCGCAGCGACTGGGTCACCGGGACCGAGGATTGGCTGGAAACCCGCCCGGTCTTCATGCATCACCACCTGGCCGACGGCGCCATCGACGATGTCGCGCGGCTCGCCCGCTTTTTGACGGGCAACGCCAATGGCTATGTCGCAGGCGGCGGCGGCGCATTCGGCGCGATCCATATCGGCGTGCACGAGGCGCTGCGAAAGCGCGGCGTTCCCTTCGACATCTACGGCGGCACCAGCGTCGGCAGCGCCATGTGCGGCGGCTTTGCCATGGGATTGACCGGAGACGAGATGAACGAACGCTCGGGCGATATCTTCGTCAAGAACGCGGCGCTCGGTAAGCTGACGGTGCCAAAATATTCGATGCTCGATCACACCGTGCTGGACCGGCAGTTGAAAAAGCACTTCTCGGACAGGCTGATCGAAAACCTGTGGATGCCATACTTCGCCGTCGCGACCGACCTGTCGGACAATTCCGCCCGCGTGATCCGGCGCGGGCCGCTTTGGCAAGCGGTCCGCGCGTCATCCGCGATTCCGGGGGTCTTGCCGCCCTTCTACACCGAAGACGGCGCAATGCTTGTCGATGGTGGGTCGATGACGAACCTGCCGGTCGCGCAGATGCACCGTCTGAAGAACGGGCCAAACGTGCTGGTCAGCTTTGACCGGGGCGAGCGGCAGACCTTTAGCGTGAAATATGACCGACTGCCGGGGCGCTGGACGCTACTGCGCCGGACATTCCTGCCCATCGGCAAGAAATCCCCTCGCGCGCCCGGCATCCTGTCGGTCGTCATGCGCAGTATCCTGGCGCGCCAGGCGTCCGATCCCGGCAACCTGAAGGCGGGCGATTGGTATATTCGAGCCCTGCCAATGAAGGGCGCGAACTTCATGAACTGGAAGCTGCACAGCAAGCTCTACGAGCAGGGCAAGACCCTCGTCGACACACTTCTGAGCGAAGACTATGGGCCAGACGATCCCCGCGCGCATCTGCTGGGCAAAGACGCGCGGGGCTAGTTGTTATCCGTTGACGCGGATCGTCTCGTTCGCCGGGTCGTAAGGGCTGTCCTCGACAATCTCGACGTCCCAAAGCTCGGTGAACATGCGCACCTTCAGCTTGGTGCCGACCTCGGCCAGATCGGGGCGGACATAACCCATGCCGATGCTCTTGCCGAAGGCTACGGAATAGCCACCCGAGGTCAGGCGACCGACCTTTTCGCCATCAAGAACCAGTGCCTCGCGGCCCCAGGGATCGGCGCCCTCCGGACCGTCAATCAGAAGTGTGACGCATTTCGAACGGATGCCGGTCTCTTCCATCGCCGCCTTGCCGTGGAAATCCTTACCAAGATCGACGAACCGGTCGAGCCCCGCCTCTAGCGGCGTGGCATCGCGGCCCAGTTCGGTGCCGAAGGCACGATAGGATTTTTCCTGCCGCAGCCAGTTCTGCGCCCGCCCGCCGACAAGCTTCAGCCCATGCTTTTCGCCTGCCTTCAAGAGGTTATCCCACAGGTGGTTCTGCATCTCGATGGGGTGGTGAAGCTCCCAGCCAAGTTCGCCGGTATAGGCAACGCGAATGGCGCGGACGGGGACCATGCCAAGCTCGATCTCGCGGTAGGACAGCCATGGGAACCGCTTGTTCGACAGCACTGTCTCTGGGTCCGCATCGCGCACCAGTTCTTTCAGGACATCACGTGACTTGGGCCCAGCGATGGCGAAGACGCCCCACTGATTGGTCACGTCCGTCAGGAACATCGGGCCGAATTCGGCGGTCTTGTCCTCGATCGCCTTGGCGAGGAAATCGCTGTCATAGGCCTGCCATGCCCCGGCCGACACAAGGTAGAACACGTCTTCGGCCACGCGGACGATGGTGTATTCGGTGCGCGTCGTGCCGTGCTCTGTCAGAGCATAGGTCAGGTTGATCCGGCCCACTTTCGGCAGTTTGTTGGTCGTGAACCAGTCAAGGAAGGCCGCCGCGCCCGGGCCGCGCAATTCGTGCTTGGTAAAGGCCGTCGCATCAATCAGGCCGACGCCCTCGCGGATCGCGCGCGCTTCGGCCTCGGCGTATTGCCACCATTCGCCCCGGCGGAACGACCGGCTGTCATGGTCGAAATTTTCGGGCGCATCGAGCGGGCCGTAATAGTTGGGCCGTTCCCAGCCGTTCACGCAGCCGAACTGCGCGCCCAGCGCCTTCTGGCGGTCATATGCAGGAGCGGTGCGCAAGGGGCGGCAGGCTTCGCGCTCTTCATCCGGGTGGTGGATGACGTAGACATGCTCATACGCTTCTTCGTTCTTGCGCGCCGCATATTCGGTCGTGATCCATTTGCCGTAGCGCTTGGGATCAAGGCTGGCCATGTCGATCTCGGCCTCGCCCTCGACCATCATCTGGGCAAGGTAGTACCCGGTGCCGCCCGCGGCTGTGATGCCAAAGGAAAAGCCCTCGGCCAGCCACATGTTACGCAGGCCCGGCGCGGGGCCGACCAGCGGGTTGCCATCGGGCGTGTAGCAGATCGGACCGTTGAAATCGTCCTTGAGCCCGACCTCTTCGGAGGACGGAATCCGGTGGATCATCGACATGTATTCTTCCTCGATCCGGTCCAGATCGAGTGGGAAGAGATCGGCGCGGAAGCTGTCGGGCACGCCGTATTCGAAACGGGCGGGCGCGTTGCGTTCATAGGGACCAAGGATCCAGCCGCCGCGTTCCTCGCGCACATACCACTTGGCATCCGCATCGCGCAGGACGGGATGCTCTCCGTGGGTCTTGCGGTATTCCACAAGTGCCGGGTCAGGTTCAGTCACGATGAACTGATGCTCGACCGGAATCGCGGGCATCTTGATGCCGAGCAGCTGCGCAGTGCGCTGAGCGTGGTTGCCGGTTGCGGTGACGACATGCTCGGCGGTCACGACGGTCTGTTCATCGGACGGCACAAGGTTCCCGCCTTTCTCGACCATCTTCGTGCAGGTGACTTCCCATGCCTCGCCGGTCCAGTGATAGCTGTCGACCTGCCACTTTCGCTCGATCGTCACGCCGCGCTGACGCGCACCTTTGGCCATGGCCATCGTGACATCGGCAGGGTTGATGTAGCCATCGGTCGGATGGAAGATCGCGCCTTCCAGATCTTCGGTGCGCACCAGCGGGAAGCGATCCTTGATCTGCGCAGGCGTCATCCATTCGAACGGAATACCGACCGTCTCGGCGGTCGAGGCGTAGAGCATATATTCATCCATACGCTCTTTGGTCTGGGCCATGCGCAGGTTGCCGACGACCGAAAAGCCCGCATCGAGTCCGGTCTCTTCTTCGAGGGTCTTGTAGAACTTGACCGAGTAATCGTGGATATGACTGGTCGCAAAACTCATGTTGAAGAGCGGCAGCAAACCGGCGGCGTGCCAGGTCGAGCCGCTGGTCAGCTCGTCCCGCTCCAGAAGGACGACATCGGTCCAGCCGGCACGGGCGAGATGGTAGGCGATCGAGGTGCCGACGGCACCGCCGCCAACGACAAGGGCTTTGACATGGGTCTTCACGGCCGCGACTCCAGCTAGGGCGGATTTTCGATCCTAGATGTCAGAAAAATACATCGCGCGTATAGACTGTCCGACCGATGAGGTTGCGAAAACGACGGGGTGGCGCGACATGGTGTCAAACACGCAGAAAGGCACAGCGATGACATTCGAGATCCGCCAAGCAACTCCAGACGATTACCCGGCCATCGCCGCGCTTCAGACCGAGACCTGGACGACCGCCTATGCGCCATTCCTGCCCCCAGACTATGTCGCGGGCGCGATGCGGGACGACCTTGCGCAGCATTGGGAAAAGCAGGCGCTGAAGACCGGCGAGTTCATTCTTCTGGCAGAGGATGACACAGGGATTCTCGGCTTTGTCACCCTGCAACTACGGCCAGAGCCTTTTATCGACAATCTGCATGTCTCACCCCGTGCGCAGGGCAAGGGCGTTGGGCGCCGCCTGATGTCGGCGCTTGCGAAGCGGCTGATCGAGGCCGGGCACGGTACCGTCGCGCTGACGGTCATCACGGGAAATACGCAGGCGCGCGCATTCTACGAGGCGGTCGGCGGGCGATACGGCGCGTTGCGCGAGGGGTCGCTCTTTGGAAACAAGGTTGACTCGATCTGGGTCGAATGGCCCGACCTTACGGTTCTGCGGACGGAATAGGCGCGATTCCCTCAAGTGCGGCGTCAAGCCGGTCCAGCGGAAACACCGGGGCAAGAAGAGCGCGAAGCTTGGCAAAACGCTCTGCCTCGGGATTGATCAGCCGGAAGCAGACGTAGTCCTCGACCAGCGCGCCCTGTTCCTCGAATCCATAATCTAGGAACGGCTTGTCGGTTTCGATCCGGTAGAAATAGGGATCGTAGCTGTAGATGCCTTCGCGTACCGCCTTTGACGGGTGATACCCGGTGCGCTCGCGGTTCTGCCACTGCCAGACATGGGTCAGCTCATGTGCGAGAAGGATGACATGGGGGATGCGGATCTTGTCCGGCCATCCGGCCATGGAATCCCCGGCATAGTAATCAGGGTGATAATTGAGCCGCTCGAAGAAAACGAAGGCGGCGGGAGGTCCGGTCCGCGGGCTGGGCTTGTCGCGGTTACAGGCGTCTTTCGGCACCTCGCGGCGCGTAAAGCTATAGCCCGCCACAGGCGGACCGGGCGGCGGCGTCACGCCCAGACCCTGCGCGATCCGCACGCGGTCTGTGTCCAGCGACGGCCCGAACAGCGCCGAGGCGAACCCCGCCTCGTTCTCCGTCAAGGGCCGGGAACAGGAGGCGATCAGGGCGAGGGCTAGGGCCAGGATCAGGCGGGCAATCATGACGTCACTCTTCTATTCGGCGCGGCGCCTGTCCAGCGAAAGCCCATGAAAAAGGGCGCGCCTATGGCGGCGCGCCCTTCGGTACTTCTAGCCTGTTCTCCGATCATCGCGGGGATCTCCCCGCAACACGTGTGCCAGCCCTGCGCCAAGCGCGAGGACGATGAAGACGAAGAACATGACCTGTGCTGCAGCCATCGTCGCAGAGGACAAGCCTCCAAACCCGAAGATGGCCGCGACGATCGCTATTGCGAAGAAAGCGATAGCCCAACCAAGCATGTCGTTCTCCTTTCGTCTGGTTTGCAGTCAAAACAGTCGGACGGAGTGCAAAGTTCCTTATGCGGCAGGTGCGTGCGCGAATGTCGCGCCTCTACAACATCGCCGGAACGACAAGGTCTGGCGGACGATGCCCGTCGGCGAAGGTCTTGATATTTATGATGACTTTTTCGCCCATCTCGGCCCGGCCCTCGACGGTAGCCGACCCCATATGCGGCAACATCACAACATTGTTGAGCTCGCGGAGGCGCGGATTGATCTCGTTTCCGCGCTCGAACACGTCAAGCCCGGCGCCGGCGATCTCACCCGACCGCAGCATCCGCGTCAGCGCGTTCTCGTCGATCACCTCACCGCGTGAGGTGTTCACGACCACGGCGGAGGGCTTCAAGAGCTTGAGGCGCCGCGCATTCAGCAAGTGAAAGGTCGACGGCGTATGCGGACAGTTGACGCTGATGACGTCCATCCGGCTAACCATCTGGTCAAGGCTTTCCCAATAGGTCGCCTCAAGCTCTGTCTCGATCTCGGGGCGCACGCGGCGGCGATTGTGGTAGTGGATCTGCATGCCGAACGCCTTGGCCCGGCGCGCAACGGCCTGCCCGATCCGGCCCATGCCAAGAATACCCAGACGGCGCCCGCCGACCCGCCCGCCCAATAGTGCATTCGGCGCCCAGCCTGCCCAGGCCCCCGACTGCATGATCGACAGCCCTTCGGGAATGCGCCGCGTCACCGCGAGGATCAGCGCCAGCGTCATATCAGCGGTATCCTCGGTCAGTACGCCCGGCGTGTTCGCCACGAGGATCCCGCGCTGGCGAGCGGTAGACACGTCGATATGATCAACGCCTGCGCCGAAATTCGCGATCAGCTTCAGCTTGTCGCCCGCCTGCGCCAGAAGCCCCTGGTCTATCGTGTCGGTAATCGTCGGAACCAGAACATCGGCCCGGCGCATCGCCTCGGCCAGCCCTTCGCGCGTCAGAGGCGTATCATCCTCG
>CBFIJK010000044.1:0-29370 GCA_965662745.1 uncultured Paracoccaceae bacterium
ACAGCCATAAACTCCCGCCATTCACCCTTCGACATCCCCGATGTCTCTTGGGTCACCTCTTCACCCTTGAGCATTCGACGCACACAATCAATCGCCTTTGACGAGAGTGTTGCCCCGCCCATCCGGTAATCCTCGAAGGCGGCATAGGCGTGGGGGACCCAGTCCTTGACCATGGCCGCGATCGCATCGGCATAGACGCGGATCTCGTATTGGGCGTGGCTGTCGGCGCGCAGGCGCAGGAAGTGGAAGAGGTTGTGCAAATCCGTCTTCCAGTACCATTGCGTGTAGATATTGGCGGGCAGGTTCATGCGGGCGAGTTCGCGCGCAAGGCCCTGCTGGCCGTCCTGGCTGAGCATGTCCTCGTAATGGTCATAGGCGCGGCCCGCGTCGGATTTCAGCATTTCCAGCACGCGCTCGGCCTCGGCGCCTGTCAGCACCTCGCCCCGGCCCTGGTTGTTCACCGTCGATTGCGCGGCAAGCTGTTCGGGCTGCGGGATGTAGAATTCACGGTCGAGGATCGAATACCGCGCAGAATATTCGTTCACATTCGCCGTGCGGTGCCGGATCCACTGGCGCGCGACGAAGACGGGCAGTTTGACGTGCAACTTGATCTCGCACATCTCGAAGGGCGTCGAATGCCAGTGCCGCATCAGATAGCGGATCAGCCCCTCGTCATTCGAGACATGCTTGGTCCCCGCGCCATAGCTGACCCGCGCGGCCTGAACGATGGCGCTGTCGTCGCCCATGTAGTCGATGACCCGCACGAACCCATGATCGAGCACTTCGCGCGCCAGATAAAGGTGCTGCTCCATCCCGTCCGACACCGCGCGCAGGGTCAGGCGCGGTTGGCTGCGTTGAGCGTCGATCTCTGCCTGTTGCTCTGGGCTGAGGGGCATGGGCGAATCCTTTCCGGCATCTTTTCACGCGCAATACTACATCTATGGGCAAGCCCCTTGAAGACGGCGATATCCTGTAGGCGCAAAACAGGTGGCCGGGCGTGGCCCAGATGCTAGGTTTCTTGCAATCACAGATGAGGAAACGACGTGAAAATCAAATATCTGCACACGATGGTCCGCGTGAAGGATCTTGAAAAATCCATCGCCTTCTATGAGCTCTTGGGTCTTCAGGAAACGCGGCGGATGGAAAACGAGGGCGGGCGGTTCACCCTTTTGTTCATGGCGCCCCCTGGACAAGAGGAGTGCCCGGTCGAGCTGACCTATAACTGGGACGGCGATGACGGTCTGCCGTCGGATTCGCGGCATTTCGGGCATCTGGCCTATTCGGTCGAGAATATCTACGACATGTGCGAACACCTGCAGAACAACGGCGTGACGATCAATCGCCCGCCCCGCGATGGCCGCATGGCCTTCGTACGCTCGCCCGACAATATCTCGATTGAGTTGTTGCAGATGGGCGAGGCGCTGGAACCGGCGGAGCCCTGGAAAAGCATGGAAAACACCGGCCATTGGTAAGGCTCGCGCTTCCCCTCTTGCTGTGGCCCGGCGCGGCCGAAGCGACCTGCCGACTGGCGCTGTTGCTGGCGCTGGATATTTCGTCCTCGGTCGATCCGGGCGAGGACGCGTTGCAGCGGGGGGGGCTTGCCAGCGCCTTGCTGGCGCCCGATGTGCAGGCGGCGATGTTTTCGTCGCCGGGCGACACTGTGGCGCTGTCGGTCTACGAATGGTCCGGGCGCTATCAGCAGGATGTCTTGCTGGATTGGGTCCTGATCTCGTCGCCCGCTGATCTGGAACGCGCGGCAGCGGTGATCGCGACATCCACCCGGTCCTATGCTGAATTCCCCACCGCTCTCGGCTATTCCATCGGTTACGCGGCCACCTTGTTTCAGCGCGCGCCGACCTGTCTGTTCCAGACGCTGGACGTGTCTGGGGATGGGGTGAACAACGACGGGTTTTCGCCGCGCCTCGCCTACAAGAACTTTCCGCTGAACGATGTAACGGTGAACGGGCTTGCAATTGGCGATGCGGATGGCGTGGACCTGGCAGAATATTACCGGCGCGAGATGATCAAGGGGCCCGGCGCCTTCGTCGAAGAGGCCGCAACATTCGATGATTTCGAAGACGCAATGCGCCGCAAACTGGTGCGCGAATTGAAAGCGATTGCCATCGGGCAAATGGCCCCTGCGCCGGACCCTAAGGGATGACGCGTCTTTGGCTTGCCCTTTGCCTTGCGCTTTGTGCCGCTCCTGCGGCGGCGCAATGCCGTTTGGCGCTGGCGCTTGGGCTCGACGTGTCGGGGTCGGTCGATGCGCGGGAATACCGGCTGCAGCTTGACGGGCTTGCCGGGGCGCTTTTGCAGCCCGCAGTGACCGAGGCGCTGCTGGCCCTGCCCGAGACGCCGGTTCGCCTGTTCGTGTTCGAGTGGTCCAGCCCGCAGAGCCAGCGCGTGCTGATCGACTGGTCAGAGCTACGCAGCGTCGGCGATATCCAATCCATTGCAAGGCGCTTGATGGCGACGCCCCGCGCCTCGCTTGATCTGTCGACCGGGCTGGGCCGCGCGATGATCTTCGGTGACCAAGCCACACAAAGTCAGGACTGCTGGCGGCGGACGCTGGACGTGTCGGGCGACGGGCGGTCGAACACCGGTCCGCGCCCGCGCGAGGTGGATGCGTCCCTTGGCGATCTGACGGTGAACGCACTGGTGATCGGCACCGATGTCGACACCCAGGCCCAGCGCCCCGAGAGCGAGGTGAAAGCCCTGCGCGCCTATTTCGAGACCGAGGTCATTCGCGGTCCGGGCGCCTTTGTCGAGGTCGCGAACGGGTTCGAGGCCTATGAAGACTCGATGGCCCGCAAACTTCTGAAGGAAGTGCAGGTTCTGGCCATCGGGTCGGTTGCGGATCAGTAGATATAGCGGATCTGATCGGTCCAGAACCGTTCAAGATTCCCCAGCCGGTCGTTCATCGACCCGACATCGCTGCGATCAAGGCCCGCCGCGTCCTCAAGTATCTCGGCATGGCGCGCGAACAGCTTTCCGACGATCAGGCGGATGTTGCGGCCCTTCTCGGTCAGGCGCACCCGAACCGATCGACGATCCATCGCGCAGCGTTCATGATGCATGTAGCCCAGATCGACCAGCTTTTTCAGGTTATAAGAGACATTGGACCCCTGATAGTATCCGCGGGATTTCAACTCTCCGGCCGTTACCTCGCGCTCGCCGATATTGAACAGAAGAAGCGCTTGCACAGGGTTGATTTCCAGCACGCCAAGACGTTCGAATTCGTCCTTTATGACGTCAAGAAGCAGCCGGTGCAGCCGTTCAATCATCGACAGGGCATCCAGATACCCCGAAAGATTGGCGGTGCCCGCGATATCGGGCGTTACTGCATCCCGGCTCAGGGTTTCGTGAATGCTCATCCGTTTTCCGCCTTCGTCACTGGAATTGCAGCGACTTTGAGGCGAAAAAACTGAAATACCGTTAAGCCCTTCAGCTGGTCTCGTCAGCGCGCCCCGGCATGCGCCGCGATCTCGTCCAGAAGTGGCAGCAGATGTTCTGGCGTCGCGGCCTGGCCCGTCACCCAACGATAGAGATCCTGATCGTTTTCTTCGAGAATCGCCTCGTAGGTGTCCAACGACGCCTTGTCCATCTGGGTCAGCTTTGCATCGGAATACTGGCCCAGGATGATGTCCATCTCCTTGATGCCGCGGCGCCAACTGCGCATGTGCAGGCGGCGCAACCGGTTTTCCGGGGTCTCTTCGGCCATAGTCACGCGCCTTCCCGGATCGCCTTGCGAAGCCGCTTTTCCGCGATGGCCAGCCGTTCCGTCATATGCAGAAGGCTGGTGCGGATATGGCGCACTTCAGACAGGATCGCCGAGACGTCGGCATCGAGCGGTGCGTCTTCTTCCGGGGCGCCAAGGCCTTCACCTTCGCCGGACAGAAGCCACATCATCGAAACGTTCAGAACGCCCGACAGAAGCTGCAGCTTGTTTGCGCGGGGCTCGGACAGGTCCTCTTCCCAGGCCGCCACGGTCTTGAGTTTCACGCCCAATTTGCGCGCGAGGTCTGTCTGCGTCAGCCCCACCGCTTCGCGCGCCGCCGAAACACGGTCACCGAATGTGGCCGCGTCGTTCGAATACCAGCCTGCTTCGGGCTCGACTTCGTTGTCCATCATATGGGTCCCTCCTGCCAATCGCCTTGATCGGCTGCCTTTGCCATCCTAAGAGGTAGAGCAACGGCTTACAAACCACAGGCGACCATGTCCTTTCTTTCCGCGACACTCGACCGAATAGCGCCGTCCCCGACGGTGGCCGTCACCGCCAAGGCGCGCGAGATGAAGGCCGCCGGGATGGATGTCATCGGCCTCGGCGCCGGAGAGCCGGATTTCGACACGCCAAACCATATCAAGGCGGCCGCCAAGGATGCATTGGACCGGGGCGAGACCAAATATACCGCCGTCGACGGTATCCCCGAACTGAAAGAAGCGATCCGCGGCAAGTACAAGCGCGACAACGGGTTAGACTATGACCTTGGCCAGATCAGTGTTGGTACGGGCGGCAAGCAGGTGCTATTCAACGCGCTGATCGCGTCGATCAATCCCGGCGACGAGGTGATCATTCCGGCACCCTATTGGGTCAGCTACCCAGAGATCGTGCGCTTCGGCGGCGGCACCCCCATCGTTGTGACGACGCGGCTGGAAGATGGGTTCAAGCTGACGCCAGGGGCGCTCGAGGCGGCGATCACGCCAAAGACGAAATGGTTCATCTTCAATTCGCCGTCGAACCCCACGGGCGCGGGATATTCCCGCGCCGAGGTAAAGGCGCTGACGGATGTCCTTCTGCGTCACCCGCACGTCTGGGTGCTCAGCGACGATATCTATGAACATGTGCGCTATGACGGGTTCGAATTCGCCACCCCGGCAGAGGTTGAACCAGACCTCTACGACCGGACCCTTACGCTGAACGGCGTGTCCAAGGCCTATGCGATGACCGGCTGGCGGATCGGCTATGCGGCGGGCCCCAAGGTGTTGATCGACGCGATGCGCAAGCTGCAATCACAGTCGACGACCAACCCCTGTTCCATCGCGCAGTGGGCGGCGGTTGCGGCGTTGAACGGGCCGCACGGGTTCATTGACGAGAATAATGCGGTCTTCAAGCGCCGCCGCGATCTGGTGGTGTCCGGATTGAATGCGGCGAAGGGCGTCACCTGCCCGACGCCCGAAGGCGCATTCTATGTCTACCCGATGATCGACGGTTGCATCGGCCTGACCTCGAAAGGCGGCGCAAAGATCACCGATGACGAGACGTTCGCAAGCGCGCTTCTTGAAGAAACCGGTGTCGCGGTGGTGTTCGGCGCGGCCTTTGGCCTCTCGCCCGCGTTCAGGGTCAGCTATGCGACCTCGGACGAGGCGCTGGCCGAGGCCTGCACGCGTATCCAGGATTTCTGCGGAGGCCTGTCCTGATGGGCGCTGATCTGCCCGAATACTACTTCCGCGTCCGCGAGAACGGCGCCTTCGTCTTCCGGGTCGATACCGAGAACCGCCAGCGCCGGATCGAGATGGACCAGATCGCCGTCGTCAATATCAAGAACGGCCAGATCAAGGGCCATGGCGACTATGAACTGACCAAGCAGGACCAAGAGGTCATCCAGGACTGGATGGACGAGCGGATCGCTCTTCTGGCCGAACGGAACATCGAGGATATCCACCGCGCGGTCGACTACCTCAATCACACCACGCATTGGGTCAATTCCAACGCGACGGATGAAGAGCTTGAGAATGTGACCGACGCACTTTTGCTGGCGATGCACGATTTGCGGTCCGTGCTTGTGCGCAAGAAAGCCGACCGGATGCTAAAGGCCGCGAAGTCCGGTCAGGCCGGTTCCTGAAGCGATCCCATGCCGCGCGACCAGAAGCGCGTCATCATCGCGACGGCCGCCACGGCCAGCCCCGCCGCGAGTCCCAGCCAGACACCGACGCCGCCAAGGCCCGTCACAAAGCCCAGCACATAGGCCGTGCCAAGCCCGATGCCCCAATAGCTGATCCCGGCCACGATCATCGGAACGCGCGTGTCCTGCAGCCCGCGCAAAAGGCCAAGGCCGATCACCTGCGCCGCGTCGACCACCTGGAACAGCGCAGCAGCGGCCAGAAGGCCGATCCCGATGGCGATCACTTCGGCGCGGTCAGGATCTGCGGGGTCTGTGAAGACGCCGATGAGCGTTCCAGGGATCGCGAGGAAGGCGGCGACCGTCACAAGAACCGCGACGCCGGAACATGAGATCACCGTGATGGCGCCACGCTTCAGATCCGTCTCGCTGCCCCTTCCGAAGGCTTGTCCCGCGCGTATCGTGGCGACGTTCGACAGGCCCAGATGCACCATGAAGGTCACCGACGCGATCTGAAGCGCCGCGCCATGGGCCGCAAGCGTCAACGTGCCGATCCAACCCATCATGACCGAGGACGCAGTGAAGAGGCCGACCTCGGCGAGGCTCGTCAGGCCAATGGGCAGGCCAAGACGAAACACGTTGCGGAAGGCGTCGCCATCAGGGCGCCAGATGCGGATGAAAAGTTGGTGCTCGGGGAAAGCGCGGACAGCGTAGAGCGCAGTCAGGATAGCGCTCAGCGTTGCGGTCAGCACAGTCGCGATCGCCGCGCCGCGGATGCCCATTTCGGGAAAGCCCCAGTTGCCGAAGATCAGAAGCCAGTTCGCGCCAAAATTGAACGGCACCGCGAGAAGCGTGATCCACAGCACCGCCTGCGCGCGTTCGAGTGCCGACAGGTAGCTTTTCATCACCATGACGAAGAGCCCCGGCAGGATCGCGAATCCGGCGATGCGCAGGTAATCCTGAGACAGGTCCGACACCACCTCTGTCTGGCCGAGCGCGAGGAAGATCGGGCGCGTGTACCAGAAGACTGGCAAGCAGATCAGCGCAAAGAGCATCGACAGCCAAAGGCCCATCCGCGTGGCGCGGCGCACTTCGCGCGTCTCTCCCCGCGCCTGTGCGGTGGCGACAAGCGGCATCACCGCCCAGCCAAAGCCCGCGCCGAAAATCAGGAAGACGAAGAACGCGCCGCCCGCAAGGCTGCCTGCGGCCAGCGCCTCGACATCGTACCACCCCATGAGCAACGTGTCGGTTAGTGTCAGCGCGAATTGCGCCACATGGCTGCCGATCAGGGGCAGACCCATCGCCAGAACAGCGGCAATATGCTGGCGATATGTAAGGGGGCTACGCATGCAGCCCCCTTATTCATTCCGCCCAGACCCGGCAACCCGCAGCGCGCGTGGACGTCACGCCATGGTGGTGTCGTCAACATATTGCCGCCAGTGATGCGTCGGCTGGAAGCCGGTCAGGCGCTTGAGCTTGTCGTTGGAAAAGAAGGTCTCGTTCTCGCCCATCTCGCGTTTCACCGGCACACCGGGGTAGAACCGCTTGATGATCTCATCGGTCTTCAGCGCCACGGAATGATCGTCGTTGGCGACATTGAACACCTCGTATCCAAGCCCGTCTGTCCGCAAGGCGCAGTCGACCGCCTGCCCCAGATCGCGCGCATCGATGTAGGCGAAGATGTTCCGCTCGCGCAGCCCCGGATTGTCGATGAAGTCGGGGAACATTTCCTTGTATTCATGCGGCTCGATCACGTTGTTGATCCGAAAGCCGTAGATATCGGCGCCCGACCGTTGCTGAAAGCTGCGCGCCGTAACCTCGTTCGCGACCTTGGACATGGCATAGCTGTCCTCGGGCACTGTGGGATGATCTTCGGACACGGGCAGGAATTCGGGCTTGCGGTCGCTGTCCGAGAAACACACGCCATAGGTCGTCTCGGACGAGGCGAAGATGATCTTGCGCACGCCGTTGCGTAGCGCGGCGTCGATCACGTTGTAGGTCGACAGGACGTTGTTCCGGTAGCACTCGTTATCCGAAGTGATCAGGATGCGCGGAACGGCCGCGAAATGGACGACCGCGTCGAATTTTGGTGGGCCGTTGCCGGTGCCCAACTCGTCGAAATCAGCATAGCTGTGCATGATGTCATAGACCTGACCTGCGTCGGTCAGATCGGCGATCCGGTTATCGACGCCCTCTTGGTTCAGCGGGATCTTGTCGACATTGAGCACCCGATGCCCCTTACCCATGAGATAGGGCACGACATGCCGCCCCGCCTTGCCGCTGCCGCCGGTGAATAGAATGCGCATCGCCCAACTCCTTTTAGGTCTTCGCGCAACCTATTCTCATAATGCGGCAGAGCAAACCGGATCAATTCCCCGTGTCGGCACCATGTGCAGATCGGGGCTGTAGCAGATCATGCGTTCGCCGAAACGAACATCGACCTCGGCGTGGTCCATGTACGAGGGCACCAGCGCGTCCTCGCCCGGCTGCCAGTCTGAGGGGGTCACGAGGCCTTCGCGGTCATGCAGAATATGCGCGTCGGCAGTGCGCAGGATCTCGTTCAGGCTGCGGCCGATATTCAGCGGGTATTCGAACAGCCCACGGACCTTCAGCGACGGATCGATGAGAAAGGATTTCCGAACCGCATGCGCAAAGCTGTCACGCCAGTGATACATCCCCAGCACCTGGCCAAGATGCCCCTGCTGGTCGAGCAGGATGGGAAAGTTCACGCCGACGCCGAACAGGCGCTGGACCTCTGCCTCGAAGCCCAACTGTTGAGTACGGGTCGTCTGCGCGACTCCCAGCGAAGCGATGTTGCGTTGATCGAATTCCGGCGCGGCAGAGCTGAAGGATCCAAGCTCTGTCGTGGTGACCGATCCCCCGATCTTGGGACAGTTGAACAAATGCACCCAGCGCCCCTCGGCCCATTGGTGAAAATGAAGCTGGCCGGTCGTCGTTTCAGCCGTGAAGTTCGGGAAGATATCACCGATCCGCGGGATCCAGTCCTGCGTGCGCTTGTAGCTGCGCGGCACCGTTGCTGTCACGTTGGGGATCTTGGCGGATTTAGAGAAACTCTGATCGAAGAGACCCATTTTCTACCCTTTTTGTTGATCTTGGCAGGTCGGGATTCGTCGCTGCCCTGAACACACGCTTCGAGTGAATCCGGGCGGCTTCGTGGTAAAATGGAAATTTTTGATCTCTTCTCTGAGGTCAGAGATCAACTCATCTGGAATGATGAAATTGACCCACTTGAAACGCTGGAGATTTGGCCATTTTTCAAGAAAAATATTTCATAAACATGAATTTACGTCATTCCGTAGCGTCATCCTTTCGGGCCACGTAGTCCACGACGGCCGAGCGACCGGAATGCCCTGTTCCTTCGTCGATCATGATATCCTGATCGACCAGAACGAGAGTTTCATGATCTGGAAAAGCGCCGCGCAGCAGGTCGATCGTATACATATTTTCGGCGGCGGGTGGCCCACCTGTCCGGTACTCGACCTGTCGGGGCGCATAGCCGTGGATCAGCATCAGACCGCCGGGGCGCAAGGCTTGGTTCATGCCTGCGAAGATGCCGGCGCGGTCTTCCGGCCCCATGAACTGAAAGAAGACCCCTACCACTGCGTCATAGGTCTCGCGGTCCCACGGATGCTCGAAGATATCCGCCTCGTGAAACGCGACCGTCACGCCCTTGTCGCTGGCCAGCCGATGGGCCTTTTCAAGCGCCACAGGGGACGCATCGAAGGCCGTGACCTTGTGCCCAAGGCCTGCAAGATAGACAGAATTGCGCCCTTCACCATCTGCAATGACCAGAACGCGCGACTCCGGCGGAAGACGCCCCGCATGCCGACGCAGGAAATCCGCAGGCTCTGTACCGAAGAGGTAATCCTCTCGGTCGTACCGTTTATCCCACGACATCCCGTTCCCCTTTTCACCCCGCCACCGCGCGGCGGCTCACTTGTCCACAGACGGATCGCGCCACGCTCTTCCACGAGAGCGCGGAACCTGTTCTAATGGCTCCAAACAAAGATAGAGCAGTCCACATGGCCGACGATCTTCTTTCCGCGCAAAGCGGCGACGATGCCTATGATGCCTCTTCCATTGAAGTTCTGGAAGGGCTTGAACCGGTGCGCAAGCGCCCCGGCATGTATATCGGCGGGACCGATGAACGCGCGCTTCATCACCTTGTGGCTGAAGTCCTCGACAACTCCATGGACGAGGCTGTCGCGGGCCATGCAAGCCGGATCGAGGTAGAACTGAACGCGGATCATTCCGTAACCATCCGCGACAACGGGCGCGGCATGCCGGTCGATCCACATCCGCGCTTTCCCGATAAATCCGCGCTTGAGGTGATCCTCTGCACGCTGCACGCGGGCGGCAAATTTTCCGGCAAGGCCTACCAGACCTCTGGCGGTCTGCACGGCGTCGGCGTGTCCGTCGTGAACGCACTGTCCGACTACGTCCGGGTCGAGGTCGCGCGGAACAGAGAGCTGTTCGCGCAAGAGTTTTCCCGCGGCGTCCCGCAAGGCGCGCTGCAAACGCTGGGCGCGACGAACAACCGGCGCGGCACATCGGTGGCGTTCCATCCCGACGCCGAGATCTTCGGGTCGCACAAGTTCAAACCTGCGCGCCTTCTCAAGATGGTGCGGTCCAAGGCCTACTTGTTCTCAGGCGTGGAAATCCGCTGGAAATCGGCTATCGACGACGGCGAAACCCCGACAGAGGCGACCTTCCATTTTCCGGGCGGTCTGGCCGACTACCTCGGCGAGCAACTGGAAAAGGCGGCGACCTATGCCGAGGCGCCCTTTGCCGGGAAAGTCGAGTTTCAGGAACGCTTCGGAGTGCCCGGATCGGTCGAATGGGCAATCAACTGGACACCGTCCCGCGACGGGTTCATCCAGTCCTATTGTAACACCGTACCGACGCCCGAGGGCGGCACGCATGAGGCCGGGTTCTGGGCCGCGATCCTCAAAGGCATCCGCGCTTATGGCGAATTGGCCAGCAATCGCAAGGCCAAGGACATCACCCGCGACGACCTGGTGACAGGCGGCTGCGCGCTGGTGTCCTGCTTCATCCGAGAGCCCGAATTCGTCGGCCAGACGAAGGACCGTCTCGCCACGACCGAGGCGGCAAAGCTGGTCGAACAGGCCGTGCGCGACCGGTTCGACAACTGGCTGGCCGCCGACACGAAATCCGCGGGCGCGATCCTCGATTTCCTTGTCCTTCGCGCCGAGGAGCGGATGCGTCGCCGACAGGAAAAGGAAACGCAGCGCAAGTCTGCGACGAAAAAGCTACGTCTGCCCGGCAAGCTGGTCGACTGCACACTGTCCGCGCGCGACGGATCCGAGATATTCATCGTCGAGGGCGACAGCGCGGGCGGATCGGCCAAGGCGGCGCGCGATCGCAAGACACAGGCCCTGCTGCCGCTTCGAGGCAAGATCCTGAACGTACTGGGTGCGGCCTCGTCCAAGCTGGGATCGAATGCTGAAATTTCCGATCTGTGTCAGGCGCTTGGCGTCGGCATGGGCACCAAGTTCAGCATCGACGATCTGCGCTATGACAAGGTCATCATCATGACCGACGCGGATGTTGACGGGGCGCATATCGCCTCGCTTCTGATGACGTTCTTCTTCTCGCAGATGCGCCCGCTCATTGATCACGGGCATCTCTACCTTGCCTGCCCGCCGCTGTACCGGCTGACACAGGGCGCACACCGCGTCTATGCGCTGGACGAGGCGGAAAAGGACAAGTGGTTCAAGAAGGGCATCGGCGGGAAGGGCAAGATCGACGTCTCGCGCTTCAAGGGTCTTGGGGAAATGGACGCCAAGGACCTCAAGGACACCACGATGAATCCCGAAACGCGCAAGCTGATCCGCGTGCGGGTGGATGACCAGGTGCCCGGCGAGACCGGCGATCTGGTGGAACGCCTGATGGGCAAGAAGCCGGAACTGCGGTTCCAGTACATCCAGGAAAACGCGCGGTTCGTGGAAGAGCTGGACGTTTAGGAAAATTAGGCGTTTCTAGGACTTCCGCGGGATTAATGCTCGGGCCTATGTCAGCCGCGCTCGCACCCAATGCCGTCCCTATCTCGGTCCAAACCGTAGATATCGACCCCCACGACCCGAACCGGACCGCGAACATATGCCGGACCATTCCCTGAACCGCCAGCGCAATCGACGTCGGACGCGATTGGCACGCAAGCTCCAGAGTAGTTCGGATCGCAGGACTGCGCGAAAACAGTGACAGGGCTGGTGACGAGAAGTGCAGACAGCAGAATCGGTTTCATGAATTACCCGTTAACCAAAAATTAACTAAGGTTAACGTGGGGTCTCACGCTGCCGTGAACAAGTGCACCAGTCGGTATTAATATCCGGCGCCTATCCCCATCTTTCCCCTTCTGTGAACTAGGTCATTTTGACGGATGGCCGGTTTCGGTTACCCTTTGATCATTCGGCGCGGGCCCTGCCCCATGCGCATCAGATCAGAGGGGAGATCATGAAACTTCACAGCATTATAGTGGCCGCTCTGATGGTCGCAGCGCCGGTTCAGGCCGATGAGATCGTTCACTGGAAAGATGTCGGCGGCTGGGACATCTCGTACTATCCGGGGCCCGGCGGCTGTGTCGCCTCGACCCAATACGATGCGGGCACGGCGTTTTTCATCGGGTTCAACAGCAATTTCGACGAACGCGTGCTGGACGTGACGTTGATGGACGACCGCTGGCAGTCGATTGCCGATGATGCGGACTACGATATCGGGGTCCAGTTCGGCACTGCGTCCCCGTGGGAGCTTGGGATGACCGGGCGCAAGATGGGCGATAGCGGGGCGCTGACCCTCAAGGTCTATTCGGCCAGCGACGATGCCAAGCGGTTCGTCGAAGAGTTCATGGCCATGACGACGATGAACTGGGATTTCGACGGGACCGAGCTTGGCCGCTTCACGCTGCGCGATTCCCGCAGAGCGTTCAACGAGGTCGTCGCCTGTCAGAACAGCTATGACGCCACGACGACGGAAGACCCGTTCGCCGAGACAGACCCGTTTGCGCGCGAGGCGAGGCCGCGGTCAAATAACGGGAAGAGCGATCTGAACTGACCTGTCGCCTTACTGGCGGATGACCACGTTCATGTTGTCCATGCCCGCGGCGCGCACCATGTCGAACAGGATCTTCGCGTTCTCGGTATGAAGACGCACGCATCCGGCAGAGGCTGGCTGACCCAGGCGGTTCGTTTGGTTGGTGCCATGGATCGCATAGTCGCCGTTGAAGAAGATCGACCACGGCATCGGCGCGCCGTCATAGAGCGACGAGCGATGATGCGGCGACAGCCATTGCGCGCGGAAATCGCCTGTTGGTGTTCGCTTGCCCGGACGTGCGGTCGAGACCGGCCATGTGGCGACAAGCGCACCATTTACGGCGACCTGCATCTCTTGTTCGGAAATATCGACAATCGCGGTGATGACCCCCACACGCTCTGTCGTGGCGGTTGCGGCGGTCGCGAAACAAAGCGCCGTGGCAGCGGCGGCGATGGCCTTCAGCATGACTGTCCCCCTTTGACATGCTTTACGTTGCGTGATGTATTAAGAGATATACAAGATATGGCAAGTCCCGACATATCCTGCGTGAAATTAGCGATTTGACCGATTCCTTTTGGCAACGCGATGGTTTCGTGGACCCAGCGGGTGCCTTCGATTTTCATTTAGGGAAAAGACGATGAAGAAGATCATAACGGCGGCGCTTTTTGCCCTCGCAGGCACGGCGATTTACGCTCAGGGCACTGGGTCTGAGGGATATTTTCAGCTCTACAATGACACTGAGGGCAACCTGCTGATCGGGTTCTACACCAATGACGGCGGCGGCTGGTCCGACAACTGGATCGACGGCGCGGTGGTAGAGCCGGGGCAGAACGGCACGGCGAGTTTCACCGCCAATACCGGATCATGCGACCAGTTGTTCATGGCAAGCTGGCTGGGCGCGGACGAGAGCGAGGTGTTCGACGATCCGATCGAGATCGACATCTGCGCCGCGTCGAACGTCTATCTCAGCGACAACGAGATCTATTACGACTGACCGGCAGCTTCGCTGATCCGGCCCTCGTCGAGATGCACGGTGCGATCCATCCGCTCTGCCAATTCGAGGTTATGGGTGGCGATCAGGGCCGACAGGCCGGTTTCGCGCACGAGTTTGACCAGCGCTTCGAACACCCGGTCGGATGTCGCGGGGTCGAGATTGCCGGTGGGCTCATCCGCCAGCATCAGCTTGGGCGCATTCGCCAGCGCCCGGCAGAAGGCGACACGCTGCTGTTCGCCGCCAGACAATTGTGCGGGGCGGTGGCCTGCGCGTTCGGCGACGCCGACCGTACCAAGAAGGTCGAGTGCGCGGGCCTTCGCCTCGGCCTCTGACACGCCATTTGCCAATTGCGGCAGCACGATATTCTCCAGTGCGCTGAACTCGGGCAGCAGGTGGTGGAACTGGTAGACGAAGCCGATCTGCGCCCGCCGTGCGGCGGTGCGGCGACGATCCGACAGGCCCGTCATATCGGTGCCGCCAATGCGCACGGTCCCGGTGTCGGGCGTATCAAGAAGCCCGGCCATATGAAGAAGCGTGGACTTGCCAGCCCCCGACGGCGCGACGAGGGCGACGATCTCACCGGCTTTGACGTCAAGCGACGCGCCTTGCAGGACCTTCACCTCGCCCGGTTGACCCGCATTGTAGACCTTGGTCAGGCCGGAAAGGCTGAGGACCGGATCACTCATAGCGTAGCGCCTCGACAGGGTTCATCCGGGCGGCGCGGCGCGCCGGGAAATACGTCACGACGAAGCTAAGGCCGAGCGACAAGGCGACGGCGGACAGAACGTCCCCCAGTCGCAATTCGGCGGGCAGCGCATAGATGCCGCGGATCGACGGATCCCAGACACCGCCGCCCATGACGTAGTTCACGAAGGAAAAGATCGGGTCGATATAGAGCGCGAAGAGGCATCCCAAGATCACGCCCAGCGCCGTACCGACGATCCCCGTCATAGAGCCGCAGAGGAAGAATATCCGCAGGATCGCGCCCTCGGTCAGGCCCACAGTGCGCAGGATGCCGATGTCGCGGCCCTTGTTCTTGACGAGCATGATCAGGCCCGAGACGATGTTCATCGCCGCGATCAGGACAAGGATGGACAGGATGATGAACATCACGTTGTCTTCAACATCGAGCGCGCGCAGAAACCCGCCCGCGCTGTCGCGCCAGGTCCAGAGCATGGTGCGCTCGCCGCCAACGGTCACAAGCGCCGGGGCGTAGTCGTCGACCGCTTCAGGGTCTTCCACCATCACCTCGATCTCGTCGGCGCGGCCTTCCTTGTTGAAATAGCTCTGCGCCTCTTCGAAGGGCATGTAGATACGGGTGCGGTCGATATCATAGCGCCCGGCAGTGAAGATGTAGACCACCTCGTAGACATTGACGCGTGGGCTGGTGCCGAAGGCAGTCTTCACGCCATCGGGGGAAATCAGGCGGATGCGGTCGCCAAGGCTGGCACCGATCTCACGCGCGACGCCGGATCCGATGGCAATGCCTTCGCCGAAGCGGGACAGATCGCCCTCGCCCGTCTCGGGATCGACGACGCGGGGAATGCCGCGCAGGTCTTCAAGCGTGATGCCGTAGACCTCGACGCCCGCGTTGCCGCGATTGGTCGCCATCACCTGCCCTTTGACAAGGGGCGCGGCGCGGGTGACGCCCTCGACCTCGGCAATGCGGGCGGCCAATTCGGTGTAATCGGTCAGCGCGCGCGTGGTCTGGCCGTTCTCGTCAACATAGACTGACGAATAGAGCGTCACATGCGCGTTCGCGCCAAGGATCGTGTCGACGAACTCCGACCGAAACCCGGACCGGACCGACAGCGTCGCGATCAGGGCAAAAACTGCAAGGGTGATGCCGATGACGCTGATCCAGGTCATCGTGCTGACGCCGCCTTCGGCCCGGCGGGCGCGCAGGTACCGCCACGCGATCATGCGCTCGTGCTTGGAGAAGGGGCTGCTTTGCGGCATGGGGTCGGCCTTTGGCGCTTTGTCGTGCGAGGGATAGACGATGCGCAGGCCGGGTCAAGCCAAGAGCGGCTCACGCTTTCGCGCGAGCCGCGTCGGGTCTCAGGCTTGCCATTCCCACGGGCGGGTGAATTCGCCCAAGGTCTTCGTGACGACGGCTTCATCAACCTCGCCGGTCTTGCGCAGTTTCGCGACAAGGCCGCGCTTCTTGCTTTCGATCACCTCAACCACTTCAGCCGGCTGGCCTGCATCGGCAAGCGCGGCATTGTAGACGCGCGTGATCGCGAGACGGCGCAGATCGGGTTTGAAGATCTTTCCGACGGCGGTCTTTGGAAGCTCTGAAAGGACCTCAAGGTGCTTGGGCTGCGCGGCGCGTTCGTGGATATGCGCGTTGGCATGTTCCAAGAGTTCCGCCTCGTCGATGGACGCACCGTCGATCAATTCGACATAGACGCAGGGCAGTTCGCCAGCAAAGGCATCGGGCTGGCCGATGGCCCCGGCAAAAGCGACTGCCTCGTGCTTGAGAAGCGCCTCTTCGATCTCGGCCGGGTCGATATTGTGCCCGCCCCGGATGATCACGTCCTTTGCGCGTCCGGTGATCCACAGATAGCCGTCCGAATCCAGACGCCCAAGATCGCCGGTGCGTAGGTAATCATCCGCGAACAGCTTCGCGTTCTTGTCGGCCTCGGTATAGGTGTGGCCGACGAAAACGCCGGGGTTCGAGACGCAAATCTCGCCCACCTCGTCCGGCGCGCAGGTCTTGGTCACCTCGCCCGCCTCGTCGAAATGCAGGATCTTCACGTCCGTATGCGGGAACGGGATGCCGACAGATCCGACCTTCTTTTCCCCCTCGGGCGGGTTGCAGGACACCAGGCATGTCGCCTCGGTCAGGCCGTAGCCTTCGACGATGGTGACATTGGTGGCGGTCTGGAACCGGTTATACAGCTCGACCGGAAGCGGCGCAGAACCCGAGAACGCGACCTGAAGAGTCGAGACATCTGCATCCACCTTGCGCTGCATCAGCGCCGAAATCGCGGTCGGCACAGTGATGACGAATGTCACCTTCCAGCGCTCGATCAGCTTCCAGAAATTATCGAACACGCCATCGCCGCGATAGCCCGCGGGCGTCGGAAAGACGACATGCGCGCCGGTCGAGGCAACGGCAGACAGGACCACGACCGCCGCAAAGACATGGAACAGCGGCAGCGGGCAGATCAGCGTGTCCTCTTCATTGAAGAGAAGGCGATCGGCAAGCCAGCCGTTATAAATCAGGCCCGAATATTTCTGCTGCGCGACTTTCGGCATCCCGGTGGTGCCGCCGGTGTGGAAATACGCAGACACCCGGTCGCCGACAGAATCTTCGAATTGAAGGGTCTTGGGCTGCTTGGCGAGTTCAGAATTGAAACCCAGCACCTTCGCCTTGTGCTTTGGCGGGTTCTTGGGGCGGATGAGCGGAACAATCAGACGCTTGGCGCCAGTCAGATAGCGCAAGAGGTCGATCTCAAGCACCGTCTTTACGTTCGGCGCCATGGCGGCGGCCTCGTTTGCCTTCTGCGCCACATCCGTCTTCGGGAAGGCGCGCAGGGTCACAAGGACCTTGGCGTTCGTCTCGCGCAGGATGGATGCGATCTGTTCTGGGTCGAGAAGCGGGTTGATCGGGCTGACAATTCCGGCGACCTGAGCACCAAGAAGCGTGAACACCGTCTCGTTGCAGTTCGGCAACAGGAAAGCGACGACATCGTTTTCGCCGACGCCCAGAGACCGGAACAGGTTCGCCGACTGCGCGACCTTATCCAGCAGCTCTTTCCAATTCAGCGTTTCGGCCTTGTCGTCGGGACCCGAGAACATCTGAAAGCTGACGGCATTGCGATCCGGGAACTTGCGTGCCGTTTCCGACAAGAGCCCCATCACGGTCGTTGCGACCTCGCGATCCTTCCACGGCATTTCTGCAGTGATGCGATCTCGATCCGCGACGCTTGCGAAGTCTCCCATATAGTCCTCCCTTGGCACCCTTTCCGGGCCGTATCCAACCTGACGTACAAGTTGGGGTGGAGGCGAGTGTAGTGCAATCGTGACGCGGCGAAACTAGTTTGTTTCGGCGTCTATTCCGCTGCGACACCTTCGGTGAATTGCAGCCGCGCAAGCCGGGCGTATAGCCCGTCTTCGGTCACCAGAGAGTTGTGATTGCCCTCGGCCACGATCTGCCCGTTGTCGAAAACGAGGATTCGGTCAGCCTTTTTCACGGTCGCCAGCCGGTGCGCAACGATGAGCGTGGTGCGCCCCTTCGCCAGGATGTCCACGGCCTTTTGCACCGCGTGTTCGCTTTCGGCATCGAGCGCCGATGTCGCCTCGTCCAGCAGCATCACGGGCGCATCGCGCAGGATCGCGCGAGCGATGGCGATGCGCTGTTTCTGGCCGCCCGACAGCATCACGCCGCGTTCTCCGACCTCGGATTCGTAGCCTTCGGGCAGGCGCATCAGGAATTCATGGGCGGCCGCGGCGCGCGCGGCGGCCTCGACCTCGGCGTCGGAAGCATCGGGGCGGCCGAAACGAATGTTCTCGCGCGCGGACGTCGCGAAGATCACCGGATCTTGCGGAACCAGCGCGACATGCTCACGGAAATCCGACCGCTCCAGATCGCGCAGGTCATGCCCGTCAAGCTTCACCGTGCCACTGCTGGGGTCGTAGAACCGCAAGAGTAGTTGAATGATCGTGGTCTTGCCCGCGCCCGATGGCCCGACCAGCGCGACGGTCTCGCCCGGCTTGATCGACAGGGACACATTGTCCAGCGCCATTGCCTCGGGCCGCGCCGGGTAGCGGAAGGTCACGTTCTCGAACTCTATCGCGCCTTTGACCTTCGCGGGCAGGCTTTGGGGCACGTCCGGGTCGTTGACGCTGTCCTGCGCCGTCAACAGCTCGACCAGCCGCTCCGTCGCGCCTGCCGCGCGTTGAAGCTCGGTCCAGATTTCCGACAGCGCGGCCACCGCGCCGGCGGTCAGCACGGCGTAGATGACGAACTGCACCAGCTCGCCCACGGACATCACATCGGCGCGCACGTCGCGGGCGCCGACCCAAAGCACGCCGACGATGCCCGAGAAGATCAGCGCGATTATGATGACCCGAAGCGCGGCGGAAATCCCGATGCGGCGGCGCGCGACGTCAAAGCTTTGCTCGGTCACGGTGCTGAACTGCGTGTTCGACAGGTTCTCGTTCGTGAAGGCTTGCACGGTCTGCGCGGACAGCAAGGCCTCGGACGCGCTGCCCGAGGAGTTGGCGATCCAGTCCTGGTTCTCGCGGCTCAGCACCCGCAGCTTGCGGCCCAGCCAGATGATCGGCACCAGAACCAGCGGAACAATCAGCAGGACAAGGCCCGTCAGCTTGGCCGAGGTGAACAGCATCAAGACGATCCCGCCGAACAGCATCAGGATATTGCGCAGCGCGATTGATACGGACGAGCCGATGACCGACAGGATCAGCGTGGTGTCGGTGGTGATCCGGCTGAGGACCTCGCCAGTCATGATCCGTTCGTAGAACGACGGGCTCATCCCGATCATGCGGGCGAAGACGGCCTTGCGGATATCGGCCACGACCCGTTCGCCCAATCGCGTGACAAGGTAGTACCGCAGACCCGTGCCCAGCGCCAAGAGCGCGGCAAGGCCCAGTGCAGCAACGAAATAGCTGTCGAGAAGGTGTTCGAGCGAGGTCTGGAACCCATCGACCACGCGCCGCACGGCCAGCGGCAGTGTCAGAGACACGATTGCTGTGATGACAAGCGCCGCGACTGAGGCGCCGATCAACAGCTTGTAGGGCGCCATGAACGGCCACAGCGAACGAAGCGCGCCTAGATTGCGTGATACGTCGCGGTCTGCCTTGCTGGGTCTGTCGGCCATGCCATCTCGCCTTTCGAACACCGGTTGGGATACCCAAGCCGGGCGCCTACGGCAAGTCGGGACGCCGCGGCGGATTTGCAAGTGGCGGGCGGGCTTTGCTCTGACGGACGCTCCGGCTACGCTGCAGCGCAGAATCAAGCGGCGTCGGCGGACCCTCTGAGGTCTGCCGCGCGTTGCTTCGAAAGTCATTAGCCAGCGCTGTCCGGCGCAGGAGAATACGAATTAGGCGCGGGACGCCGCGCGAAGAAGGAGAGACCCAGATGATTACCGTCAAGGACAAGGTGTGCATCGTCACCGGCGGCGCGTCCGGCATCGGCAAAGGCATCGTCGTGCGCTACATGCAGGATGGCGCCAAGGTCGCCATCGCCGATCTGAACATGGAGGCGGCGGAAGAGACGGCGAAAGAGCTGAACGCGATCTTACCTGGCGAGGCGATGGCCGTCGAAATGGACGTCACCGACGAGACGATGGTCAACGATGGCGTCGCACAGGTCGTCAAGGACTGGGGCCGCGTCGATGTTCTGGTGTCGAATGCCGGTATCCAGATCGTCCACAAGGTCGAAAATTTCCCTTATGACGCCTGGAAGAAGATGCTTGCCATTCATCTCGACGGTGCGTTCCTGACATCAAAGGCGGTGATCCCCCACATGAAGGAGCAGGGCGGCGGCGCGATCATCTTCATGGGCTCTGTTCATTCCAAGGAAGCCTCGGCCCTGAAATCGGCCTATGTGACGGCGAAACACGGGCTTCTGGGCCTTGCGCGAGTCATCTCGAAAGAAGGCGGCGACACGGGTATCCGCGCCAACGTGATCTGCCCCGGCTTCGTGAAGACACCGCTGGTGGAAAAGCAGATCCCCGAGCAGGCGAAAGACCTGGGGATTTCCGAGGAAGAGGTCGTTTCCCGCGTGATGCTTGGCAACACCGTCGACACCGAATTCACCACGATCGAGGACGTCGCCGAGATCGCCCATGTCTTTGCCGCCTTCCCGACGAACGCGCTGACCGGTCAGTCGCTTGTCGTCAGCCACGGCTGGCACATGGAATAACCGCAAAGCCCGATTGGCCCTGCCCATTCTGGGCGGGGCGTCCTGGACAAGACTGCGGGGATCTGGTGCTGCCGGAGAGATTCGAACTCTCGACCTCTCCCTTACCAAGGGAGTGCTCTACCCCTGAGCTACGGCAGCGCGTGGCGGGGTCTTTAGCCCCATGGCATATGCGATGCAAGCGCAATCTGGACCCTTTTCAAGGGCTGGGTTACAGAGGCTGCCATGGCGGATAAGGACAACAATAAAAAGGCTGGAAAGTCGGGCGAGACCCGGGAAGACCGGCTCAAGGCCGCGCTGAAGGCAAATCTATCGCGCCGGAAGGCGCAGGCCCGCGCACGCGCAGCGGATGACAGGCAGAAAGGCAGCTAAGATGGACAAGATCGTTGTGACGGGAAACGGCCCGCTGAAGGGCGAGATACCGATCGCCGGGGCCAAGAACGCCTGCCTGACGCTGATGCCCGCGACGCTGTTGACGGATGATCCGCTGACGCTGACGAATGCGCCGCGGCTGTCGGACATCCGCACCATGACCAGCCTTCTGGAATCGCTCGGGGCCGAGGTGCAGTCGCTGCAATCGGGCCGGGTTCTGGTGATGGCGAGCCATGATCTGACCAGCCGCCGCGCGGATTATGAGATCGTGCGCAAGATGCGGGCGTCGATCCTTGTTCTGGGACCGCTTCTCGCGCGGTTCGGTGAGGCCGAGGTTTCCCTGCCCGGCGGCTGCGCCATCGGCGCGCGGCCTGTCGATCTGCATTTGCGCGGGCTGGAGGCGCTTGGCGCCCAGCTTGATCTGCGCGACGGCTATGTGCATGCCAAAGCGCCCGGCGGACTGAAAGGCGCGGAATACACCTTCCCGCTGGTGTCGGTCGGGGCAACGGAAAACGTGCTGATGGCCGCGACGCTTGCCAAGGGCACGACCGTCTTGCGCAACGTGGCGCGAGAGCCCGAGATCGTCGATCTGGCGCGGTGCTTGCGCCGCATGGGCGCCGAGATCGAGGGCGAAGGCACCGATACGATCACGGTAGAGGGCGTCGAAAGCCTTAGCGGCGCAACCCATCCGGTTGTGACTGACCGGATCGAACTTGGAACCTACCTTCTGGCCCCTGCCATAGCGGGCGGCGAGGTCGAATGTCTTGGCGGCACCCGTGATCTTGTCGCGGCCTTTGCCGACAAGCTGGAACAGGCGGGTGTCGAGATCACCGAGACGGATCGCGGCCTGAAGGCCTCGCGCGGTGACAACCGTGTGCGCGCCGTCGATGTCACGACCGAACCCTTCCCCGGCTTTCCAACCGATCTTCAGGCTCAGATCATGGCGCTTCTCTGCACGGCAGAGGGGATCAGCACGCTGGAAGAAACGATTTTCGAGAACAGGTTCATGCATGCTCCGGAACTTACCCGCATGGGCGCGCGTATTGACGTTCAGGGCGGCACAGCAAAGGTGCATGGGGTCGAGCGGCTCAAAGGCGCACCGGTGATGGCCACCGATCTGCGCGCCAGCGTGTCGCTGATCCTTGCGGGGCTTGCCGCCGAGGGCGAAACGGTCGTCAGCCGGGTCTATCACCTTGACCGCGGCTATGAGAGCGTCGAGGACAAACTGTCGGCCTGCGGGGCCCGGATTGAAAGGTTGAGCGACGGATGAGTGAAGACGCTCGATTTGAGGACGGCGCCGAAACGCCCCTGCGTCTAAGGGCGCTGGATGCCGAAGACCTGCAGGTCATCTCCAGCTTGGCGCAGGACGCGGTGTTTCCCGCAACCGAAATGCGCTGGCTGGCGAAGGAACGGCGCTTTGCGTTGCTCTTGAACCGGTTCCGCTGGGAAGACGCGCCCAAGGCTGAACGCCGGTCCCGCGAATTCGAGCGGGTGCAAACCGTGCTATCGGTCGAGGATGTGCTGAAGGTCCGATCTTCAGGTATCGACCGCGAGGATGGCGATACGATCCTCTCGCTTCTGTCGATCGTGTTCGAGCCGGGCGAGGATGGCACAGGCACGGTTCTCATGACCCTTGCAGGGGACGGCGCAATCGCCCTTGAGGTCGAAGCGCTCGAGGTGATGCTCCGCGATGTGACCCGCCCCTATCTTGCCCCGTCCAAGGCCCGCCCGACGCACCCGGAGTAAGCGCAAATGCCCCAGTTCCTGAACACCGCAGATGATGATTTCGCGGATCGGTTCAACGCGCTTCTGTCGATGAAGCGCGAGGATTCCGTTGACGTGGATGATACCGTCGCCGCGATCATCGCAGATGTTCGCGCCCGCGGAGATGCAGCGGTGATCGAGCTGACATCGAAGTTCGACAAGCTCGATCTGACGCCGGATACGCTCGCCTTCACCCAGGACGAGATCGACTCACAATGCGATATGGTCTTTCCCGATGAGCGGGACGCGCTGGAACTCGCCGCGAAACGCATCCGCGCCTATCACGAACGCCAGATGCCCGAAGACGCGATGTGGACCGACGAGATCGGCGCGCGTCTTGGCTGGCGCTGGACGGCTGTAGGCGCGGCGGGGCTCTACGTGCCCGGCGGCCTTGCATCCTATCCGTCCTCTATGCTGATGAACGCGGTTCCGGCGCAGGTAGCAGGGGTCGAGCGGCTGGTGATGTGTGCGCCCACGCCGGGCGGCAAGGTCAATCCGCTGGTCCTTCTGGCCGCGCGTCTGTCGGGGGTTGATACCGTCTACCGCATCGGCGGTGCGCAGGCGATTGCGGCGATGGCTTATGGCACCGAAACCATCCAGCCCGTCGACAAGATCACGGGGCCGGGCAATGCCTTTGTCGCCGCCGCCAAGCGCCGGGTCTTCGGGCGCGTTGGCATCGACATGATCGCGGGGCCATCGGAAATCCTCGTGATCGCGGATTCGATGAACGATCCCGATTGGATCGCCGTCGATCTTCTGTCGCAGGCCGAACATGACGAAAGCGCCCAGTCGATCCTTGTGACCGACGATGCCGATTTCGGGTTCGAAGTCGCGCGCGCCGTCGCGAAACGGCTGGAAACGCTGGAACGCCGGGATATCGCGGGCAAGAGCTGGGAAGATTTCGGCGCCGTCATCACGGTCGAAAACATGGGCGAAGCGGCGGTGATCAGCGACATGATCGCGCCCGAGCACCTTGAGATCTGCACCGCCGAGGCCGAGGAGCTCGCAGGCATCATCCGGCACGCCGGCGCGATCTTCATCGGTCAATATACGCCCGAAGCCATAGGCGACTATATCGGCGGGCCAAACCACGTTCTGCCGACCGCGCGCTCTGCCCGGTTCTCGTCAGGCCTGTCAGTCATGGACTTCGTCAAGCGCACGACTCTGTCGCAGATGACGCCCGAGGCGCTGAAGGCCATCGGACCGGCTGGGGAAACGCTTGCCAATAGCGAAAGTCTCGAGGCGCATGGCCTGTCCATCCGCGCCCGGCTTGACGCGCTCAACGCCGAGGACTGACGCCATGGGCAAGATCACAAAGATCAACCTCGACGATGCAGGCTTGCCGCCGCCCACAGCCGAGATCGACCAGGAACGCAAGGTCGCGATCTTCGACCTTCTGGAAGACAACAGCTTTACGGTGCCGGGCCGCGACGGGCATCCCGCGCCCGCAGGGCCGTTCCATCTTGGGCTTGGGATCCGCGAGCGGCGGCTGGTCTTCGACGTCAAGGATGAAGACGCGGCGGAAGTTGCGCAGTTCCATCTATCGCTCGGTCCGTTCAAGCAGGCGGTCAAGGATTACTTCCAGATCTGCGAAAGCTATTTCGACGCGGTGAAAAAGTTGCCGCCCAGCCAGATCGAGGCGATCGACATGGCCCGGCGCGGCATTCACAACGAAGGCGCACGCATCCTGCAGGAACGCCTGAACGGCAAGGCCGAGATCGACACCGATACCGCCCGCCGCCTCTTCACGCTGATCTGCGTTCTGCACTGGGGCGGGTGACAGAGGTGGTCACGGATATCCCCTCTTCCGTGCTGTTCTGCTGCGATCACAATTCCGTCCGCTCGCCCATGGCCGAGGGCATGATGAAACAGCTTTATGGCCACGCCGCCTATGTCCAGTCGGCGGGCGTGTTCCATGACCGCGATATCGACGGCTTTACCGTGGCCGTGTGCAACGAGGTCGGGATTGAACTCGCGCGGCACCGGTCCCGCAGCTTTGAAGAAATGCAGGAATGGGGGGACGACCTGTCGTCCTTCGACCTGATCGTTGCGCTGTCGCCCGCCGCGCAGCGTCAGGCGTTGGAACTAACACGCTACTATCATCTTGATGTGGAATATTGGCCGATCCTCGACCCGGCGGGGCTTGGCGAGAAGCGCGAGGAAAAGCTCGACGCCTATCGAAAGACCCGGCAGATGATCCACGACCGGATGATCGCGCGGTTTGGCCCCCCGGTAGAGGATGAAGATACATGAGCGAAGAAACGATCCGGCACTATTTTGACGCCTTCAACACAGGCGATACCGACGGGATGATCGCGCTTTTGGACGAAGACGTGGCCCATCACGTGAACGAGGGAAAAATCCGGCGCGGCAAGGACAAGTTTCGCGCGTTTTGTGATCACATGTCCAAATGCTACCGTGAAACCCTGACCGACATGGTGATCTTCACAGCCGAGGATGGCACGCGCGCGGCGGCCGAGTACGTGGTGAATGGCACATATCTCGAAACCGATGACGGCTTGCCCGAGGCGACTGGACAGGAATACCGCCTGCCCGCCGGGTCGTTCTTTACGCTGAAGGACGGGCTGATCACACGGGTGACAACCTATTATAACCTGGATGACTGGCGGCAGCAGGTGTCATGAGCCTGCGGTTCGAGACGCTTACGGGGGACGCGGTCGAGCCGGTGATCGACGACCTGGCGGCGCTTCGGATCAAGGTGTTTGCCGAGTTTCCCTATCTCTATGACGGCGATCTTGATTACGAACGGCGATACCTGCGGACCTATCGCGACAGCGCGGGCGCGGTCGTGGTCGGGGCGTTTGACGGGGACCGGCTTGTCGGCGCAGCGACGGGCACGCCGATGACGGACCATGAGGAAGATTTTGCAAAGGCGTTCGATGGTACAGGATACGATCTGAACGACGTGTTCTACTGCGCCGAAAGCGTGCTCTTGCCCGAGTATCGCGGCCGGGGCGCGGGCCATGCCTTCTTTGACAGGCGCGAAGCGCATGCGCGCAAGCTTGGGGCGAGGCATAACGCCTTTTGCGCGGTGATCCGGCCTAAGTACCACCCGGACCGGCCAGAAGACTACGCGCCGCTTGATCCGTTCTGGCGCAAACGCGGCTATGAAAAGCTGGACGGCGCGGTCGCCGAATTCTCCTGGCGCGATCACGGCGATGCCGAAGAGACCAAGAAACCTCTGCAATTCTGGATCCGGGCACTCTGATGCGCATCGCGGCGGCGGCATACCCGATCGAATGGCACGACGACTGGACGAGCTACGAGGCCAAGCTGTCGCGCTGGGTTTCGGACGCCGCGTATCAAGGTGCGGATCTGCTGGTCTTCCCAGAATATGGCGCAATGGAACTGTCTGCACTTGGCGGGCTCGAGGTCGCGGGCGATCTGGGCGCCGCGTTGCATCTGGTCGCTGGACTTGTGCCGAAGGCCGACGCGCTGCACGCGCAGCTGGCGCGCAAGCATGGCGTGACAATCCTGGCAGCCAGCGCGCCCGTCGATCACGAGGGCGGCTTTGTCAACCGCGCGCGGCTTTTCACGCCCCAGGGCATGGCACATCAGGACAAGCAGATCATGACCCGGTTCGAGAGGGACATCTGGTCGATCTCGGGCGGTGACCCGCTGACCGTGTTTGAAACAGCCCTCGGCAAGATCGGCGTTCTCATCTGCTATGACAGCGAATTTCCGCGGCTTGCCCGCGCGCTGATCGAGGCCGGGGTCGATATCCTGCTGGTCCCGTCCTGCACGGATACGCTGGCCGGGTTTCACCGCGTGCGCATCTCGGCCCGCGCTCGCGCGCTCGAAGGGCAATGCGTCGTCATCCAATCCCCAACAGTCGGCGCGGCCCCCTGGTGCCCCGCTGTCGACGAGAATATCGGCGCCGCCGCCATTTTCGGCCCACCCGACCGCTGGTTTCCCGAGAACGGCATCCTTGCCGAAGGCACGCTCAATATCCCGGGCTGGACCTATGCCGATCTGCCGGACCGCGCCATCAAAGACGTACGCCTCGACGGGCAGGTTCTGAACCGAGCGCATTGGCCGGAACAGGACACACGTCTCTCAACGGTTAATTACGTGACGCTTTGGCGTGAAGAGCCTTGAAAATCGTGGGAAATGGGCGCATCTAGGCGCATCCCGGCGGTTTGGCCGGGTTGTGCAACAACGGAGTGACCATGGCCAAGGAAGAAATGCTCGAATTTCCCGGCGTCGTTAAGGAACTCCTGCCCAACGCGACATTCCGGGTCGAGCTTGAAAACGGCCATGAGATCATCGCGCACACGGCAGGCAAGATGCGAAAGAACCGAATCCGCGTCCTCGCGGGCGACAAGGTTCAGGTGGAAATGACCCCCTACGATCTGACCAAGGGTCGGATCAACTACCGCTTCAAGTAAGCCTTGAGCGGCACTGGCGAGAGCCCGGCGCACCTGCGCCTGATCCTTGGCTCTGGCAGTCCGCGCAGACGAGAGCTTTTGCTTCAGCTTGGCCTTGTCCCGGACGAAATTCGCGCGCCGGATATTGATGAGACGCCCCAGAAAGGCGAATTGCCCCGCGACTATTGCCGCCGCATCGCGCGCGGCAAGTCGGACGCGTTGCCCCCTGCCCCGAATGAGGTGATCCTCTGCGCGGATACAACAGTTGCGCTTGGGCGGCGCATTCTGGGCAAACCGGGGGACGCCAAAGAGGCTAAAGCCTTTTTGCGCGGCCTTTCGGGGCGCCGCCACCGCGTCGTGACAGCAGTTGCCGTGCGCACACCGGATCGGGTCTGGGAGCGGGATATCGTGACCATCGTCAAGATGAAGGTCCTGTCGGACGCCGAGATCGCCGCGTATCTCGCCACCGGCGACTGGCAGGGCAAGGCGGGCGGCTACGCCATTCAAGGACCTGCCGGTGCGTTCATCCCGTGGATACAGGGCAGCTACACCGGTGTTGTCGGCCTGCCCGTCCATGAAACCGCGCAGCTTTTGCAGGCCGCTGGCCTTACGGTTCCGGGACAGGCGACATGAAGGGATCCATCGTCGCGCTCGACCGGATCAAGGGCCGCCCTTTCGCCGCCCTCATTATAGATGGCCGGGTCGAAGACCTGATCGCCGCGCCCGAGGCGGGCGCCGTCCCCGTGCCCGGCACAGTCTTCCGTGCCATCGCCGACCGACCGCTCAAGGGCCTCGGTGCTCTGATCGTGCGATTGCCCAATGGCGCGACCGGCTATCTGCGCGACGCCAAGGGCCTCGCCCCCGGCGATCCAGTCCTTGTTCAGGTGTCCGGCTACGCCGATCCCGGCAAGGCGGTCCCTCTGACCGCGCGGCTTCTGTTCAAGAGCCGCTATTCCATCGTCACCCCGAATGCGCCGGGCCTCAATATCTCGCGCCGCATTCGCGAGGATGAAGAACGCATTCGCCTGAAAGTGCTGGCCGATGACGTGATGGACGGCTTTGCCGCTGGCGCGATTGTCCGGTCTCAGGCCGAAGGCGTCGCGGACGACATCGTTGCAGGCGATCTTGCCACCATGCGCGAGACGGCCGAGGCGGTCCTCGCCGATGGGGCGGGCGCGCAGCCCGAACATCTGCTCGACGGCCCGGATCCACACGAACTGGCCTGGCGCGATTGGGAGACGCCAGACCTTCTGGCTGACAAACCGGGCAGCTTCGCCGATCATGGCGTGCTCGACGCCATCGACGGATTTCTGAACGCCGACTGCCCCCTTTCCGGTGGCGCCGATCTGGTGATCGAGCCAACCCGGGCCTTCGTCGCCGTCGACGTGAATACCGGCGCCGACAGCTCCCCCGCGACGGGCCTCAAGACCTGCCTTGCCGTCGCGCGCGAGCTTCCGCGCCAACTGCGGTGCCGCGGCCTTGGCGGACAAGTGGTCATTGATATGGCCCCTGCCCCGAAAGGCCAACGCAAGCAGATCGACCAGGCCATGGCCGCTGCCTTCCGCCGCGACGCCGTCGAGACCAATATCGTCGGCTGGACCGCCATGGGCCCTGTGGAGCTGCAACGCAAACGCGAACGCTATCCTTTGAAGGACGCGATATGAGCCGCTGCCCGATCTGCAAGAGAGAAACCGTCCCGGACTACCGACCCTTCTGCTCGCGCCGCTGCGCCGATGTCGATCTGGGGCGCTGGATCACTGGCAGCTACGCCATCCCGGCCGAGGATGATGAGAGTATGAATGAGGACGGAGACGGCGATCAAACGCCACCAAGCCCGCGCCATTGAAAAACCCGCAAAACCCCTCTGGACACCGCCTTGAGCCGCGACTAAACCACCCAAACCCGAGCGTTCGACGCTCACCCGTGCCCGGGTAGCTCAGGGGTAGAGCAGTGGATTGAAAATCCTCGTGTCGGTGGTTCGATTCCGCCCCCGGGCACCATTTGTCAATTTTCAGATAAGACATAGGCGAACTGCTTTTCATGCGTCGGTCG
>CBFIJK010000045.1:0-28987 GCA_965662745.1 uncultured Paracoccaceae bacterium
GAGCGCCGGGAGGAGCGTCGTCCTGTTTCAATTACCCGACGTACCGCCAGTTTGCGAAGACAGCTTGGGCCGCTGGGTGCGCATGTCGGCTATGCGGGACTTTTCTGCCGGTCCATAAACGATCATAGTATCTGTTCATGAGCCTTCTGCATCTTTCTATCAACGCTGACGCTCCTGAAGATGTGGCGGCCTTCCTCGCTCACGTCATGGGCGGCTTGGCGATGCCTTTTCCGCCGTTTCCCGATTGCTGGATTGCATTCACGGAGCAAGATGATGGCACAGCGATTGAGGTCTATCCCACGACGCATGTGTTGGAAGCCGGGGCGGAACAAATTTCCTGCGAAATCAAGGCCCGAGAGGCTAGCACGACATTCGTGCATGCAGCGTTGTGCGCGACACTCGACCGCTCGGAAATCATCTCCCTTGCCGCGGACAACGGCTGGATCGCACGTATTTGCAATCGTGGCCCATTCGAGTGCGTGGAAGTCTGGCTTGAGAACCGACTTCTGGTTGAACTCTTGGATGCCGAGATGCAACGGGACTATCGCAAGGGAATGACCGCAGAGAATTGGGCTTCGATGTTTGGTCTTTCGCGGTAACTTTGGGCCTTAAGCGTTCATTATCGGTAACCTCAATTAGGGGTTAACGAGAATTACTAAACGCAAAGGGGGCCGCACGGGCCCCCTTTTCAGTCTCGAGTGTCATACCGATCAGTCCGCGTGGATCACGCCTTCGACCTCTTCGGCCTCTTCCAGCGCGGACCGGCTCATCCGGGTGACGACGTAGATTGCGCTGTCGTCGGGGTTCTGGACGAGACGCACGTCTTCGAGGGGGATCAGAACGGTGTTCTCACCCATGCCGAGAAAGCCGCCGATATCGACGGTCACGCCAAGCACCTGGCCGGACGCGTTGATGATGAGGTCTTCGACATCACCGATATCGGCCCAGTCTGCGGTGATCGGACCGAAGGGTTCGTTCGATTCCCACAGGTTGGCGTCATAGGCATCACCGAGCGAATAGACCTCGGCATCCTCGACCGTGCTGGCGGACAGCATGGTTTCCGTCAAAGGCGTGCTGTCCATGCTGGTCTCGGACGTGGTTTCCATATCGGTTCCCGCAGCGTCTTCGCCTTCGGTGGTATGGCTGGCGGCGTAAACGGGGGCGGTGCTCATCAGAAGAGCGGAAAGAACAAGGGCGGAGCGCATGGAATAAATTCCTTTCAAAAAGGGTTGGTTCAGTCAGGGAACGCGCATCAGCGCGGGCAAGTTCCGCGAAAGCCTTGTCCCCGCGCCGGTCTGCGGTCAGTCTGCGGGGATGACGATCAAGGCTCTCATTTTCGATGTGTTCGGCACCTGTGTCGATTGGCGAAGCTCTGTTGCGCGCGAGGTGGCGGCGGTGCTGCCCGACGTGGACGCCACCGCCTTCGCCGATGCCTGGCGCGGCGAATACCAGCCCGCGATGGAACGGATCCGAACCGGCGGGCGGGGGTATGTGGCTCTCGACGATCTGCATCTGGAGAACCTGATGATCGTGGCGGATCGGTTCGGCGCTTCGATCCCCGATCCGGCGGCGCTGAACCGGGCATGGGAAAAGCTTGATCCCTGGCCGGATGTCGTGCCGGGGCTGCACAGCTTGCGCGAGATCGGGCTGATCTCGCCCTGTTCCAACGGGTCCATCGCGCTGATGGCACGACTGGCGCGCTATGGCACCCTGCCGTGGGATTGCATCCTCGGGGCCGAAATTGCCCACGATTACAAGCCGAAGCCCGAAGTTTATCGCGCATCCTGCGCCGCGCTGCGGCTTGATCCGGGCGAGGTGATGATGGTCGCCGCGCATAACGACGATCTGCACGCCGCGCAGGCCGAGGGGCTGGCGACGGCGTTCGTGCTGCGGGCGACAGAGCATGGAACGGGGCAGACGACGGATTTGCACCCGACCGGCGACTGGGACCAGGTTGCACCGGATTTCGAAACACTGGCACGGCAGATGGCATGACGGCAGATGAGATCATCGAGACGCTGGGGCTCTCGCCCCATCCCGAGGGCGGCTGGTACGCGGAGACCTGGCGGGCAGAGGCCGAGGCGGGCACGCGGGCGAGCGGAACAGCGATCTATTTTCTGCTGAAGGCCGGAGAGCGCAGTCATTGGCACCGCGTCGATGCCGCCGAGTGCTGGCATTTTTATGCGGGCGCGCCATTGCGCCTGTCCATGGCCGAAAGCGCCGAGGGACCTGCGCGACATGGTCTTCTTGGACCCGACCTGACGAGCGGCGCGCGCCCGCAGCTGATGGTGCCACCCGGCTGGTGGCAGGCGGCCGAGAGCACCGGGGGATATACGCTGGTTGGCTGCACAGTGTCGCCGGGGTTCGAATTCGACGGGTTCGAGCTTGCGCCGCCGGGGTTTGATATTCCTTAGTCAACTCGCCGGTATGAATGCCCGAGGCGATGAACGAGGTGGAACCAATATCTACCCCGGTTTCGACACGATACCGCCGCCGATGGAGGCGCTCACGCCCGTGGTGCCGGGCGCGCTGGTGGGCAGGCCGCGCGCGACGCGGACGGCGAGATAGGCGAAGGCCTGCGCCTCGAGCATGTCGCCGTCGAACCCGGCCTCTTCGACGGGGGCGACCGGGATGCCCGCGCCCTCGGCAAGACCCTTCATGATCGCCCCGTTCCGGCGTCCGCCCCCGGTGACGAACAGCGCGGCGGGCCGCTCTGGACAATGATCGAACCCCCGCAGGACCGACCTGACGACCGCCCCAGCGAGCGTTGCGGCCGCGTCGGCGTCCGATAGCCCCTCGACCGCTGCGATGAGCGATGAAAATGCGTTTCGATCCAGAGACTTCGGCGGGCGCGTCGCGAAATAGGGATCGGCGAGAAAACGCGCCAGAATTGCCTCATCAGGGGTTCCGGCAGCGGCAAGAGCGCCGCCCTCGTCATGGCTTTTGCCCAGCCGGGCGCGGATCATGTCGTCGAGGGGCGCGTTCGCGGGGCCGGTGTCGAAGGCGAGGCAGGCCTTGGACGGGCGCTCGATGCGCGGGTCGGTCCAGGTCAGGTTGCCGACCCCGCCGAGGTTGAGAAACGCGACAGGCCGTTCGGCCTTTATCCGGCGGGCAAGCGCGTGGTGATAAAAGGGCGCAAGCGGCGCGCCCTGCCCGCCCAGCGCGACATCCGCCTCGCGGAAATTCCATACGACCGGCAGGCCCAGCGCTTCGGCCAGAAGCGCGCCATCGCCCGCCTGATGAGTGCGGCGGCGGGGCGGTTCGTGCGCAAGCGTCTGGCCGTGAAAGCCGACGACATCCGCCCCGTCGAAGCGCGCGAGGATCTCGGCATGGGCAAGGTTGACGATGTCGGCGGCCTCGGCAACACCCTCTTCGCCCGGCCAGCGGCCCAAGGCGGCGCGCAGCACCTCGCGTTCGGCGTCAGAATAGGGGCGGTATTCGCTGGGGCCGAAATCGCTGATCGTCTCGCCATCGGTGAGGATCATCGCGGCATCGACGCCGTCCAGAGACGTGCCGGACATCGTTCCCAGCGCCCAGATCGGACCTTTCGCCTTCATCGCTTTCCCTCATCCCGGCCCGGCGCTATAGACGCACCGTTACCCCATGATTGGACCGAAGCCAGATGACTTACCACCCGAAATCAGACTTTCTGGACGTGATGATGACGCGCGGCTTTCTTGCCGATTGCACCGATTATCAGGCCCTCGATGACGCGCTGATTGCAGGGGTTGTGCCAGGCTATATCGGCTATGACGCGACGGCGGCGTCGCTGCATGTGGGCCATCTGATGAACGTGATGCTGCTGCGCTGGCTGCAAAAGACCGGGCACAAGCCGATCACGCTGATGGGCGGCGGCACCACCAAGGTGGGCGATCCGTCGTTCCGCGCCGATGAACGCCCGCTGCTGACGCCCGCCCAGATCGACGCCAATATCGACGGAATGAAGCAGGTCTTCGCCAAGTATCTCGACTACGGCGACGGTGCCACCGACGCACTGATGCTGAACAACGCCGAATGGCTGGACGGTCTGAACTACCTTGAATTTCTGCGCGATATCGGGCGGCACTTCTCGGTCAACCGGATGCTGTCCTTTGAATCCGTGAAATCGCGCCTCGACCGCGAACAGTCGCTGAGCTTTCTTGAATTCAACTACATGATCCTGCAGGCCTATGATTTCCTTGAACTGAACCGCCGCTATGGCTGCCTGGTGCAGATGGGCGGGTCGGACCAGTGGGGCAACATCGTCAACGGGATCGACCTGACGCGCCGCGTTCTCGATCACGACATCTATGGCCTTACCACACCGCTTCTGACCACCTCTGACGGGCGCAAGATGGGCAAGTCGCAGGGCGGCGCAATCTGGCTGAACGCGGATATGCTGGCGCCCTATGAGTTCTGGCAGTTCTGGCGCAATACGACCGATGCCGATGTGGGCCGTTTCCTGAAGCTGTACACCGAGATTCCGGTGGATGAATGCGAGCGCCTTGGCGCGCTTGGCGGGTCCGAGATCAACGACGCCAAAATCGTGCTGGCCAATGCGGTGACGACCCTGTGCCACGGGGCGGACGCGGCAGCGGCGGCTGAGGCGACGGCGCGCGAGGTCTTTGAGAGAGGCGGTGTCGGGGATGATCTGCCGACGCTTGCGCTGACGCGGGGCGAGATCGGCGACGGAATCTCCATTGTTCAGCTCATCACCCGTTCGGGGCTTGCGAAGACCGGCAAGGAGGCAAAGCGCCTGATCGCGGATAATGGGGCGCGGATGAACGACGCGCCGCTGACCGATGCGGGGCTGATGATTGGCGCCGCGGATCTGGCCGAGCCGATCAAGCTGAGCGCGGGCAAGAAGCGGCACGCGCTGGTGACCTTGGCCTCCTAACCGGCCGCCCAGGTCTGCCCAAGCACCTGCATCAGCGCCTGAACGGTGGGCCGGCCCAGATGCCGGTCCAGCGTCAGGAAATTCAGCCTTGCGGGCAGCGCCGCGACATCGCTGACGGCAAGCCCGTTCGTCTGACGCTCATGCAGCGCGATGGATTCGCGGCACAGGCTTAGCCCGATGCCCGCGCGCACCATTTCCAGCATGGATGCTTCCTGATCCACCTTGGCGACCACGTTCTGCGCGGCCCCGTGGCGGGCGAAGACATCCGAGAGCAACCCGTGATGCGAGGATGCCGTCGGCGTGCCGATCCATGGCAGGGCCGCAAGTTCTGCCCAGCCCGCGCCCTCGACCCGGCCCTGCCAGCCTGCGGGCGCGATCACACGGTAGGAAAAATCGGCGAGCGGTGTAGCGTGGATCGCTTCGTCCCCGGCGATCACGGACTGGTCCGGCGCGCCAAGAAAGAACCCGGCGTCGATCTGGCCGCGCATAAGGCGGGTCAGGATATCACCGCTGACCGCATGGCTGAGTTCAGTCGTGATCTGGGGGTACTCGGCGCGCAAACGTCGCAATAGAGGCCCGAGGCGGATGAAATCGGGATCGACGATCGTGCCGATCTTCAGTGTCCCGCTGACCTGCCCGCTGCGTTTGCGGGCGCTGCGGCGAAAATCCTCCATCGCGGCCAGAACGCCCTCGACCTTGCCCAAAAGCGCCGCGCCGTCCTGCGTCAGGCGCAGCCCGCTTCCGGTGCGCTCGAACAGGGTCATGCCGGTCTCGCGTGCAAGGCGCTTGATCTGCTGGCTGACGGCGGGCTGTGTCAGGTTCAGGATCTCGGCGGCGCGCGACACGCTCCCCTCGCGCGCGACCATGGCGAAGGCGTGGAGTTCGTTGATATTCGAAAAGCGGCTCATATAACGGATTCTAATATCATTCAGTGGGAAACGTCATTGGAATTTTCAAATCTGGCCCGCTAGCACCCTTGGAACGGGGATGGGAGGATCTGATGTCGGATGACATGCGTTTCGATTATGTCGTGATCGGGGCCGGGACGGCGGGATGCCTGCTGGCCAATCGCCTCAGCGCCGATCCCGACACGCGTGTCCTACTGCTTGAGGCGGGCAAACGCGACAATTACCCGTGGATCCATATTCCTGTCGGATACCTCTATTGCATCGGCAATCCACGCGCCGATTGGCTGTATGAAACCGAGGCGGACAAGGGTCTGAATGGCCGCAAACTGCGCTATCCGCGCGGCAAGACGCTGGGCGGCTGTTCGTCGATCAACGGCATGATCTACATGCGCGGTCAGGCGCGCGATTATGACAACTGGGCAAAGCTGACGGGCGAAGAGGCCTGGAGCTGGGACAATAGCCTTCCCGATTTCAAGCGGCACGAGGATCACTACAAGCTGGACGATGGCGCCGATCCCAAGACGGGCGATAACGCTCGGTTTTCCGATCTGCACGGCCATGGCGGCGAATGGCGCGTGGAAAAGCAGCGCCTGCGCTGGGATGTGCTCGACAGTTTCGCCGATGCCGCCGCCGAGATCGGGATCGAGAAGACCGACGATTTCAACACCGGCGATAATGCGGGCGTGGGATATTTCGACGTCAATCAACGCTCTGGCTGGCGCTGGAACACGTCGAAGGCCTTTCTGCGCCCGGCAAAGGGCCGCAAGAACCTGACCGTCTGGACCGAAGCGCAGGCTGAGCGACTGATCTTCGACCGCGAGAATGGCCTGCGCTGCGCCGGGGTCGTGGTGAACCGCGCCGGGCAATCGGTGACGGTCCATGCGGCGCACGAGGTCGTCCTTTCCGCAGGCGCGGTGAACACGCCGCAGATCCTGCATTTGTCGGGCATCGGACCTGCTGGCCTTCTGCGCGAGCACGGCATCGACGTGACCCTCGACGCCCCGCATGTGGGCGAGAACCTGCAGGACCACCTGCAAATCCGCGCCGTGTTCAAGGTGAAGGGCACCAAGACGCTGAACGCGCTGGCCTCGACGCTGTTCGGCAAGGCAATGATCGGGATGGAATACGCGGTCAAACGGTCCGGCCCGATGAGCATGGCGCCCAGCCAGCTTGGCGCGTTCACCCGGTCCGACCCGGACCGCCCGCATGCAAACCTTGAATACCATGTCCAGCCGCTCAGCCTCGATGCGTTCGGAGAGCCCTTGCACGCCTTCCCGGCGATCACGGTGTCGGTCTGCAACCTCAACCCCACCTCGCGCGGTCATGTTCGGATCGGGTCGCCCGATTTCCGCGCGGCGCCGAAGATTTCGCCCAATTACCTCGACACGGAAGAAGACCGGAAGGTCGCCGCTGACAGCCTGCGGCAAGTGCGCAAGATCATGGCCCAGCCCGCGATGGAGGGATACACGCCCGAGGAATTCAAGCCGGGCGTGCAGTATCAGACGGACGCGGAACTCGCCAAGCTGGCGGGCGATATCGCGAACACGATCTTCCACCCCGTAGGCACCGTGAAAATGGGCCGCGCCGATGATGACACCGCGCCGCTTGATCCGCATCTACGGATGAAGGGGGTCAAGGGCCTGCGTGTCGTGGATGCGTCCGTGATGCCCGAGATCACGAGCGGCAACACCAATTCACCGACCCTTATGATCGCCGAAAAAGCGGCAAGCTGGATGCGCGCGGGGCTGTGACCCCGCATTAGGAGACAGACAATGCGCGAGACGTTTTCCAAGCTGCCGCTAAGCGGCGTGAAGGTCGTGGATTTCGGCCAGTATATCGCCGGTCCCGCTGTCGGGATGCTTCTGGGCGATCTGGGGGCCACGGTGGTCAAGATCGACCCGCCGCAGGGCGCGATGTGGGACAGCCCGGCCAACGCCGCACTGAATCGCAACAAGGTGATCGTGACGCTGGACCTGAAGACCGAGGACGGGCTGGCGGATGCACGTGCGCTGTGTGCCGAGGCCGATATCGTGATCGAGAATTTCCGGCCCGGCAGGCTGGCGGCGCTCGGGCTCGACTATGCAAAGATGCGCGAAGAGCGGCCCGAACTGGTGACGCTGTCGATCCCCGGCTTTGCCTCGAACGATCTGGAACGGCGCGAACAGCGGGCGTTCGAAAGCGTCGTCGCGGCAAGTTCGGGCGTCTTCACCGATATGGGCCTCAACCGCGTGCTGATGGGGATCAACCCGTCCTTCTCGCCCCTGCCTCTTGCGTCGGCCTATGCCGCGCAGATTGCCGCCTCGGCCACCGTTCTGGCGCTGCAATCACGGCAGATTACCGGGCGCGGCGATCATGTCGAAGTGCCGCTGGCGGCCGCCGTTATGGAAGGCCTGTGCTACAACTCGATCAAGGTCGCGGACATACCCGAACGCTACCTCACCCAGCGCGAGAAAGAGATCGAGCGCCGGCGGATCGAGGGCCTGCCGATGAACATCTCTTACGAAGAGCTGCAAGAGCTTCTGGACCCGTTTTTCCGCAGCTACATGTGCAAGGACGGACGCATGTTTTATGTCGTCTGCCCCAGTCACAAGTACCACGCCAAGCGCTGCCTAGAGGTTCTGGGTATCTATGACGAAATGGTCTCGGACGGGCTGACCTCGGAAGAAGACACCTACCGGCCCTATGACACCTGGTCGAGCCATGTCTCGCTGGGCGTCTACCCAATGCCGAAAGACTGGGCGGACCATCTGGCGGCGCGCATGAAAGAGGTTTTCATGACCCGCACTGCGCGCGAATGGGTCAAGCTCTTCGGGCGCGCAGGCATCCCCGGCGGCCCGCAGCTTTGGCTTCAGGAATGGATCAACGACGAATACGCCGAGGCCGCGGGCCTGATGATCGACGTCTGGGATCCTGTGTATGGAGAGATGACGATGCCCGGCCCCGTTGTCTGGATGGAGGAAAGCGGCGAAGAGGCGCTGCGCCCTGAACCCCGCCGCTGGGTCGAGATGCGCGAGGCGCTGGCGATCCTGAAGAAGCTGCGCACCGAAATCCCCGAGGCGACGGACTACAACGATCAGGAGGCCTGGCTGACCGGCGTGCGCATCCTCGATCTGTGCAACGTGATCGCGGGTCCGCATTCGGCCAGCTATCTGGCGCGTTTCGGCGCCGAGGTCATCAAGCTCGATCCGGCAGAGCCGCTGTATGACAGCTGGAACACGGTGATCTACGGCATGTCCCAGATGCGCGGCAAGCGGTCGATCTTGGCGGACATGAAATCGCGGCACGGGCGGCAGGTCTTTGAAGATCTTGTGAAATCGGTCGATGTCATCGTCTGGAACGCGCCCGACGGGCAGATCCGGCGCATGGGGCTGGATGCCGAAAGTCTGCGCAAGCTGAACCCCGACGCGATCTTCTGCAAGCTCGATTGCTTTTCCGGCGTCAATCGCGGCGTGCGCACCGACTATATCGGCTATGACGATCTTGTGCAGGCCGCGACCGGCATCATGACCCGTTTCGGCGGCGCGATGGACCGGCCCGAAGAGCATGCACATGTCGGCACGATCGACGTGATGTGCGGCTTTGGCGGCGCGTTGTCCGTCGCCGCCGCGCTGTACCAGAAATACCGGCACGGGCGCATCGGGCGCGGGCGCACGTCGCTTTCCGCGAATGCCGGGCTTTTGCAGGTGCCGTTTGCCTACGATTACAAAGGTCGCGGTCTGTTTGATGAGCCGTCCGGCCCAGAGGTCAGCGGTTGGGATGACCTCTCGCGCTTCTATTCCACCGCTTCGGGCCGCCATATTCTTCTGTGCGCCTACGAGGCCGACCTGCCCCGCTTCCGCGATGTCGAGGGGCTGGAGGATCTGCCCGACACACCGCTTGAGGACCGCGCGGCCTATCTTGCAACCGCCTTTCAGACCCAGCCCGCAACCGAATGGGCCACGCGCCTGCGCGCCGCCGATATCGGTGTTGCGATCTGCGAGAATATCGACGCCCTGCGCGCCCTGAACGAACGGCCCGCCGATGGCGACCCCGGCATCTCGAACGGCAGCTATTCTTTCTCGACCTATTCCGATCATCCCTCGGGGCATGAGGTCGTGCAGCTGGATCCCTACGCCGTGCGCCCCGCACGTGGAAAGGTCTACGCGGTCGCGCCCGCCGAGAAATTCGGCGCCTCCACCTGCGCGATCCTCGAAGAGTTGGGCTATAGCCAGTCGGCGATCGACAAGATGCTTGGCTCGGGCGGGCTGAGCACCTCGTGGAGCGATGAGTATTTGCCGAGTTAGGGCTTCAGGCGAATACACTAGCTATTTGCCGGGTCCGAATAGCACCGAAGCTGCCAAGCCCGTTTCGCTCTCGCGCTTCAACGCGAAGTCCCGCATCTACCCCACGTTTGACTCAAATCATATCGGCAATACCTGAAACCTGTCACCCTGACCGCCACACTGCACCCCAACCGCTGCAACGACTTCAGCGGCCCGGTGCGCAACCCGGAGGACAGACTCATCTTTCAGAAAATCATGATCCCCGTCGATCTCGCCCATAAGGACGATCTCAAGAAATCCCTCGCCTGCGCCGGTGATCTGGCCAAACACTATGGCGCCGAGGTCGTTTATGTCGGCGTCTCGTCGACCCTGCCCAGCAGCATCGCCCATAACCCGTCAGAGTTCACCGCGAAGATGGACGCCTTCGCCGATGAACAGGCCAAGGCCCACGGCATATCCGCCAGCGCAATGGTTCAAACCAGCGCCGACCCGAAGATCGACATCGACTCTGTGCTGCTGGACGCGATCAAGACGTCCGGCGCGGATCTTGTGATCATGCAAAGCCATCTGCCGAAGCTGACCGATTACATCTGGCCGTCCAATGGCGGCAGGATCGCCGAGCACAGCACGATCACGGTGATGGTTGTTCGGGGCTGAAGTCCTGCGGGACCGGGTGGCGCTTGGCGCGCGCCACCTGCCCTAGCCGTCCCGGTCCGGCTCACCCGGATTACTCGAAAACAGCGCGATCTTGTTGCCTTGGGGATCGCGTAGATATCCGACGTAGAACCGGGGCCCATAGGACGCGCGAAAACCCGGTGCGCCTTCGTCCGCACCGCCCGCGGCAAGGGCGGCGGCATGAAGGACGCGGACCTCGGCTTGGCTGGACGTCTCGAAGGCCACCATGGCGCCATTTCCGGCCGACGCCGGGCCTCCGTCATGGGGCGATTTGACGTAGAAGTCTGGCAGAACCGGCGACTGGCCAGACGGGACGGGCAAGACATAGCTTAGACCGTCAGCGCCTTCCGTCACGCCATATCCCAAGGGCAGCAGGATCGCATCATAGAACCGCCGCGCCAGAGCGATGTCATCGGCGCCGACAGTGACATAGGCGATCATGTACCATAGCTCCTTTCGCTCATCCTCGCGTCAAGAACGCGATGCCGGAGGCGGCGCAAGATATCGCAACTCGCCGGAGGCGAGGCAATTCCGAGACCGCCCCGCCTATCCGGCGCGCCCTCAGTTCAGCATCCAGTCGCCATCGGGATAGAACGCATGGAAGGCAAAGGCGAACATCACGTCATGGGCGACGTCGCGGCCCGCGCCGTCCTTCACCCGGATATTCCCCACATCCTTGCCCGCCGCGATCTGCCGCGTATCAAGGGCCGAGGCCTGCCCAGCCTCCCACGTGATCGTTACGCCCGCCTGGCTGATCTCTCCTTCAGACGACAGCCGGGTCAGCGGCCAAGCGCGGTCGCCCACGCGCACCACGCGCAACAACGGCGGGATGCCGTGGGGCGGGTTCTCGCCCGAATAAAGGAAGGGTTTGGTCGATCCGTCATAGCCAACATAGGGGTTCGAGCCATAGCTGCGCGGGAAGGCGGGTTCGGCCATCACCAGACCTTGCGGATTTCGCTCGCGATAAGTGTCCCAGCTTTCCATCCAGGCGGGCAGCTGCGTCAGCTCCACGCCCGTCATCTCTCCGACGATCCCCTCGCCGACGGCCTGCTGCCACCAGCTTTGCGTTTCGCGGTCATACATCACCATGTCCGAATTGCGCAGCTTGCCCGAGACGCCAAAGCTCAGGACCCGGCCCTGTACGCGGCGGTCGAAGACGATGCCGGAATTGCACAAGGGGCAGAAAGTGACCGCGACGGGCACGCCGCCCACGGTGTCATTCACGATCTCATGCCAAGTGAGATAGCGGATCGGGTAGGCGCGCGGCTCTGCCCCGTCGATCTCGACGGTCATCACCGGCTCGCGCCCCTCGATGCGGGTTTCCTCGCTCGCGCGGATGAATTGCGGGCCATCAATGGCCGGGATCCCGTCTTTCGGCGGGCCGCCCGACAGGATCTCGGACCAGTTGTCGATGCTCGTTTGCGAGAAATTGGTATCCGGCCACTCGTATTTCCAGAAACTGGGATCGGCCGAAGCGCCGGGGGCAGCAAGGGCGAATGTCGTGGCTAAAATGGCGGCAAAGCGGAACATGGGCGGTCTCCTCCGGGCGATAATGCCTGAAAAGAGTGCCATCAGGGCGCGACTCGCGCCAGCCACTTGGGACTGGCGCGTGTTCACCTTTGCGTAGGGTCAATCGGTGACGGTGACCGTTTGCATGAGGTCCGGCGCGCCGATGACAGCCCCGTTCGAGCCCTCGCCGCGCTTGATCGCGTCAAGCACATCAAGCCCGTCCGTGACCTCACCGACGACCGTGTACTGGCCGTTGAGGAAGTAACCCTCGTCGAACATGATGAAGAACTGCGAATTTGCGCTGTCCGGGCTTTGCGAGCGGGCCATGCCGACCACGCCGCGATCAAAAGGGATGTCCGAGAACTCGGCCGGAAGGTCGGGCATATCCGATCCGCCCATCCCGGCGCGGCGGATATCCCCGCCCTCGCGCGCAAATTCCACGTCGCCTGTCTGGGCCATGAAGCCGTCGATCACACGGTGGAAATAGACGCCGTCATAGGCGCCCGCCTCGGCCAGCGCGGTGATGCGTTCGACATGCTGGGGCGCGACATCTTCGAAAAGATCGATGGTGATCGTGCCCGATGCCTCTCCGGCAACTTCGATCTCGAGACCGTAATCGGTCCCGTCCAGAGCCTCAGGCTCCGGCGATTCCGCGGTGTCTTCTGTCTCAGGCTGGTCAGATACAACCTCCGACGCGGGGACAACATTCTCGTCACCGCCGCTGGGAAGGAATGTATAGAACCCGACCCCGGCCAGCACCACCGCTAGCGCGGCGATGGCGATCCTAGCCGTCGACATCTGCGGCCACCTTGACGCTGATCATGGTGTCGGGATCGGCCGGCGGCTCGCCCTTGGTGATCGCGTCGACATGGTCCATCCCCGAAATCACGCGGCCATAGACGGTGTATTGCCCGTTGAGGAAATGGTTGTCCTTGAAGTTGATGAAGAACTGCGAATTGGCGCTGTTCGGATTGGCAGACCGGGCAGCCCCAAGCGTGCCGCGATCATGGGGCAGCTTGGAAAATTCCGCCGGCAGGTCTTCCTTGCTGGAGCCGCCGGTTCCAGCACGGCGCAGATCGAATCCGTCCGTGGTGTTGCCGTGTTCCACATCGCCCGTCTGCGCCATGAACCCGTCGATCACGCGGTGGAAGACGACACCGTCATATTTGCCTTCGCGGGCCAATTCCTTCATCCGCTCCACATGCTTGGGGGCGATGTCGGGCAAAAGCTCGATGGTGACGGTTCCGCCCTTGAGCTCCATCAGGATGGTGTTTTCGGGGTCCTTGATCTCGGCCATGTCTTGTCCTTTGGTCTGATTTGCGCGCGACCCTAGTGTCTGGCGCCAGGAAAGGGAACGGGGCGTGCAACCATTCGCCGGGGCTTTCAGTTGACCTCGGGCAAGCTTTGGGGTGGATAACGGGCAATGACAGCCTCGTGCCCGGGGCCGGAACATCAAGGAGACCGCCGATGGACTGGAAAACGCTCGACGATATGGAGATCGACGGCAAGCTGGTCCTGACCCGCGTCGACATCAACGTGCCTGTCGAGAACGGCCGTGTGACCGACGCCACCCGGATCGAAAAGATCGTGCCGACGGTGCGCGACATCCTGGAAAAAGGCGGCAAGCCCGTGCTGCTCGCCCATTTCGGGCGGCCCAAGGGCAAGGTCGTGCCGGAAATGTCGTTGGAACCGCTTGTGCCCGTTCTGGCCGAAAAGATCGGCGTCCCTGTGAAATTTGCCGATGTGACGATCGGCGGCGCGGCGAAAACGGCCGTTTCCGATCTTGCGGCGGGTGAGGTCCTGCTGCTGGAAAACACGCGGTTCAATCCGGGTGAGGAAAAGAACGACGCGATGTTTGCCGCCTCGCTGGCCGCCCTGGGGCAGGTCTATTGCAATGATGCCTTTTCCGCCGCCCACCGCGCCCATGCGTCGACCGAGGCGCTGGCGCGGCTGCTGCCCTCCTGCGCTGGACGGCTGATGGAGGCAGAGCTCAAGGCGCTGGAAACCGCGCTTGGCACGCCCTCGCGCCCCGTGACGGCAATCGTGGGCGGCGCAAAAGTGTCGACCAAGATCGAGCTGCTGTCGAATCTCGTGCGCAAGGTCGACTATCTTGTCATCGGCGGCGGGATGGCGAACACGTTCCTTCTGGCCGAGGGCCACGAGATCGGCACCTCGCTGGCCGAACGCGAGATGACAGACACCGCGAAGGACATCATCCTGCGCGCCGGGGAAGCAGGCTGCGAGATCATCCTGCCCGTCGACGTGGTCGCCGCCACGGAATTTGCCGCGGGTGCCCCCCACCAGACCGTGCCCGCACATGAATGCCCCGCCGATCACATGATCCTCGATGCGGGTCCCGAAAGCGTCGCGCGCATCTCGGCGATCTTCGAGGAAAGCAAGACGCTGATCTGGAATGGCCCCCTTGGCGCGTTCGAGATCAAGCCCTTCGACGCCGCCACCAACGCCGCCGCCGACAAGGCGGCAGAGTTGACGGAAGCCGGATCGCTGGTGTCGGTCGCGGGGGGCGGCGATACGGTCTCGGCGCTCAACACCGCAGGGGCGGCGGACCGGTTCACCTATATCTCGACCGCCGGTGGCGCGTTCCTCGAATGGATGGAAGGCAAAGAGCTTCCCGGCGTTGCGGCACTCTCCCCTTGATTTGAGGGCCGCGCCTGCGTCCTAATCAGTCTGACGTTTATTTCGATGTCAGGCCGAAAGGATTTTCCATGCTACGCCGCGCTCTTTTCACCGCCCTTCTCGCCGCGCTGCCATTTGGCGCGATCGCCCAGGAAGATCGCCCGACACTGCTGGACGTGATCTCGCCCGACCGGATCATCCGCTATATCGCGCAGTCTGGGATCATGTCGCTGCGAACCTTCGTCGATGTGAAATACAACGACATGAGCGTCGATTTCGCTGCCGGGCGCCTGGTTCTGACGGATGTGCAAATCTGGCCCCTACCCGATTGGGACGATGGCGGCGATTGCCATATCGAGGCAGAGCGGCTGACCCTGACGACATCCGCTTTGGACGAGGTCGACCGCCTACGCATGCGGCTGCACGGATCGGTCATCTTCGTGAACCCGGCCTGCGTGCCGCCCGGACAGCGCCAGGTCTTCGATCTTCTGGGGCTTGAGCAGCTGATCATCCCGCGCCTTTCTGTCGATCTCGACTACCACATCCCCGGATCTGGCGCGACGATCCTGGCCTATGGCACCGTGCAGGATGTCGGCGCGGTCGAGATGAAGATGAACGCCAGCTATGTCTGGATCGACGGACGCGATGATATCGACAATCCCGAGCCCGTCGTGTTCCTGCAGAACGCCTCTGTGCTCGTCGACAATCTCGGCGTCTGGGATTCGGTGAAGGGCCTGATGCCGCCCGCCATTTCCGATCCGGCAACGGCGGGCCAGATGGCGCAGATGTTCGGCGAAGGCTTCCTGAGCGAGATCAACGACGGCCCGAACGCGCCCGATGCCGAAACAGAAGAGGCGCAGGCGGCCTTTCTGGCCTCAGTCTCTGACGCCTGGACGAGTTTCGTTCAGAACCCGTCGCGCCTTGTCATCGAGACGACACATGCCGGCGACGTCTATCTCGACCCCGAGGTCCTGACCGAAACCCCCGCCGCGATCTTCGCGATGCTGCAGCCCCGCGTCGGGACGCGCCCTGCGGTGCAGGCCAATGTCCTGCCCGCCACGCTGCTTCAGGCCGCCATGACGGGGGCGGAACTGTCGCCCGAGGACCAGATGCGCGCAGGCGTTGCGCTGGCAACTGGGGAAGGCGCGCCGCGCAACGTCGCGCTCGCCGTCGGCATGCTGCGCCCACTGGCCGAGGCGGGCGACGGGTTTGCCGCATTCGAGGCCGCCCGCGCGCTTGAAAACCGCGCGCCGCAAGACGCCTACCGCTTCGCGTTGATCGCCGGGCGCGAGGACATCATCGGCGCGACCGCGCTTCTCGATCGGATCGAAAGCGATCTCGGCCTGTCCGCCGTGCTGGCGCTACAGGAAGAGGTGCGCCCCCTCGCCGCCCCCGGCGACGGTGATCTTGAACAGCCCTATATCGTCCGCGATGGCGCGGCGCAGGCCCTGTCGGGCAATGGCGCATCGCGCAGCTATGCCGCCGCCGCGATGTGGGCGATGATCGGCCGCGCGGCGGGCGACACCGAAACCGGCGCGATCCTAGATGAGATCGACGCCCGCATGGACTGGCAGACCGGCACGGGCGCAAGTGCCTGGGCCGAGGCGGAAACCCGCGCCAGCCAGCTTGCGACCGAGGCCTGGATGAGCGCCAACATGCCCGCGCTTCTCGGCGCAGACTGACCCGCGCCGAGAAACCCCGGACGCGTTAGCGCGAACGTCCTTCACCTGCCCGCCCGGCGCCGCTAAGTCAGGGGGGAACGCGATAAATCGACGGAGTACCGCATCATGAAGGCCACCCGCACGGTCCAGAAAATCCTGTCCAACTACGAGGGCGAAACCCCCGGCGTGAAGGCCAAGCTGTGCCAGATGCTGATGACCGGCAAGCTGGGCGGGACCGGCAAGATGATCATCCTGCCCGTCGATCAGGGCTTCGAACACGGCCCCGCCCGGTCCTTCGCGCCCAATCCCGACGGCTATGATCCGCATTACCACTACCAGTTGGCCATCGACGCAGGTCTGAACGCCTATGCCGCGCCGCTCGGGCCGCTGGAGGCGGGCGCGGACACCTTCGCCGGGCAAATCCCGACGATCCTCAAGGTGAACTCGGCCAACTCACTGATGTCGGACACGGCGGGCAAGAACCAGGCCGTGACCGCCAGCGTCGACGATGCCCTGCGCCTTGGCTGCGCGGCGATCGGCTTTACCATCTATCCCGGCTCGGACGCGGCCATCGACATGATGGAAGAGATCGTCGAGATGCGCAAAGAGGCCGCCGCCAAGGGCGTGGCGACCGTGATCTGGTCCTACCCGCGCGGCGAGGCGATCTCGAAAGACGGCGAGACGGCGATCGACATCGCGTCCTACGCGGCGCATATGGCGGCGCTTCTGGGCGCACATGTCATCAAGGTGAAGCTCTCGACGGATCATCTGGAACTCGCCGAGGCGAAGAAAGTCTACGAGGCGGAAAACATTGACGTCTCCACCCAGGCCGCGCGCGTCGCCGATTGCGTGAAATCGGCCTTCAACGGCCGCCGCATCATCGTCTTCTCGGGCGGTTCGAAGAAAGGCGCCGATGCGGTCTATGACGATGCCCGCGCGATCCGCGACGGCGGCGGCAACGGCTCGATCATCGGTCGCAACTCGTTCCAGCGCCCCCGCGCGGATGCGCTCGACATGCTTGGCAAGCTGATCGATATCTACAAGGGCAAGGCCTGAGCCGGGTTTCGCGCGCGCGTCGCCCGTGCAATCGGCGCGGGGGCTGCGCCTTCACGTTCCGGTATCAAGGGACCCAAAGTGACGGGCGCACGCGCCCTCCTCTTTGGTGTTCTTAAGTATTCCTGGGGGTGAATTGGCCGCAGGCCAAGAGGGGGCAACGCCCCCCCCCCACGGCGACGCGCGAAGCGCGGCGCAACAGGCGTCAGCCTGTAAGAGAGACACGCCTCAGGATGGGGCCAGGGTCCAGCCCTTTCGCCGTTCCAGCGATCTGTCCCCGGTCAGGGTCCAGGCGGCAAGCCGCGTAGCTCTCCGCGATCCCGCTCGGGGCGGTGTCTGCCAGGGTCGCCGCCGTCAGCAGGCTCGCGGCACGCTCCACGAAAGCGCGTGCCTCGTGTTCCGGCGGTCCATCCGGCCAGCGCGTTTCCATGTCCGACAGCGCCGCGTCATAAGCCGGGTGCAGACCCTTCGCTGCCCCAAGCCGCGCCATTAGCACCTCTTTCGCCAACGCGTCCTTCGCCAGGGTGCGCAGGATATCAAGGCAGATCACGTTCCCCGACCCTTCCCAGATCGAGTTCAGCGGCGCCTCGCGGTAAAGCATCGGCAGCGGCGTGTCCTCGACATACCCCATGCCGCCCAGCGCCTCCATCGCCTCGTAGATCGCGTTCGGGGCGCGCTTGTTGGACAGGAATTTCGCCAGCGCCACGCCGATCCGCGCGAAGGCGCGGTCTTCTTCGCCCTTGCCGTCAAAGGCGCGCGCCACCGACAGCCCCAGCGCCAGCGCGCCTTCGGCGTCAAGCGCGATCTCGGCCAGAACGGCGCGCATCAGCGGCTGGTCGATCAGGTGTTTCTGGAACGCGGTGCGGCCCTCGGCCCACCAGACCGCTTCCGCCAGAGCGGCGCGCATCAGCCCTGCGGGCGCCATGGCCGTATCAAGCCGCGTGTGGTGGACCATCTCGATGATCCGGCGCACGCCCTCGCCTTCCTCGCCCAGCCGCCAGGCGACGGCATCGTGGTACTCGATCTCGGCAGAGGCATTCGCGCGATTGCCCAGCTTGTCCTTCAGCCGCATCAGGTGAATGCCGTTGCGCCGCCCGTTCAGCCAGCGCGGCACCAGAAAACAGGTCAGCCCTTCGGGTGCTTGCGCCAAGGTCAGGAACCCGTCCGACATGGGCGCCGAGCAGAACCATTTGTGCCCGTTCAAGAGATACAGATCGCCGTCGCGCGTCGCCGTCGTGGTATTGGCGCGCACGTCGGAACCGCCCTGTTTTTCGGTCATCGCCATGCCCAGCGTCGCGCCGTCCTTGACGTCCACATGGGCGACCCTTGGGTCGTAGCGGCGCGACAAGAGCTTCGGGCGCCAGATTTTCGCGACCGCCGGGTTGGCGGCGATGGCGGGCACGGCGGCATAGGTCATCGTCATGGGGCAACAGGTCCCCGGTTCCACCTGGCTGAGCAGATAGACCATCGCGGCATGGCTTACATGTCCCCCCGTACCGCGCCCGTCCCAAGCGATCGAGGCGTAGCCCGCGCCAAGCCCAGCCTGCATCAGCCTGTGATAGGCCGGGTGGAACGCCACCTCATCGAGCCGCCGCCCCGCCCGGTCGAACAGCCGCAATTCCGGCGGATGGCGATTCGCCTCGCGCCCGGCCTCGATCATCGCCGGATCTGACAAGACGCCGGCGAAATCGCTGAGCGGCTTGATCTGACCGCCCTGCGCCGCCACAGCGCCCCGAAGCGCAGCATCGTCGGACCATAAATCAACAGGGCGCGGGCCGGGCTGGTTCGTCACCTCATGGCTCGAAAACTTCGATGTCGGGTGGGACGGTCGCATGGGGAAATCCTTTTGCCTCGTCGAACGGTAACGCCGCCGCGCCGGGGTTTAAATGACCATCCACGGGGGATTCCCAAGACCGGCGGGTTATGGCACACTTCCCCCGACGCGCCCGGCCAAAGAGGCGCGCAAGAGGCCAGAGACAGATCATGCGCAAAGACCGGCTTGCCTACGGGGCCCTCGCCTATTTCGCCATCGCCTTCGCGCTTGGCGCCTATTTCACCTTTGCCAGCGTGCAGGGCGAACAGGGGCTTTTCCGCCGTATCCAGATCGAGGCCGAAGCCGATGCGCTCCGGGCCGAAAAGCAAGCGCTGGAAGAAGAAGTCGCCATCATGCGCAACAAGACGCGGCGCCTGTCGGACGGCTATCTCGACCTCGATCTTCTCGATGAACAGGCCCGCGACGTCCTGGGCCTCATCCGCCCGGATGAAACGGTGATCCGGTAAAGCGGGACACGTCCCTCCTCTTTGGTGTTCCCAAATATCCCGGGGGTCTGGGGGCAGAGCCCCCAGCCGATCGCCCGCGTAGCGGGCGAGACCGATATGCAGCCATGGCATGACGGCATCTTCACCCGGGAAGAGCCGGGGGCATAGGCATTTGACCAGAGCCATGGTAACAGATAGTTCAACGCTAAACTATTTTTCCGAGACGGCTCTGGAGGAGACGCATTCATGGCCACCAAGAAGAGCGCCAAGTCGCCCGAGGCGACACAGGAAGAGCTGCTGCAATACTACCGCGACATGCTCTTGATCCGCAGGTTCGAAGAGAAAGCGGGGCAGCTTTATGGAATGGGGCTCATCGGAGGGTTCTGTCACCTCTATATCGGCCAAGAGGCGGTCGTGACCGGTCTTCAGGCCGTCGCCGAAGAGGGTGACAATGTCATCACCACCTATCGCGATCACGGCCATATGCTTGCCTGCGGGATGGACCCCAAGGGGGTGATGGCGGAACTTACCGGACGCATCGACGGCTATTCCAAGGGCAAGGGCGGCTCGATGCACATGTTCTCCAAGGAAAAGCGCTTTTACGGCGGCCACGGGATTGTGGGCGCGAATGTGCCGCTTGGCGCGGGGCTGGCCTTTGCCGACAAGTACAAGGGCAATGACCGCGTGACCTTCACCTATTTCGGCGACGGCGCGGCGAACCAGGGCCAGGTCTATGAGACCTACAACATGGCAGAGCTTTGGGACCTGCCGGTAATCTTCGTGATCGAGAACAACCAATACGCCATGGGCACCAGCGTCCAGCGCGCGACCAAGTCGCCGTCGCTATGGGAACGCGGTGCCGCTTATGGCATCGAGGGTGAAGAGGTCGACGGCATGGACGTTCTCGCCGTGCGCGAGGCGGGCCGCAAGGCGGTCGAGTACTGCCGGGCAGGCAAGGGTCCTTACATCCTTGAGGTGATGACGTATCGCTACCGCGGCCACTCGATGTCGGATCCCGCGAAGTACCGGACCCGCGACGAGGTGCAGAAGATGCGCGAAGAGCGCGATGCAATCGAGCAGGTGCGCAAGCGGCTTCTCGACTCGGGCGCGGAAGAGGATGAGCTGAAGGCGATCGACAAGGAGATCAAGGACATCGTCAACGACGCGGCAGAGTTTTCCAAGGAAAGCCCCGAGCCGCCGGTCGAAGAGCTTTGGACCGACATCATCGCCGAAGAAGTTCCGCAGGACGCGTAAGGGAGACGACGGAAATGGCTACCGAAATTCTGATGCCCGCCCTCTCTCCGACGATGGAAGAAGGCACGTTGGCCAAATGGCTCGTCAAGGAAGGAGACGCCGTGTCTTCTGGCGACATTCTGGCCGAGATCGAAACCGACAAGGCCACGATGGAATTCGAGGCGGTCGATGAAGGGATCGTCGGCAAGATCCTGATCGAGGAAGGCACCGAGGGCGTGAAGGTGAACACCCCCATCGCGGTGATGGTCGAGGAAGGCGAAGACGTCGATGCCGCCGCGAGCGAGGCCAAGGCAGAGCCCGCGCCCAAGGCGGAGGCCGACGCGCCCGCCGATGACGCGCCGAAAGCGCCGGCAGAGCCGAAAAGCCCTCCGAAATCGGCAGAGCCTGACTGGCCCGAAGGCACCAAGATGAAGCAGCAAACGGTCCGCGAAGCACTCCGCGACGCGATGGCCGAGGAAATGCGCCGCGACGACAGCGTCTTCGTCATGGGCGAAGAGGTGGCCGAGTACCAGGGCGCCTACAAGATCACCCAAGGCCTTCTGGACGAGTTCGGCGCGCGCCGCGTGGTCGATACGCCCATCACCGAGCACGGCTTTGCCGGGATCGGCGTCGGCGCGTCGTGGAACGGGTTGCGCCCCATCGTCGAGTTCATGACCTTCAACTTCGCGATGCAGGCCATCGACCACATCATCAACTCTGCCGCCAAGACCCTGTATATGTCCGGCGGCCAGATGGGATCGCCCATCGTCTTCCGCGGCCCGAACGGGGCAGCAGCACGCGTCGGCGCGCAGCACAGCCAGGATTACGCGGCATGGTATGCCTCGATCCCCGGCTTGCGCGTGGTCCAGCCCTATTCGGCCGCCGATGCCAAGGGCCTGCTGAAGTCGGCGATCCGCGATCCGAACCCGGTCGTCTTCCTGGAAAACGAGATCCTTTATGGCCGCACCTTCGACGTGCCGGACATGGACGATTTCACCATCCCCTTCGGCAAGGCCAAGGTCTGGCGCGAAGGCAGCGATGTCACCATCGTCAGCTGGAGCATAGGCATGACCTATGCGCTTGAGGCCGCTGAAGAACTGGCCAAGGAAGGCATCGAGGCCGAGGTGATCGACCTGCGGTCCTTGCGTCCCATCGACTATGCGACCGTGATCGAAAGCGTGAAGAAGACCAATCGCTGCATCACCGTCGAAGAGGGCTTCCCCGTCGCGTCCATGTCCAACCACATCGCGGCGCAGATCATGTCCGAGGCGTTCGATTATCTCGACGCGCCGGTCCTGTCCTGCACCGGCAAGGACGTGCCAATGCCCTATGCAGCCAATCTTGAAAAGCTGGCGCTGACGACCACGAAAGAGGTCATCGACGCCGTCAAAGCTGTCACCTACCGGTAAGGAGAGCGCGCGATGCCCACGGAAATCCTGATGCCCGCCCTCTCGCCCACCATGGAAGAGGGCACGTTGGCCAAATGGCTTGTGAAGGAAGGCGATACCGTCTCGGCGGGCGATCTTCTGGCCGAGATCGAGACCGACAAGGCGACGATGGAATTCGAAGCCGTCGATGAAGGCACTGTCGGCAAGCTGTTGATCGAGGAAGGCAGCGAAGGCGTGAAGGTCAACACGCCCATCGCGGTGCTGCTGGAAGAGGGCGAAAGCGTCGATGATATCGGCGAGGCGTCTGCGCCAAAGTCCGAGCCCGCCTCATCCGGCGTGGCCCCGGCAGAGGCGTCGACGCAAACCGCGCCGCAGCAGGGCTATGGCCGGGGCGAAGCCCCTGAAAAGGTCGAAGCGTCCGACACCCCTGCCCCCGCCGCGCCCACGGATGCCGATGGCAAGCGCATCTTTGCCTCGCCGCTTGCGCGCCGCATCGCCAAGGATCGCGGAATCGATCTGACATCGCTCAAAGGCTCTGGCCCCAAGGGGCGGATCGTGAAGGCCGATGTGCTGGACGCCAAGCCGTCCGAAGCGACCGCCAAGGCCGACGCGCCGAAGGCAGACACCGCGGTCAAGGCGTCGGCCACCGCCGCGCCTGCGGGCATGGGCGCCGAGCAGGTCATGAAGATGTACCAGGGCCGCGACTATGAAGAGGTCAAGCTGGACGGGATGCGCAAGACCATCGCGGGTCGCCTGACCGAGGCCAAGCAGACCATCCCGCATTTCTACCTGCGCCGCGACATCCATCTCGATGCGCTGCTGCAGTTCCGCGGGACGCTGAACAAACAGTTGGAATCGCGCGGCGTAAAGCTGTCGGTCAACGATTTCATCATCAAGGCCTGCGCGCTTGCATTGCAGCAGGTGCCCGACGCCAACGCCGTCTGGGCGGGGGACCGCATGCTGAAGCTGAAGCCGTCGGATGTGGCCGTCGCGGTCGCGATCGAAGGCGGGCTGTTCACGCCGGTTCTGAAAGACGCCGAGATGAAATCGCTGTCGGCCCTGTCGGCAGAGATGAAGGACCTCGCTGCCCGCGCGCGCGACCGCAAGCTTGCTCCCGATGAATACCAGGGCGGCAGTTTCGCGATCTCGAACCTCGGCATGTTTGGCATCGACAATTTCGACGCGGTCATCAACCCGCCCCACGGCGCGATCCTCGCCGTCGGTGCCGGGGTGAAAAAGCCGGTCGTCGGCGACGATGGAGAGCTTGGCGTCGCGACCGTGATGAGCGTGACGCTGTCGGTGGATCACCGGGTCATCGACGGTGCGCTCGGGGCGCAGCTCTTGCAGGCGATCAAGGAGAACCTTGAAAGCCCGATCGGCATGCTGGCATAGAGCCAACGTCCTGACGAAGAACAAGAAAGGCGGCCAATGTGGCCGCCTTTTGCATTTCACCCCGCTATGTGCCGGGTCCGGTGAGTTGAAAACCGACGCAAAGCCGCGATCACTCCTCGCCGCGCAAGCCGACGCTCACCAGATGATCCATCGTGATCGACGGCTGCGAGCACCCGGCCTCACCCACGATCCGCGCAGGCACCCCCGCGACGGTCTTTTTCGGCGGCACCTCTTCCAGCACCACAGACCCCGCCGCGATGCGAGAGCAGTGGCCGACGCGGATATTGCCAAGCACTTTCGCGCCCGCGCCGATCAGCACGCCGTCGCCGATCTTGGGGTGGCGGTCGTCGTCTTCCTTGCCCGTGCCGCCCAGCGTCACCGAATGCAGCATCGACACGTTGTCGCCCACAACCGCCGTCTCGCCGATCACGATGGAATGGGCGTGGTCGATCATGATGCCTTTGCCGATGCGGGCATTTGGGTGGATGTCGACGCCAAAGGCTTCGGACACGCGCATCTGGATGAAGAACGCCAGATCCTGGCGCCCTTGCTTCCACAGCCAATGGGCGATCCTGTAGGCTTGGATCGCCTGGAAACCCTTGAAGAAAAGAAGCGGCTGAATCAGCCGGTGGCAGGCCGGATCGCGATCGTAGATCGCCACGATATCGGCCCGCGCCGCAGCGCCCAGCCCGCGATCCGATTCGAAGGCCGCGTCGCAAATCTCGCGCAGGATCTGTTCGGGCATCTCGCCCGAGGCCAGCTTGAACGACAGCCGATAGCCAAGCGCGTCCTCCAGCGAGGCATGGTGCAGAACGCTGGTATGGATCATGCCGCCCATCAGCGGATCGGCCTTGATCGCCTCTGCGGCCTCGCTGCAAATCCGGTCCCAGACGGGATCCACCTCGGCGAGTTTCTGTCTGGTCTCGGCCATCGCGCTCTCCTGCTTCGTGCCTCAGCCTACTACAAATAGGTGCTCACGAAAAAGCACAATGGTTCACCCCGGACTTTCGGTGCCCCGTGGCCGCGCGGCAAGCGCAGTCAGAACGGCCGCAAGGCAGGCGCAATACGCGCTGTTCTCAAGCGTCGGTTCCGGCGGCGGCCTCTGCGAAAGCGCTGCCGCCATGAGGCTGCCATCGCCGTGATCGGGATGCATCCGCCCCGTCGCGATCCGGTGCCGATCGGCGGTCTCGGCCGCGCGAAACAGTGCGCGAAGCACCCTGTCCCGCTGCTGCGGCTCGGCCCCGAACAGGACCCGCGCCGCGGCAACCAGATCGCCATGCATCACCGGCCGCATGGGCCCGGTCAGCCGAAGAAGGGACGAAAGTAATGCGCCGTCACACGCAGACGACCACCGGTCATCTCGCCAGAGTTGGCCGCGAACCGCATCGGGCGAAGCGCATGGCTGCGGGACGGCCAGGCCGAGGTCGCATAGATCTGCGTGCCCGCCGTCAGGCCATAGCCCGAGCCGAACCAATCGGCATCGCCGCTGTGGCCAACCGTCATCGAGGTAAGCGATCCGGTCACATCCTCGAGGATCTCGATCCCCACGCCCATCATGACCATTTCGGGTTCAAAGCGGAACGCGGTGTCGTTGAAGCTGCCCTGCGTGACGACATGTTCGAACGTTTCAGCATGCATCGCGGTCTGCGGGGCAGAGCCGCCGCCGGTCGCCACCTGCGCCCAATCCGACCCGGTGTAGATGACGGCCTGCGCGTCCGCGATCTGCCATGCGCGCCAGCCCTCTTTCGGGGTGACGAAGATCCAGCCGCCGTTGAGAAAGAGCGCCAGACGCCCGTCCTGCGCGGCCCAAAGACCGGTTGCGCCCGCCGCGACGGAATACACGGTCCCTTCAACCGGCGATGCGGGCGGAGCGGCAAGCTCGTCCACGATCCGGCATTGGCACAGTGCGTCGACCAGCGACAACGCCTCGTTCACGGTCACATGCTTTTGCGCCTGGGACGGCGCAAGAAGCGGCAACGACAGGTTCGGTGTATCAGTCATCGAAGGTGATCCTTTCAAAGGGGCCAGCGCCGTATTGGGCAGAGATCTGGGCGACCGCGAACTCCAGTGGACCCGCCCCGCCATCGGCGGCGCGCATCGCCGCGCTGTAGGTCCATGCCGGGGCGCCGGTTTCGACCTCGCGCAGCACGGTGCCGGATCGTAAGACGCGGAGGATGTAGAGCTCTCGTTCTTCGCCAAGCGGGACGTCATGCGACAGCCAACTGTCACCGTCCTGCCGCGTGCGCCGCATCCAGGTCAGCAGGGTTCCGCCAGCGCCATCGGGCCGGGCGCGCAGATGCACTGGGCGGTAGGGCCGCAATCCAACACCGCTAAAGCCGTGTTCCTCGTCCACATAAGCAGGATGGTCGTAGCCAAGCTGCGCCGGGCCGACCCTGTAGCGCCGCGCGAGGCCGCGATCAGAGACCGCCAGTCCGATCTGTTGCGCCGCCCCGTTCAGAAGCACGAATTGCGATCCGGCGGGCCAGCTTTCAGGCATGATGCCATCGGTCCCGGCCTGCCCGCGCAGGCGCATGGACAGCTCATAGGTCTCTGGGGCGACCAGCGTCGCTTGGGCGAATTGGAACACCTCCCAATCCCCGCCCGATGAGCCGATCGCAGCCGCATTCGCGCCGTTCAGCATCTCGTCCCGTTCCACCGCCGACAGCGCGCCGCGCAAGAGACGCACGCGCAAAGGCGCACTTCGATCCAAAACACCCGCAGGTGCAGCGGAAAGCGCGTTCTCCGTCACCCCAACGGTCGCCGGGCGCGTCAGCAGCGTGTCGAGCGCGTAGGTTTCGCCATTGGCGGAACTCAGGACCGCTACGCTGCCGGGCCAATCATCGGCATAAGCCGCGATGTGTGGCGCATGCGGCACCTCATCCCCGCGCAGAAGCGGCAGGTCCAGGAAGACCGGCACCACAGGTTGGGGGGCGTCGAACACCTGGGCGGGCGCGGCAAAGTCGAGGTCTGGCGCGGGGGTGTGCAGATCGGCATCGACGCGCACCGCCTCGACAAGCTGCGCCTCGCCCCGTTCCAGCCGGTCGATGCGGAAACTCGCAGGCCCTGCCTCGGTCTCGATGGACACCACGTCGCCAGCACCCAGGCCGAATTGTGAGGGCGGGATGGCAAAGCGCGCGCTGTCGCGGGCCACACGCGATTCCGCCAGCCAGCGTTCCGCGATGCGCCGCGCCTCGGCGCGGGTCAGCACCAGCGGCAACTCGCTTTGCGAGATCGCGTGACTTTCGGTGTCCGGCAGAACGGCCTCTTCGGCGCGGGCGTTGAAATCGCCATCGGCTTCCGCAAAGAGCAGGCGCAAGCGCCCGGTGAGTTCCGCCTCTGGTGCACGCGTCAGTTCCAGCGCGCCGTCAAGTTCGTTGACCTCGGCCAGCGTCTCCGTCTTCAGCGTGCCATCCACCAGCCCGCCACGAGAGCGAAAGCGCAGCGCGCCGTCCCGTTCCACGGCATCGAAGCCGTAGGCCAGCATAAGAGGCTGCAGGGCCGCGCGTATGGGGCCGGGATCACTGACGGTATAGCCACGCACAAGACCGTACAGCTTTGAGACATCGACATCGCCAAGCCCGACCTCGGCGGCCAGTTCCGTGACCAGCCCGCCCAGCGACCGCGCGACCGTCCGTCCGTTCAGCCAATGGCCCCGGCGATAATTGTCACCGTCCGACCACAGCGCGGTATTGCCGGGAAAGAACGGATAGGGCCGCGCATCCCAGGCCCAGACATGGATGCGAGCGGGATCGACCATGGGTCCGCCGTAGATTTCGCTGACCGGGTTGTTTTCTGCATCCGCGTAATAGGACGTCATCGCCCGCAGATACTGCATCTGCATCAGATCATCGCGCTCTCCGCTTGAATAACGCGGAAGCGAGGATTCAGAGCTCTTGGGATCGAGGAACTTGTTCGGCTGGTTCGCGCCCTTGTCGATAGCCGCGCAGCCGATCTCATCGCACCACGCGGCGTCAAATTGCGGGCCGCGCAAGCCCTCGGGATCGTGGGCCGAGAACGTCTGCGCCACAGCACCGTTCGGCCAGACAAGCCGCCGCCGCGTTGCCTGCCACACCGGCCGCCTGTCTGGCGGCGAACAGGCAATGATGCCCGAAGGGCCGAACACCATCACCTCGCGCGCCTGATCCTGCGTCTCGCCCACCAGCGCGACCGACCGCGCGCGCCCCGGATCCCGCGCACCGCGCCCTTCGACCATGGATCTCACCCATTCCGATCCCGCCCGCGTCTTGCCTGCGCCGCGCCCACCCATAACAGCCCAGGTCCGCCAGTTGCCGTCTGGTGGCAACTGATGGGCCAGCGCCCAGAATTCGAAGAGATACGGCAAGGCGCACAGGCCGGCATCCGACAGCTCACCCAAAATGGCATCAGCCAGCTCTGGCGGCTCGGAGACAAGCCAATCGGCATTCAATCTCTGTGCGGGCTGCGTCGAGGTCGAGCCATTCCTGAGAGGTGCCGCCGTCTTCCTGGGAAAGGACATCATCGAGTTTCGCTCCTTCGCTCAGAACAAGGGTCAGCGCTTTCGATAGCCCGCTGACGGCCGAATTGACGTCTCCTGGCGCGACAATGTCACCCGATTGAACCCTCTCGATTAGGGCGTTAAGGCTTTCTGCCATTCGATTGAAGTTTGAGGCCGCGATATCAAGGCGTTTGCGGCGATCGCTCTGCGTCTTCTTTTTCTTGGTCATTATCAGAGACCTCTCATGCTGCTCCGCACGAGAAACGCCTTTGGATCGCAAGGCAGAACCATTGGGATCTTTCCACGTTTTCTGGCTGTATCGATCTGATAGATCAAAACGGCCAGAAAATCAAGTTTTCTTGCGTTTACAGATACTTAATGGACCGAGCGCTACTGGTTCGCGCGCTCGGCCTCAAGCTGACGATAAAGCGCCACGTTGCGGTTATGCTCGTCGAGCGTTTCCGCAAAGTTGTGTCCATCCGCCGGGTTCAGCGTCTTGGCGACGAAGAACAGGTAGTCGGTATTGTCCGGATCGACCGCCGCCTCGATGCTCGCCTGCCCGGGATTGGCGATGGGCGTCGGGGGCAGGCCCGAGATCACATAGGTATTGTACGGCGTCTCGCCGCGCAGCTCGCTCTGGCGCAGGCCCCGTCCCAGAAC
>CBFIJK010000046.1:0-28674 GCA_965662745.1 uncultured Paracoccaceae bacterium
TCGGCGGCGAGGATCGCATTGGCCAGTACTGGGCGCTGAGCGACCTGCGCACCGATCTCGCGGCGCGCTATACCATGACCGAGCTTGCCGAACGCACCGGCGGCCCCGCGCGTTATGTCCGCGTCGAGGAAACCGGCCAGAAGATCGGCTTCATCACGCCGCTCACGCATAATTTCTGCGAAAGCTGCAACCGCGTGCGGATCACCTGCACAGGCGAGCTGTTCATGTGCCTCGGCCAGGAAGACAACGCTGATCTGCGTGCACCTCTGCGCGATCATCCGGCCGACGATGCGCCGCTCGAAACGGCGATCAGGCAAGCAATCTTCCGCAAGCCCAAAGGGCATGATTTCGACTACTCCCGGCAAAAGGCTGATGGCCAAGTCTCCCGTCATATGAGCCACACCGGCGGCTGAGTTCTTATTTGGAGCGCGCTCACGCGCGCATTCCATGTCCCGGACGCTGCCGCGTCCGGTATGGGGGGCTCTGCCCCCACCGCGCTATTGCGCGGCTCCCCCGGGAATATTTGAGAACACCAAAGACGAAAACACCCCGCCCGGCGGGACCGAACGAGGTGTCTCTTCGGTGTACGGTCATCGGCTTCCCAGCCTGTACCGTGGTCCGAGTTTGACCCGGACCCCTTAAGAAACCATTTCTCTTTGGTGTTGAAAAATATCCGGAAGAGCACGAGAGGGAAACTCTCGTACGGGCCGCAGCGGGCTCAATGCCCGCAAGGGACGTTCCACCTCACCCAGAACAAATCCTCCGGCCACCGCTTGAACCTGCCATGATTTTGGCGGCTGCATGCGGGCGCGCAGACGACTGAGGGTCCAGGCGTCCGTTTCTTCGAAATAGGCCTGATCGAGATGCCAGCGCGTTTCGATGCCCTGCGCGCCGCCCTTGTCCGGGGTCAGGAGCAAGCCGAGGGGACGGCAGAGGCCCCCGCCGCTTCCCGCCTCTGCCGCGAGATGCAGCCGGCGCACCGGCGTAAGGCCAGGCGGGGCGGTGAGATCGGCCACCACCAGCGGCGCGCGGCCTGTGCGCAGCGCCTCTTCCATCGCCCAGAACATGTCGGCCTCGCGGTCCGGCGTGACGAACAAAAGGCGCCCGGGATCGCAGAAGACGGCAGCCCCCGTGGCGTTGAAGGTTTCCATCTGCCAGGACGGCGCGATCCAGATCACCGGTCCTTTCAGCGCCCCGGCCACCATCAGCGCCAGGGTGCGGCGCGACGGGCCTGCCGCCTCGTGCACACGTCCCAGCATGAGCGTCTGATCGCCCAGGAATGTCAGCGCGGGGCGTGCCTTGGTTTTGTGCGAACTGCGGGTCAGGGGCGGTGCGGTCATGGGCTTCATTATATATGTTCACATAATGTTCTCAAGCCCGGTCTTGCCACCGCCGCCCCAGCCCATAGGGTTCGGCGAAAGCGACGGGAGATACGCGATGAAGATGAACCGCCTGGGCCGCACCGATGTGATGGTGTCCGAGCTTTGCCTCGGCTCCATGACCTGGGGCGTGCAGAATACCGAAAGCGAAGGCCATGCGCAGATCGACCGGGCGCTGGACCGGGGCGTGAATTTCATCGACACCGCCGAGATGTACCCCACCCAGCCGATCAGCGCCGAGACCGTGGGCGATACCGAGAAAATCATCGGCAGCTGGTTCCACACGTCCGGGCGCCGGTCCGATGTCGTCTTGGCCACCAAGGTCTCTGGTCCGAACGGCGGCTTTGTGCGCGAGGGGCGCGGCTATGATGGCGCTGTCGTCCGCGAGACGGTAGATCAGTCGCTTGCCCGCCTGCAGACCGATTACATCGACCTTTATCAGCTGCACTGGCCGGTGCGCGGCAGCTACCACTTTCGCCAGAACTGGGGCTATGATCCGTCGGGGCAGGACCGGACGCAGACCGAGGACCATATGCTGGACGTCCTGGAAACCATGGAGGATATGGTCCAGGCCGGGAAGGTCCGGCATTTCGGCCTGTCGAACGAAACGGCCTGGGGCGTGATGATGTGGCTGCGCCTTTCCGAAGAGCATGGGCTGCCGCGCGTACAGTCGATTCAGAACGAATACTCGCTGCTTACACGCCTTTACGACACGGATCTCGCCGAGGTTTCGGCGAATGAAGATGTCGGGCTTCTGGCGTTTTCGCCGCTTGCCGCCGGTCTTCTGACGGGCAAGTACGACCCCGGCACAACACCCGAGGGATCGCGCCGGGAACGCACGCCCGATCTGGGCGGGCGCATCACGGCGCGGGTCTGGCCAGCTGTCGATGCCTATCTGGAGGTCGCGAAAAAGCACGGGCTCGACCCAAGTCAGATGGCGCTTGCCTTCACGCTGTCGCGGCCCTTCATGACCTCGTCCATCCTTGGAGCCACGACGATGGAGCAGCTTGAAACGGCCCTTGGCGCTGCGGATCTGACGCTGGACGAGGATGTCCTGAGCGATCTGAACGAGGTGCACAAAGCGCACCCGATGCCCTATTGAAAGGCCCTGCCATGGTCCGGTTATCACTTGCCGTCCTCGCCCTGCTCGCCCTGCCGCTTCAGGCCCAGGACCGTCCCGCATGGGTCGGATATTGGGCGCAGGACCCGTCCTGGTGCGCCCGCGCCGGAGAGCCGGGCGAGGAGACGCCGGAGCTCATCGCGCCTTACGGACTCTTCGGGCTGGAATACAGTTGCGAGTTCGACGCCATTACGCCGCTGGGCGTGGGCAAGAGCTGGCGCATGGATATGACCTGCCTCGAGACCGGATTCGAGGACAGCTACAGAGAGCTGTTTATCGTGACCAACGAAGACCGGCTGCTTCGAGTGGCCGAGGACGGGTATCGCACGCTACTTTACCGCTGCGCTAAATCCATCGAAGACTGAGCCTGCCGAAAGGAGAGAAAACAGTGGAAACGCGCACCCGAACATTGGTCAAGGCCGTGCTGTGGAACCTGCTTGGCCTGACCGTCATGATGCTCGTCGGGGCGGTGGCGACCGGATCCTTCACGGTCGGGGGTGCCATGGCGGTCGTGAACGCCAGCCTCGGGTTCGTCTGCTATTTCATCTATGAACGGGTCTGGGCGAATATCGCCTGGGGCCGGAGCGCGCCCGCTACCACGTCTCTCGACCACTGAGGGGCGCAGCGCCGAGGCGCAGGAACAGGCTTTCTTCGTCATCATTGCGAAAGAACGGAACGGTTTCTGGCGGCGCGAGATCGGGAAGCCGCGCGGCGACCTCGGCGAGAACGACCTCAGTGATGAACGGCAGCTCGAATCCGCGCACGTCTTTGAGAGCAATCCACTGAAGATGCGAAAGCTCGTCCGAGGCGGCGTCGAAATCGTCGGGATCGCTCATCAGTGCATCGGCATCGGCCAAAAAGAACCGCGCATCAAAGCGGCGCGGACGGCCCGGCGGGGTGATCGCGCGAAAGACAAAGCGCAGGCCTTCAGCCGAGGGCAGATGCCCGGCGTCGGCGAATGTGGCCCAGTCGGCAGGCACCTCGCCCTTCCAGCCGCCAGGACGGCCAAGGATTTGCCCGGTCTCTTCCCAAAGCTCGCGGATCGCGGCGACGGCCAGCGGGTGCGACAGGTCGGTCGCTGATTCCTCTGCAAGCTGGCGCTGGCAGGGGGCGGGCAAGGGTTCAGCCAGTGGAATATCGCAGTCGGCCGCATCCACGGCACCGCCCGGAAAAACGAACTTGTTCGGCATGAAGGCCGCCTTCGCGCCGCGCTGGCCCATGAGAACGCGCGGTACCGTGTGCGCATCGCGCACGACGATCACAGTGGATGCGTCGCGAATCTGGTCTTTCGTCATCGGCTGTCCCGTTGTCACGGGGCCTGCTGGGTCTCCGAAAAGCCGTGCATACGCTTGGCCCACTGAAAGGCTACCAGCGCCCCCTTCAATCTGGGCAGAAGGTAAAGCGACAACGCGACACAACCAACAGAGAAAAGCGTAGCCAGCGTCAGTGGATCGGGCCGATAAGCGGTGAAGGCGATCAGAAGGATCGGCGCCATCAGGTGACCCACGATCAGGATCGTCAGGTATGCCGGGCCGTCATCGGCGCGATGATGATGAAGTTCCTCGTCGCAGACCGGGCAATCGCGCCGCACCTTGAGGTAGCTCGACAGCATCGGGCCGGTGCCGCAATTCGGGCAGCGCCGTCGCCAGCCCCGTGCCAGCGAAGTCCAGATGGGACGGTCTTGTGCATCTGTCTCTTGGCGGTCCGACTGGGGCATGGAATCGTACATTGGGGCGCATCCTTGGTCGCGGTACGCAGTTAACATAGACGCGCCGTGCCCCGGTCATAGGGGACGAACTGTCCTTGCGTCGGGATGTCGCGGAAGAATCCATGACGAGGAGAAGCGTGGCTTTCCGGAAAAGCTTGCCGCGAGATCGTCTTGTTCGCGCCGAAGCGGTATCTCGATGTCCCTGCCGAAAAGAAATGGAGGTGCCGGGCCGCCGTTTTGGGCTGGCGACAGGCACCATTCGCGGGCTCTGTTTCAGCTAAACGAAAAAACTTTTCCCGCCCGCGACGGAAATCCGGAAGCGGCCCGTTTGAGAGTGTATGGAACGGGCGGCACGGGCCGCTCGACTGACCCAAACGGAGAGATAGACATGAAGAAACCATCGAGCTTTGTCACCGCCGCACTTCTCGCCGCCGTTGCCGCGACCTCCATCGGCCTGGCCATCCCCGCAACTGCGCAGGATGGTTCAGGCCCGGCCCGAGGCGAAAACCGCGCCGCGCGCCTGTTCGAGCAGTTCGACACCAATGGCGACGGCCAGATCACCGAGGCGGAAATCGCAGCGGCCCGCGAAGCGCGCTTTGCCGAGGCCGATACCGACGGGGACGGCCAGCTTTCGGTCGATGAACTGGCGGCCCAGGCCGAAGCACGCCAGGCCGATCGCATGGAACGCCGCGCCGCCCGGATGCTGGAACGTCTGGATACGGACGGGAACGGCTTTGTCTCGGCCGAGGAAATGGCCTCTATCGGTGAAGGCCGCCGAGGTGGATCGATGTTCGACCGTCTCGACGCCAATGACGACGGCGTGGTGACCGAAGAAGAGGTGGCCGAGCTTGGCGGACGCGGCCATGGCAAACGCTTCGGCGGCCATGGCGGTCGCGGTCACGACTGATCCCTGCCGCGTTTATGCGGCGCGCCCCCGTGGCGCGCCGCTTTCCCTGAAACCGCGCGGACTGATAGACACCAGAAGAGATGACCATGCCCTTCGATGCCCTGTCAGATGTGCCCGACGAGGCGCTCTTGATCGCCTACGCCAATGGCGACCGGGCGGCGGCAGAGGCGTTGACGATGCGGCTTTCGCCAAGGGTTCTTGCGTTTTCCTCTCGCATGCTGCGCGACCGGGCCGAGGCCGAGGATGTCACGCAAGAGGCGATGATCCGGCTGTGGCGCATCGCGCCGGACTGGCGGCAGGGCGAGGCGAAGGTCACGACATGGCTATACCGCGTGGTGTCGAACCTCTGCACGGACCGGTTGCGCCGCAAGCGCGGCGTGGGGCTGGACGCCATTGCAGAGCCGGAAGACGATCGCCCCAGCGCGGCGGATGCACTGCAGGACAAGGCGCGTGCGGTGGCGCTGGAAGATGCGCTTGGGGATTTGCCGGACAGACAGCGCGAAGCTGTCGTCCTGCGCCATCTCGACGGGCTTGGAAATCCCGAGATCGCCGAGATCATGGACATCAGCGTCGAGGCGGTCGAGAGTCTGACCGCCCGCGGAAAACGCGCACTTGCCAGGGCCCTTGCCGGGCGGCGCGCAGAATTGGGGTTTGAACATGGCTGATCGAAAAGACCTTAACGAGAGCGAGCTGGACGATCTGTTCGCCGCTGCCCAGGGCGCGGCCCCTGCGCCGAGCAAGGCGCTCTTGATGCGGATCGCCGGGGATGCAGATGTGATCGCGTCGGAACGGGCGGCTCCGCCAGTGCGGCGTGCCAGCCTGTGGTCCCGCGCGGTTGCGGCGATCGGCGGCTGGCCCTCTGTCGCGGGGCTTGCGGCGGCGGGGATCGGCGGGCTGGCCATAGGGATCACGTCGCCCGAAGCGCTGGATACGGCGACAGGCGGATACCTGACGGCAAGCGCCTATGACGCGGCGGATTTCCTGCCGGGTTACGCCGACCTTCTGGGGGATGGATAGACCATGACCGGCACGCCGAAACCTTCCGCGCCGCGCTGGATGCGCCTTGCGCTTGTTGCCTCGCTCGCCGTCAATCTCGCGGTGGCCGGGATTGTCCTTGGCTCGGTCTTCGGCGACGGGCCGGACCGCCGGGCCCCGCGCCCCGGCGCAATCGGGCTGGGCCCCTTCGCCGATGCGCTGTCCGAGACGGATCGCGCAGCGGTCATGCGCGCCTATCGAGAAGAGGCGGGCGCCTTCCGCGACAACCGCGCAGCGTTTCGCGCCCAGTTCAATGATCTGCTGACGGCGCTGCGGGCAGAGCCATACGATCCCGGCACCGTGCGCGAGATCATCGGGGCGCAGGACGCCAAGCTGGCGGAACGGGTGCGTCTGGGCCGGGCGCTCCTGCTGGAACGGCTCGACACCATGACGGCAACCGAACGAGAGGCGTATGCGGAACGGCTGGAGGACAATCTGCGCCGCGGTCCTCGGGGGCGCGACCAACGCGACAGCCGTTGATCAGACCGCCGACATCTGCGCCAATGTGACCTGATTGCGCCCTGCCCCCTTCGAGGCATAGAGCGCCCGGTCGGCCGATTGCATGCAGGCCTCTGCGCTGCAGGGGCGCAACCGGTCCTCGGTTTCGGCGAAAAGGCCAAGGCTGATGGTGACCGTCACGCATCCCGCCTCTCCGGGCAGATCGACGGGCTGGTCCGACACCGCACGGCGCATCCGGTCGGCCAGGCGGCGCGCTTGTCCCGTGCTGACGCCTGGCAGGATGGCCAGGAATTCCTCGCCGCCGATCCGGGCCAGCGTGTCGCCGCGCCGCAGGCAACGGCGCATGCGGCTGGAGATCTCGCGCAGGACAACGTCTCCGGCGGCGTGACCGTAGGAATCGTTCACATCCTTGAACCGGTCCACATCGACCGCAATCACGGCAAAGCCCGCGTTGCTGTCCGAGGCGCGCGCAATCTCGCGCATGGCATAGCGGCGGTTGAACAGGCCCGTCAGTGCATCCGTGACGGACAGCCGAACCCCCGCGTCAAGCTCATTGGCAAGCCGTTCGAGTTCCGCCGCATGGCGCAGGCATTTTGACAAACGGATCGCCAGTTCGGTCGCGGGCGGCGTTGGCCGGATCACATCATCGGCCCCGAGATCGAGCGCCATCACGGCTGCCTCATCGTCCTCGTCCTGCACGATGCACAGATGAACCGCACGGCGGGTTTCCGAACGCGATTGCAATTCACTCAACAGTTTAAGGGTCGCGGCGCCCTTTCCGGGGCCAAGATCGATCAGGAACGCGTCATATCCGGCGCATTCCTGTTCCAGATCGGCCGGTGTCAGCGGCGTCAGGCTGTGCCGGTGCGCCTTGAGCGCGGCCCTGAGATCCGGGTCGGTGCGCGCAGTACTTTGGATCAGGCCGATACGGCTGCCCCCCGCATAAACGGCTGGCGCTTCCGCCAGCCCCAGGGCCAGCCGCGCGCCGGGCCGTTCCGCCAGATCCTGAAGTTCGCCCGAGCGGCGCATCAGGTTCCGGATCCGCGCCAGAAGCAGCGTTTCGTTCATCGGCTTTTCGATCAACGCATCTGCGCCCGCAGTGATGCAGCGCATTCGCAAATCCTGATCGATGTTGTGAGCGGCAATGATGATCGGGGTCTGGGCGGTATGTGGAAGGTTGCGCAACCGTGCACAGGCCAGCGCGCCGCCGCCCTCGACACTATCGCCGATGAGAATCAGGTCAGGCGCGCGAAGAACCGCGACATCCACGGCCTCAACGACCGTTCCCGCCTGCACGACCCCGAACCGCGCCTGTCTCAGTTTGACCTGAACAATGATGCGGTTGGTCGCAACGGAGTCTAGGATGAGGATGGTTCCCGGCATAGTTGGCTCAATTCAGAAAATTCGCTTGAATGCCTCCACGCTAGGCGAAATGAGTTAACAAGTTCTTTCCAAACGGCCGATTGCCAGCAGTCCATGAAACCCGACCAAGCCGAAATCATCGCCCTCAAGGCGCTCGCCTGGCTGACCGCCGATGACGAGCTTTTGCCGGTGTTCCTTGGGGCCACGGGTGCAAGCCTTGAGGACCTCAAGACCCGCGCGTCAGAGCCGGAATTCCTGATTTCCGTGTTGGATTTCCTGACGATGGACGATGAATGGGTCCGCGCCTTCTGCGATGCCGAGGGGCTGGCCTATGATGTTCCGCTGCACGCGCGGCAATCTATCCCGGGCGGCGAGGCGGTTCACTGGACGTAAGGCAAAGCGTTGAAAAGGCACCCAAACGCGCCCAGTGCACAATCGCATGCCGTTAACCCTATGGATATGCTTATGAATTCTGGTTTACATTGCGGAAAAGCGGTGTAGGTCTGAACTGCACCAGTAAAGGTCCAGGCATGAGCCCGATCGAAGACCATCCCCTGCGCTATGAGCTTGCGAACGAGCTTCACGCGCGCCCGTTCCCGGCGCTCGAGGCGCCCTGTCACGCGGTCTATATCGCGATCAAGCAGCCCGAGAACGCGGCAAGCCGTGACCGGGATGCCGACCGTGCGCATCTGATCGCGCTTCTGGACCGGTTCGGCGCGACGCACCCCAAGCCCGGTGCGACCCATTATTTCGGGCAACTCGGCCAGCACCGGCTGAAATGGGAACAACATACCGAATTCGTGACCTACACGATCTTCGTGAACGGCATTGCCGAACGGCCCTTCGACAAGGCGTCCTATTCCGTGTTCCCCGAAGACTGGCTCGCCGAGGCCCCAGGCGCGCGGATCACGTCGGCCTTCATCCGGGTCGAAGAAGCCCCGGACGAGCATGTCATCACCGAAAAGCTGGACGACTGGTTCGTGCCGGAAAGTCTTGCCATCAGCCATGTTCTGGACCGCAGCGCCATCATGGCGGGCGATTTCCGGATCGACAGCGCGGGGCACCTGCGCTTTGCCGTGTTCACCGATCCCGATATCGGTCCCCGCCGCGCCGGGCGCATCGTGCAGCGGATTTGCGAGATCGAGACCTACAAGACCATGTCGATGTTGGGCCTCAGCCGCGCGCGCAGCCTTGCGCCGAAGCTTGGGCAGATCGACAACCAGCTGAACCGGTTGATGGAAGACATGACCGGCACCGCCACCCGCGCGGACGAGACGCTGAAATCGCTGCTGCAGATCTCGGCAGAGCTTGAGACCTTGCTTGCGAAAAGCGCCTTTCGCTTCGGCGCGACCGGGGCCTATGAGGCGCTGGTGAACCAGCGGGTCGACGTAATGCGCGAGGAACGGTTCCAGGGCCGCCAGACCTTTGGCGAGTTCATGATGCGCCGTTTCGATCCGGCCATGCGCACCGTCAAATCGACAGAGCGGCGGATGCAGGCCATGTCGGAACGCGCGATCCGGGCGGGTGATCTGTTGCGGACGCGGGTGGATGTGGAACGCTCTGCCCAGAACCAGCAGCTTTTGTCGTCGATGGACGAACGCGCTGATCTGCAGCTGCGCCTGCAAAAGACGGTCGAGGGCCTGTCGGTTGTCGCGATCAGCTATTACGCGCTGAACCTTGCGGTCTATGCGCTGGCGCCGCTCGCCGATGGCGCCGGGCTTTCCAGAACCGTCTTCACCGCGCTTGCGACGCCCCTTGTGGTGTTCTTCGTCTGGATCCTCGTGCGCCGGATCCGCAACAAGATGGAAAGCAAGCCTAAGCCGCCTGCGACCTGAGCGCGCCAAGCCGCAACAGCCCCGTCTGGATCGTTGCAAGAACGGCCGTCACCGCGCCCGTAACATTCGCCGTGACCGTCGCCGCCAGGACGCCCGTGTAACCGAACGCCGTCACGCCCAGCCAAGCGGCGGGCAGCAGCACAACGAACGTGCGCAGGATCGACAGGCCCATGGACCACAGCGCCTTGGATCGTCCGTTCATCGCAGCATTGGCCGTTACGACAAAGCCATAGCCGAACAGGCTGAAGCCCACCACGCGCAGGAACTGGGCCGTGTAATCTGCCGCCGCGCCTTTGGACGCGATGATCAAGCTCAGCGGTTCGGCGAAGGCAAAGAGAACAGCCGCCAGCACGCCGCCATAGCCAAGGCAGATTGCAAAGGTCATCCACATCGCCCGGCGCGCGCGATCCTCGCGCCTTGCGCCCCAGTTCTGACCGATCACCGGCCCGATCCCCGCCGACAGCGCCAGCATGGGCACAAGCGACAGGCGCTGGATGCGACTCGCCGCGCCAAAGCCCGCGACGGCCTGATCGCCCACCGTGGCAACGGCGGCTGTGACGGCAGCCATTCCCGCGGGATTGATCGCGTTGGATACGGCGGCGGGCATGCCCACTTCGACAATGCGCTTGGTCGAGAATTTGAAGCCTTTGACCGGGTTGACGCCCAGCCCGATGATCCCCAACCGCCAGCACCAGAACAGGCCCAGGACACCAGCACTCGTCCGAGCGATGCAGGTCGCGATCCCTGCGCCCGCTGTGCCCAGCTCCGGAACAGGCCCCCAGCCGAAGATGAAGATCGGGTCGAGCACAACGTTGACCGCAGCCATCCCCACCATGATCGCCGCCGTGCGCGTCCCGTCGCCATGGGCGCGCAAGCCCGCATTGGCGATCATCATCATCACGAGGAACGGGAAAGACGCGGCCCACCACGGCGTGTATTTCAGCAGCTCGTCCAGAACATCGCCGCGCGCGCCAAGGGCGCTGAAAAGCACTGGCGAGATCACGACAAAGCTGATCGCGACCGAGAGGCCAAGCGCCAGCCCGATGGTCACAGCATGTAGCGCGAGGCGCTTCATCGCCGCGTCGTCGTCCCCGCTGCCAAGGGCCTGGGACATGACCGCGTTGGCCCCCGCGCTCATTCCGATGGAGAGGGAGGTGATCGCGGCGATGACCGGATAGACGAAGCCGATGGCGGCCAGCTCTGTCGCGCCAAGACGCGCAAGGAAGGCGGAATCGGCGATGCCAACGGAAATGACGCCGAGGATACCCATCATCATCGGGCCGGATACGGCGAAGATCGCCCTCAGGATCGGCCCTTCCGTCAGATTGCGCGTATTCTCGGCCACCGCATGCCCTTTCCACAAAAGACAGCGCCCGGCGAAACCTCACCGGGCGTTGTCAGCGTGGACCTAGCGGCTTGCTGCCGCGCGGCAAGTTACTCTGCCGGGACTGCGACGGGATCGCGCGACGGGCGAGCCGACAGCGCGCGGTCTGTCAGGGCGCCGCCGATGCCGATCGAGACGATGGCGAGGATCGCCGCCACCGACAGGGTCGGTACACCCGACAGGCCCGCGCCCACGGTGCAGCCGCCCGCAAGAACGCCGCCGACGCCCATCAGCGCGCCGCCCGCGACGTAGCGCCCGGTTTCCTTGGGCGAGGAAAAGCTCTGCCATTGGAACCGACCGCCCAGAAGCGACAGCACCAGCGCGCCAAGGATCACGCCGCCGATCACGCCGACGCCGAAGGTCGGGCTGATCGAGGTGGACGCGACGCCCCAGAACAGCGTCTCGGCCGAGGGCGAGGTGAAGGACAGGCTTTCCATCGCGATGGGGTCGAAATCGTCATAGAGCACAAAGCCGGTGCCGACCCAGGCCGCCGGAACAAGAAGACCGAGGATCAGCGCAAGACCAAGATGCAGCGGCTTCGCGCCCGAGCGCGCAGCAAAGGCGAGCGCGGCCACGGCAAGAAGCGAGGCCCAGACAAGGCCGCCTCCCGGAAGCGCGGCCAGCGACGCCGCATCACCCAAGGGCGCGGTGAAGCTGCCAAGTGTCGTGCGCATGGGCGCCAGAACGCCCTTCAACGTTGCATGGGCCGTGATCGCGAAGACCAGCATGACCATCAGCGCCCTCAGATTGCCCGTGCCAAACAGGACCGTCAGCCGCGAGATGCACCCACGCGTCAGCACCATGCCCGCGCCAAACATCAGGCCGCCGGCGATGATCGCGGCCCAAGGCAGATCAGCCGCCATGAAGCGGTGCGCGTCGAACGAGACGAGGCCAGCGGCAATGGCGGCTTGCGTGCCAATGATCGCAGCGGCCAGTCCCGCGAGCCAGACGCCTGCGGCGGACTTGCGCTCTGCTTTGGGCCCCGCAACAGCACGGCGGAAGCAAAAGCGCGTAATCTCGGCCAGCGCGCCGAAGGCGAGGCCGATCAACACGCCGAACCAAACGGCGACTTGTGGGGCAGTCAGAGTCTCAAATCCGAAATCGGCAAACATGGCGAACCTCGATACGGGAAATTTTCCCGTAATTGAGGGGGAATTGCCGTGAAATCAAGAACGATACCTCTACTGCACCCCCCAATAGCGGGAACAGGCTTTCCGTCACGGCAGATCATAAGAACGTCCGTTCGCCGTCATGCGGAAATGCGAAACACACGGTCCACGCGTCGCCGACGCCTGATGACATCGTACTTTTCGCGCCGATTACCGGCCCCGGATTCTCGGGTCGAGCGCATCGCGCAACCCGTCGCCGATGAAGTTCACCGACAGGACCGTCACCGAAATCGCAAGGCCCGGCCACATCACGCGGCCCGGATATTGCTGAAGGTAGTCGACCGCATCGAACAGCAGCCGCCCCCATGTCGGGAAATCGGGCGGGAATCCAAGGCCCAGGAAGGACAGCGCGGATTCGGTGATGATCGCCGTCGCGATACCCAAGGTCGCCGAAACCATGATCGGCGACAGGATATTGGGCAGCACATGGCGCGTGATCAGCCGCCGCGAGGGCGTGCCGATAGACCGCGCAGCAAGGACGAATTCCCGTTCCTTCAGCGCCAGCACATCGCCCCGCACGATTCGCGCGGTGGGCATCCATGACGTGATGCCGATCCCGACGACGATCAGGATGAAGATCCCAAGCTCTGGCCCGAAAAGCCCGTTGAGCCGTTCGCGGAAGAGCAGCACGCCAACCAGCAGAAGCGGCAAAAGCGGAAGCGCAAGGAAAAGGTCCGTCAGGCGCATCAGCGGCCCGTCGAGCTTCTTGAAGAACCCGGCAAGCACACCGATCGTCGTGCCCAGCACCACGGCAAGGCCCATCGCCGTCAGCCCCACGGCAACAGACACGCGGCCCCCCGCCATCATCCGGGCCAGCATGTCGCGGCCAAGCTGGTCGGTGCCCATGGGATGCGAAAGGCTTGGTCCCTGGTTGCGGGCGCGAATGTCGATGAAAGTCGCGTCATAGGGCCACAGAAGCGGGCCGATCAGCACGCCGAGAATGACGAACAGGAACAGCCCAAGCGAGAAGACCGCACCGCGGTGCGTCTTGAACTGGTCCCAGACATCCCACCACTGGCTGCGCGGTGCGCGCGCGGTGACAAGCTTTTCGGCGGGGGCGTTGGCTGCAGGGTCAGTCATAACGGATCCGCGGGTCTAGGACGCCGTAGAGCACATCGGCAATCAGGTTGAAGACGACGATGAGCACGGCAAAGATGAAGGTGATCGTCTGGACCATAGGCAGATCGTTTGCCTGAATGGCCGTGATCAGAAGCTGGCCGATGCCGTTCACCTTGAAAATCTGCTCGGTGATGATCGCGCCGCCAAAGATCGCCGGAACACCCAGCGCGATGACGGTAACGACAGGGATCATCGAGTTGCGCACCACATGCACCATGACGACGACGCTTTCCGTCAGGCCCTTGGCCCGCGCGGTGCGTACATAATCCTGGTTGAGGTTATCGAGCATCGACGCGCGCATGAACCGGCTGATCTGCGCGGTCGTCTGCAGCGCAAGCACCATGACCGGCATGATCATCTGCTTGAATTGCACGACAAAGCTGTCCCAGTCGTTCACCACATGCGTTGTGTCATAGATCGACGGAAGCCAGCCCAGCTGGATCGAGAAGATCACGATCACCAGAACGCCGGTGAAGAAGGGAGGTACCGAAAAGCCGATCATCGACACGAACGTGCCCGCCTGATCAAAGATCGAATACTGCTTGTAGGCCGAGATGATGCCGATCGGCAGAGCGATGAGAACGCCGACGACATAGGCAAGGCCGACGACCCAGAGGGTCTGGGGCATGCGCTGCACCACGATGTCCATCACCGGGGACCGCGTCTGCCAGGAAATCACGCGTTGCTGGCCCTCGGCGAAAGAGGTTCCAAACAGGTAGTCAAAGAACACCGACGGCTCGACCACGAAGAACTGATACATCCATTTCACGAAGCGGACGGGGATCGGTTCTCCTAGCCCCAGCGCCTCGCGCATCTTCTGTTTCACTTCGTCGGGCACCGTCAACGGCACCTGCGCCATCGGATCGCCGGGGGCGAGTTCGAGCAGCAGGAAGATAACGAGACTGATGAACAGAAGCGTCGGGATCGAGATCAGCAGGCGTCGGGCAACAAAGGTGAGCATCGGCGTCTCGGTTCAGCAGTCGGGAAAAGGAAAGGCAATGGGCGAGGCCTAGAAAGGCCCCGCCCGGGTGTCACTGGATTACTCGGGCAGACGATGCCAGTCGGCAATGTTCCACAGTTCCGAGTCCCAGACGTTCAGCGCAACGCCGCCAAGCGAGTTGGAATGCGCCGACAGACGGCCGCGGTGTACCAGCGGGATCATGCTGCCTTCGTTGACCGCCATAGCGTTCAGTTCCTTGGCGATGCGCGCACGCTCGTCAATATCCGCGGTCTTGGTCAGCTCGGCATGCAGCGCGTCGAACTCTTCCGAGCAGAAGCGCGAGATATTCTCGCCCTGCCACTGGGTTGCCGGGCGAGGTGCCTTGTCGCACAGACCGTTGCCAAGATAGGCCTGCGGGTCGGTACCGTCGAAGGTGTTCGCGTACATCTCGACGTCGGCATAGAACTTCTGGAAGGTGTCCGGGGATCCCGGGTCACCGCCGAAGAAGACCGATGCGTCTAGGTTACGCAGTTCGACTTCGAGGCCCAGTTCGTTCCACCACTGCTTGATGAGCGCCTGGAAATCCTGGCGCACGGCATTGGTCGAGGTCTGGTAGAGGATCGACATCGGCATGCCATCGGGCGTTTCGCGCACCCCATCGCCATCGCTGTCGACATAGCCTGCCTCTTCGAGCATGGCCTTAGCGCCTTCCATGTCGAAGTTGGCGCAGCTCATGTCACCGGTCGCATAGACTGCAGGTGCGGGCACCCAGTCACAGGTCACGCGGCCTGCTTCGCCATAGCCGACTTCGACCAGAAGTTCGCGGTCGATGGCCATGGACATCGCCTTGTAGACCGCCGGTTCCTGCAGGAACGGATGCGGACGGATGACCGAACGCTCATCCGGGCCGAGGCTCGGATCGGGGTTGGTGTGGTTCAGCATGATGCGTTCCATCAGTGGGCCGAAGCCTGCCACCGGAACACCCTGACCGCCCGATTGCATCTGCGCGATCACGTCGGGCGCCAGCTGCAGGTTCCAGGCGTAGTCGAATTCGCCCGTTTCCATGACGGCACGGCCAGCCGAGGCCGCGTCGCCGCCGCCCTTGAAGGTCACGGATGCGAAGGCCGGCTTGCCTGCCTCGCGGTAGTTTTCATTCGCCGCCAGCGTGATCACGTCATTGGGACGGAAGTCCGTGACGGTGAACGGGCCGGTGCCGATCGGGTTGAAGTTGGCCTCGGTGCAGCTGGAAGCTGCCGCGCCAACGCAATCCTCGAACTGGGCCTTCTGGATGATCGGGGACTGGCCGCCGACGAAGGGTCCGTAGGGGAAGGGGGTCGGGCCGTCGAAAGTCACCACGACGGTCAGATCGTCGGGCGTGTCGACAGCGGTCACACCGCCGAATTTGGTCAGCTGCGCGCAGCCGCCTTCGGGATGGGTGCAGTATTCCCAGGTGAACTTGACATCTTCCGAGGTAACGGGAGAGCCGTCGGACCACAGAAGGCCTTCCTGAAGTGTCCAGGTGATCTGGGTCAGGTCTTCGGACACGCCGCCATTGGCAACGGTCGGGACTTCGGTTGCAAGCCACGGCGTCAGGTTGCCTTCGGTATCGTAGCGGGCCAGCGGCTCGATCACGAGCGAGGCAGCTTCGATGTCCTTGGTGCCGCCCGACAAGTACGGCGTCATGATGGAAGGCGCTTGCCAATAGATGATCTTCACATCGCCGTCGCGTCCGCGCTCGCCTTCATGGGCTGCGCCGAACGCCGCGGGGGCGATAGCAAGGGTGGCAACCGCGCCTAGAAGCGCGTTTTTCGTTTTCATGAGTCTCTCCTTGTTGGTTCCGCTCTTTTTGCCTCGGGTGCCGCCGCTTGATCGGCGAGCGTTCTTATTGTGTCTTCGTAAAGGTGGCAGGCAACGAAATGCCCCGGCTCGACCTCGCGCGTCGGCGGCTCGATCTCATGGCAGTGCGGCATGACCGCTGGGCATCGCGTGCAGAAATTGCAGCCCTTCGGCGGGTTCGCGGGGCTGGGCACGTCGCCGGTCAACACCACGCGTTCGATCCGCGCCTCTTCGCGCGGGTCAGGTTCGGGCACGGCAGACAAAAGCGCCTTGGTGTAGGGATGTTTGGGGCGTTCATAGAGACCCTCGCGGGGGGCAACCTCGACAATCTTGCCCAAATACATCACCGCCACGCGGTCCGCGATATGACGGACCATCGACAGATCGTGGCTGATGAACAGATAGGTCAGTCCCAAACGATCTTGCAGTTCTTCCAGAAGGTTCACCACCTGCGCCTGGATCGACACGTCCAGTGCGGCAATGGGTTCATCACAGACGATGAATTTCGGGTTCAGCGCGAGCGCCCGCGCGATACCGATCCGCTGGCGCTGGCCGCCGGAAAATTCATGCGGATAGCGGTTCGCGAAATCGCGGTTGAGCCCGACCTGATCCATCAGCTCCAGCACACGCTCGCGTTGCTCGGCTTTGCTGAGTTCGGTGTGCTCGCGCAGCGGCTCTCCGATGATCGAAGCGACGGACATGCGCGGGTTAAGAGAGGCCTGCGGGTCCTGAAACACCATCTGCATGGTCGGGCGCTTGGACCGCAGTCTCACGCTGTCGGTCTGCCCGATCTCTGTCCCGTCGATGCTGATCGACCCTTCGGTGATGTCGTAAAGGCGTAGAACCGCCCGCCCGCAGGTGGATTTGCCGCAGCCGCTTTCCCCGACAAGGCCCAGCGTCTCGCCCTCAACGATGTCGAAAGAGACGTCATCGACGGCTTTCACATCACCCGTGTGACGGCGGAACAGCCCGGTATAGATCGGGAAATACATCTTTAGCCCGCGCACCTCGACCAGATTGCGCGACTTTCCGGCCTTGGCATTATCCAGCATCGCGCGGCCTTTCGGCTTCGGGATCCCAGAAACAGGCGGCATCATGCCCCGGCCCGACCGGCATACGTGGCGGGTTGGACTGTTCGCACTGATCGAACCGGTATTCGCAGCGGAAGCGGAACGGGCAAGCGGTCGGCTGCGCCGACAACATCGGCGGCTGGCCTTCGATCACGTTCAGCTTGGGCGCGCGTTCACCGCGCACGCTGGGCACGGTTTTCAAAAGCGCGCGGGTATAGGGGTGTTGGGCGTTCTGGAACAGTTCCTTCACCGGGGCGTGTTCCACGATCTGGCCGCCATACATAACCATCACACGGTCCGCGATCCCGGCGATTACGCCCAGGTCATGGGTGATCCAGACGATCGCCATCCCCAGCTTTTGCCGCAGGTCTTTGACCAGTTCAAGAATTTGTGCCTGGATCGTCACGTCGAGCGCGGTCGTCGGCTCATCCGCGATCAGCACCTGCGGATCACAGGCCAGCGCGATGGCAATCATCACTCGCTGGCGCATGCCGCCGGAAAACTGGTGCGGGTAATCGGTCAGGCGCCGCCTGGCGTCGGGGATGCCGACAAGCTCCAACAGCTCAACCGCCCGTTCACGCGCCTTGCGCTTGTCGAGGCCCATATGCTTGCGCAGCGGCTCCATGATCTGAAAGCCGACCGTGTAGACCGGGTTCAGCGAGGTCATGGGATCCTGGAATACAAAGCCGATCTTGGCCCCGCGGATCGCGCGCAGCGTCTTTTCATCGACCTTCAGAAGATCGGCCCCGTCAAAGCGCACCACACCGCCGCGCACATCGGCCGGCGGCGTCGGCAAGAGGCCGATCAGCGACATCATGGTGACCGACTTGCCCGACCCGGACTCGCCGACAACACCCAAAAGCTCACCCGGCCTTAGGTCGAAACTGACGTCATTGACTGCGTGCACCTCGCCAGAGCGAGTGCGGAACACGGTCTTGAGGTCCTTTACGTCGAGAATCGGCGCAGCCCCATCGGGCATTCGGCACTCCCTGTGAATTTGGTTCCGACCTCGTCAATTCGCGGGCCGGTTCCCAAGGACGCTATCACGAAAGTTTGCGCCCTCAACCCCAAATGCCACCCAAGGGCCTTACGTCACTTTCCGGGATCAAAACTGCCCGATCTGGCGGCAGTCTGGAAACGCGCGGGCCTTGACCTCGGGCAAGTCGCGGATCACCGTCCCCCCAACCCCCATATTGGAGCATCCCATGCCCGACCCGCTTAGCGCCCGCGACCTTCTGGAAAAGCTGGTGTCCTTCCCCACTGTCAGCCGTGACAGCAACCTGCCCCTGATCGACTGGGTCGAGGATTACCTTTCGGGCTTTGGCATCACCTGCCACCGCGATTACAACGCGGACAAGACCAAGGCGGGGTTGTTCGCGCATATCGGGCCCGAGACGGAAGGCGGCGTGATCCTGTCAGGCCATACCGATGTCGTCCCCGTGGACGGACAGGATTGGGTGACCGATCCCTTCACCGTCACCGAAAAGGACGGCAAGCTTTACGGGCGCGGCTGCGCGGATATGAAGGGCTTTGACGCGCTGGCCATCTGGGCGGCGGTCGAGGCGCAGAGGCGCGGCATAAGACGCCCGCTGCAAATCGCCCTGTCCCGGGACGAGGAAATCGGCTGCATCGGCGCGCCGCCCCTGATCCGCGCTATGGACGGCACTGTTCCAAAGGCGGAACTCGCCATCATCGGAGAGCCGTCGATGATGAAGATCGTCACCGGCCACAAGGGCGGTTCGGGCTTCACGGTGCATGTCAAAGGACACGAGGTGCATTCTTCGATCATGCACACGGGCGTCAACGCGATCATGGAATCGGCCAAGCTGATCGAATGGGCCAACCAGATGAACGCCGAGGCGCGCGCCCGAACCCCCAGCACCGAAGGCGCGATCTTCACTCCGCCCTGGACGACCACCCATGTCGGGACGATCGAGGGCGGCACGGCGCACAACATCACCGCCAAGGATTGCCACTTCGGCATCACCTGGCGCGTCGTGCCGGATGAATCGCTCGATGACTGGAAGGCCCGGTTCCGCGAGAAGGCGGCCGAGGTCGAGGCCGAGATGCAGGCCGTTCACCCCTCGGCCCGGATCGAGATCAGCGACATGTTTACCGTCCCGGGCCTGCGCCCCGAAGACGACGGCCTTGCCGAACGCTTCGTGCGCGATCTGACCGGATCGAATGGCACAGAGGTTGTCAGCTACGCCACCGAAGGCGGTCAGTTTCAGGATGGCGGCTATTCGGCGGTCGTCTGCGGCCCCGGCGACATCGCGCAGGCGCACCAGCCCAACGAGTTCATCACCCTTGCTCAGTTCAAGGAAGGCGAACACTTCATGGTGCGTCTCCTGGACCGCCTCGCCGCGTGAGCTTTCCGTTCACTCTGAAGACGCCGATCATCGGCGGCGGCCCCCTGCCCGCCCGGTCCGAGGTCGTCGTGATCGGCGGCGGCGTGATCGGCGTGACGGCGGCACTGTCGCTCGCTCGGCGCGGAATAGAGGTCACGCTCTTGGAAAAGGGGCGGATCGCCGCCGAACAATCCAGCCGCAACTGGGGATGGATCCGCGTACAGGGCCGCGATCTGGCCGAGATTCCAATCGCGCTTGAGGCGCAGCGCCTCTGGCAGGATCTGGACAAAGACTGCGGCGGACGGCTTGGCCTGCGCCAGATCGGCGTGAGCTACCTGACCGCCGATGACAAGACGGCCAGCGCTTATGCGGATTGGCTGCGCGACGCCAGGCCCCTTGGCGTCAGTTCAGAGCTTCTGGACGCTGCCGGCGCCGCGCGCCTGTTGCCGGGCGCGAAAGCCGGCTGGCGCCATGCGCTGCATACGCCCACCGACATGAAGGCCGAACCCTGGGTCGCCGTTCCGGAACTCGCTCGCCTCGCGGCGGATGCAGGCGCGCAGATCGTCGAAGGATGCGCCGTGCGCGCGCTCAACCGTTCCGCCGGGCAGATCACCGGCGTGCACACCGAACTGGGGTTGATCGAATGCGATCAGGTAATCCTCTGTGCAGGTGCGTGGTCCTCGCTGTTCTTGCGCCGCCATGGCGTTTCGATCCCGCAGCTTTCGGTGCGGTCCACCGCGCTGGAAACCGGTCCCCTGCCGCAGGTCACCGCGCTGGCCGGTGTGGACGATGATTTCGCGTTCCGCCCCCGCGCCGATGGCGGCTACACGCTGGCCCCCGGCACGGTATCGGAACTTTTCATCGGCCCCGACGCGGTGCGCACAACGCCAAAATACCTGCCCCTCCTGCGAGAAGGCAGCTTCAAGAAAATTTACCACGTCGCCGCGCCGAAAGGTTATCCCGATGCCTGGACGACCGCGCGCACCTGGGCCGAAGACGCCGAGTCCCCGTTCGAACGGATGCGGATCCTCAGCCCCGAACCCAATCTGCGAAAGGCCCGCCAAACCGCCGCCCATTTCGCCCGCGCCTTCCCCGACGTGGGCAAGGTGACCGCCCGCACCGCCTGGGCCGGGATGATCGACGTGCTGCCCGACGTCGTGCCGATGGTTGATCGCATGCCCCAGATCCCCGGGCTGACCGTCGCCACCGGCATGTGCGGCCACGGTTTCGGCATCGGCCCCGCCTTCGGCCGCATCGCGGCAGCGCTGGCGACGGGTGACGATCCCGGCCACGACCTGACCCGCTTCCGCGCAGGCCGGTTTTCCGATGGCTCAAGGATCGTACCGGGCCCCAATCTATAGCCCCCTTGCCCCTTTCCCAAGGCTGAGGCACGCTAACGATCAATAGAGTTTCCCGACACAGCCCGACAGCAAGGAGCCCGATCATGCCGGTCCGAAACCGTTTCGCCGAGATGCTACCCGAGATCACCGCCTGGCGCCGCGATCTTCACGAAAACCCCGAAATCCTGTTCGACACGCACCGCACTTCGGCGATGGTCGCCGAAAAGCTGAAGGACTTCGGCTGCGACGAGATCGAGACCGGCATCGGGCGCACCGGGGTTGTCGGCGTGATCAAGGGCAAGAGCGATACGAAAGGCCGCGTGATCGGCCTGCGCGCGGATATGGACGCGCTGCCGATCCACGAACAGACCGGGCTCGACTATGCCTCGAAGACGCCGGGCGCGATGCATGCCTGTGGCCATGACGGCCATACCGCGATGCTGCTGGGCGCGGCGAAATACCTTTCCGAGACGCGCAATTTCGACGGCACCGTGGTCGTCATCTTCCAGCCCGCCGAAGAAGGTGGCGGAGGCGGCAAGGAGATGTGCGACGACGGCATGATGGACCGCTGGGGCATCCAGGAAGTTTACGGCATGCACAACTGGCCCGGCCGCCCCGTCGGCAGCTTCGCCATCCGCCCCGGTGCCTTCTTCGCGGCGACCGATACGTTCGAGGTGGTGATCGAAGGCCGCGGCGGCCACGCGGCGAAACCTCAGGAAACCGTCGACAGCACGCTGGTTGCAAGCCATGTGGTCGTCGCGCTGCAATCCATCATGTCGCGCAATATCGATCCTGTGGAACAGGGTGTCGTGTCGGTGACCTCGATCGAATCCTCGTCGAAAGCCTTCAACGTCATCGCCCAGCGCGTCACGCTGCGCGGCACGGTCCGCACCCTCGACGCGGCGGTCCGCGACCAGATCGAAACGCGCTTTCAGGCGATCGCCAGCAGCACCGCCGAAGCCTTTGGGGCGAAGGCCGACGTCAACTACATGCGCGGCTACCCGGTGATGGTGAACGCCGAGACCGAAACCGAATACGCCGCCGACGCCGCGCGCAAGGTCGCAGGCGACTGCTCTGATGCACCACTTGTCATGGGGGGCGAGGATTTCGCCTATATGCTCGAAGAGCGCCCCGGGGCCTATATCCTCGTCGGCAACGGTGACACGGCCATGGTCCACCACCCCGAATACAACTTCAATGACGATGCAATTCCCGCGGGATGCTCCTGGTGGGCCGAAATCGCGGAATCTCGGCTTGCACCCGCTGCCAGCTAGAAGGAACGTCCCTTGCGGGCATTGAGCCCGCTTCGGCCCGTACGAGAGGTTCCCTCTCGTGCTCTTCCGGATACTTTTCAACACCAAAGAGAACACGCATATTCTCTTTGGTGTTCTCAAATATTCCCGGGGGAGTCGCGCGCAGCGCGGCGGGGGCAGAGCCCCCTGACTCGGCGCAAAGCGAAGCGGCGCGCCGAGGGAATGACATGCGCGCGCAAGCGTGCTCCTCTGGACTGGCATCCCGGGGCGCGGCGGGTTACATCGGCGCGGCATTCCGAGACAGGATAGAAGCATGGCGCGGCATCTGATCACTTCTGCCATTCCCTATATCAATGGCATCAAGCATCTGGGCAATCTTGTGGGCAGCCAGCTGCCCGCGGACCTGTTCGCACGCTACCTGCGCGGACGGGGGCACGACGTCCTGTTTCTTTGCGCCACGGACGAGCACGGCACGCCTGCTGAACTGGCCGCGGCCAAGGCCGGCAAGCCCGTCGCCGAATACTGCGCCGAGATGCACGGGGTTCAGGAAAAGCTCGCCGAAGGGTTTCGCCTGTCCTTCGATCATTTCGGGCGCTCTTCCAGCGCCGAAAACCAGCAGCTGACGCAGCATTTTGCCAAGGTTCTCGATGAGCAGGGCCTTATCCGCGAAGTGAGCGAGACGCAGATGTATTCGCCCACCGACGGGCGCTATCTGCCGGATCGGTATATCGAGGGCACCTGCCCCAATTGCGGGTTCGAGAGCGCGCGCGGCGATCAGTGCGACAACTGCACCAAGCAGCTTGACCCCGTCGATCTGATCGATCCTCGATCCACCGTTTCCGGTGCGACGGATCTCGAGATGCGCGAGACCAAGCACCTTTATCTGCGCCAGTCCGAGATGAAGGGGCGGCTGTCCGATTGGATCGAAAGCAAGACAGACTGGCCTGTCCTCACCACATCCATCGCGAAGAAATGGCTGAACGATGGCGACGGCCTTCAAGACCGCGGCATCACGCGCGATCTCGACTGGGGCGTTCCGGTTCAGCGCGGGGACGATCCGTGGCCCGGCATGGAGGGCAAGGTGTTCTACGTCTGGTTCGACGCGCCGATCGAATACATCGCCTGCGCGCAGGAATGGGAAGCCGCTGGTAAGGGCGCGGACTGGGAGCGCTGGTGGCGGACCGACAAGGGCGCGGAGGACGTGACCTATACCCAGTTCATGGGCAAGGATAATGTGCCGTTCCACACGCTCAGCTTTCCGGCCACCATCCTCGGGTCGGGCGAGCCGTGGAAGCTTGTGGATTACATCAAGTCGTTCAACTATCTCAACTACGATGGCGGGCAGTTCAGCACCTCGCGCGGACGCGGTGTGTTCATGGATCAGGCGCTGGATATCCTGCCCTCGGACTACTGGCGCTGGTGGCTTCTGAGCCATGCGCCCGAAACCTCGGACAGCGAATTCACCTGGGAGAATTTCCAGACTTCGGTGAACAAGGATCTGGCCGATGTGCTCGGCAATTTCGTCAGCCGGGTGACAAAGTTCTGCCGGTCGAAATTCGGCGAGGTCGTGCCGGAAGGCGGCGCCTATGGTCCGGCAGAAACGGCCGCTATCGCCGAGATCACAAAGCGCCTTGCTGCCTACGAGGCGCATATGGAAGCGATCGAGATCCGCAAGGCCGCGTCAGAGCTGCGCGCGATCTGGGTGGTGGGCAATGAATACCTGCAAGAGGCCGCGCCTTGGGCCGTCTTCAAGGAAGATCCCGATGCGGCGGCGGCCATCGTGCGGTTCTCGCTGAACCTTATCCGGCTCTATGCGATCCTGTCCGAGCCGTTCATTCCCGATGCCTCTGCCACCATGCTGGAGGCGATGCAGACCGACGATCATGATTGGCCGAGCGATGTCGAGGCCGCGTTGTCGGCGTTGCCTGCCGGGCATGCCTTCACTGTGCCCGAGAACCTGTTCCGCAAGATTACCGACGAGGAACGTGAAGAGTGGGCCAGCCGGTTCGCAGGCAAGCGTGACGGGGGCTAAGCGCGGTCAGCTTTGCGTGCGCAACTCGGCCATTCCGACGCGGCCGGATTGGGCGCGGGCCGCGCAACTCAACACAATCTCTTCGACCGGCATATCCGCCGGATAGGCTGAGGCATCAAGGCGTGTTTCGCGCCCGCCCGTCGTCACCAACAGAAGTTGGCCGCGTTTCTCGACGCCCGAGACAGTGTTGAAATCCACCATCACCTCACCGTCGGACAGAAAGAGACTGCCCATTAGCACCATACATTGAAGCATCCGCCTGCCTGCTTGTTATTGTGGTTACTGCTCTTTTTTCCACAACATAGCGTAGGCAGGCGGGTCTGTGAATCCCCGTTCTACGTGTCGAGGTCCGGATTGAGCGGAACGACCACGCGGCCGCGCACTTGGCCGTCTAGGAACTTCGGCGCGGTGTCGATCACGTCTTCCAAGGCCAGTTCATGGGCAAGCGCGTCGAGCTTGCCAAGATCGAGATCGCTGGCAAGGCGCGACCACGCCTCCAGCCGCCTGGGCTTTGGCACCATCACGCTGTCGACGCCGCGCAGGGTGATGCCGCGCAGGATGAAGGGCGCGACCGAGGCGGGCAAATCCATGCCCGCTGCAAGCCCGCAGGCCGCGACCGTGCCGCCGTATTTGATCGACGCCAGCACATTGGCCAAGACATGGCTGCCCGCCACGTCGATGCCGCCTGCCCAGCGCTCCTTGTTCAGGGGTCGGCCTTTTTCGGACAATTCCGCCCGATCGACGATGGCACTTGCGCCAAGGTCTTTCAGATACGCCTCTTCGCTGGAGCGGCCCGTCACGGCCTCGACGGTGAACCCCTTCGCCGCCAGAAGGGCCACGGCCACGCTGCCGACGCCGCCTGCCGCGCCCGTCACGACGACCGGGCCGTCATCCGGTGTCACGCCTTGCTCTTCCAAAGCCATGACACACAGCATTGCGGTATAGCCTGCCGTGCCGATGGCCATGGCCTGGCGCATGGAAATGCCATCCGGCAGCGGCACCAGCCAGTCACCCTTGGCGCGCGCCTTGTCGGCCAGTCCGCCCCAATGCTTTTCGCCGACGCCCCAGCCGTTCAGGACGACCCGGTCACCCGGTTTGAAATCGGCATGGTCGCTTTCGGCGACTACACCCGAGTAGTCGATGCCTGGAACCATCGGAAAGGACCGCACGACCGGGGATGCCCCCGTGATCGCCAGCGCGTCCTTGTAGTTCATCGTGGAATAGGCGACCGAAACGAGGACATCGCCCTCGGGCAGATCGCCTTCGGATGGGTCCGACAGGCTTACCGTCTGCTCGTCTTCCGTCTTGTCGATTACGATTGCACGCATGGCGGCCTCCTCTTCACTGCTTGACCTACAGTGTAGCGCCTATGACGCGGACGGACAGCACCAGTGGTACCCGCGGCCGGATTCGAACCGGCACGGCCTTTCGGCCTAAGGATTTTAAGTCCTCTGTGTCTACCATTCCACCACGCGGGCCCGGGCACGAGTGTTAGGCCAAGCCGCTTGGCACGTCCATGCAATCGCGGGGATAATTGTGACGGGATTGGCCGGTGGACCGGTCAGATATCCTCACCGGGCGGTTCTGTGACAAAGCGGCGTTCCGGCAGCCAGGGGTTCAGCTTCAGAGCCGCGCGCAGCATCGCCTGCGCCTCGGCATCGCGCCCGAGGCGCATCAGCGTCAGACCCGCGCCCGACATTGCCGCCACGTGGCGCGGATCGAGGGCGAGTGCGTTTTCGAGGTCGACCAGCGCAGCCTCGAAATCTCCGGTCAGGAAGGCGACGAAGGCGCGCTGGTTGTAGCCTTCGGCGTAGTCCGGACAGTAGTCGACAAGCTCAGAGAGGGCCTCACGCGCGGCGGGCCAGTTGAAGCTCGACCGCGCCGACATCCCCTTGTCCAGAAGCGCCTGGGCGCGGGCGTCGGGCGCATCTGTCCAGATCGCCCAAAGGCCTTGCGCAAGGGCCTGCGCCGACCGTTCATCCGGCGCCGATTGCAGGCGGTCATAGATCGCGCTGACTTCGCCGGTCCTGTCGCCCGAGGCGGGGCAGTCTTGCGCGAAAAGGGGCAGCGGGGCGAGGCAGGCAATAAGGGCTAATCTGAACATGTGCCCAGCCTGCGCGCCCGGGCCGCTTCCGTCAATTCACGTCCCCGCGGGGTCACAGCCCGCCCTCCTTCACCGCCTCCATCGCGACATAGGTCGAGGTATGGGACACATGCGGCAGCGACGAGATATGTTCAGCCAGCACTTGCCGATAGGCCGTCATACTGCCCGTGCGGACCTTCAGTAGATAATCGAAAGAGCCTGCAATCATATGCGCCTGCTCGATCTCGGGCACATGGCGTACGGCGTCGTTGAACTTGGCCAGCGCCGCTTCGCGCGTGTCCGACAAGCGCACCTCGACAAAGGCGACGTGATCCAGCCCGAGCCGGATCGGATCGAGCATCGCGCGAAAGCCCTTGATCGCGCCGCTGGTTTCCAGCCGTTTCAACCGCGTCTGAACGGGCGATTTCGACAATCCCACCTGACGCGCAAGGTCGGTGACGCTGATCCGGCCATCGGTGGACAGGATGCGCAGGATCTTGCGGTCGAATCCGTCCAGTTCCAACTCGTCGCTTTGCATCGCATCCGCCCCACTTTTCAGTCCATTCGCCTGCCGTATCGCAATTTGCAGCCAAATCGTCTGGCCCTAGGTTGCTAGTATGATCGAAATGCAAAGGGTGCGCCATGAGAGATACGCCGACGACCGACCCCCGCGCCGCCATCGACGCGCGCATGTATGCTGATGAGGCCGAGACGCTGGAGCATCTGATCGAGCGCGCGGACCTTGATGCCGATGACCGCCAAGCCATCAGCGCCGAGGGCGCACGCCTTGTGCGGCGCATCCGCAGCAGTGGCAAGCCGGGCCTGATGGAGGTGTTTCTCGCCGAGTACGGGCTGTCCACCGAGGAAGGCATCGCGCTGATGTGTTTGGCCGAGGCGCTGCTCCGCGTCCCGGATGCCGAAACCATCGACGCACTGATCGAGGACAAGATCGCACCTTCGGACTGGGGCAAGCATCTGGGTCACTCGTCCTCCTCGCTGGTCAATGCCTCGACCTGGGGGCTGATGTTGACGGGCCGCGTCCTGGAAGAGCCGCGCCCCGGCCTTGCGGGTACCCTTCGCGGTGCGGTCAAACGTTTGGGAGAGCCGGTGATCCGCGCCGCCACTGGTCAGGCCATGCGCGAGATGGGCCGCCAGTTCGTGCTGGGCGAGACGATCGAAAAGGCGATGGACCGCGCGACGGGTCAGGAAAAGCGCGGCTATACCTATTCCTACGATATGCTGGGCGAAGCGGCGCGCACTGACGCCGACGCGCAGCACTATTTCAAAGCCTACGCCGATGCGATCCGCGCAATCGGCAAGGCGGCCCACAGCGGCATTGCACGCGAGAACCCCGGTATTTCGGTCAAGCTGTCCGCACTGCATCCGCGCTATGAGGATACGCATGCAGAAACGGCGAAGGACGCGCTTGTTCCGCGCCTTCTAAAGCTGGCGCTGATGGCGCGCGAGCGCAAGCTGGGCCTTAACATCGACGCGGAAGAAGCGGACCGCCTGTCACTGTCGCTCGATGTGATCGAACGTGTGGTTTCGGATGAACGCCTCAGCGGTTGGGAAGGCTTCGGCATCGTGGTTCAGGCCTACGGCCAGCGCGCGGGTGATGCGATTGCGTGGCTTCACGATACGGCCGAGCGGCTGGATCGCCGCTTCATGGTCCGGCTGGTCAAGGGTGCCTATTGGGACACAGAGATCAAGCGCGCGCAGGTCATGGGGGTCGAGGGCTTTCCGGTCTTCACCACGAAACCCGCCACAGACGTCAGCTATATCGCCAACGCGCGCCGCCTGCTGTCGATGACCGATCGTCTCTATCCGCAATTCGCCACGCATAACGCCCATACGACGGCGGCAATCCTGCATATGGCCAAGGATATGGCAAGAGGCACCGAAAGCTACGAGTTCCAGCGCCTGCACGGGATGGGCGAACGGCTGCACGATATCCTGATGGAAGAGAACGGCACGCGCTGCCGCATTTACGCGCCCGTCGGCGCGCATGAGGATCTGCTCGCCTATCTCGTCCGGCGGCTCTTGGAGAACGGAGCGAATTCGTCCTTCGTGAACCAGATCGTCGACGAAGATGTCCCGCCCGAAGAGATCGCCGCCGATCCGTTCGAGCACCTTTCGCACGCCAGATCGGTCGTCACCCCGGCCGCTGATCTCTTCCAGCCGGAACGCGCGAATGCCAAGGGATGGGATTGGACGCACCGTCCCACCCGCGCGGCAATTGATGAGGCGCGCAGGCCATATCAGGACACAAGGTTCCAGGTTGGTCCGATCCTCGCG
>CBFIJK010000047.1:0-13929 GCA_965662745.1 uncultured Paracoccaceae bacterium
ACCCGCGCCACGCAGGACATGCTGGACGCGGCGGGTGAGCCGCGGAACTGGTACGAGCAGATCGCGCGCGATCAGGGCACCGTCATCACTGGCGCGTCGCGCTATGGCGAGCGGTTCCTGAACTCGGTCATCATCGGCTTCGGGTCGACCGCGCTGTGCATGATCCTTGGCACGGCGGCGGCCTATGCGTTCAGCCGGTTCAGGGTGCCGCTCAAGGACGATCTTCTGTTCTTCATCCTGTCGACGCGGATGATGCCGCCCATCGCGGTGGCGATCCCGATCTTCCTGATGTTCCGCAACCTTGGCCTGAACGACACCCATCTGGGGATGATCCTGCTTTATACGGCGGTGAACCTGTCACTTTCAGTCTGGCTGCTGAAAGGGTTCATCGACGAGATCCCGGTCGAATACGAAGAAGCGGCGCTGATCGACGGCTACACGCGGTTCCAGGCATTCTACAAGGTCGTGCTGCCGCAGGCCGCCACCGGCATCGCATCGACCGCGATCTTCTGCCTGATCTTCGCGTGGAACGAATATGCCTTTGCGGTCCTGCTGACGTCCGGCACGGCGCAGACCGCGCCGCCCTTCATCCCCACGATCATCGGCACCTCGGGCAAGGATTGGCCGGCCGTCGCAGCAGGCGCCACGATCTTTCTGGTGCCGGTCATGGTCTTCACCATTCTTCTGCGCAAGCACCTGCTGCGCGGGATCACCTTCGGGGCGGTGCGCAAATGAACGGGTTTATCAACGGCCTGCTGCGGCTGCGCCGCGGCCCTTGGGAAATGGTCGCCTCGACCTTCATCGCGCTTGGCGTGCTGATGCTGATGCAGCCCTTTGCCATCGGCCTCTATTCCTGGTCCTTCCTCGTGACGCTGACCGGAACGGTCCTGTTCGTCATCGTCAGCCACTTTCCGGAGTGAACCCATGGCACAGATCAGAATAGAGAACGTGCGCAAGGATTTCGGGACTTTCACCGCGGTGCAGTCGTCGAGCTTCACCATCGAGGACGGCGAGTTCTTCATGCTCCTTGGCCCGTCTGGCTGCGGCAAGACCACCACCTTGCGGATGATGGCCGGGCTGGAGCTGCCGACGTCCGGGCAGATCTACATCGACGGCGAAGAGGTCGGCCAGAAACCGGCCAGTCAGCGCGACATCGCCTTCGTGTTCCAGATGTTCGCGCTGTATCCGCACATGAACGTGCGCGGCAACATCAGCTATCCACTGAAAAGCCAGGGCATGCCACGGGCGCAGATCCGGACCAAGGTCGGCGAGGTGGCAGAGATCCTCGGGATTGGCGACATGCTCGACCGACCGGTGGGTGGGCTGTCCAGTGGCGACCGCCAGCGTGTCGCGTTGGGCCGGGCCATCGTGCGTGATCCCAAGGCGTTCTTCATGGACGAACCGCTTGGCGCGCTGGATGCCGAATTTCGCGAACACATGGCCGAAGAGCTGCGCGCGCTGCATGACCGGATGGGTGCGACCACGGTCTACGTGACCCATGACCAGCTGGAAGCCATGCAGATGGGCGACAAGATCGTGGTCATGAACCACGGTGTCGTCGAACAGTTCGGCGTGCCGCAAGACATCTACGACTGGCCCGCGACCCGGTTCGTGGCAGCGTTCATAGGCTCGCCGCCGATGAATTTCCTCGAATTCAACGGGACGATTGGCGCCGGACAAGACGAGGTGCATCTCGGGGACGCCACGATCAAGGTCCCGCAAAGCATCGACGGGGCAAAGGGCGATCTGACGCTTGGCGTCCGGCCAGAGCATGTGACGCTTGATGACGCGGCAACATATCGCGGACGGGTGATGGCGACCGAATATCTGGGGACAACGCAGATCGTTACCCTGGACACGCCCAATGGGACTCTCAAGGCCCGCGTGGCCAGCAGCGACAAGGTGGCGGTCGGCACCACGACGGGCCTGCATTTCGACGCCCGCACGATCACCCTGTTCGAGAACGCGCAGGGCCGCGCCCTGCACAGCCGTGCCAATCAAGGAGTGCTGTCCCATGGCTGAGGTGATCCTGACTGGCATAACCAAGACCTTTGGCGCGGACGTGGCGCTGGACGATCTGTCGATGACGATCTCAAGCGGGTCCTTCGTCGTCCTGCTTGGGCCGACCGGGGCGGGCAAGACCACGACCCTGCGAATGGTGTCGGGTCTGGATGCGCCCGACCGGGGCAGCGTGACGATCGGCGGGCGAGACATGTCCAACCTCGCACCCGCACAGCGCGACGTGGCGATGGTGTTCCAGCAATACTCGCTTTACCCGCATCTTACGGTGCGCCAGAACCTCGAGTTCCCGCTGAAATCACCGATCCTGCGGACGCCGAAGGCCGAGATCGACCGGAAGGTCGGGCAGGTCGCCGAAGTGCTGCAGATTTCCCACAAGCTCGACAACAAGGCGACAGCGCTGTCGGGGGGTGAGATGCAGCGCGTCTCGATCGGGCGCGCGCTGGTGCGCGATCCGTCCGCTTACCTGATGGATGAGCCGCTGAGTTCGCTGGATGCAAAGTTGCGTGCCGATTTGCGCGTCGAGCTGAAATCCATTCAGGCGGACAGCGGCGCGACCTTGATCTACGTGACCCACGACCAGATCGAGGCCATGACCATGGCCACCCATGTCGGTGTTCTCGACAAGGGCAGGTTGGTGCAGTTCGGTCCCCCGCGCGAGATCTACGAGGCCCCGGTCAGCGTCTACGCGGCCAGCCGACTTGGACAGCCGCGCATCAACGTCCTGCCGGCGGATGTGTTCGGCGGCGCACCTGCGGGGGCCAGTTCCATCGGCTTGCGCCCTGAACAGATCGTTCAGGGTGAGGGGGAGGAGAGCCGCGTTCAGCGGGTCGAGCGACTAGGCGACCAGACCCGCCTGCATCTGGCGTTCAAGTCGCATGACATCGTCACGGTAACGGATGCGCACACGCCCCTGAAATCGGGGGACATCGTCAGGATCCGCCCCCACAACCCGTTCTATTTCGACGCCTCTGGCGCGCGACTGGCCTGAGGGAGGACACCATGGCCCAATTCATAAACACCAAGGAAACGACTGTTACCGAGGCAATTGACGGCATGATCCAGACATCGGGCGGCACCTTGGCGCGACTCGATGGCTATCCGCATATCCGCGTCGTTCTGCGCACGGACTGGGACAAGTCGAAGGTCGCCATCGTGTCCGGCGGCGGGTCCGGCCACGAACCCGCACATGCCGGTTTCGTCGGCGAAGGGATGCTGACAGCGGCGGTGTGCGGCGATGTCTTTGCCTCGCCCTCGGTGGATGCGGTTCTTGCCGGGGTTCTTGCCGTGACGGGACCGGCGGGGTGCCTGCTGATCGTCAAGAACTATACCGGCGACCGGCTGAATTTCGGCCTTGCCGCAGAACGGGCACGGGCCTTTGGCCTGAACGTCAACATGGTGATCGTCGATGACGACATCGCCCTGCCAAGCCTGCCGCAGCCGCGCGGAGTGGCCGGAACGCTGTTCGTGCACAAGATCGCCGGAGCGATGGCCGAAAGCGGCGCGCCACTTGCCGATGTGACCGCCGCAGCCGAACGGGTTATCGCCGGGACCAGGTCCATCGGCATGTCGCTCGATACCTGCACTGTTCCTGGCGCGCCCAAGGAGGACCGTATCGGCGCGGGCAAGGCAGAGCTTGGCCTTGGCATTCACGGCGAGGCCGGTGTGCAGCAGATCGACTATCACAACGCAGAACAGGCGATGGCCGCGGTGACCGCAAAGCTGGCAGCCGTCATGGAGGCCAAGCCTCATGTTGTCCTTCTGAACAATCTCGGAGGCGCCACGGAACTGGAGATGGCGATCCTTGCCAATGATCTGGTCAAGTCTCCGATCGGCAAGAACCTGAAACTGATCGTCGGTCCCGCCGCAATGATGACGTCGCTCGACATGCGCGGTTTCTCGGTCTCGGTCTTCCCGCTTGCCGCAGAGGATCACGCCTGGCTCTCTGCGCCCTGCGCGCCCTCGGCCTGGCCCGGATGCAAGGCGATCGGGTCCGTGCGTGTGCTGGACCTGCCCGACGGGTTGCGCCCGATCCGGCCGATCCCGTCAGAGCATAAGGCGACGGCAGACTTCCTGACGCGGTGCTGCCAAATCCTGATCGACGCCGAAGCGGATCTGAATGCGCTCGACGCGAAGTCCGGCGATGGGGACACCGGTTCGACGCTTGCGGGGGCGTCCCGGGCGCTGATCGGCGCGCTTGACCGACTTCCTCTGGCGGACCACACCCAGCTGTACCGGGCGATCGGGCAGGAACTGACCCAGACAATGGGCGGCTCGTCCGGCGTTCTGCTGGCGATCTTCTTCACCGCCGCGGGCGATGCCGCGTCGAGCGGGCTGAGCATGGTCGCCGCCCTGCAAGAGGGACTGGCCCGCATGCAGCGCATCGGCGGGGCGCAACTGGGGGACCGCACCATGGTGGACGCCCTCAAGCCTGCGCTGGACGAGTTGCAGGCAAAGGGCATCGCCGAAGCCGCGATCGTCGCCCGCGCAGGGGCAGAGCACACGGCTACGATCCTGCAGGCAAAGGCGGGCCGCGCGTCCTACATCAGCGCGGACCAGCTTGAGGGTCATGTGGACCCGGGAGCCGAGGCGGTGGCGCGGCTGTTCGAAAGGCTGGCATCATGACCGGTTCGGACCGATCGCCAAGAGCAAAGCGCCCTGCCATGCCCAAGCGATATTAGATCGTCCATATCAAGGTCACCCATCCCGGCGCCTACCCGCTTTGGGCGCACAGCGATCATGCGTCGCTGCCGCAGCATCTGGCTCTTATGGTGAGGCTGATAGACATGGACGCCCGAACCGGCCGTTCGCCAAAGATTCCACCGCCGCTGCGAAGCTTTAGCTTTCCATCCGTCGGCGCTTAGCACGGCCTTTTGGTTGGTCGGGCAAATGCTATGGGCGACAATATGGTCGACCACGCCTATCGGCGAGGATCAGTCGGCCTCACATCATCAGTCGATCCACTCTGCGGCGAACAGGGACGCAGCGTGAAGCACGAAAGCCATCGCTGCGCTTTGGCGGTTCCCTGTCCAGTCCCCCGCAGATCAAACCAGAAGCAACCGCATCGCTCTTTCCTCGTCCGCTGCGTCGTGAACGATGGACCCAAGAGCCAATTTTCGCCGCGTCCTGACTCAACGATCGCGATTGATCTGATGCCTCGAACGCGAACTTTACCATAGGTAATGGCATCAAATTCTGTTTTGGTACGTTTTGGGGAACGATTTTCGCAATGTAATTCGACGCCGGACACATGACCGTCATCGTGTGATCGGTTGGGACCGAACACATTTTTCGCGAAAGGCCAACGTCGAGGTGAGACGCTATGGGGCGAGACTTGCATGAAGCTTCTGTCTGAGATCGAAGCCGATGGCGCGCGGCCTTCCCTCGACAGGCGGATCGGCAGACGCAGGAACCGCACGCGTGAGACGTCTCTGTCGAACCGGGATCTCGCCGAAGCCCTTGGCCGGTCGCCAATTCTGGCGGGCTTGAGTGAAGCAGAGGCGCGCGCGATCATCGAGCGGTGCGATCAGGTCACTCACCCCATGGGCAGGGTGATCCTTCGTCAGGGGTCATCAGGATCGGGTCTGCATTTGCTGGCCGCTGGGCGCGTGCGGATCATCGATGAAAGCGATCCGGGGGCGCCCGTGTCGCTGGCGGCGCTTGGCCCAGGGGCCCTGTTCGGCGAACGCTCGCTCTTACTGGACAGCCCTGTGAACGCCACCGTGCGGGCAGCAAGCAATGTCCGGCTGATGATGCTGTCGCCAGAGTCATTCCGCAAACTGATCGCGCGCCAACCCCAGATTGCCGAAAGCATGACGCGCGCCATCGCGCGCTATGAGCAGTTCAACTTCTTGCGCCGCATCCAAGCATTCCAACCATTGGCCGATGCGGATCTGTATGACCTTCTGGACGCCGCAGACCGTCTCGAATTGCCTACGGGGACACCGCTGGTCGATCCTTCCAGTCCGGATGACGGTGTCTGGGCGATCGTTGAGGGGGGCCTGCGCGCAGAGGCGCAGGTCGTGCACGACGGGCCTGGCGCGCCCAACGAAGTGCCCCCGGAGCGCCGGTCGGCGGGTCAGTTCCGACCGGGCGACCTGCACGGGCTTCGGCAATTGTTCGATCCCTCGGCCCGGCGTCTCGACCTGACAGCACAGATGCCGTCGGAGGTCTTGCGATGGCAGGCAGACATGTTTCTGGATCGGCTGGCGCGCGCACCCGATGCGATGGCGGCGCTGCGCAAGGAAGCCGCTCTTGAAGACCGTCGGCTCGATACCTTGCTTGCACCGGCCGCGCTGGCAGATACAGGGACCGGTTCAGAGGATGCAGACTTGTCCGGTAGCGTCTTGCAGCTTCGGTTCCGAGGGCGTTCCGTCCGAACCTGGAGCAGCCCATCGCCGGGGGAGGATGGACTTGCCGCCCTGAAGACAGCCGCCGCACTCATGGATCCCCGGGTTCCCGAGGCACTGGAGCGCAAGGTCGCACAGGGCGCCGATGTCTCCACCTCACTCAGCATGCTGGCGATCGAGGCCGAGGCGGCAGGTTTTGTCAGCCGAAGCCTCAGGATCGATCTCGACAACCTTTCAGAACCGCTGGTGCCCTTCCTGTTCCATGGGCCCGATGGCCGGGTAAAGACGGCAATCGCCCTTGATCCCGAGAGACTGCACTATGCAGATCCAGCGACGGGTGAGATCATGTCTGTCCTGCGAAGCGAGGCGCAGTCATGGTGGAAGCGGCAGGCGCTGACGCTGTCAAAGGTGCCGGATTTTGCCGGTATAGGGCAGGTTCGCGCCGGGATCGTGACGCGCTTTTTGCCGATGCTGCGCCCACATCGCCGTGCGCTCGTCCAAATCGCCCTACTTGCGTTGCTGAGCTTGATCATCGGCTTGCTGCTGCCGCTGGCCACCGCGACCATCATCGACCATGTCCTGGTGTTCAACGACCGTTCGCTGCTGATGCTGATGCTGGCCGCGATCATATTCGCGGCCATGATGTCGATGGCGTCAGAGGCGGCAAGCAGCTTTCTGACCCTACGCATTGCCAACATGATCAACGGCGTTTTGATGGCGCGCTTCTTCTCGCATGTGCTTGCGGTTCCACTGAACAGGCTCGGGAAATGGCGATCCGGAGACCTCGCGATCAGGTTCGAAGAAAACGAAAAGGTGTTCCAGCTGGCGACAGGCATCCTGTCGACGGCGGTCTTCGACGTGCTGTCGGTTGTCGTCTTTGGGATCGTTCTGTTCGCGATCGCCCCTGTTCTGACGGCCTTTGCCATCGCGGTCTCGTTGGTTGTGTGCCTGATCCTGATCGTTTCCTCAAAGCGGCTGCGGGCCCTAGAGATGATGCAGTTCGATGCATCGCGGGATCTGCAATCGCATGTCATCGAGACGTTCGACGGCATCGAAAGCCTGAAGTTCGCCAGCCGCGAAGACGCCACCATAAGGGACGGCGTATCGCTGATGAACCGGTCGGTGGCCGTGGGCGTGGCGGACGCGCGGTATTCATTCCGACTTGAGATACTGATCGGGGCGCTCGGCACTTTTGCCGGGCTCGCCGTGCTTGGGGTTGGCGGCAAGATGGTACTTGATGGCCAGATGACCGCTGGCTCTCTGATCGCCGTTTCAGGGCTGATGGCGGGGATCACCGGACCGATAGAGCGCATCGCGGGCACCTATGATGAGGTGCAGGAACTCCGCGTCTCCTTCGAGCGGGTGAATGATATACTGGACCTGCCACGCGAGGCGGGAGGAGACATTCCAGCGCCAAGGCTGAGCGGCCGCATCCGGTTCGAGAATGTCCGTTTCGAGTATGAGCCCGGCAAGCTCGTTCTGTCAGACATCAACCTCGAGATTGAGCCAGGCACCAAGGTCGCCTTTGTCGGTCCCAGCGGATCTGGAAAATCGACACTCGTCCGGCTGGTCAACAGGCTGCTGGATCCGACCGAAGGGCGCGTCTCGATCGACGGGCTTGACATATCCCGGATCGAACCTGCCTCTCTGCGGCGCCAGATCGGTGTCGTCGAACAGGTTCCGCACGTGTTCTCGGGCACGATCCGCGAGAACATCGCCAAGGCCTTCCCCGACATGCCGCTCGACCAAGTGGCGAGGGCTGCGCGATTGTCCGGCGCCGCCGATTTCACCGAACGGCTTCCGATGGGCTACGGTACACGCGTCGGCGAAGGCGGCCGTTCGTTGAGCGGTGGACAGGCGCAGCGCGTGGTGATCGCGCGGGCCATCGCCGGCGATCCGCGGATCCTGATCCTGGACGAGGCGACTTCTGCGCTTGACACTGAATCCGAACAAGCCGTGCAGCGCGCTCTTGATACCGTCATGGCCGGACGCACGGTTGTTTCGGTCGCGCACCGTCTGTCCACAATCCGCAATGCAGACAAGATCGTCGTGCTGAAAGATGGTCGTATCATCGAGACCGGGACCCATGATGCGCTGATGGAAACGGCCGGGCTTTACCGCCAACTGGTCGAGGCCGGTGACCATCAGGAAGAGGTGACCTGAGATGGACGAAAACGATCCGCTGGACACACGCCGACAGGACGCACTTGTGCGTTTCAGCGATGCGCGCTTGCGCGAAGCAGAACAGTCCGAGGTCATCGACCCGCCGTCGCGAATTCTTGAGCGTGCAGCGGTCTACATCGGCGCCGCCTTGGTGGCTGGTGCGCTGTTTCTTCTCTACGTCGGAACAGTGGACGTGGTGGTCAAAGTGCGCGGCCAGGTGGTACCGCAAAGTGAGCTGATCGCGGTACAGTCACGCAACACCGGCATCCTGTCGGACGTCTTCGTCGATCTTGGGGACACGGTTGAAAAGGATCAGGTCATCGCGCAACTGGCGGGCGCGATCGCAGCTGCTGATCTCGAAGCGCTGGAACGCCGGATTGCACTGCGTGCCTCCGAAGCATCGCGTTTGCTGAAGGAAATCGTCGCGACCGAGACGCTCGTGACCGATTTCGACAGCCTCGCGCAGGCCGAAGATGACCTCGCGCTCTATGGTGATCTTGTTGACCGCGTGCAGCGGCTTCGTCTGAACCAGCAAGAGGTCGCGCGCCTGGAACGTCTTGCCGGATCCGAACTTGTTCGGCTGAAAGCAATCAATACCGCGCAGATCGACGCGCTCTTGCGGACCATCGCCATACGCGAGGCCAACCTCGAACGGTTGCGCGCCGAGACCACCACACTTGTCGAAAGTGTCAAGTTACGCGAAGAGCAGCTTGAAGGCATTGAAGAGCTGATCACGACAGGTCTTTCGACGCGTGCCCGCGCGCTGGAAGTGCGCGACACGGTTCTGGTGGCCCAAACAGCGCTGAGCGTCCAGAACGAGAAGGTCGGAGAATTACAGCTCGAGATATCGAAGACCGAGCTTCAGATCACCGAACTTCAGCAGCAGATCGCCACCGAGGAAAGCCGCCGCGCGGATCTTCTGGCTGTGGCCCGACGCGAAGAAGCGGGGGCACGCTCTGCCGTGACGGCCTTCCTGACGGATCGGCGCACGGTTCTGCGCACGCTTGAGCTTGAGATAGATCGTGCGAGGGACGAGTTGCGCTTTGCACGCCAGCGCGCCGAGGCGCTGGCGATCCGGGCGCCCGCCGCAGGCACGCTCGCATCCTTGCAGTATGCCGCACCGGGCGGCCGGGTTGTCGAAGGCGAGGAGATCGCGCGCATCGTTCCGAAAGGCGTGCCCAACATCCTGCGCGCCGCGCTTCCCGGCCGGGATGCCGGCAAGGTCGAGATCGGACAACGTGCGATCGTGAAGCTGGATGCCTTTCCCTTCTACCGGTTCGGCACAATCCCTGCCGAAGTGATCGCAATCTTTCCCGAACCCCAAGGCAATGGCTTTGGTGTACGGCTTGAGCTTCAACGCCAGACCCTTGGCGCGGACGGACAAGGCGACCGCATCGAGGCGGGGCTTGATGCCACCATCGAGATCGTCACCGAGAAACGCAGCCTTCTAGCGCTGCTGTTCGACAAGGGTGCAAAGGCGTTCACCTCGCAGCCTGTCGAACGCCCCTCTCCCGCGTCCGGCAACGCGCGTCCTGTTGGTGCCGCAGGTGCAGGCACTTGAGCGTCGCCGCCGCGGCATCGGCCAAGACTGTTGTGCGCAAGCCGCGCCGACCGTTCCGGCTCGGCCGCCCCGTGATCCATCAACATAGCGAAATGGATTGCGGCGCAGCCTGCCTCGCGACGATCTCGGCCTATTGGGGCCGCCGCTTCAGCCTGAACCGGATGCGAGAGCATGCGCGCGTCGGGCGCGAGGGGGCCACGCTGACCAACCTGCGAAGGGCCGCGACCGAACTGGGCTTTTCAGCCCGTGCCCGCGAAGTCCCTGTGCACGCCCTTGAACGGCAGGATCTTCCCTGCATCGGCAACTGGAAGGGTTATCACTGGATCGTCATCTACAAGGTCGGCGCGCGGTCGGTCCTTGTCGCCGATCCCGCCCTCGGCTTGCGCCGCATTCCCCGCGCGGCCTTTGAAAAGGACTTTACCGGCTATTGCCTCATGATGACGCCCGAGCCGCGCTTTCTTGAGACGCCGCATGATCCATCGCCGCTTTGGGGGATACTGAAACACTTTCGCAACGTGCGCCTTACGGTGTTCGAGGTGTTTCTGGCGTCGCTGGCGATCCAGTTGATCGCAGTCACGATGCCCCTGTTTTCCAAGTTCCTGATCGACGACGTGATCATGCAGGGCGAAGACCGCTGGCTCTGGGCGGCCCTGATCGCCGTGGGCGGCGCCTCTATCATGCAGTTCTCATTGTCCTGGATGCGGATGGAACTGGCGTTTCGCGTCGCGGTGCGCAGCAACTTGTCGATCGTGCACGAAGTCTATGGGCGCCTGATCCGGCTGCCGATGAGCTATTTCAACGCTCGCAAGGCGGGCGATGTCACCAGTCGTCTTGAAGAGCAATCCACTGTCACCGACTTTTTGACCGAAACGATCCCCGAACTGGTGATCGACGTGATTTCTGCGATCATCTTCCTGGGCATCATGATCTGGTTCAGCCCGCTTCTTGCTGCCGTGTCGCTGGGCTTCGTCGTGTTTCACATCCTGACCGCAAGGATCATATCGCCCCGGCTTCGGCTTGCCTTCGCCGAAGCGTTCGAGAAGGGCGCCGACCAGGAAAGCCACATCATCGAAACGCTGAGAGGCATCGAGACGGTGAAATCCACGGGTGCCGCACCGTTTGTCCGCTGGAAGTTCGACGACCTCTATGCCGGAAATGCAAACCTGCAACTGAAGATCGAACGGATCTCGACCGCCGCGGGCGTCGCCATTGAGACCGTCGGTCAAGCGGCATCCGTCGCCGTACTGTTTCTTGGCGCCATGCTGGTGTTCGACGGCGAGATGTCTATCGGCGTGCTTGTCGCCTTTACCATGTTCGCGGCGTCGCTGTTCGAGCCACTCGAAAACATCATCGACGCCTGGGACGAATACCAGGAAACGTTGAACGCGGTCGAGCGACTGAATGATATTCTGGACAAGGACGCCGAATTCGAAGCCGCCAATGACAGCGCGGCGCTGGTCTCCATGCCGCGCCCGCGCGGTGCGGTCTCGTTTTCGGGTGTCGCGTTTCGGTATCACCCTGATGATCGGGCGAACGTCCTTCAGAACGTGACGCTCGATATCGAGCCCGGCGAGAAGGTCGCCTTTGTCGGGCGGTCCGGCTGCGGCAAATCGACAATTCTCAAGCTGATCTTCGGCCTGATTACCCCGACGGACGGGGACATCAGGCTAGACGGGTTCAATATCCGCGACCTGTGGTTGCCGTCGCTGAGGCGCAATATCGGCTGCGTTCCGCAAAAGGCGACGATCTTCAACGCCTCTATTCGTGAAAACATCGCGCTCGCTCGGCCGGGGGCGAGCCTGGACGAAGTGCGCGAGGCCGCGCGGTTGGCCGATGCGGAAGAATTCATCAACGCCATGCCGGGCGGTCTTGAAGCAAAGCTATCCGAGCAGGGCGCAAACCTTTCCGGCGGCCAGCGCCAACGGATCGCCATTGCACGCCTGTTCCTGCAAGATCCATCCATCATTCTTCTGGACGAGGCGACCTCGGCGCTCGACACCGCTGGAGAGAAGCGGGTCATGCGGAATATCGCAGAACGCTTTTCCGGGCGGACAGTACTGATCGTGGCGCACCGCCTTTCGACCATCCGCTCTGCGGACCGAATCGTTGTGCTCAATCGCGGCATAATTGCCGAGCAAGGCAACCACCAGGAGCTGATTGAAGAGAATGGGCTCTACCATAGGTTGCAAAACGATGGCTGATGGCCGAATTTTGGCAGAACTGTGACCAAGGACACATAGATTTACGTTAGGTTAAGCGACACAGCTTTTACGATAATAAATCAGACAATGCACCAGCGGGAGAAATTCAATGACCGACAAGACCGAAAAGAGCATCCTGGATCTCGACGATCTGGAAGCAAGGTCGCACGACCTTGATGACGCGACCGCGGATGAGGTCGCTGGCGGCTTCTTCTCAAAGTTCAACAAGTTTCAGAAGAAATCGAAAAAGGGCGCGAGCCCTGTGAAGAAGAGCAAGCCGACGGAGGCGAGCAAACCCAAGTCCAAGCCAGTGAAGTCAGCGGCGCCGAGCAAGCCCAAGCCGTCGACGCCGAAAACGAAACCGAGGCGTTAAGGCTGGAAGTAGCCTTCTGGCGTCAGCCATCTTGAGACCTTGCTTCGGCCGACCCGGCTGAACCATGGCAGACGCCGCGCCAATGACCCAAGACGCCCGCATCGCCGGGCGTCTTTTCACGTCAGCCGATCTCAAGCCTGGCACGAGAGACTGCGGCGTCGATCATCTCCTGGAACAGGTCATCGCGGATTTCGTCCCACACATCTTCCAGGGGTCGGCTCCGCATGTCATGCACCAGCAGAAGCTCCCAGCCTGAATCGGTCTTGACCGGGCCGACGACGTCCCCCGGCCTGGCGCCGAATACGATGGCTTCCACTTCACCAGGAAATTCCCCACGCCCGACTTCGCCCAGATAGCCGCCCATCTGACTCGTGTCCTGGTCAACCGAATGCTGCATCGCCAGCAGGCAAAAGCTTTCATCCTCGTCCAGCACCAGCGCTTGGATCTCATGTGCAAGATCGGGGTCCTCGACCACGATGCGGTATAGCTCGGCAAGGTCGAATGACGGGCGGTTCTCGGCATAGTGACGCTCGATGTCGTCCTGCTGGATGCTCTCGCGCAGTTTCCGGCGATAGACCAACTGGGCGCAGGCCTCGCTCATCATGTCGGCTGTGATCGCATTGTCGGCCATCCAGGTTCGAAGTGCCTCCCCGGATTCGAGACGCTGCGCATAGCGCAGCTCGACGAACAACTCTTTCAACTCGTCAGCGGACGCGCCAAGCTGACGTGACTGGGCCATCTGTTTGATCGCAAGCTGCTCGACCGCAAAGCCGCGCAGGTCCGGTCCGCCCAGAAAGGACGCCCAACCCAATGCATGGGACACCGGCACGTCTTCCCCATTCACCTTGATCAAGTTCATCATCGCCCTGGCCTGCCCCGCTGAAGTCTTCAAGTTTCATTCATAATTCATGACACGTCTTGGGGCTACTGCCGGGTTGGTCGGCGTAGTGGCTCCGGACGGCCAAGCCGACCGTTGCAGCATCCCCGGGCCGGGAGCAGTCGCCCCGTGACGCGTGCGGGAAACGCGGCGGCAAGCTGAGGTGGTAATCTTCGAGTACATCAACGGCCTCTGCAACCCGAGACGGCGGCACTCAGAACAGAGCGGGAAAAGCCCTGTCGCCTTCGAACGGAAAGTGGCCTAAGCGAGCACTTGGATCGGCACAAAATCGGCACAAATACGTGACGGGTCAATTTTTCCGCCGACGCCACAATCGTTCACTCTCTGCGATCAAAGTGGCCCAAGACACAGTGAAAACTTCGGTC
>CBFIJK010000047.1:13939-28090 GCA_965662745.1 uncultured Paracoccaceae bacterium
CGGCACTCAGAACAGGGCGGGAAAAGCCCTGTCGCCTTCGAACGGAAAGTGGCCCAAGACACAGTGAAAACTTCGGTCCGAAGGTAGTCTTACTCCGATTTACCGGCCTGACCCCGGCAAGCGCCCCTTGACAGACCGAAATTCGTTCCAATATCGCCTGCACAACCCACGAATGTCTGCAGCGAACAGATCGGCATGTGGCCGATCACACCGGGCCCTTCCCGAGCCCTTCCACCCATTCCGCGCTCATTCGCTCCGCGCCCTCACCTTCCGGCCTTGACTGCGAGACATCAGCAGTTTCCTGCCGTTTTGCCCAGAAAGACGCCGATGGCCTTCCGAATTCTTGTCCTGGACGACGAACCCCAGGTTTGCACGTTGTTGCAGACGTTGCTTGAGACCCACGCCTATACTGTCGATACCGCACACTCGCTTGCCGATGCGCTCGCGGCGACAGAGGTGGTGAACTACGACCTGTTCATCATCGATCAGTCCCTTCCCGATGGCAGCGGACTGGATTTCGCGCTGCAGATGCATGAGTGCTCGTGCGCGGGCGTGATCATCCTGACCGGACGGCGCGATCAGGTGGACCGCATTGTTGCGCTTGAGGTTGCAGCCGACGACTTCATCACCAAACCGTTCGACAGCCGCGAGCTACTGGCGCGTGTCCGCTCGGTCCTGCGCCGCACAGTGGCTGGGGCCCGCACCACCAAGCCCAGGATGCTGCAGTTCGACGACATGACACTGGACAGCGACGCACGACGCCTGCTCGATTCCTCGGGGCAAGAGGTCATGCTGACGTCGCAAGAGTTCGACATCCTCCAGGTGCTTGTGACGCACCGCAACCGCGTGCTCGACCGTGAGGTGATCCTGAAACTGGCGGGCCTGCACAAGCACGCCTCTCAAGGGCGCGCCGTGGACGGGCTTGTCAGCCGCTTGCGCAGCAAGCTTGGGTTGCGCCCCGACGGGACGGCCCAGATCCGTACGGTACACGGACGCGGCTACATGCTGAGCGACTAAGTTATCGCGGCGGTCACAACCCAAGGATTCATATCTTTCGATCCCGCCGCTACAATTTTCGACAAATAGAGCGTAATCTCGTCACATCACCTGTCTCATGTTGGATCAATGATGCAGGAGCAGGAGCATAGTCGATGAAGATCAGCTTTTTTTCCGACGTTCAGGAAAGCCATAACAGTGTGCGGATTCCGCGCGGATACCGGCGGACGGCCTCTTGGGTGCCACAGATCGGGGACGTGTTCCCGGACTTCACCGCAGATACCAGCATGGGACCCATTCAGTTCTTCGACTGGGCCGAAGGGCACTGGATACATCTGTTCAGTCATCCCGCGGCACGAACGCCGGTCTGCACCACCGAGGTCACGGCTCTCGCCTCGGCCCAGTCCGACTTTGAAGAGCGCAATGTAAAGCTTCTTGGCTTCACCGGATCCTCTGCCCAGGAACAACTGGCTTGGCACGCCGATATCGAACGCCTGTTCAACGTCACCGTCGATTTTCCATTCGTGGCAGACGAAAGTTGCCAGATGGCGCAAAAATTCGGGATGCTGCATGAGAAGCAGTCAAAGACGTGGCCGATCCGAAAGTCGTTCATCCTCGACCCGCAGATGCGGATACGCATGATCTTCGAGTATCCGATCTTCATGGGGCGCGGCACAGAGGAAATCATCCGCGTGATCGACGCTCTTCAGATCATCGACAAGACCGGTCTTGCCGTCCCGGCGGACTGGGAAGAAGGCGACAGTTTGCTTTTTGTCGAAAACATGTCGGACGACGCAGCACGGCAGCTGTATGGCAAGAACTTCACGCGTTTGACCGATTACCTTGCGGTGATCAGTCTTCCGGCCGCTGCGCGAAGAGGATAGTCCCGATCCAATGTCCGGGCGCGGCTTTGTCCCGTCCGTCCATTTTCGTTAGTCTGCCGAAAATCGGATGACGAAAGATAGACGGATAGGAATGGAAGTTCTCAAGATTCTTCGCTTCTGGCTCTGGCTCGTGGGCGCTGCACTGACGGGGTTTGCGCTTGCTCTCGTGATCGGGCACCAGCGCGTTACGCATGCAGACGATGTGGCCGATCGGATCATCGCGCTGCAATCGCGCATCGACGCCATTTCGGTGAAGGCTGATGAAATTGCCGTCAATGGCGCGACATCCGAGGAACTCGCGGACTTCTCACAAACCAGCCGCGCACTGCGCGAGGCGGCGGCCGCGCTGCCGGGCGATCAGGCCGCAAAGCAGCGCGTCATCGCCGGAATCGCCAATCTCGAAGAGCATGTGATCTCGCTCGGCGCGCCGGACGGCGTCATTTCCGAAGCGGCCTTGCCAGACGTCGCGCAACGTCAGCGCCTGACGGCGCTGGCACGGGACGGCCTGACGCTTGACATGCAGGTTCGCGACCTGCTGGACGCGCAAAGCTCAGATATGCTGGCTGTCCTGATGCGCGCGATCTGGGGCGTTTCCGCGATTTGGCTCTTGTTTCTCGGGTTGGCGGCCGGTCTCGCCCTGTTCCTGCGACGCAGGCTTGCCGGACCCCTGAGAGCAATAGGCAGCACTGTCGAGCGGGTCGGTCGTGGCGATCTTTCCGCCCGCGCCGATGTTGAAGGCCACGACGAGCTTGCCGCGCTGGCGGATGGTATCAATGACATGGTCGCAGGACGCGAGGCGGCCGAGGCGCGCCTAATCAGGACCCAGGTCATCGGACGGCTTGGCGGTTGGCGGCTGGACCTTCGAACCGCCACGCTGGACTGGGACGACCAGACCTGCGCGATCTTCGAGGTCGATCCGGCCAGGTTCACGGGAACCGCGCAAGAATTTCTTTCACGCGTTCCGGACGAGGATCGGGCGATGGTCTTGGCGCAGCGCAAGGCGCGGCTGGAGCGTGCCAAACCCTATGACTTCCAGCACCGCATCCGCACGGATAGCGGCCGCATCAAATGGGTCTGGGAGCGGGCCGAAGTCATCCGCGACGATACTGGAGAGGTCATCGGACTGGATGGCACCGTCCAGGACATCACCGAATTGAAGGAAACTGAACTGGAACTCGACGCGGCGCGGGCGCGGTCAGAACATGACGCGGCGCTGTTGCGCTTTGCCGGGCGGATGGCCCGCTTCGGGGGCTGGCGTGCCGTGCCAGACCTGGACCGCGTTGAATGGACCCCCGAGACCGCCGCGATCCACGAAGCGCCCTATGACAGCCCGCCGCGGGTGGAAGAAGCGATGGCGTTCTACGATGCCGCAGACCGGCCACGGATCCGCGCATTGTTCCAGAAATGCCAGAGCGACGGCGAGGACTTTGACGACGTTTTTCGCTTCACGACCGCGACTGGCAAACGTCTGCGGGTTCGCGCCTCGGGCGAGGCGGTGCGCGGTGCAGACGGCCAGATCACCGAGCTGCGCGGCGCGTTCCAGGACGTGACGGAACTGTTCGAGGCGCGCGACGAGGCGGACAGGCGCAACGCCGAACTCGATGCCGTCGTCTCGGCCTTGGACGACGGTTTTCTTTCGCTTGATGCGGCCGGGATCGTCAGCTTCGTCAACCCCATGGCGCGCAAGTTGTTGGGCCTTCCCGAGGAACCCACAGGCGCGCTTGCCCCCGGAACACCGCTGGCCGAGACGCTGGCAATGGCGCCAGAGGGCACGATTCAGGCACAATTGGCGGCAATGGTCGCGGACGGCACCGCGCGCGAGGCGGAATTGCACGACACTCAGGCCGACCGCTGGGTCGGAATCCTGGTGCACCGCACCGAGGGCCGCACCGCCATCCTGCTTCGCGATACGACGGCGGCACGGCAGGCAAACAGGCGCCTGCGCATTCTGGAGGCGGCGCTGGAAGAGATCGAAGACATCGTCCTGATCACCGAGGCCAGCCGCATCGACGGTCCGGACCATCCCCGGATTCTGTATGCCAATGCCGCCCTCAGTCGCGTGACAGGCTACCCGCGCGAGACGGTGATCGGACGTTCACCGCGGTTCCTGCAAGGTCCCGAAACATCGCGCGTGGAACTTGACCGCATCCGCGACGCCCTGACCAAGCGCGAACCGGTCCGGACCGAGTTGATCAACTACGATGCAAGCGGGCGGCCCATGTGGATGCGGATCGAGATCGTGCCCCTGCCCGACCCCTATGGCGGTGACGGTTATTTCGTGGCCGTCCAGCGCGACATCACCCTGCAGAAACAGCGCGAGGAAATCGAGTTCCAGAACAGCAAGATGGTCGTCGTGGGCCAGTTGACCGGCGGCGTCGCGCATGACTTCAACAACCTGCTGACGATCATCCTGGGCAACGCCGACCTCTTGCTTGACGCGCTGGAGTCGCCAGAAAAGCGGCGACTAGTAGAAGCGCTGATCGACGCCGCAGAGCGCGGGGCGCGGCTGACCGACAGCCTGCTTGCCTTCTCACGCCGCACTCCGCTGGAGCCGGTTCCGACCGACGTGAACGCGTTCCTCGACGAGGCAGAGACCCTGTTGCGGCAGGCCCTGCCCGCTTCCGTCCAGATGACCTATGTGAAGGGGGCCGCGCACCCCGTCGTCGAAATCGACCCCTCCCGGCTTCAGGCGGCGCTGGTCAATCTGGTGCTGAACGGGCGCGACGCGGTCGGCGGGCGGGGCCGGATCACGGTCGAGACCGACGACATTTATCTAGACGCCGGATATGCTGTTCAGCACGGCGATCTTGCCCCCGGCGATTATGTGCTCCTGTCGGTCACCGACGACGGCGCCGGGATGGACGCCAAAACCGCCGCGCAAGCCTTCGAGCCGTTTTTCACGACAAAGGCCGTCGGGGCCGGAACCGGCCTCGGGCTCAGCAGCGTCTACGGCTTCGCCCGGCAGTCGGGCGGCCAGGCCCAAATCAGATCCGAGCCCGGCAAGGGCACCACCGTGCAGCTGTATCTGCCCCGTGCCGAGCAGGCCCCCGCTCCGTCGCCGCGCCGGATCCCCGAGTCTCCATCACGGGGCGCGGGCGAGCATATCCTGGTGGTCGAGGATGATCCCGCCGTTCTTGACTATGCCGCCCGTCAACTGCGCACGCTTGGGTATCGTGTGACGGTCGCATCCGATGCCGCGCAGGCGCTAGATGTGCTCAGCCGCGAAGGCGATACCATCGACCTTCTGTTCACCGATTTGGTGCTTGGCAGCGGGGCCAGTGGTAGGGCGCTGGCAGATCAGGCCCGTGCGGAACGCCCCTCGCTTCGCGTGCTGTTCACCTCGGGCTACACGAACAACACGATAACCCAAAACGGGCGTCTCGATCCTGATGTGAAGCTGCTGGAAAAGCCGTATCGCGGGGCACGGCTGGCGCAAGAACTGCGTGAGGCTTTGGCGACCTAAACCGAGCAGTGGTTGCGCGAATGCCCTTTGACGCGGACCGGCGCTGGTCGCGAGGAAGCGCAAGGTGTCTTCAGGTGGCGATGACCTTGTGTTTCCGAACTGCTCCGGCAATCCGAAGGACTACGCCAACATCTACAACCGCATCTACGCGCCTATGATGCGCGATCTCGGACTCTTGGATGGCGGCGGATAATGCCTGTTCACAATCCACAGACTGCGACACGCGGCAGCGTCACTGTTCATCGAGCAAGGCTGGAACCCGTAGGAGATCCAGACGCCACTAGGCCCTTTTAGATAACACCATGAAGATGGACGGCCATGGCCATCTGTTTGAGGACCCCGAGAAGGATGTCGCCATGTTCGAAAAGCTGGAGGCGGATCTCCGGGGGGCCTGTCGCTGCCCTATGTTACCGAACTTATAGTCGTACACACCAAGCCGACAGCAACTCATGATGACCGTTCGGTCATCGGATCCGGAAGGCCGCCGGTAATGTCTACACCTCTCGGTCGCTGTCTAGGAATTTTCGCAACGCTTCAAGGTCGGGAAGCAAGCGCGCCACCAGGTCGGGAGGAAGGGCAGCGGCAACCCGCGTGAGGTCTGGCGCCAGTGAGTCAATTGCGTCCTGGCGGAACCTCCGACCGGCATCCGTGATATGAACCAGTTTGGAACGCCCGTCCTTGGGGTTCTTGCGAACCTCGATCAGGCCCGCATGTTCCAGGACGGCCAAGGAATGGGTCATTGACGTCTTGGGCACCTGAAACGCCTTGGCAATGGCTACAGGGGTGCGGCCATCGCCAACGCGCACCAGATGGTTCAATACCGAGAACTGCGCCAGCACGAAGCCCGGCGGCAACCGGGCCTCGAACATGTTGCGCGACAACTGCTCGATTATGCCGATCTCGTTGAAGAGTCGGAAATAGTCGAACATTGCGCTTTCAGACATTGATGATCCTGCTTTCCAACGGCCACCGCGGGCTCTTGCCGACGTCCGGTCCGTAGCCGATGCGCGACAACATTTGAATTGTTCCGCCATCGGGCGCAAGACGGTCATGGACCTGACGGTAGGGTCCGGCCATCTCAGGAAATTCCTGCAAGGCCTGGCTCAACGGCTGAAACCCAAGGCCATGCGCGGTCGCCGCTAGGTTGACACGCAGCCAGTCTGCCCCGGTCGCGATCTGGGTTTCTCTGCTGTTGTCATCGGTAACCAGCCAGACGTGACCCATTGCGGTATCGGTGTTGGCAAAGACAGCGTCCAAGCCCGTCCTGTAGGCGAAACTCGTCCGGTCCGCCGCCGTTTCACGGCTGAATTGCCCGGTCAGGTGCAGCGTTTCAAAGAGCGGCCCGGTGAAAACTATCCCATCGGGATTGGCATCCACTTCCCGTCGGCCGATCCGGAAAAGATCGACACTTTCCTGGAATGTGTGGGGCGTTTCGACCTCGATCCGCAATGCCTCGTGCGTCAGTGCGCGCAGATCAGCAACCTCGGGCGTCTCTACTGTGCCGCCGAACCGCGCGCCGCCGCGCACCACAGCCCCGAGTTCCGACAGCAACGTCGATGCGACGGGGCGGCTCAGATCAAACGGTTCCTTGTTGGACCGCCGGGCGGGCACCAGCGCGAAGAGCGGGTCACGCTCGACCGCGGGATCGGAGGAAAGTATCATGCGGGCAATCGGTCGCTCATCGAGGTCCGCAGCATTGCTACCTTCAGGGAACAGTTCCGTTTCGACGCGATACCCATCCTCGGCCGCGGCCATGCGCAGCAGTTCGACAAAGCACCCGAGACCGATGGTGATCTGTCTATCGAACGGGTCCGTTTGCGGCAGCATCCGGTCGCGATCCACGTACAACGTAATGACCCCCTCCTCGGAAAGATCAGCCAACCAAGGCTGGCGGTTATGGGGATTTGGGGCAAGCAAGGCCCAGGACAGCGCACGCATGCGCGGGTCGCTGTAAGAGCCGGCCCGTTCCCAAGGAAGCAAGGCGGTTTGCGGGGTGCGCGTTGCCGCGTATCCGAAGGCACCACCGGCTGCCAGAACAACCCCTCCGCCAGCAAGGAAAATCATCTTACGCCGTGTCAGGTCCATCGCCATCTCCTTTGGTTCGATATCGCACTATTTAGTTCGGTATCGAACCAAATGCAAGCGCAGACAAGCACAACGCTGCAAAGCGCCCAGACCTGAACGGAACGCTCTGCTGCATGCCACACCGTTCTCAAAGGCAGCAATTCAACTTCCCCGCAGCATCAATCGAAATGGGCTGACCGGCCATGAAGCAGTGCGAAGGAAAGTGCTTGCGAACTTGCCTTGCTTCCACGGCGGTCAGCTCAAGCCTACCGTCCACCTGCGCTAGGGTCCGGATTCTTTACACCCACCAGAGGACGGCGGCGACGATGCAGAGCTCGGCCAATTAGGACCGGACGTCGCGGTCAAAACGCATGGCGATTGAATCCCACGAAGATCGAAACGCTTCTTGGCCATGCGACCATCGCCATGACGATGGATTGCTACGGCCATCTGTTTGAGGACCCAGAGAAAGATTTGGCGATGTTCGAGAACCTGGAAGAGGATTTCAGGGCAGCGAGAAGCTTCGAATAGGATCCGGTTTGGGTCTTCGAACACTGAGCGGTTGCTCGTGCATCGCCAACGTCATGGTCTTAAGTCTTGCCAAGGGAAAAGAAGACTAACGCCTTGGCCATATGCGCGACTGTCTCGCGTGCAGCCTCGCGATCCGTGCCAGCGACATCCAACAACGCGATCATCGCTTCGGTTCCGGTGGCGACGGACAATTGGTGAACAAGCCGTTCCATCGCCATAGCGCCGATGCCTTCTCGCTCATCCTCGAGCGCCCTTCGGAACATATCGACGCGCCGACCGCCTCGCGTCGGAGCACTGCCCTCCATACGCCAACTCTCCAGCCAGCGAGACAGGAACATCCGGAACTCGGCCTCATGTTCAATCGCCTGATCGAAGAAGAACAAGGCAATCGCAACGACCCGTTCCCCGGCATCGCCACAGTCGCGCACGATATCCTCGTAGGGTTTCGTGCTGACATCGAGGCCCCCTTCGGCCGCCAATACCGAAGGGTCAGAGAAATACCGGTAGGCCGTCGCACGCGAGATGCCCGCGGCCTCCGCAACGGCAGGGATCGTCAACGTCGCCTGTTCGGACAGCAACCGGCGGGCTGCGGCCAGCAGGGCGTTCCGCGTGCGGGACTTCTGCGCATGACGTTCAAAATCCAAGATGGCCCCCTTATGAGACGCTTGTCTCATTACGAGACCTGTGTATCATGAACATTGCAACGCTCGATTTTCAAGGAGAGAATGATGTTCGTAAATGGACAAGACGCCGCTCGGCACCGTCGCTACGAAACGCTGGGCATTCTAATGACATTCCATGCCTTTCCGGGTGACGTCGCCGACAAATATTGCATTGTCGAATGCGTCGTTCCCCCAGGACTAGGCGCCCCGCCGAACCATCATGCGGGCGAGGCCGAAACCTTCTTTGTCATCGATGGCGTGATCGAATTCATGGTAGCGGGCGAGGTTTTCCAAGCGACGGCAGGAGAAAGCGTGCGGATACCGGATGGCGCGGTTCATGCCTTCACGGCGACCGGTTCGTCGCCCGCCCGTGTGATGATCGTGAACGCTCCCGGGCATATGCACGAGGGCTTTTTCACCGAACTCGGAGAGCCCGTTGATGATGACAAGACAAAGCCCTCGCCGATGGCAGGGCCGCCTGATGTCGCCCACGTCATGGAGGTTGCCGAGAAGTGGGGCATGACGATTTCGGTCCCGGCCCAGGCCTGACTCGTCAGTGTGGGGAAGCTGTTTTCGCTGGATAGATTGCTTTCAGGGCGAATAAGCGAACCCGCTATAGTCACTCGGGGATAGCCGCCGACTGTTCCACGAGAAAGGCGTTCTGGCACGCACCTTGGCAGGCAGGTGAACGCGGCTGGGCCAGACCAGCATCACTGGCGCGGTCTTTGGCGGGTTGCTCGGAAGGAGTGTCACTGGGGTGCCCGACTTCAACTCGTCGGCACAGGCCATCTAAGGAAGCCGGATTATCCCCGCGGCGTCGAGCATGAGCGCCTTCTCGAGATAGGCATGGTTGCAGCCTGCAACAGGCGCAATGCCGACACCGATCTCTTCGCCGCCGCCCTTGTAGATCCAAACTTGCGGCCCGGTGTGGGATGACGAGTCGATCAGCTTGGATTGCTTGTGGATTGAATCCAACATTTGGAACCCTCGGTTTCTGACGGCGATGATGTCGTTGGGATCGGCGCGCCAGATGAATGGCTTGGCCTCGGTTGTGTTGTGTTCGGCGAAGAACCCTTCGACCGCGTTCAGCCAGGACGATGATGTCGGGATGAAGTGGACGGCTTTGCCTGCCGGAACATCCCGTTCGATCTGGTTGAGGAAGCGGATAAACTCCTGATGCCCACTCTCGGCAGATTTGGCTTGGCCAAATCGCCTGCCGGTCAGCGGTGGCGCTGCATGTTCTGCCCGATGATCGATCAGTCCAGCACGTCGTGGGTCATGGTGGGGCCACGGCCTTTCTTCAGCGGCAGGCCTGGTTGGGTTCGATCAAGTGCCTGTATTTGCGACTTTTCATCCATCGACAGCACCACCGCATAGGCGGGCGGCGAGACATTAAGACCAACCACATCGTGCAGTTTCTCGGCGAAGGCCCGGTCATTCGACAGCTTGAACTGACGCCAGCGATGCGGGCTCAGTCCATGCGTCTTCCAGATTTCCCTCACCGTGGAGGCGGCCAACCCGACCGCCTTGCCCATCGCCCGGATCGTCCAGTGCGTCGCCTCATGCGGCGGCGGGTCCTGGGTTCAGCCGGATGACTTGGGCCACCTTCTCTCCCGGCGTCTTGGCAGTGCCCGGCGGTCGCGTCTTCCCTCGCAGCGGCCCATGGATACCCTCGGCCATGAACCGTTCCTGCCAGCGCCCGACGCAGGTCTTGGACTTGCCCGTGGCCGCCATGATCGCAGTGGTGCCAAGGCCATCGGCGCTCAGGAGCACGATGCGACACCGCCAGACATGCCTCTGCGGCGAAGATGGGTGCGAAATGACCGTCTCGAGCTGGGACAGATCGTTGCGTTCAATCCCCTAGATGAGCGGCAAGCGCGGCGGCAGCCCTGAAGACATGTGCTGAGCGCGCGCAAAGCGGATCCATGTCAGCGAGTTCTACACCGCGCAAAGCCAGCCGCCTAGCAAGCGCTTGCGAAACGCCAAGCAGGTCGTAGCGCATGAGGTCTTCGGCATCTTGCCAGCCGGTTTCTTGGACTTGTGAGAATATCGCCAGCAGGCGCTGAGCGACTTGGCACAGAGCGAAGCGGATCAACAGGAGCCGCGCCTCGGGGCCGCGACGGTCCAACACATCCGAGGCAAGTGCGATAGTTTCACTTGGCGATATCGGCCAGTATTCATCTGCCATAAGGATCGCGATGTCCTCGACCCCACCTCGGAGACCGTATGTCGCCCAATCAAACCATACAATCTTACCGCAGTCAGAAACGGTGGCATTGCCTGGTCTCGAGTCCCACTTGATCAGCTGACGCGGGGCAGTGCACAGAGAGGCCCCAAGTGCCGGCAGATCAGTCCCGGTCGGCTCGACCTCCAATGCGCGCGCCAGGCGGTCGGGGAACGTGATCTGCTTCGCGATCCAGGCACGATCAAGCGCGATTGGGCGAGCCGAGCGCGAAAGTTCGGTCGTGGCGGCCCGACGTCGGACGACCTCAAGACTGGCTATGGCGTTGATCGCATACTGCTGCCGCATTGCTGCATCGGCACAACCCAGCGCAACAGAGAGCCGGTTCCGCCCAGCGTCGTCTTGGAATAGGTATCCCCGTGATTGACCCAACAGGCGCGGAATATGCCCTTCGGCCCCCTGAAGTTGGTGCAGGAGGGTGCGTTCACGGCTACTATCCTGCTTGGTCGCCCGTCGCGTTGCGATCACGGTTCGACCGCCCCGCAGATGCAGCCTTAGGCTTGCGCGGCGGGCGCCGCCGGGGGCGGTAATCTCCGCGACCGGTTCTTTGAACACAGCTTCTGCCGCTATCATCAGTTCACCAGGATCGCCGAAACCCCAAGATCGGGGCGGAGCAGTACGCTGGTCTTGGACAGACATCTCAGGCAGCCCCTGAGAGGTGAACGGCGGGTGCGGAAGCGAGGATCATCGACCTCGCCATCTCGGCCTCGAAGCGCTTCAGGCTGGCGCGAGCCGAGGGGCCATACGCCTGAGGGTCCCTACGCAGCTCTGGGAAAAACTCGAAGATTTCTTCCCGCACCGCTTCGGACATCGAATCAAGCCCGACCTGACCAGGATGGAAGCTCTCGCAAGGACAGCTCTCGGCAAATATGATCTCATGCGTGTCGAACAGGATGTGGAAGTATTCGACCATACCGCCGGGCCTACGCGTAATGGTGGTGTCGTTCAGCAAGCTTTGCGCGGGCGCAAGCGCTTCGACCTCGGCGAAGAGCAATTCCAGTTGCCAGCCCGAAAGCAGCATCCGGTGCTGCGGAGACACCAAAAGATCGCGTTGGTTTCCCAGCGTGCCAGCGGCGATATGGATCGGGGCAAGATGACCGATTGCGGGCACGGTCGTCGATCTGATCCACCGGATCGGCTGCAGACCATGATCAAGGGTTTCGACGAAATCGCCTTCACATAGAGTTTCGATCGGCACGTCGCCGTGCTCTGCCCTGATCATGGTTCCTCGGGTGAAGCAAACGACCTGAATATTCTCGAAATCGTTGATCTCGGCATTGCCCCAATGCAGATGGAAGTCGAGGTTCGGGTCATCGGCGTCGGCGACATAGACGCCATCGACAAGCCGGTAGCCATTCGATTCCAGCAGCGTGCGAAATGCAGCTTTCTCTGCATTGCTGATGGCAATCCGCAAGGTGTCGTCGTTGGACGGGTCACCATCGCCGGAGGCGCCATACGTTTCATCGTGACTGACGCCATCAATCACCCGATTGACGGAATTGTCGAAGAGTCCGATGATTACGGTATCAGCACCGCCTCCAGAGTCGACACTCGTCCAATCGAGGTTGTTTCCGACCTTGATGAAGTCCTGGCCGTCGCCGGTCAGAAGTGCGTTGAAGCTGCCGCCGTTTGCGTCGGCGTTTCCAAGCGTAACCTGATCATTGCCATTGCCCGTGTCGATGTTGCCCGCGACATCGTTGCCGGAGCCGAAAACAATGGTGTCCGCTTGGGCACCTCCAAGCACGGCGGCTGAGATGTTGTTCCCATCGCCGAAGGTCGCGGTATTCGTTCCATCGCCAAGGTTGACATTCGCAAATACATCATTGCCATCCCCGAACAGCAGGACGTCGTTTCCAGCGCCGAGTCGAAGGGATGAGCCCGGGTTGAACGTATTGTTGTCACCTGCAGTAACGGTGTCATTTCCGTTGCCGGCGGTGAATTTTCCATTGAAAGTCGTGGCGTCACCAATCGTGATGACGTCCGCCCCGTCGGAGCCATCGACATCACCGTCGACCCGGCTGCCGCTTGCGACTTCAAGGGTATCGTCCCCCGTTCCCAGGTCGATGCCACCACTGATGTGTCCACTCACAAGAACGGTATCGTTGCCACCACCGACTGAAATGGAGCCAAGGACCTCCGTTGTTTCAAGGTCGACCGTGTCACCGCCCGAGCCGGTCAGAATGTTCCCGGTTATCAGCGAGCCATCACCGACCGTGATTGAGGCGGACCCGCCCGATCCGGTATTGATCGAGCCAAAGACAACCGAGTCCGTGCCCAGTTCAAGCGTGTTAGACCCCGCGGCCGACCCGACGAACGAGCCGATCTGAACGTTGTTTCCCCCAGTCAGTGAGACCGATGTTGCATTAGATGCATTGAAGTTCACATCGGACAGATCGGTTCCGGAATCGATGCTGATGTCTGCATGGATCCTGTCTTCAACTTCAAAGTCATAGCCGCCCGCATTTGACGATGCCTGAAAAAAGAAATTGACAGAAATGGGCGAGCCAGCGTCGGTCGACAGCTTGACGTTCGAATCCACACTGGATGAAAAGTAAACGCGGTCCCCGGATTGAAGATTGATGAGATCTTTTGCCTTGTCAGCTTCGACCAGAAAGTTATTGGATCCCGGGGGTGACTCCCGAATGTCGTCTGGATCCAATGAGCCCTTGGCGACGATCGTATATGTAGCCATCAGCAAGCTCCCGTTCAAAGTGCGATCGAGCTACGGGGCCCCTGATTTCAATTGGACTAACTGGACCTCAAAACGATTCGCTTTCTGCACTTCTCAGTAAGCACCATGATTGTGTCCGCGCTTGAGCATCCTTCCGGATTGACGTGTTATTATTTTGGTAATTTTGTGGTCTCTCTCCCCATTGTAGACCGTGAGGGCGGCTGCCTGAGTTGCTTGGCGTTGGTCGTCGCGGCACCTTCGTGTCGCAAGTTCCGATACCGCACGGTCGACTGATCCACAGACATAGCATTGCCATCGGGACCCTGGGCAAACGAATGTCCCGACCCCGGTCGCTCATTCCCAGTGCTCAAGACACCAGGCCTTGGTGGATATCGCCCGGACTCGTGGAGCACCGCAGACCGAAGGCATGGAAGACGATTGATTTTCCATCTGCACTTGGATAACTCACAAGTTAATGAATTTCACGGACACCCCCCGAATGACCAAGCTGCATGCGGCGCTCGCGACAGCGCTTACGGACAATGGCGTCAACACGCTCTTCGGTGTCGTCGGAGACGCCAACGCCTATTTCGTCGATGCCTATGCACGCATGGAAGGAGCGCGCTATGTCAGCGCCT
>CBFIJK010000048.1:0-27971 GCA_965662745.1 uncultured Paracoccaceae bacterium
TAAACGAAGCCCTGGGTGAGGAAGATCGCCTCGCTCACTTCGCCATACTGGCTGCGGCGAATACCGTCGTGGACCAATTTCGTGCGGGTTTTGTAATTCGATGCCATATCGCGCCTCCTATTGCGCAAACGAAAGCCCCCACCGCGATAAGCGTCGGGGGCCCCTTCAGCATCCCTGACCCTTTTAGCGGAATATTTAACGTGGCCCGCAAGCCGGTGCACAAATCGCCACGTGTTGTCGAACTAGCCTTAAACCTCCGGCCCGTCAACTCTGTCACGGTGCTGTAACACCTGCTTCATGGCCATGTCGTAACTATGGGTTACCCGCACACACAAGATGTTGTGGAGGCCTGACATGCCACTCCTACGCGTCAATGCCAAAGCCGACAAACCCGCCTTGCAGGAGACGGGCGATCTTGGGGCAACCCTGAAGACCGCGCTGTCCAGCCTGCCCCCCGGCGCGCCGGTGCTGGTGATGATCCACGGCTACAAGTTCTCGCCCTTTCGCGACGGGCGGTCCCCGCATGATCATATCCTCGCGTTGGCGCCGCACCGGCCATCGTGGAAAGCACTGTCCTGGCCGCGCCATATGGGGTTCGACCGGGGCGATGCGGATGAGGGCCTTGCCATCGCCTTCGGGTGGGAGGCGACCGGCACGATCGGCGAGGCGTGGCGAAACGCAGGCATCGCGGGCGCGGCGCTTGCGCGCCTCATTCGCCTGATCGAACGGCATCGCACCGGACCAGTGGACATCATGGCCCATTCGCTTGGCGCACGGGTGGCCCTGACGGCGCTGTCCGCCAGCCGCTGCTGCGCGGTCGGGCGCTGCCTGCTTCTGTCAGGCGCCGCATTTGCGTCCGAGGCGCGCGCGGCCTTGGCCACGCCTGCGGGTCGCAAGGCCGAGATCGTGAACATTGCCAGCCGCGAGAATGATCTGTTCGACGCGCTTTTCGAGGGGGTCGTCGGCGGGTTCATTTCGGGCCGGGCGATAGGCGACGGCCTGCCGGATGCGCCGCCGAACTGGGTGGATTTGCAGATCGATCAGCCCCGTAGCCGCGCCGCGCTGTTCGCGCTCGGCTTTCGCATCCCCGCCCCGAAACGGCGCGTGTGCCACTGGTCAAGCTATCTGCGCCCGGGCCTTTTCCCGTTTTACCGCGCGCTGATCCGGGACCGATCCGGCCTGCCCATGTCGCGCCTGCGCCGGATAACGCCCGTGCAGGATCGGCGCTGGTCCCGTATCTGGGCGCATCGCGATCCCGATCAGCCTTCGTCTTCGGTTTCCGTGCCGTGGCGCGCGAACAGCCCCGTCTGGGCCATGAAGAACAGGAACACTGCCGCCGTCAGCCCGAAGGTCTTGAAATTGACCCAGGCATCTGTGGACATGGTGCGCCAGACGATCTCGTTCGCGATGGCGAGCGCCACGAAGAACGCGCAAAGTCGTTTCGTCAGGATCATCCAGCCTGCTTCGTCCAGCGGCATGACCTCGGACATGACAAGCCGCAGGTAGGATTGCCCGCGAAACAGGCCAAAACCCAGAATGGCCGCGAAGATCACATAGATCAGGGTCGGCTTCATCTTGAAGAACCGCTCGTCGTTCAGCCAGACGGTCAGCCCGCCGAACACCACGACCAGCGCCAACGTCACAAGCTGCATCTTCGACACGGTGCCTGTCAGCTTCCACAGAAGGAAGGTGGACAGCGCCAGGATCGGCACGAAGGCCGCCGTGATCAGGACAAAGCCGGAATAGTCGCGCGCGCCGATTGTGTAGGTCGCGTCCTTCAGAAGGATGTAGCCGATGAAGAAGGCTGCAACGGGCCCGAGATCGAGCGCCATCTTCAGGCCTTTCGAGATTTCCTTGTCCGCCATGGTTCGGGTCCTTTTCAGCCGCCCATCTCAACTATCACGGCCCCTGCCGCGATCAACGCCATAAGCGCCACGCGGCGCGGTCCGACCGTTTCTCCTAGCGCCAGCCAGCCGATCAGCGCGGCAAAAACCGTCGATGTCTCGCGCAGGACCGCCGCTTCGCCCACCTTGTCGAGCCGCGTCGCCATCATGATCGAGCCGAAGCTGCCGAACGCGATCACCCCGCCGATGATCCCGCGCAGCGCCAGCGGCGCCAGCGCCGGACGATCCGCCATGCGCAGGTAACGCACTGCCGAAATGGGCGCGACCGACACGGAATCAATAAGGAAGAACCACGCAAGGAAGGTGAACGGGTTCAGTGCCGCGCGCATGCCATAGGCATCCCAGGTCGTATAAAGCGCGACGAAGGCCCCCGTGATGACCGCAAGCGTCAAAGCTGCGGGCAGCGTGTCGCGCGCCAGTTGCAAATAGACAAGGTTGTAGAGCGCCAGGCCGAAGATCCCCGACAGCAGCGTCGCGACGCCCAGCCACTGAATTGGGGTAAAGACCTCTCCGAACACGATCCACGCCCCGACCACCGCGAAGAGAGGGCCGGTGCCGCGCACGACCGGGTAGACAACCGTGTAGGCGCCTTTCGTGTAGGCAAAGGCCTGCAGGTATTTGTAAAGCGCGTGGATGACGAAAGCGCCGACCAAAAGCCACCAGACCTCGGCTGTGGGGCGCGGGACGAGGAAGAGCGCGACAGGCAAGGCCATCAGCCCATAGCTGGCGTCGATGGCCCCGCGCGACAGCCAGGGGTCGTGCCGCCCCTTCTGCAGCGCGCCGAAGACCGCGTGCAGGAACGCGGCGATCACCGCAAGGATCAGCGCAAGCCTGTGGCCCGCCTCTGTCCCCTCGATCGAGAGCAACCAGTCTGTCACGACGCGTCCACCGCCGGGAACCCGATCCGGGGGGCGCTGCGTTTTGGCAGCATTCGATCAAGGATAGAGCCGATGATGGACCTGTTTGCCGATTTCACCGATCCGTTCCCTGCCCTCGCGTGGCCAACGGCGTTGATGCGGCTGCTATGCGCGATGGTGCTTGGGGCGGTCATCGGCTGGGAACGCGAGGTGCACGACAAACCGGCAGGCATGCGCACCCACATCATGATCGCCGTTGCCTCCTGTCTGTTCACGCTGCTGGCCTTCGATCTGATCGCGCTGGAAACCGAGCGGTCGGATCTGTTGCGCGTCGATCCGCTGCGTCTGATCGAGGCAGTGACGGCCGGCGTCGCCTTTCTGGCCGCCGGGTCGATCCTTACGCAGAAAGGGTCTGTCCGGGGGCTGACAACAGGCGCAGGCATGTGGATGGCAGGAGCGCTTGGCCTTGCCTGCGGGCTGGGGCGGGTCGTTCTTGCGGCGCTCGCGGCGGGTATCACACTGATGGTGATGTGGCTCTTCCGGCGGCTCTTTTCCCACCAGGATTGACCCGTCACCCGTCCATCCCGGTCAGCGCGGCGGCGAATTCCTCGGGATCGAAGGCGGAAAGATCGTCGATCTGCTCGCCCACCCCGATCGCGTGGATCGGCAGGCCGAACTTGTCGGCCAGCGCCACCAGCACGCCGCCCTTTGCAGTGCCGTCAAGCTTGGTCATCACAAGGCCAGACACATCGGCAAGCTTCTGGAAGGTCTCGACCTGGCTCAATGCGTTCTGGCCCGTCGTCGCGTCGAGCACCAGAAGGGTGTTATGCGGCGCGTCGGGGTCTTTCTTGCGGATCACACGGACGATCTTGGCCAGTTCTTCCATCAGATCCTGGCGGTTCTGAAGCCGTCCTGCCGTGTCGATCATCAAAAGGTCCGCGCCCTCGGCCTCGGCCTTGGTCATCGCGTCATAGGCGAGGCTGGCCGGGTCCGATCCTTGCGGCGCGGTCAGAACCGGCACGCCCGCCCGCTCGCCCCAGACCTGAAGCTGCTCGACCGCCGCGGCGCGAAACGTATCGCCCGCCGCGATTACCACGGATTTCCCGGCGGCGCGGAACTGGCTGGCGAGTTTGCCGATGGTCGTCGTCTTGCCGGACCCGTTGACGCCGACGACCAGCACCACCTGCGGGCGTTTCTGGTAAAGCGGCATGGGCACGGCGACGGGTTCCATGATCCGGGCGATCTCGGCGGCCAGAAGCGCCTTGATCTCGCCTGCGGAAAGGCGCTTGCCAAAGCGGCCCTCGGCGAGGTTCGCCGAGACGCGCAGGGCGGTGTCGACCCCCATGTCCGAGGCGATCAGCAGCTCTTCAAGCTGTTCGAGCATCTCGTCATCAAGCACCCGTCGCGGGCCATCCTCGGACCGGCCCAGCACGCGCGACAGGATGCCGGATTTGGGTTGCGGGTCTGGCGAAGGTGTCGGCTGTGGGGTCGGCTCGGGGGCTTCGGCAGGCGCCGGGGCCTCTGTCGCTGCCTCTTGCGGGGCCTCGGTTTCCTCGGTGTCTGCGCCTTCTTCGATCAGGGCGTCGAGCCCTTCATCGAGCTTCGATGAGGATTTGAAGAGCCTGTCCTTGAGCTTGCCGAAAAATGACATGCCGCCTCCTGCCACTGATGGGCCTGACCTAATGGGTTGAGCGGCGCTTTGGAAGGGCTTGAGATTGCCGGGTGATTCGCTGAATTGCACGCATGCGTATGGTTAACATCTCGCTAATCAATTCTAGGTTGCCTAATTCGAATCTCCCCTTGTCGCGCCGCTAAAATTTTCAGGATATGTCTCACCCGGATCGCGCGCACGACCAGTTGTGGACGGCGCGTCTGCCCGCACAATAGACTGCGCCCTAACCCGCTGATCTGACGCTGGAAATCGACCCTGTCCACAGCATGGGCATCACCTGAAACGCAGCGAAGACTCGCGCGTTTCCCAAAGGTGATTAAGCTTGTCGAGACCCGCCGCTTTTCCGCCATGGACGCAACAGGCGGCCGCCAAAGAAGGGGCCGACCCTGCTGCCATGACACGACCTGTGCTTTTCTTCACGCTGGCCAGCCTTGGCCCCGCCCCGATCATCGCGGCAGGGGCGGTCTGGGGCGGCTTCTGGGCGGTGCTCGCCTTTGGCGTGATGGGCATCCTGGTCTTCGTGATCGACGAGTTGATCGCCGATGCTGCCATCGACGCGCTGCCGGGCGTGGAATTTCCGGCATCGGACCGACTTTCCGCGATCCTCGCGATCACGCATCTGGCGCTTCTGGCTTTGGGGATCGCCGCGCTGTCAGGGCTGACCGGTATTTCGGTCACGGCCCAGGTCTGCACTTTCCTCGCGCTGGGACTCTATCTTGGCCAGATTGCCAATTCCAACGCGCATGAGCTGATCCATTCCACCAAACGCGGGCTGCACGGTCTGGGCGTCTGGGTCTACGCGGCGATGGGGTTCGGCCACCACGCCTCGGCCCATGTGCTGATCCATCACCGCAATGTCGGCACAGAAGAGGACCCCAATTCCGCTCCGCTCGGCCAGTCCTTCTATGCCTTCGCGCCGCGCGCCTGGTTCGGGTCCTTCCGAAAGGGCCTGCGGATCGAGGCGGATCGGCGGCGCGGCAAATCCGGCCTGCACCCCTATCTGCGCTATGGCGCGATCACGGTGCTTTGGGGCCTTCTGGCCTGGCAGATCGGCGGGCTGTGGGGCGTGTCGGCATGGATCGCGCTGTCGGCCTATGCGCAGATGCAGCTTTTGCTCAGCGACTACGTGCAGCACTACGGGCTGCGACGTGCGCACCTGCCCGATGGCCGGTTGGAGCCTGTGTCGGACCGCATCAGCTGGAACGCGCCGTTGCCTGCGTCGTCTTACATGATGCTGAACGCGCCGCGGCATTCGCACCACCATGCCCATCCCGCCGATCGCTTCCCGGCACTCGAGGTTCCCTCGCCCGCCGATGCGCCCACGCTGCCGCATTCGCTGCCGCTGATGGGCGCCATCGCGCTGATCCCGCCGATCTGGCATCGCATGATGGACCGGCGCGCCGCAGATTGGGCCGTCGACAGCTGGGACGCGCCGATGCCGCGCATGGCCGCCGAATAGGCTGGCCAGCGGCGCATGCCTCTGGCAGGCTTTCGGCATGATACGCTTCGTCCTCGCCGCCAGTCTTCTCGCCCTGCCCGCCCTTGCCGAAACACCCATGACGGCGGCGGAATTCGATGCCTATGTCACCGGAAAAACGTTAACATTTGCCGAAGACGGCACGGTTTACGGGATCGAGGAATATCTGCCGGGCCGCCGCGTCCGCTGGGCCTTTACCCAAGACCAGTGCAAGGAAGGCGCGTGGTTCGCCTCTGAAGACCAGATTTGTTTCGTTTATGAGGACAATCCAGTCCCGCAATGCTGGATCTTCTACGAACGCGAAACGGGACTTGCCGCAAAATTCATGAATGTCGATGACGGACGCGAACTATACGAAGTCGGCCAAAGCGACGAGCCGCTGTTCTGCCCTGGCCCCGATGTCGGCGTCTGACGAAGACTAAAACAGCGATCCCTGCTCTGGCGGTTTCGACTTTTTCCTGGGCTTCGCCCCACCACCGCCGCCGCCTGGAATAACGCCAAGACGGCCATCCGCGAACTCGATCTCAAGCGCGCCCTGCGCCTCGGCCTCGGCCTTGCGCGTCACGACATCCGCGCCCGACCGGATCACCGCATAGCCCCGTTCAAGCGTCTCGGTATAGCCCAGCGTCTGGCGCAGCCGCTCCAGCCCATCGAGCCGCGCGCGCCAGTCGGCGACCTGCCCCTTGCCTGCCACCCCAAGCCGCCCCGAAAGCGCATCCAAATCCCGGCGACGTTGGGCGATCTCACGCTCCAGCACCTTTATGCGCAGCCGCCCGGCCCGGTCGGCATAGCGCCGCTTGCCATCGCTGACCGCGCGCGACAGGGCCGAGGGCAGGCGCGCCGACAACGCCCGGGTGCGCTCGGCCCGGTCCGACACCCCGCGCTTCAGGGTCGAAGGGCGCAAGGCCGCCGCGGCATCGGCCAGTGCCACCCGCTTGTCACGCGTCACGGCGATCAGCGCGCGCGGCAGCCGATCGGCCCATAGATCAAGCCTCTGGGCCGCATTGGAGACGAGCGTTTCGGGCCTGGGCAAGGCGCGCGACAGATCCATCAGCCGCTGCCGCCGAATGCCCGTCGCCTGCGTCATCGCCCGCGTCAGCCGCGCGTCCTGCTGGTCGACCCAAGCAAGCAGATCAAGCCGGACCGGCACCGCCTTTTCCGCCGCAGCCGTCGGGGTCGGCGCGCGGAAATCGGAAACGAAATCAATCAGCGTCGTATCCGTTTCATGCCCAACGGCCGAGATCAGCGGGATGCCCGACTCTGCCGCCGCCCGCGCCACGATTTCTTCATTGAAGCCCCAAAGGTCCTCGATCGAGCCGCCACCCCGCGCCACGATGATAAGGTCCGGCCGCGGCACAGCCCCGCCCGGCGTCAGCGCGTTGAAACCTTCGATCGCGCGGGCCACTTCGGGCGCGCATTTCGCGCCTTGTACGGCGACGGGCCAGACCAGCACCTTGCGCGGAAACCTGTCGCGCAGCCGATGCAGGATATCGCGAATAACCGCGCCCGAGGGCGATGTAATCACACCGATCACATCTGGAAGGAACGGGATGGCGCGCTTACGCGATGCGTCGAACAGCCCTTCGGCCGCCAGCTTTTTCTTGCGCTCTTCCAGCATCGCCATCAGGGCGCCCGCGCCTGCAGGGCGAATATCCTCGATCACGATCTGGTATTTCGACTGCCCCGGGAAGGTCGTCAGCCGCCCCGTGGCGATCACCTCAAGCCCCTCTTCGGGCTGGGTGGCCAGCCGCGCCGACACGCCCTTCCAGATCACCCCCGACAGGACCGACCGGTCGTCCTTGAGGTCCATATACACATGGCCCGAGCGCGGCCGCGACACGCGCCCCACCTCTCCGCGGACGCGGATATGGGAAAACTCGCCCTCGATGCTTCGCTTAACCGCGCCCGAGATCTCGGACACCGTGAATTCATGGGCATTGTCGCCCGGGCCTGCGCCGCCGCCCTCGTCGTCGTCGATCAAATCCATGGTTTGAGATTAGCCTCGGCCCCGCCGAATGGAAAGACGGCGCGGGACTTGTGGCGCGCGCGCCGAGGCCCTAGAGGGTTGCGAAACCAGCCCAAGGGACCGCAGCGATGAACATCCTGATCCTCGGCGGCGGCGGCCGCGAACATGCCATCGCCTGGGCGGTGATGCAAAACCCCAAATGCGACCGGCTCGTCGTGGCGCCCGGCAATGCCGGGATCGCGCAGATCGCTGAATGCGCGTCGCTGAAGATTGAGGACGGCGCGGCGGTCACCGATTTTGCCGCGCAGAATTCCATCGATCTCGTGATCATCGGCCCCGAGGCGCCGTTGGCCGCCGGGGTCGCTGATACCCTGCGCGCGGCGAATATCCTCTGCTTCGGCCCGTCGGCAGCCGCGGCCCAGCTTGAAGCGTCCAAGGGGTTCACCAAGGAAATCTGCGGCGCCGGGAACATCCCCACCGCCGCCTGGGCACGCTTCAGCGACCATGCTGCCGCTCTTGAGTATGTCACCGAAAAAGGTGCGCCGATCGTCATCAAGGCCGATGGGCTCGCCGCCGGAAAGGGCGTGACCGTCGCGATGGATCTGGACGAGGCGAAAGCCGCGCTCGATGACATGTTCAGTGGCAGTTTCGGCGCGGCGGGCACCGAGGTCGTGATCGAAGAGTTCATGACCGGGGAAGAGGCGTCCTTCTTCGTCCTCTCGGACGGCACCGACGTGCTTGCGATGGGCACCGCCCAGGACCACAAGCGCATCGGCGAAGGCGACACCGGCCCCAACACCGGCGGCATGGGCGCGTATTCGCCCGCCCCCGTCCTGACGCCAGAGATCGCGGCCCGCGCCATGGACGAGATCATCCGCCCAACCATCACGGAAATGGCCCGGCGCGGCACCCCGTTCGAGGGCATCCTTTATGCGGGCCTGATGATCGAGAATGGCGCGCCGCGGCTCGTCGAATACAATGTCCGCTTCGGTGATCCCGAATGCCAGGCCCTGATGATGCGCCTCGGCGCCCAGGCGCTCGATCTGATCCAGGCCTGCGCCGAACGCCGCCTTGCCGAGGCGCGCGTCAACTGGGCCGACGATCACGCAATGACCGTCGTGATGGCTGCCAATGGCTACCCGGGCGCCTATGACAAGGGCGACGTGATCGGCGGACTCGAGAGGATCGAGGACAGCTCGAATGCCATGGTCTTCCACGCGGGAACTGCGGAAAAGGACGGGCAGATCACCGCCAATGGAGGCCGCGTCCTCAACGTGACCGCCCGTGCCGCCACCCTGCAAGAGGCGCGCGATACCGCCTATGACACCTTGGGCAAGATCGAATGGCCCGGCGCCACCTATCGCCGCGATATCGGCTGGCGCGCGCTCAAGGACTGACCGCTTGGCGCCCCTCACCCCTCTTTGGTGTTTGCAAATATCCGGAAGAGCGCGAGAGGGAACATCTCGCACGGCCCGGCGGGGCTCTATGCCCCGCAAGGGCCGTTCCCTGCGCTAACCTGAACACCCCAGAACCGCAGCGATTCCCGCAGGCGACACATCCCGTGACACCGCCCGCGCTTCGATCCGTCCAGAAACCATGCGCGCCGCCATGACGCGGGACCAGCCCGCGTCGAGCATCACCATTTCCGGCCCATCCCCGCAGTCGCGTATCCCGCCCGCGATCCCCGGATCGCCGATCCGATGATTGGTCAGACCGTCCAAAGCGGCAACCTCACGCAAGGTCCCGTCCTCGAACCGCCAGACCCGCAACACCCGGGCCAGATGCGGCCGGTCGACATAGGCGATCTCAAACAGTCCATCACCGTCCAGATCCCCCGCCCCCACGGGCGCCAGCCAGCGATGGGTGCGCCCGATATGCGGCGTGGCCGCGATCAGGCCTGACACGCCATAGACGGCAAGGCGCGCGCCAAGGGCCATGTCAGTCTCGACGACGATCACCTCCGGCGCGCCGTCGCCATCGAGATCGGCAAGGCGCGGGGCGGTGTCCTCGAAGACATGGGTCTCGGGCAGAACGAACGTCCGGCGGCTGCCACCCGACAGCTCCAGCTCCAGCGCGCCCCATTCCACGGCATCCCCAAGGATACCGTGATCATAGCGCGTCGTCGGATCGCCATAGGACGCACCGGTGATCTCTTGCGCGCTGACAGCGCCTGCCAAGAACGCCAGCGCCAGCCCCGCGCCGCGCGCAAGCGCGTGGCAAACGCGAAACGGCAGACGCAGCGCCCCCAAGATCAGATCTGCTTTTCGGGCATCTGAACGACAAGCCCGTCCAGTGCGTCGGTAACCTTCAGCTGGCAGGTCAGGCGCGAGCGGTCGGGATCAGGCTCATAGGCGAAATCGAGCATGTCCTCTTCCATCGCTTCCTTGCCCGGCAGTTTGCCGACCCAATCCGGATGGACATAGACATGACAGGTCGAGCAGGCGCAGGCGCCGCCGCAATCGGCTTCGATCCCCGGGATCCCGTTATCGCGCGCGCCTTCCATCACGGTCATGCCGGTGGCGACCTCCACGGCGTGTTCGGTGCCGTCATGCTCGATATAGGTGATCTTGGCCATTTGGTGCTCCGTCTTGATCGCTGTGGTGGTCACTATCGTTCTGCAGGTGAACAGTCGGCCCTAGGGTTAGGCGATTTCGTCGCCGCTTTCCAGAGCAGATCGGCCCTTGCGCGATAGCGTGAATGTTCTATTTTTGTTCACATGCAGATCGCCCATCCCGACGCCCAGTCCCCCTGGCCCAGACCGCCCCGCGCCCTGCCCCATGACCGGCTGGGCCATCCGCCCAATGACGCACGGGTGACCGTGGCGGGACTGGTGCTGATCCGTCAGCGCCCGGGCACGGCGAAGGGCGTCATCTTCATCACGCTCGAGGATGAGACGGGCGTGGCCAACGTGATCGTCTGGCGCGCGATGTATGAAAAATACCGCCGCGCTGTGATCGCGGGCCGTATGCTGCGCGTGACCGGCAAGCTGCAGCGCGAAGCGGGCGTGACCCATGTGATCGCCGAGAAGATCGAGGATCTGTCGGGCCTTCTCGACGCGCTCCTGCGCCCCGAGATCGCCCGCGCGGGCGATCAGCCATAGGGACAATGCGCGGATCCGGGCGCTGACGCATCACACATCAACGCCTCGCGCCCCACCCTCTTCCCCAAATCGCTCTTTCACGCTAGTGTGAGCCAACCAATGCCCGCGAAGAGGCTTTTGAGCAGATGATCGGTCCCAGATCCAAGGCGCCGCTTGCGCTTGTGATCACCGCCGCCCTCGGGGCATGCGGGCCGAATGCCGTGGGCGGGCTCAGCGGCAAAATGCCCGCCGTCGCCCAGCTGACGGAACCCGAAGTCACCCGGTTCCGGACCGAAGCGCCGCCCGGCAGCGATCCCAATGCCTGTTACGGGCGCGATGTGTCCCCGGCGGTTATCGAAACGGTCACGGAACAGGTCATGCTGCAACCGGCCGAGGTGAAGACCGACGGCACCGTGATCTACCCTGCCGTCTACAAGACCGAGACGACGCAACGCATCGTCGAGGAACGGCGCGAATTGTGGTTCCAGACCCCTTGCGCGCGCGATCTCACGCCCGATTTCGTCGCCTCGCTGCAGCGGGCGCTGGCCGCGCGCGGCTATTATCGCGGGCCGGCCTCCGGCGATATGGACGCCCGCACCCGCGCTGCCGTGCGCGCCTACCAGGCCCCACAGGGACTCGACAGCGGGATCGTGTCTTCGGCAGCCGCGAAAAAACTGGGGCTTGTCGCCTCTGGCCCCGTGCCGGACGGGATCGGCCCGATCGAAGAGGTGCCGGTAACGCCGCAGGCCGGGCCGGTCTTCAAGCTGGACGCGATCGAGTTCACATCCGGCACGACCGAGGCGCCCATTGTCGAAGTCGCCGAGGAAAAGCCGCGCAAGCAACTGCCCGGATACGGCTGGTTCTGACCGCCTACCCTGCCCTGCAGCACAAGTACCCGGACCCAAAACAAAAAACCGCCCCGGCCATGGCAGGCGGGGCGGTCTGGGACGCGGGCGGCGCAGGCCGCCCGATCCGGACAGTGAAGCTTAGTCCAGCGAGAGCGCCACGAAGCGCGGCTCACCACTGCGGCGCACCAGAAGTAGAAGCGACTTGCGGCCTGCTTCTTCGGCCTCTTCGATGCGGCCTTCGAAGGCGGCGACCGTTGCGACCTGCTGCTGACCCGCTTCGGTGATCAGATCACCGGCGCGAAGGCCCTTCTCGTAGGCTTCGGTCGTCTCGTCGACATCGACGACCACGATCCCGCTGGCGTCTTCCGAAAGACCCAGCTGTTCGCGCAGCTCATCGGTGATCGCCGACAGGGTCAGGCCCATCACGTCCTTCTGCGCCGGCTCTTCCGGCTCGGACTGGGATTGCGATGCGGGGATCGCCTCGGCCTCTTCGCGGCGTGCGAGGGTGACGTCGATCGTCACTTCTTCGCCGTCGCGCCAGACGATCACCGGAACGACCGCGCCGACGGGCGAGTTACCGACGATCTGTACCAGTTCACGGGTGTCTTCGACTTCGACACCATCGAAGGTGAGGATCACGTCGCGTGCTTCGATGCCGGCCTCGCGGGCGGGGCCCTCGGGGACGTCGGTGATCAAAGCGCCGCGCGCCTGCTCAAGTTCCAGCGCTTCGGCCAGTTCTTCGGTGACGTCCTGAATACGCACGCCCAGCCAGCCACGGCGGGTTTCGCCGAATTCCTGCAGCTGGTCGACCACGTTGGTCACGACATCCGATGCCATGGCAAAGCCGATGCCGATGGAGCCGCCATTGGGCGACAGGATCGCGGTGTTCACGCCGATGACTTCGCCGTCGAGGTTGAACAGCGGCCCGCCCGAGTTGCCCCGGTTGATCGCGGCGTCGGTCTGGATGAAGTCGTCATAGCTGCCTGACAGCGCACGGCCACGCGCCGAGACGATCCCGGCAGAGACCGAAAATCCCTGGCCAAGCGGGTTGCCCATGGCCATGACCCAGTCGCCAACGCGCATCGCGTCCGACGATCCGAATTCCACGAAGGGCAGCGGTTCGTCCGATTCCACCTTGAGAAGGGCGATGTCGGTGTTGGGGTCGGTGCCGACGACGGTAGCGTCAAGCTCGCCGCCCGAGAAGAATTCGATGGTGATCTCGTCGGCGGATTCGATGACGTGGTTGTTGGTCACGATGTAACCATCGGCCGAAATCACGAAACCCGAACCCAGCGCGGAGGAGCGGCGCGGACGGCGCTGTTGGTTGCCGGGGCCGTTGCGTTCCATGAAGTCGCGGAAGAAATCATCGAAGGGCGAGCCTTCGGGAACGATGGGGCCATTGCCGGTCGATGCGGCAACGGTGGTGGCGGTGGTGATGTTCACGACCGCCGGGCTGACCTGGTCGGCCAGGTCGGCGAATGTTGCGGGACGATCCTGCGCACTGCCCTGAAGGGCTTGGGCGACAAGGAACACCGCACCGAGGATAAGAACCGACAGCGCGCGCAAGGGCTGCGCCGGACGGTCTTGAAGGGTTGCTACCTGAGGTGTCACTTTGAACTCCATGTCTTCTGCCGCCGGAAAATCTGCGGCCTTGCCTGCGTTGTGCTCACAACATCACAGATAAGATCGACAATGCTCAACACAATGGTGCGTCGCGGTGGCTCAAATGCCTGTGACGGCTCTGTCATCCTTGAGGATCGTTTCAGAGGCCGAGCCACCTCGCAAGCGCGATGAGAAAGACGCCTGCGGCCAGCGCCGTTACGCCGATCAACCGCCGTGTCTCTGCGGGAAGCTCTGTGAACGCGCGCAGCATCTCTTCAAGACGCGAAGGGGCCAGTGCAAGCACCAGCCCCTCGATGACGCAAACCGCGCCTATTGCGAACAGGATCAGGCTCATGGCCCGCCCTTAGTTGCCCGTCTCGGTCTCAGTCTCGGCTTCGGCATCAATGCCGCCTTCGGTTTCGATGGCGGTTGATTGCACGGCCGGAACCGACACATCGCCCTCCCCTTCGATCTCTTCAGCAGCTTCGGGACCGGCAACTGCCGTATCCTCTGCCGCCTGCGCCGCAGCCGCGTCCTGCGTGGCTTGCGGGACGACCGGATCGGACCTGACAGGGCCAAGCGCGCGGCCATTGGGGTCGGACAGGTAATCGAAGAACGCGCTGTCGGGCGTGATGACCAACATAGAGTTCGACCCCTGAAGCGAGCGGGTATAGGCCGTGAGCGAGCGATAGAATTCAAAGAATTCCTGGTCCTGCCCAAAGGCTTCCGCAAAGACGCGGTTCCGTCTTGCATCTGCCTCACCGCGGGTGATGTCGGCCTCGCGCGATGCCTCGGAGGTCAGTTCGACCACCGAACGATCGGCCTGCGCGCGCACCCGCTGCGCGGCTTCTTCACCGCGTGCGATTTCGTCAGCCGCCTCACGTTCACGTTCCGCACGCATCCGCGCGAAGGTGGCGTCAAGGTTCTGATCGGGCAAGTTCGTCTGCTTGAGACGCACATCGACCACGTCGATCCCGAGGTTCTGCGCCGAACGCTGCGCATTATCGCGGATCCGGTTCATGAGCGAGGCCCGCTCGGACGACAAGATCGTGTTCGACGTCACCTGATCGGCACCGAGGATTTCCCGAATTTGCGCGTTCAGGATCGATGCAAGCCGGTCTTCGGCGGCGCGCACGCCGCCCACACCAACCGCCTGACGGAACTGGACCACATCCGCGATCCGGAAGCGCGCGAAGGCATCGACAATGAGACGCCGGTCATCCGAGGGCGTAACCTCGATCTCGGGCGTATCCAGCGACAGGATACGGTCGTCATACTTCACGACCTCCTGAATGAACGGGATCTTGAAGCCAAGGCCCGGCTCTGCCTTGACGGCCTTGATCTGACCAAACTGCAAGACAAGAGCCCGTTCGCGTTCGTCCACGACAAAGATCGAAGACAAGAGCACGAAGATCACCGCAACGGCGGCAGGCAGAATGAAATTTCGCTTTTTCATGGCTTAGTTGCCTCCCTGCTGGCTGTTTCGGCGCAACTCGTTCAGCGGCAGGTAGGGCACCACGCCCTGACCACTGGCGCCGCTGCCACTGGAAACGCTCTCATCGAGGATGATCTTGTCCACGTCGCCCAGCACCTGTTCCATCGTCTCGATGTAAAGGCGCCTACGGGTGACTTCGGGTGCAAGCTGGTATTCCTGCAAGACTGAGGTAAAGCGGCTTGCTTCACCTTCCGCCTCGTTCACCACGCGGGCGCGGTAGCCTTCCGCCTCTTCAAGAAGCTGGGCAGCTTCACCGCGCGCGCCGGCGAGGACGCGGTTGGCGTAAGCATCGGCCTGACGCTCAAGGCGGTCACGCTCCTGCTCGGCGGCTTGCACCTCGCGGAAAGCGTCGATCACCTCTTCGGGCGGGTCGGCTTTGTCGAGGTTGACCCGGACAACGTTGATGCCGGATTCATATTCATCCAGCGTCGACTGGATCAGTTCCTGCGCGCGATTGGCAATGATGCCACGGTCGCGGTTGAGGATCGGCGCAAGCTGAGAGGCCGCGATGATCTCGCGCATCGCCGATTCAGACACGGCGCGCACGGTCGAGCTTGGATCGCGCAGGTTGAACAGGTATTTGGCCGGGTCGTTGATGTTCCAGACCACCTGGAAGTCCAGGTCGACGATATTCTCGTCCGTGGTCAGCATCAGGCCGCTGTCGTTGCCGCGCGGACCGGCCGCGCCGATATTTTCGATCTGTTCGCGCGTGACCGGTATGACCTCGTAAGAGGCCACGGGCCAAGGCGCAAAGTTGAGGCCGGGTTCACCGATTTCCGAGAACGACCCGAGGAACAGTTCGACCGATTGCTCTTCCGGGCGTACCGAATAGAGCGAGGCGAACATCCAGAGGGCAAAAGCGCCCAGCGCACCAAGGATCAGCGTGTTGCGGGTGAACTGAAAGCCCCCACCGCCGCCGCCGCCATTGGGGCCGTTGGGCCGACCACCGCCACGCCCGCCCATAAGGACGCGCAGCTGTTCCTGGCCCTTTTTCACGATCTCGTCGATCTCGGGGATACTACCGCCTTGCTGCTGACCGGGGCGACGGTTGCCGCCTGTGTTCCGATCGTCATCTCCCCCGCCGCGGTTTCCGCCGCCTCCCCAGGGGCCGCCGTTATTCGACGCCATCCAATAACCTTTCCTCATGTCCATCCGCATCTGTGGTTTGGTTCGTCCAAACCTGTGCACGGATGGGTTAAATTCAACCCGTGCGAACCGGGCTCTTCATCAGCACGATCTCTTCGGCCATCGTCGGATGCACCGCGACAGCCGCGTCAAAGTCTTCCTTGGTTGCACCCATCTTCACCAGAATGCCCAAAAGCTGGACCATTTCACCCGCGCCGCCTGCGACCATATGCGCGCCCAGAACCTTGCGGGTGTCGGCGCAGACGACAAGCTTGAACATCACCCGCTCTTCACGACCGATAAAGGCCTTCTGCATGGGTTTAAACCGTGTGCAGTAGACCTCGATCGGCCCGTTCCTGGCCGCGTCTTCCTCGCTCAGACCCACTGTGCCCATCTCGGGCTGGGTGAAAACGGCAGAGGCGACGCACCCATGATCGGCGGTGCGCGGTGTGCCGCCAAAGACGGTATCGGCAAAGGCATGACCCTCGCGGATCGCGACCGGTGTCAGGTTCACACGGTCTGTCACGTCTCCGACAGCGTAGATCGAGGGCACGGAAGTTTGCGAATATTCATCCACCGCCACCGCGCCATTCGCGGCCAGCTTCACGCCGATCTCTTCCAGTCCAAGGCCGTTGGTGTTCGGCCTGCGGCCCGTGGCGAAAAGCACCTTGTCAAAGACGCCTTCGCGCCCGTCTGTGGATTTTACCCAGATGCCGTCATCCGTCTGGCGCATCTCGGCCACGTCGCAATCGGTATGCAGATCGACGCCGCGATTGCGGATGAGTTCGGCGACATGATCGCGAACCTCATTGTCGAAGCCGCGCAGGATTTGAGGGCCCCGGTAATACTGCGTGGTCTTCGTATCAAAGCCGTTGAAGATGCAGGCGAATTCGCAGGCGATATAGCCGCCCCCGACGATCAGCATGCTCTTCGGCTGCTCTTCCAGCAGGAAGACATCGTTGGAACTGATCGCCAGCTCGGCCCCCGGTGTCTGATCCGGCAGGAACGGGTATCCGCCGGTGGCGATCAGGATATGCTTGGCGGTCACCTTCTGCCCGGTCGACAGGCTGACGGTATGCGCATCGTCGAGAACGGCGCGCGCGTCAAAGGTCGTGACACCGGCCTTGTCGAGATTGCTGCGATAAATGCCTTCCAGCCGGTTCAGCTCTGTGCGCAGCTTGTCCATGAAGAACGGCCAGTCAAGCTTGCACTCTTGGATATTCCAGCCGTAGTCGCGGGCATCGCAGGCGTGTTCGGCATAGGTCGAGGCATAGACCATCAGCTTTTTCGGCACGCAGCCGCGAATGACGCAGGTGCCGCCCATGCGGTATTCCTCGGCCAGCGCGACCCGCGCGCCATGCTCTGCGGAAATACGCGCCGCGCGCACCCCGCCAGAGCCGCCGCCGATCACAAACAGGTCGTAGTCGAAGTCAGCCATCCCGATCCCTTAGTCCTTCATGTCCGAGAAGATATTGTCGCTCTCGGCAATTTCGATGTGATCTTCGTGACGCGTGCCTTCGTTGATGTCCTCGACCTCGACGCGCCCGTCGCCATAGCCGATCACAACGACATCGCAGATATCGATGAAAAGGCCATTTTCCACCACGCCGGGGATTTGGTTCAGCACCAGCGCGGTCTGGCGCGGATTGCCGATGCGGTGCAGATGCAGGTCAAGGATATGGTTGCCCTCATCCGTCATGTAGGGCGCGCTGCCGTTGAGGCGTAGTTGCGCCTTTGAGCCAAGGACATCAAGGCCCACCAGCGTTTCCTCGACCAGCGCCTTGGTGGTCTGCCAGCCAAAGGGGATCACCTCGACCGGCAGGGGGAAATTGCCGAGCGTTTCCACACGCTTCGACGCATCCGAGATGACGATCATCTGATCGGACGCGGTCGCGACGATCTTTTCCTGCAAGAGCGCGCCGCCCCCGCCCTTGATGAGGCTGAGATTGGGATCGAATTCATCCGCCCCGTCGATCGTCACGTCGAGCCATTTCGCCTCGTCGAGCGAGATCACCGGAATGCCCAGCTTGCGCGCCAGATCGGCAGTACGCGAGGACGTCGGAACGCCCCGGATCCGCAGGTTTTCTTCGCGCATCTTCTCGGCGAGACAGCGCACCATCCAGGCCGCCGTCGATCCGGTGCCAAGGCCAACGCGCATTCCGTCCTCGACGAAATCCACGGCGCGCTTGGCGGCCACGAATTTAGCCGTGTCGATGGGCGACAAATCTCCGGTCATGATTGGGCTCCCCTTCGGTTTCGCCCGCTTATAGGCAAAGCGGTGTCGGGGTGCGAGGGGCGATTGCAGGGCTGTGCCGTCCCTTGTCAGGCGCGAATGGTCGCAATCGTCGCTTCGCCCCATACCTTATGCATGCGATGTATCGGAAAAGCGTCTGTGCACGCCGATGCGGCGCGGCAGCAATGGTCAGGGAAACGCGATGTTTGTCAGTGTCTTCGAGATGTTCAAGGTCGGCATCGGCCCGTCCTCGTCCCACACGATGGGGCCGATGGTGGCGGCGGCGCGGTTCCTGGACAGTTTGCGTGCCCTGCCCTTCACGCCCGCATCCCTGGGCGCGTCGCTGCACGGGTCCCTCGCGTTCACCGGCAAGGGCCACGCGACGGACAGCGCCGTGATCCTAGGGCTGGCGGGATTTCGGCCCGAAGACTACGACGCCCAGGCTGCAACGGCCGAGCTTGACCGTATCGACACAGAACGTGATGTGCGCCCCGAGGGCCTGCCGCGTCTTGCCTTCGATCCCAAACGCGATCTGGTGTTCGACTATGACCGCGCGCTGCCCGGCCATGCCAACGGGATGATCCTTCTGGCGCGCGATGCACAGGGCGACGTGATCGCGCAGGAAACCTATTATTCGGTTGGCGGCGGGTTCGTCCTGACCGAGGCCGAACTGGAAGAGGGCGGCGACCGCGATGACGGACCTCCCGTGCCCTTTCCGTTCAAGACCGCCGCCGAAATGCTGAAGATGTGCGCCGCCTCGGGGAAATCCATCGCCGGCCTGAAGCGCGCCAACGAATTGAGCCGCCGCAAGGGCAGCGACCTTGACGCCGATACACGCCGCATCTGGCAGGTCATGCGCGAGTGCATGGACCGGGGGCTTGAGACGAAGGGCGAACTGCCCGGCGGCCTGAAAGTGCGCCGCCGTGCCGCCGATATTCACGCGCGCCTGATGGAAGAACGCGGCCTGAACCTTGCCGCGCCACATCAGGTGAACGACTGGATCGCGACCTATGCCATGGCCGTGAACGAGGAAAACGCCGCAGGCGGTCAGGTCGTCACCGCCCCCACCAACGGCGCGGCGGGCACGGTGCCCGCGGTCATCCGCTACTGGCTCGACCATGTGCCGGGCGCGAGCGCAGACCGCCTGCCCGATTTCCTGCTGACGGCGGCGGCAATTGGCGGGCTTGTCAAGCACAACGCCTCGATCTCGGGCGCGGAATGCGGCTGTCAGGCTGAAGTCGGCAGCGCGTCCGCCATGGCGGCGGCGGGGCTGGCGGCGGTTATGGGCGGCACGCCGGAGCAAGTTGAAAACGCGGCGGAAATCGCGCTGGAACATCACCTTGGCATGACGTGCGATCCAGTACGCGGCCTCGTGCAGGTGCCTTGTATCGAGCGCAACGCCCTTGGCGCGATCAAGGCCGTGTCAGCCGCCTCGCTCGCCCTGCGCGGCGATGGCAGCCATCTTGTGCCGCTCGATGCTTGTATCGAGACGATGCGCCAGACCGGCGCGGATATGAGCGAGAAATACAAGGAAACCGCCCTTGGCGGGCTTGCGGTGAACGTGCCGAACTGCTGAGCGGTCAGCCCCTTAACCGGCCGGCACCGGTACCATCGTGCCCTGCATCAGCGCCACGTCGCGCCAGCCTTTCGCGCCATGAACGCGCAGCGACGCCGTGACCACGATCAAGCGGCGGCCAAGGCGCACGACCTCGCCCACCGCTTCCATCCGGTCGCCTGCGGCAGGGGCCAGAAGGTTGGTCTTGATCTCGGCGGTCATCACCTCGTCCTCTGCGCCCATCAGCGTCAGCGCCGCATAGCCCGCCGCCGTATCCCCCAGCGCAAAGCCGAACGCGGCATGGGCGACGCCGTGCTGTTGCAGGACATCGGGCGTGATCGGCGCGCCAAGGGTCACCCGCCCCGGCGCCAGATCGACGATTTCAGCGCCGAACAGCATCATCAGGCTTTGCCGCGCAAAGCTGGCCCGGACCTTCTCCGGCCAGCCGTCATGCTGTGGATCCAGTTGCTGCATCAAACCGCTTTGATCAACCTATTGTAATACATGCAGCTGTCGACTACCCCGAACAGGATTTGAGACAACAATCAGAGCCTTGACTATGCGCAAATGGATCGCCCGGGTACAGGCGTATGTCATTCAGGTCGAACTTGCGCTCATATGGGCGGCGCTGACCGGGTTTCTCGTCGTCGCCGGGCCGTTCGGGTTCATGGATGCGCTGCCCCTGGGAACCGCCACCCTGTTCTGGGGCACTGTCGTTGGGGGCGTGATCTTGCTCGTGGCGATGGTGAGGGCGGCGATTGTCGTTGCTTTGCCTGCGCTCGGGACGGCACGGCGAATCATCATTGTCTGCGCGGCCATGCTGATCTTCGTGCCGCCTCTGGTCTGGGCGCTACAGGTCGCGATCCTCGGCACCCATCCGAACGCGCTACGGCTCTACCTGACGGTCGCCTGCATCGCCGCCGTGATCGGCACGATCCGCTATGTGATGAGCGAGGGCGAACCGGCGACGCGCGCCCCCGAGGCGCCCGAATTGCCCCGTCTCGCTGCGCGGCTGGCGGATCCCGGGGCGACCATCCACGCCATCAGCGCAGACGATCATTATGTGATCGTCCAGACCTCCTGCGGTGTCGAACGGGTGCTCTTGCGGTTTTCGGACGCGTTGGAGGAGCTTGACGGCCTTCCCGGCCTGCGCGTCCACCGCTCTCATTGGGTGGCGCGCGATGCAGTTGCAAGATTCAAGCGCGGGTCACAGAAATCCACGATCACGCTCGTGAACGGCGCCGACATCCCCGTCAGCCGGGGCTACCGCGCGTCGGTCGAGGCAGATCTGCCCGAAGAGGTGGCTTGAGCCGCCGGCATCGGGACCCGGTGCGCGATCGTTCCCGTCAGGATCGCATGCGCCTGCGCCCGCATCAGCCCGCGCAAGGATGGCGTGTCCCAGCGCAGCCCGCCGGTATAAGTGCCGAAAGCAGGCATCAGAACGCGGTCCGAATCGTAAAGGAAACAGGGCCGTGACACCTGCTTGCCCCGCGCCGAGATCACCGCCTTGGGGTGATAGTGGCCCGAGATCTCTCCCGACGATCCGGGCTTGGCGATATGGCGGAAGGTCAATGGCGGTTCAGGAAGTTCGGCAAGATACGTGCCGCCAAGATTCAGCGGACCCGGATCGTGGTTCCCCTCGATCCAGACCCAGCGCCGACCGGCCATAAGGCGCATGATCCACAACCGTTCGGCCTCTGGCAGGGCCGCCGCCGCCTCGCGGTCGTCGAAACTGTCGCCAAGACAGACGACGATGGCCGGGTCGAGCCGGGCAATTTCGTCATCCAGCCGGGCCAGCGTGTCGCGCGTCTCATAGGGCGGCAGCATCGCGCCCGACCGGCGGGCGACGCGTTCGGCTTTGCACAGGTGAAGGTCCGACACGATCAACATCGAGCGCGCCTCCCACCAGAGCGCGCCGGATCCGCGCGCCAGAAGCTCTGCGCCTGCCAGGGGGATGATATGGCCGTTCATGGTTCGTTCGTACCCTCAGAGACCGCCACCGCGCAAGCGCCTTAGAACGGCACGCGCCACGCGCGGCCCGTCGCCGGTTCCACCGCATCAAGCCCTGCCGTCTCCAAAAGGCGCTCTGCCTCTTCGGCCAGCAGCCGTTCAGTCGCCGCGCCATCCACCGGCACGCGCCCCGGCTCCAGGAACAGGGGCGCAGAGAGCGGTGTGATCCGGTCGAGGATCAGGTGATCGACGCGCCCTTCGGTCCGGGTCAGCATTTCTTCGATCCGCCCGAAATCGACAAGGCCCTTCAGCGCCTCTTCGCGCGTGATATCCAGCATCAGGTGGTCCGGGTCATAGCGGCGCAGCGTGTCATAAAGGATGTCCGACGAAAACGTCGCCTGTTTGCCGGATTTGCGCTGCCCCGCTGTCTGCCGGTCGATCAGCCCCGCGATCACCGCGCTGGCCTTGAAGGTGCGCTTCATCACCGCGTTTCCGCCAAGCCAGGTCTCGAACGCCTCGCGCAGGCCCTTGCCTTCGAACAGCGGCGCAGGATCGCCGACCCGGTCAAGCCCCCAGATCAGCACGGCATAATCGGTGGCGACAAAGCCCATCGGATGCAGCCCGGCGGTTTCCATCCGCTGCGTCAGCAACAGCCCCAGCGTCTGCATCGCGTTGCGCCCCGCAAAGCCGTAAACGCAGGTGTATTCGCGGCCCATGTCGGGAAAGCTTTCGACAAGGATGCGGTCTCGTTCAGGCAGTTTCGACACGCGCCGCTGCAGCGCGAGCCAATCGGCGGTGTGACCCGGCAGCTCTGGCCAGCTGTCCTGCCGGAACATGGACAGGATCCGGTCCGACAACTGCGTCGAGGTGGCGAATTTCGTGCCCATGAAAGTCGCGATCTTGGGCGGTTTGTCGGGCCGGTTCGTGACCTCGACGGTCATTTCCTTAAGCCCCTCATAGCGCACGACGCGCCCGCCGATCAGGAAGGTATCGCCCGGTGTCAGCGTGGCGGCAAAGCCTTCCTCGATCTCGCCCAAGGGCGCGCCGCCTCGCCCGCGCATCCGCACTTTAAGTAGATCGGTGTCCTGTATCGTCCCGATATTCATGCGGATTTGCCGTGACGCGCGCGGATCGCGCAAGGACCAAAGGCCATCCGTATCCTGCTTCAGCCGCTGCCAGCGATCATAGGCGCGCAAGGCGTAGCCCCCCGTCGCCACGAAATCGAGACAGGCGTCGAAATCGGCCCGCGTCAGTCCGGCGTAGGCGCCAACGGTCTTGACTTCAGCATAAAGCGCGTCCGCGGCGAACGGACCGGCGGCGGCGCGGATCAGGATGTGCTGGCAAAGGACATCGCGCGGCCCCGGCCCGCGCGGGTCACCGTCAAGCTGGCGGTCGCGCACAGCGCCAAGCGCGGCCACGCATTCCACGATCTCAAACCGGTTGGCCGGGACCAGAAGCGCCTTGGACGGTGCATTATAGCGGTGGTTCGCGCGCCCGATACGCTGGACCAGCCGTTTCACGTTCTTCGGCGCGCCGACCTGGATCACCAGGTCCACATCCCCCCAGTCGATCCCCAGATCAAGACTTCCGGTGCAGACAATCGCCCGCAGATCGCCCGCCACCATCGCCGCCTCGACCTTGGACCGCTGTTCGCGAGAAAGGCTTCCGTGATGGATCCCGATGGGCAGCGCGTCCTCGTTCTGCAGCCAAAGCTCGTGAAAGAAGATCTCGGCCTGTGCGCGGGTGTTGTGAAAAATCAGCGTCGTCTTGTGGCGACGCACTTGGTCGAGAACTGCCGGAATCGCATGGCGCCCACCGCCCCCGGCCCAGGGCGGCGGGTTTTCGGTCTTCAGCATCGCGATATCCGGCTCTGGCCCTGGATCGGCGAATAGGATCGGGCAGGGATCGGGATGGCGCGCAAGGTAACTGGCGATCGCGCCTGGGTCCTCGACCGTCGCAGACAGACCGACGCGGCGCAGCCCCGGTGCGAGCGCCTCGATCCGCGACAGCGCGAGCATCAGCTGATCGCCGCGTTTCGATTCCGCAAGCGCATGGATCTCATCGACGATGATACGCTTGACCCCCGCAAACATGCGATGCGCGTCCTCGTAAGAGGTCAGCAGCGCAAGGCTTTCAGGCGTTGTCAGAAGGATATGCGGCGGGTCCACACGTTGGCGCTTGCGCTGGGTCTGGGTGGTGTCACCGGTGCGGTCCTCGACCCGGATGGGCAGGCCGATCTCGGCAATCGGCGTGCCAAGATTGCGCCGGATATCGGCCGCCAGCGCCTTCAGCGGCGAGACATAAAGCGTATGTAGCCCCTCATGCGCGCCGTCTGCGAGGTCCACAAGCGAGGGTAGAAAACCCGCCAGCGTCTTGCCCCCGCCCGTGGGCGCTATCAGCAAGAGCGCAGGCTCGCCTGCCCGCTCCAGCATCTCGATCTGGTGGGGATGGGCCGACCAGCCGCGCGCGGCGAACCAATCGGTAAAGCGATCCGGAAGGGAAGATGGGGCGGTGCTTGACATGCCCCCTCAGATAACCCCTTGGCGCGAAACCGCCAGAGGCGTCAGCTTTCGCGCGGACGGCAATAGTCCTGCGCGCGGGTCCAGGCCGACATCTCGGCGCGTTTGGCCGACGAATGGAACGGCCCCCAGTCCAGCATGCCGCGTCCGATCGTACGCCGCTTTGACACTTGCGCCGCCGCAATGCGCACGCCGCAGGACAGGTTGGCTACCGGATCCTTCAGCGCCTCTCCCGATTGGGCCGTGCAGCCATAGCCGCGTGCGGTACGCGGGTCGATCTGCACAAGGCCGAACCAGCGCCCACCGCCGCCCACAGCCTCGGGCCGCCAGGTGCTTTCATGCTTGGCCAGCGCGGAAAACAGCCCCGCCCAGAACGCCGCGCGCTCCGCTTCGGACCGGTTGGGGTAGTCCGGGCACCACTCGGAGACATCGGCGGGGATCATCTCGGGCAGCGCCGCGCCATGCGTTTGCAGCGCGGCAAGCGTCCGCTCGGTCCAGACCTCGGCCCCCGGCCGGAAATCCCAGCGCATCACGGGCGGGCGCGGCGGCTCGCTCGCCTCGGGGGGCGACGGGGCGCAGGCCGCAAGGCTGCCTGCAAGGCACAAGAGCATCAGAAGACGCGTCATCGGAACATCATTCGTTACCCGGCCTCATCGGGCCGTCAGGCGACGCATTAGCTCAACTGGCCCGCCAGAGGGAGTCGGACGCGCAGCACTCGGCAAGACTCTGCCATGCGGGCCCGGCCCAAAGCGCCCAATCCCTCCTCTTTGGTGTTGATAAATATTCCCGGGGGGCGCCCGCAGGGCGTGGGGGCAGAGCCCCCTCAAACCCGGACCAAACCGCGCCTCGCCGGCACCGTAGTGCCTGAGAACCGAAACACGCCAGCCTTGCCCCCACCCGGTCTCTGACCTAGAAGCGAGGCGTTCAGAAAGAGGCCCGAACCATGCTCGATCTTACCTACGAACCGCCGAAGCCCAAGGTCATCCAGGGCGCCAAGCAGGATTGGGAACTCGTCATCGGGCTTGAGGTCCACGCCCAGGTCGCGTCCAAGGCAAAGCTCTTCTCCGGCGCTTCGACCAAATTCGGCTCAGAGCCCAATTCCAACGTCGCTTTCGTCGATGCCGCCATGCCGGGCATGCTGCCCGTCATCAACGAATTCTGCGTGGAACAGGCGGTGCGCACCGGCCTGGGCCTCAAGGCAGATATCAACCTGCGCTCGGCCTTTGATCGCAAGAACTACTTCTACCCGGACCTGCCGCAGGGCTATCAGATCAGCCAGCTTTACCATCCCATCGTCGGCGAGGGCGAAGTGCTCGTCGACATGGCGCCCGGCATCGCGCGCCTCGTGCGGATCGAGCGCATTCACATCGAACAGGACGCGGGCAAGTCGATCCACGACATGGACCCCAACATGTCCTTCGTCGATCTCAACCGCACCGGCGTCGCGCTGATGGAAATCGTCAGCCGCCCCGACATTCGCGGCCCCGAAGAGGCGGCGGCCTACGTCGTGAAACTCCGCCAGATCCTGCGGTATCTGGGCACCTGCGACGGCAACATGCAGAACGGCAACCTGCGCGCGGATGTGAACGTCTCGGTCTGCCGGCCCGGCGATTACGAGCGTTACCAGGAAACGCAAGATTTTTCGCATCTCGGGACGCGCTGCGAGATCAAGAACATGAACTCCATGCGCTTCATCCAGGCCGCCATCGAGTATGAGGCCCGCCGCCAGATCGCGCTGATCGAAGACGGCAAGGAGGTCGTGCAGGAAACCCGGCTCTACGACCCGGACAAGGGCGAGACGCGCTCCATGCGGTCCAAGGAAGAGGCGCATGACTACCGCTACTTCCCCTGCCCCGATCTTTTGCCACTGGAAATCGAGCAGGCCTGGGTCGATGACATCGCCGCATCGCTCCCCGAGCTGCCCGACGAAAAGCGCGCGCGCTTCGTGACCTCGTACGGCATTACCGAATACGACGCCTCCGTCCTGACCGCCGAGGTCGAGAATGCAGCCTTTTTCGAAGACGTCGCCAAGGGCCGCGATGGCAAAACCGCCGCGAACTGGGTCATCAATGAACTCTTCGGGCGCCTCAAGAGGGACGATCTCGGCATCTCTGAAAGCCCCATCTCGGCTGTTCAGCTGGGCGCGATCCTCGATCTTCTCGGCAAGGGCGAGATCAGCGGGAAGATCGCCAAGGACCTGTTCGAGATCGTCTGGACGGAAGGCGGCGACCCGGCGCAGATCGTCGAAGAGCGCGGCATGAAACAGGTCACCGACACCGGCGCCATCGAAACGGCGGTGGACGAGGTGATCGCCGCCAATCCCGGCCAGGTCGAGAAGGCCAAACAGAACCCCAAGCTGGCGGGCTGGTTCGTCGGACAGGTGATGAAAGCCACCGGCGGCAAGGCCAACCCCAAGGCGGTGAACGAGATCGTGGCGGCCAAGCTGGGGCTCTGACCGGGGTGCAGCGCGACCTGATCGCCACCCATAACGAGCGCGTCAAGCTCCTCTCGGGCTTTTCCAACGCGCTCGGGCTGGGGCTTATCGGTTTTGCCGTCTTGCGCCCGCTGACCGAGGATGCCTTCTCGCTGACATGGCTGACGGCGTGGTGGGGCGCTGCCGGGCTGGCATTTCACGTCGCGGCGCACTATATTCTGCGCAGGCTACGCAAGGTTCCCGATGATGACACTGTATGAATTCCTCGTCCCGGTCATCGCCTTCGCCGTCATCGGCGCGGGCTATCTGATGCTGCGCCAAAGCGAATCCCGCCTGGAACGCCGCCTCGAAAAGATCCGCCATCCAGCGGAGTGACGTTGGGCGGGAGATATCCCGCCACCCCACAATTTCCGATTGATCGCACCGCCCCGGACTGTACCCTGACCTTCGGGAATGAAGGGGCATTGGATGAGCGACAGGCAACAACTGGCCGAACACGGCGTGGGCTTCTGCGTGGCGGGGCTTGGCGTTCTGGGGCTGACGGCTCTAGAGCCTGCGACTTCGCTCGCCGTTCTCGTGGCCTGGGGGATGGATCGCCTCAGCCGCTGTCCCGCCAAACGCAAGCGGGCCGCGGTGGATCGCGCGGTCAAGGAAATTGAACGTCAGGGCGCCTCCGAGCGCGGGATCAAGGCCGCGCTTCAGCTTCTCAAGGAAAACCGAGACCGCGTCACGATCGAACCTCGCCACCTGAAGGATGCCGAGACACGGGGCAACTTTCCCGATGCGCTCTACGATATCGTTTTCACCAACGTGCCGGTCCCGCAGGACGACGGCGTGCCAGGTATCATCCGCGGCATCCTATCTGCCGCCTATGAAGAACTGCGGCTGGAGGATGATTTCCACAAGGTCTTCGTGCAGGAGTCGGTGACCGAGTTGGAGCGCAGCCTGCAAAACGGCTTTGCCGATCTCCGCGCCGATATCGCCGACCTGAAGACTGCGATCGAGAATGTCGGCGGTGCAACCCGTGATGTCCTTGAGCTTCTGGCGACCCGCTTCGGGATCACCGATGCTTTTGACCGCTCTGACGCCGACTTGCGCCAGCTTCTGACGCAGAAGGCCACGGAATACCGTGCGCTGCGGTCAGAGGTGGAGGCGATTGACGACGGGCTGAAGCGGCTGTCGAACCTTAAGGCCGCCGCACAGGACGCGATCGCGCGGGTCGATCTGGAAGAGGTCGAGGAACTGCTGTCCCGCG
>CBFIJK010000049.1:0-25677 GCA_965662745.1 uncultured Paracoccaceae bacterium
AGGATCCGCCCAGCGAAATGCCAAAGCGTCCACCCGTCGGACCAAGCGGCGAGACCAGCGGATTGCCGGCCGATTCATACTGGAACGAGATCGAGCCCGCGAATTGCTCGGTAAAGCGGCGGCCGACACCCAGCGTATAGGTGTAAGTGTCTTCGATGCTGATCAGGCTGCTGTTGCCGCCAGTTGCCGCGCTGAAGCCGGTGGGGTTCAGGCGAAGCTGGCTCCAGTTCGCCCAGCGAATGCCACCGGTCAGAAGCGTGTTTTCCATGATCCCGGTCTGAAATTCGAGGTTCACGGATTGCGGTGTGGTGACCTGGGTCGTACCGGTCGGGGCAAGAGCGGCAACGCCGGTGAAGGATTCACGCGTATTCGACGTGTGCGTGATCGCCGAGTTGTATGTCAGCGAAACGCGGGCCGCGATATCGGGGATCTCGAAAGCGCCGCCGACGACATAGCCGAACGCGTTGCTGGACGCGACGCGGGCCGAGTAGTTGGCAAGACCGCCATACGCGAGACCGCGCAGGTCAACTTCACCGTTCAGCGTCTGGTAGCGCAGGCCGCCGTGGACCGAGAAGCTGTCCGTCACCTTGTAGCGCGCCAGCGTGGTCAGCGAATAGACCGAAGCGTAAGCCCGCGTGCCGCCAAGGGCAACCGACTGGCCGGCAGGATAGGCGACGTCTGCGCCGAATGCGTTCTCGACGATGAAGCCGACGGTCAGCTTATCGCTGAGGTCATGCTTCATGCTGAGCGACGGCATGATATAGCTGTTGCCGACATCCCCGGTCGCGCGTCCGCCAAAAGCAGCGACATCGGTGCCGCTGACATTCGGGATCACTGCGCCGAAGGACAGTTTGACGACATTGCCCTGATCGAACAGGAAGCCGACGGACTGGCCGGACCGGTCGAGGCCGCCCGCGGATGCGCTGGTCGCTAGCCCTGCAATCACGGCTGCGGATAGAACAGTCTTCTTCATGGATGGTTCCTCCCTCGTCCCAAGGTGCTTTGGGTCATGCGCACACTGCTACATTAGACAGCGATCCGCGCAATTTCTGACCTTGCGTCACGTAAGTGTCGCAAAGCGGATCGTTGCTTTCGCGCAACCCTTACCTTTTTCGAGATTCAACGAGGATATTCAGATAGTTGGCTGCGAAAATGATCGCTGCACCAACGAAAACCATCGGATCGAGGCCCTCTGCGTAAAGCAGCATCCCGACTATTGCCACGATCGGCAGGCGAGCGAAGTCTATCGGCATGACGACTGTCGCCGGGGCCAGCGAGAGCGCCGTCGTCAGGCAGAAATGCGCTGCGAGACCTGCAAATCCGATCAGGATGATCCAGGGCAGGCTGTCGGAAGAGGGGAAGGCGATATCGCCGTCGATGCCTGCGCAGACGAAACCGAAGACGACCTGCATCGCGGTCATGTAGAACATGATGCAGATCAGCGCCTCGGTCCGTGTCAGAAGGCGCGTGAAGATCGCCGATCCGGCAAAGCCGATGGCCGCAAGCCCTGCCGCGACCAGCCCGGGACTTAGCCCTTCGAGCGTCGGGCGCGCGACGATCAGGATGCCGACAAATCCCGCACCCGCCGCGAGCGCCCGGGTCTTCGTCAATCGCTCCTGCAGGACAAAGGGCGCCAGAAGCGCGACCCAGAGCGGCGACGAAAATTCCATCGCGAAGACCTGCGCCAGCGGGGCCGCGGTGATCGCGAAGAACCACAGGTTCTGCCCGGTGAAATGACTGATATTGCGGATGGTATGCAGCCCAAGACTGCGCCGCGTGATCTGATTTAGGATGCCTAGCGAATAGCCCACGACGAGCACGATGATCAGGCCGACGACCGACCGATAGGCCATGATTTCAAAGGTATCGAGCTCGAATGACACCGCCCGCCCGGCCACTGCCATCGAGGTGAACGACACGATCGCGCCAATCATCCAAAGTGCGGCGTGAAGCGTATTGCCCTCTCTCGGGGTGACGATATGTGCGGCCAAGTCTGTGCAGTCCTTCAGAAAAATCGGCAGGCGCACATAGACGCAGCGAATGCGAGGATCGTCAATGCGTGGATCGTGCTGCCGTGAAGCGACCTGTTACAGGAAAATAAGCAAAGCCCCGGCCACGCTGACCAGGGCTACCACTCCAAAGATGAATTCAGGCCGCTGAGACATCCGTCTCGGAAATGAGCAAACCGTACACGCCTTGCGTCCAACGGGCATTCTATGACCGCAGTTGTCACATATATTGAATCGCATTCCTGCGCTCTTTCCCAACCCCGCCTTCCGATCACGGAACGCTTACCCAAGGTCAGCATAGCACGAACCTAAGAATCTTATCCAAGAAACTGAGATACATCGAATTCTTAGAACGACTGGACGGCCAGCGCTTCTTCTCTCATTCCCACTCGATCGTTCCCGGCGGTTTCGACGTTATGTCGTAAGTCACGCGGTTGATGCCGGTAACCTCGCCGACGATGCGGTTGGCGGTCTCGCCGAGGAATTCGTGGGTGAAGGGGTAGTAATCGGCTGTCATGCCGTCGACGGATGTCACCGCGCGCAGGGCGCAGGCGAAATCGTAGGTACGGCCGTCGCCCATCACGCCGACGGTGCGAACGGGCAGGATGGCGACGAAGGCTTGCCAAATCTCGTCATAAAGCCCGTGCTTGCGAATTTGGTCGATGAAGACCGCGTCCGCCTTGCGCAGGATTTCCAGCTTCTCGCGGGTGATCTCTCCGGGGCAGCGGATGGCAAGGCCGGGGCCTGGAAAGGGGTGTCGGCCGATGAAGCTGGCGGGCAGGCCAAGTTCGCGGCCAAGGGCGCGGACCTCATCCTTGAAGAGATCGCGCAGTGGCTCGACCAGTTTCAGGCCCATCTTTTCCGGCAGGCCGCCGACGTTGTGGTGCGATTTGATCGTGACGGACGGCCCGCCCGAGACGGAGACGGATTCGATCACGTCCGGGTAAAGCGTGCCTTGGGCAAGGAAGGTCGCGCCTTCAATCTCGCCCGCGTAGCGCTGGAAGACGTCGATGAAGAGCTTGCCGATGATCTTGCGCTTCGTTTCCGGGTCGGACACGCCATCAAGCTCGCCGAGGAAGAGATCGCGTTCATCGGCATGGATCAGCGGAATGTTGTAGTTGTCGCGGAACATCGTCACGACCTCTTCGGCCTCGTTGAGGCGCAGAAGGCCGTGATCGACGAAGACGCAGGTCAGCTGATCGCCGATTGCCTCATGGATCAGCACGGCGGCGACCGACGAATCGACGCCGCCCGAGAGGCCGCAGATCACCTTGGAGTCGCCGACCTGATCGCGAATCTTGCGGATCGCCTCTTCCTTGTAGGCATCCATCGTCCAGTCGCCGGTAAAGCCCGCAAGGCGCGTGAAGTTCTCCAGGATGCGGCGGCCGTTCGGGGTGTGGTGCACTTCGGGGTGAAACTGCACGGCGTAGAAATTGCGGTCCGTGTCGCCGATCATCGCGTAAGGCGCGCCGGGAGAGGTGCCGATCACCTCGAATCCGGGAGCAAGGTCGGTAACGCGGTCGCCATGGCTCATCCACACCTCTTCGCGCCCTTCACTGAAGAGCCCTGCGAAAAGCTGATCCGAGGTATGCGCCCCGGCGGGCTGCACATACGCGCGGCCAAATTCGCGGTGGTGCCCACCTTCGACGCGGCCGCCAAGCTGGGTGATCATGACCTGCTGGCCATAGCAGATGCCAAGGACCGGAACGCCCAGTTCGAACACCTTTTGCGGTGCGCGGGGGCTTGCCGCGTCAGTGACCGACGCGGGGCCGCCAGACAGGATCACGGCTTTGGGCGCGAAGTCCGCAAGGAAGGTTTCATCGACGGCGTTGAAGGGGTGAATTTCGCAATAGACATTCGCCTCGCGCAGGCGGCGCGCGATAAGCTGCGTCACCTGGCTGCCGAAGTCGATGATGAGAAGGCGGTCATGGGTCTGGCTGATCATGCAACGGGCTTTAAGCCCAACCCCTCAGCCGCGCAAGGATGTCGCTTTCCGGCGCTAGGTGACGCAAATCCCGCGCGGCGGCGGCGCGCTTCTTTGTATGACGGCGGAACAATTCACACGGCAGCGCGGATCCCCCGCGTGATGGAGGATGGCCCGATGACAGAGGCAGCAGCACGGCGGCGGGGCCGCGGCGCGGGCGGCGGGGCCGCACGCCGGGCGGAACGTACGGCAAAGCGGATTGAAACCGCGGCCGTGATATCGCGCAACATTCCGAATCTGGAGATCCTCAACGAAGAGGCACTTCAGATCATCGAGGCGAACGCGGAAACCGTTCTCGAAGAGATCGGCGTGGCCTTCGTCGACAATCCCAAGGCGCTGGATCGCTGGCGCGAGGCGGGTGCGACGGTCAAGGCTGAGCGGGTCCATATCCCGCGCGGCCTTGCGCGCGAGCTGTGCAAGTCGGCCCCGTCCAGCTTTACCCAGATCGCCCGCGATCCAGAGAAAAGCGTTGAGATTGGCGGTAAGAACCTTGTGCTGGCGCCGGTCTACGGCCCGCCCTTCGTGCGCGACGCCGCTGGCGGTCGCCGCTATGCGGTGATGGAAGATTTCCGTAATTTCGTGAAGCTCGGCTATATGTCGAAATGGCTGCACCACTCGGGCGGCACGGTGTGCGAGCCGACGGATGTGCCGGTGAACAAGCGCCATCTGGACATGCTGCTGGCGCATATGACGCTGTCGGACAAACCCTATATGGGGTCCGTGACAGAGCCCGAGCGCGCGCGCCATTCGGTCGAGATGTCCGAAATCCTCTTCGGTGGGCTCGACGGGCGCACGGCGATGACCTCGCTGATCAACATCAACTCTCCGCTGACGTTCGATTCGGTGATGATGGGCGCGCTAGAGGTCTATGCCGAGGCGAATCAGGCCTGCATCGTGTCGCCCTTCATCGTAGGCGGCGCCATGGCGCCCGTGTCCGTCGCGGGCACACTGACACAGGTTCTGGCCGAGGTGATGGCGGGCGTTGCTTATAGCCAGCTCGTTCGCAAGGGCGCGCCAGTCATCTTCGGGGCGTTCGTTACTTCGATCGACATGAATTCCGGCGCCCCGACCTTCGGCACACCCGAGGCAAGCCAGATCACCTATGGCGCGGGCCAGCTTGCCCGGCGCATGGGGCTGCCATTCCGGTCTGCAGGCTCGTTTACCGGCTCGAAACTGCCCGATGCACAGGCGGCATATGAGACGGCGAACTCTCTGAATATGGGTCTTCTGTCGGGCGTGAACTTCATGCTGCACAGCTGCGGCTGGCTGGAAGGGGGCCTGGTGTCCTCTTACGAGAAATTCGTCATGGATGCAGACCAGCTTGGCGCACTGCACAAGTTCGCCAAGGGCATCACGATGGACGAAAACGCGCAGGCGATGGATGCCATCCGCGAAGTCGGACCGGGCGGGCACTATCTTGGCTGTGCCCATACCCAGTCCAATTTCAAAGAGGCGTTCTGGCGGTCCGATCTGTTCGATTTCAAACCGTTCGAGACGTGGGACGAAGATGGCGCCCGCGACACCGCGCAGCTTGCGACGGAACGCGTGCGCAAGATCCTCGGCGATTACGAGGCGCCCGCGCTGGACCCGGCGGTGAATGAAGCGCTGCACGACTATGTGGCGCGCTTCAAATCCTCCGAACCCGACGCGTTCACCTGATCGGCCTCTAGCGACTAAACGGGGCGCTGCGTCAGCCGCGCCTCGGCCATGAGCGCGATCAGCAATTCGACATGGCGGCCAACCGAATATTTCAGGTCGCCTTGGCTGCGCGTCTGTTCCATTTCGCTTTCCGCCTCGATCAGTGCATCGAGCGCGGCGCCCCCTTGTGCGCGCGCCACGGCAGGCAGGACCCGGCGCAGGTCGCGGCTGCGGTCGTATTCCGCCAGACCGATGCGCGCGGCGCGCACCAGCAGCTTGGGACGGCGAAGGGTTTTCAGGATTGCGGCGGCGTGGGTCATGGCGATTCTCCGTTGCTGATTCGGAAACAATCCTGACTCTCCCTAAGCGTGTGTTGCGGTTATCCACAGGTCAACGCGCGATCCGCATCTTCATTGTTTACGTTTTGGATACAACTTGGCTGTGTGGTCCGGATTTTAACGATCTGGTAACTAATGCAATCTCAGGTTGATCGTCGTGTCGAAACATTCTCAGATAAGTAACGATGGCAGCGGTGGTCTGCGGCCCTGTGGACAAAACGGCCTTTGCCCGTACCGCAAGCGAATCGGCTGGGTCGAGTGTGACCACCGCCGCTACCTGGCGCACACAGCGCTCGGTCAGTCGCTGCGCGAAGTCGCCCGGACCTGCGGCTGCGAGCCGTCGACCGTTCTGCGCAATGTGCGCCGGGTCGAACAGCGCCGCGACGACCCGGCCTGCGACGTGATCCTCGATCGGTTATCCCAGATATTCCTTGATGGGAGTGCTAGCGACATGACCCCCGACAATTCCCTTCCCGATGACGACATTCTTGCAGCCGAAGGGGCGCGGGTCCTGCGACGCCTTGCCGAACCCGGAACGGTGCTGGCTATTGCGCCAGGCATGGATACCTCGGTCGTGGTGCGCGAGATGCCCGACGGTCGCACGATCCGGCTATTGTCGCTGGACCGCGCCGTGGCGCAGGCTTTTGTGCTGAAAGACTGGGTGCAGGGCAAACCCGGTTCCAAGGTGACGCGCTATCGATTGGCGGCGGCGGGCCGGGCATGGCTGCGAACGCTGTCGGCGAAGAACACCGAGGCGCAGGCCCAGCCCGAGGATGAGGCGCAAGCGCTTGACCGGCGCTATGTCGCGTCCGACACGCCCTTGGCGGCGCTGTCGCGGCGCAGGCAGCCAGATGGCACGCCCTTTCTGGATGAGCGGCTTGTGTCCGCCGGCGAACGCCTGCGCGAGGATTTCGAGATCGCCAAGATCGGCCGGACGCGCGCTCTCGACTGGGACAGCTTTGTCACGGCACCGGTGAATGACGGCCTGCAACGCCGTGCGCGAGCGGGTGGGGCGGCCGGGGCCGAGGCGCGTGTTGCGACGGCGCTGTCGGATCTGGGACCGGGCCTAGGCGATGTGGCGTTGCGGTGCTGTTGCTATCTCGAAGGGCTTGAACAGGCCGAGCGGCAGCTGGGCTGGTCGGCGCGGTCCGGCAAGGTCGTTCTGCGCATCGCGCTGGAACGGCTGAAGAAGCATTATGACGATCTGGGCGAGGGTGCCGCGATGATCGGCTAAGCTCATCCCGGCCCGCATCCGCAGGCCGGGAAAGTGTTTTCCGAGAGGTGCTTACAGCGCCTTGTTCAGGTTCTCGTCGATCTTCTCGAGGAAGCCTTCGGTGGTCAGCCACTGCTGATCGGGGCCGACAAGCAGCGCGAGATCCTTGGTCATGAAGCCCGATTCCACGGTGTCCACGATGACCTTTTCAAGCGTGTTCGCGAATTCCATCAGCTTGGCGTTGTCATCCAGCTTGGCGCGATGCTTGAGACCGCCAGTCCAGGCGTAGATCGACGCGATGGAGTTGGTCGAGGTCGCCTCGCCCTTCTGGTGCTGGCGGTAGTGGCGGGTGACGGTGCCGTGCGCGGCTTCTGCCTCGACGGTCTTGCCATCGGGGGTCATCAGCACGGATGTCATCAGGCCCAAAGAGCCGAAACCCTGCGCCACGGTGTCCGACTGCACGTCGCCATCGTAGTTCTTGCAGGCCCAGACATAGCCGCCCGACCACTTCATCGCCGCCGCGACCATGTCGTCGATCAGGCGGTGCTCGTAGTGGATGCCGGCTTTCTTGAATTTCTCTTCGAATTCCTCCTCATAGACCTTCTGGAAGAGGTCCTTGAAGCGGCCGTCATAGGCCTTGAGGATGGTGTTCTTGGTCGACAGGTAGACCGGCCAGCCCAGCATCAGGCCATAATTCATGGACGCGCGGGCGAAATCGAGGATCGACTGGTCGAGATTGTACATCGCCATGGTGACGCCCGATCCGGGCGCGTCGAACACTTCGCGTTCGATCACTTCGCCGTCCGTGCCTTCGAACTTGATCGTCACCTTGCCCGGTCCGGGGAAGCGGAAATCGGTCGCGCGGTACTGATCGCCGAAGGCGTGGCGACCGACGACGATGGGCTTGGTCCAGCCGGGAACAAGGCGCGGCACGTTCTGGCAAATGATCGGCTGACGGAAGATCACGCCGCCAAGGATGTTGCGGATCGTGCCGTTGGGCGAGCGATACATGCGCTTGAGACCGAATTCCTCGACCCGCGCTTCATCGGGGGTGATCGTCGCGCATTTGACGCCGACGCCGTATTCCTTGATCGCGTTGGCCGCGTCCACGGTGATCTGATCATCGGTCTCGTCGCGCGCCTCGATGCCGAGATCGTAATATTTCAGGTCGATGTCGAGATAGGGCAGGATCAGTTTCTGCTTGATGAAATCCCAGATGATCCGGGTCATTTCATCGCCGTCGAGTTCGACGACCGGATTGTCTACCTTGATCTTGGACATGGGTCCCTCGCTTTGTGAATGGCTGACTCGCGTTTGCGCGCCTCATACAACAAGGCGCGGCAAAGGGAAAGTCTGTATACGAAGGTATACGGGGCGTAACGTCAGTTGTCCTGCCCGGACAGGAACGTCTCGAAGGCGGCCAGGGCCTCGTCCGAAACGTGATGCTCGATGCCCTCGGCGTCGAGTTCCGCGATCTCTGCGGGCACGCCCACGGCCTTGAGAAGCGCAACGACCGTGCGGTGGCGCGCGCGCACGCGGTCGGCAAGTTCCGCACCCTCATCGGTCAGAAAGACCCCGCGATAGGGGCGCGATGTGGCCAGCCCTTCGCGTTTCAACCGGGCGATGGCCTTGGTGGCGGTCGGCTGGGCGACGCCCATGCGCTCGGCGATATCGGCGACGCGCGCCTCGCCATGTTCGGCGATCAGGTCGCCGATGAGTTCGGCGTAATCTTCCATCACCGCGGCCGATTGCATCTCGCGGGCACGGGCGAACCGGTCGGATGGGCGCGGGGCGGGGGGCTGTTTGTCCGGCACAGGGCTCTCCGTTCTCGGTGGTCCCGTCTATAACGTCCGGCCCTGCGCCGGGCCAGCCATTTCCCGGAGGACCCGGAACAAGGGACTGCCTAGCGCATTGAGTTCCAAACGAAAGGAATTTGAATTGGCAGATATTTTACGCATCATCGTCGCCATCCTCCTGCCGCCTCTGGGCGTTTTTCTGCAGGTGGGACTTGGCAAGCATTTCTGGCTGAACATTCTATTGACGATTCTTGGGTATATCCCCGGCATCGTTCATGCGGTCTGGATCATCGCGCGCAAGTAATGGTTTTCGCGACGAGAAAACGGCCGGGCATCGCTGCCCGGCCGTTTCGGTATTGGGTGCGTCGCGGCCTGTGAGGCCCGAGGCGATCCGAGTTATTCGGCGGTGACCACGGTCATCACAAGCTCGCCATCCATGCGGATGGGGCCATCTTCCGATGCGCCAAGCGTGTACTCGAACGTGCCGGTTGCGTTGCCGCCGTCTTCGCCGTGAACCATCAGCATAAGCATATCACCGGATTCGACAGGCTCGGTCAGGATCGCGACCACGTCGGTGTTTTCACCTTCGCGAAGCGGCGCGTGACCGATCACGACGCCGGGCGCCATGTCTTCACCGGTGCGGTGAACCACGAGCCAGCCGTTTGCGGGTGCGACGATCTTTTCAGCCGACACGGTGCCGCCTTCGACGGATTGGTCCGACGCTTCGACGGACGGTGCCATGCCATGGGCTGCGCCGAATGCGGCGGCGGCGGAAAGCATGGTGGCGGCGACGGTAAGCGAGAAAGTCTTCATTGTAGTCCTCCAAAAGTCTTTGAGGGCAGCCGAATTCCCGGCCGCCTTGCAGAAGACACGAAAGAGGGGCGGGTGAAGTTTCACCCGCCCCTCGAAAAAACTGAAAAAACCGAAAACCTGTAGGCGGCGACTAGCGGGTGGATTCCGTCAGACGGCGGCGCACATATCCATCGACCGATCCGATCATGGTTTCCATATGTGGATCCTCGAAGAAATGCCCGGCACCTTCGACTTCCTCATGGGTGATCGTGATTCCCTTTTGCTCGTGCAGCTTGCCGACAAGCGTATGGGTGTCCTTGGGCGGCGCGACGCGGTCTGCGGTGCCAGATACGATCAGGCCAGACGACGGGCAGGGCGCGAGGAAGGAAAAGTCGTACATGTTCGCGGGCGGCGAGATCGAAACGAAACCGGTGATCTCGGGGCGGCGCATCAAGAGCTGCATGCCGATCCAAGCGCCGAAAGAGAACCCGGCAACCCAGCAATGCTTGGCGTTCTGGTTCATCGACTGCAGGTAATCAAGCGCACTGGCCGCATCGGACAGCTCGCCGATACCTTGATCGTATTCGCCCTGGCTGCGGCCGACACCCCGAAAGTTGAAGCGCAGGACCGTGAAGCCGATATTGTAGAACGCATAGTGCAGATTATACACCACGCGGTTGTTCATCGTGCCCCCGAATTGCGGATGGGGGTGCAGGATGATCGCGATCGGCGCGTCCTTGGACTTCTGCGGATGGTAGCGGCCTTCGAGCCGGCCTTCTGGGCCGGGAAAGATAACCTCGGGCATCGGGGTCCCTATACTGGCGGGCGGGGCCGCTAGGTGAATTCTTGACGAATTCACTCGGGCACCTTAGAAACATTCTAAACTCGGCGCAAAGGCCGTGGGTGGTCAGCAGGTAATGGCGCGCCCGCCCCGCGTCAATCTGATTTCGGGGATGAATACGCCATGAAACTGAGCACGAAGGGTCGTTACGCGATGGTTGCGCTGGTGGATCTGGCCATTCAGCCGCCCGAAACGCTGTCATCCCTGTCAGAGCTTTCGCGCCGCCAACAGCTGTCCCTGCCTTATCTTGAGCAGCTTTTTGTCAAGCTGCGGCGTGCAGGTCTGGTGGAATCGGTGCGTGGGCCGGGGGGCGGATATCGCCTGGCGCAGCCGCCGTCGGAAATTCGTGTCGTTGATGTGCTTTCGGCGGTGGATGAAGAGGTGAGCGCGATGAAATCGGGCGCGGGCGCCTCTGGCGGTCTGTCGGGATCGCGCGCGCAGTCGCTGACGAACCGGCTGTGGGAAGGCCTTTCGGCGCAGGTTTACGTCTTCCTGCACCAGACGCGGCTGTCGGATGTGGTCAGCAACGATCTGGCGCCATGCCCTGCGGTGCCCGAAATCCTGTCGGTGGTGGATGAGGCCGCAATCGACAGTCCCGCGATGGACGGGGCCTGATCCCCGTGCCGGACCGCGTTTATCTCGACTGGAACGCCACGGCGCCGCTGCGCGCCACATCACGGGACGCGATGGTTGCCGCGATGGATGTGGCCGGAAACCCGGCTTCGGTCCATGCCGAGGGACGCGCGGCGCGGGGGCTGATCGAACGCGCGCGGGCCGATGTGGCCGCCTTGGTCGGCGCGCAGGCGGATGAGGTGATCTTTACCTCCGGCGCGACCGAGGCGGCGGGCATTCTTGCGCGCATCGGCGGCGCAGTGATCGAACCGACTGCCCATGATTGCCTTTGGGCGCATCACGCACCGGGGGGCGATGTCGCGCCGGTCGCGGGGATGGGCCTTGCCAACAGCGAGACGGGCGTGGTGTCGGATGTGCCTGAGCATGGCGATGGCCATTGGACGCTGCCCTGGGGCGGTGCGGCGCGGCTGCTGCTGATCGACGCGGTGCAGGCGGCGGGTCGGATGCCGGTGGCCTTCGGCTGGTCGGGCGCGGACATGATGATCCTGTCGGCCCACAAACTTGGCGGGCCCAAGGGCATCGGTGCGCTGATCGCAAAGCGCGGCCTTGATATCCCGGCGCTGTCCAAGGGCGGCGGGCAGGAACTCGGTCGCCGGTCGGGCACGGAAAACGTCATCGGGATCGCCGGATTCGGGGCTGCGGCGCGCGAAGCGGGGCAGGAACTTGAGGCGGGCCGCTGGTCTGAGGTTGAAGAACTTAGAAATATTCTAGAAAACGGGATTGCGGAGACCGGCAATCAGACTATTTTTGTCGGGAAAGACGCGCAGCGGCTGCCGAACACCTCGTGTTTCATCACCCCCGGCTGGAAGGGCGAGACACAGGTGATGCAAATGGACCTTGCGGGCTTTGCCATATCGGCAGGCTCGGCCTGTTCGTCAGGCAAGGTCAGCGAAAGCCGCGTGTTGCGCGCGATGGGATTTGACGCAGGCGAAGCGGGCTCGGCCATCCGGGTTTCGCTGACGCCCGAGACGACGAAGGACGAGATCGCGCGCTTCATCGACGCATGGAGCGACCGCCACCGGAAATACCGGGCCCGCGCGGCCTGAAAGGATGTGACGACATGGCAGCACTCGACAAGACGATGGATGTGAAGGACGGCGTGGACCAGGAAACGGTCGACGCGGTTCGCTCGATGGCCGGCACCTACAAGCATGGCTGGAACACCGATATCGAGATGGATTATGCGCCCAAGGGCCTCAACGAGGACATCGTGCGCCTGATCTCGGAAAAAAACGAAGAACCGGAATGGCTGACCAACTGGCGGCTTGAGGCGTTTGCGCGCTGGAAGACGCTGGAAGAGCCGGATTGGGCGATGATCCATCACCCGCCGATCGACTACCAGGACCAGTATTACTACGCCAAGCCCAAGTCGATGGAGGTCAAGCCGAAGTCGCTGGACGAGGTCGACCCGAAGCTTCTGGCGACCTATGAAAAGCTGGGCATCCCGCTGAAGGAACAGATGATCCTCGCCGGTGTCGAAGGCGCGGAAGATGCCCCCGCCGAAGGCCGTAAGGTCGCCGTGGACGCCGTGTTCGACAGCGTCTCGGTCGGTACGACCTTCCAGAAGGAATTGCAGAAGGCCGGCGTGATCTTCTGCTCGATCTCGGAAGCGGTGAAGAACCACCCCGAGCTTGTGAAGAAATACCTCGGCTCGGTCGTTCCGATCTCGGACAATTATTTCGCCACGCTCAATTCGGCGGTCTTCTCGGACGGGTCCTTCGTCTACATTCCGCCGGGTGTGCGCTGCCCGATGGAATTGTCGACCTATTTCCGCATCAACGCGGAAAACACCGGCCAGTTCGAACGCACGCTTATCATCGCCGACAAGGAGGCCTATGTGTCCTACCTTGAAGGCTGCACCGCGCCCCAGCGCGACACCACGCAGCTTCACGCCGCCGTGGTGGAACTGGTGCTGCTGGACGATGCCGAGATCAAGTATTCCACCGTCCAGAACTGGTTTCCGGGCGATGAGAACGGCAAGGGCGGCATTTACAACTTCGTCACCAAGCGCGCCGATTGCCGGGGCGATCGGTCCAAGGTCATGTGGACGCAGGTCGAAACCGGCTCTGCCGTGACGTGGAAATACCCGTCCTGCATCCTGCGCGGCGATGACAGCCAGGGTGAGTTCTATTCAATCGCCATCACCAACAACTGGCAGCAGGCCGATACCGGCACCAAGATGATCCATCTGGGCAAGAACACCCGGTCGCGGATCGTGTCGAAAGGCATCAGCGCGGGTCAGGCGCAGAACACCTATCGCGGCCTTGTCTCGATGCACCCCAAGGCGAAGGACAGCCGCAACTACACGCAATGCGACAGCCTTTTGATCGGCGACAAATGCGGGGCGCACACGGTTCCCTATATCGAGGTCAAGAACAACTCGTCCCGGGTCGAGCATGAGGCGACGACATCCAAGGTGGATGACGATCAGCTGTTCTACTGCCGCTCGCGCGGGATGGACGAGGAAGAGGCCGTCGCGCTGGTCGTCAACGGGTTCTGCAAGGAGGTGCTGCAAGCCCTTCCGATGGAATTCGCGATGGAAGCACAGCAGCTTGTCGCGATCTCGCTGGAAGGCTCTGTCGGCTGATGATCCCGCAGCTTCTGCATCAGACCGCCGGGATCGGCGTCGGCACGTTCGTCGGCGCTTTGGTCGGGCTTGGCTTTCGGGCCAAGCGCGGCAACCGCGAGGGTCTGGTGAAAGATTCGGTCTTCATGACATCCGTGCTGGTCGGGATGGCCGCATGGGTGATTGTCGCGGCGGTGCGCGGTGTTCTGGGATAAGGGGAAAAACGCGATGATCGTCACGACCACGCCGTCCGTTGAAGGGCGCAGGATCACGGCCTACCACGGCGTTGTCGTGGGCGAGGCGATCCTTGGCGCGAACGTCTTTCGCGATCTTTTTGCCGGGATCACCGACATTATCGGCGGCCGCTCTGGCGCCTATGAACAATCGCTGGGCGAGGCGCGCACAACGGCGCTTCGCGAACTGGAACAACGCGCGGGCGAGGCGGGCGGAAACGCCGTCGTCGGCGTCGACCTCGATTACGAGGTCATAAACAACATGCTGATGGTCAGTGCATCCGGCACGGCCGTCACACTGGATTGAGGAAAAAAGATGCTTGAGATCAAGAACCTGCACGTCAAACTTGAAGAAGAGGACAAGCAAATCCTCAAAGGGGTCGACCTGACCGTCGAGGCGGGCAAGGTCCATGCGATCATGGGTCCGAACGGGTCGGGTAAATCGACCCTGTCCTATGTTCTGTCAGGGCGCGGCGGCTATGAGGTGACAGACGGGTCCGCCACGCTGCTGGGCGAAGACATCCTAGAGATGGAGCCGGAAGAGCGCGCGGCGGCGGGTGTCTTCCTGGCATTCCAGTACCCGGTCGAAATTCCCGGCGTTGGCAACATGACCTTCCTGCGCACCGCGCTCAACGCGCAGCGCAAGGCACGCGGCGAGCCGGAAATCAGCGCGGGCGACTTCCTGAAACTCGTGCGCGAGAAGGCGAAGGCGCTGAAGATCGACGCCGACATGCTGAAGCGCCCGGTGAACATGGGCTTTTCGGGCGGCGAGAAAAAGCGCAACGAAATCCTGCAGATGGCCATTCTAGAGCCGAAGATGTGCATCCTCGACGAAACGGATTCCGGTCTTGACGTGGACGCGATGAAACTGGTCGCCGATGGCGTGAACGCGCTGCGTGACGAGGGCCGGGGGTTTCTGGTCATCACGCATTACCAGCGCCTTCTCGATCACATCGTCCCGGACGTCGTGCACATCATGTCGAACGGCAAGATCGTGAAGACCGGCGGGCCAGAGCTTGCGCTTGAGGTCGAGACCAACGGCTACGCCGAATTTCTGGACCCGGAGGTCGCGTAATGGCGCTGCCCAAAGTGAAACAGGACGCGACCGAGGCGCGGTTGGCCGAGATCAGCCTGCCCGATGGCGCCGCGTGGGCGACCGAGGCGCGCAAATCTGCGCTGTCGCGCATCAGCGCCATGGGCCTGCCGCATCGCCGCGATGAATACTGGCGCTTCACCCGGCCAGAGACGCTGTTTGAAACACCCGCCCCCAAGGCAGCCGTTTTCGACGGGGGCGAAGGCCCGATCTTTGCCGAAATCGACTGCCTGAAGCTGGTCTTCGTGGACGGCGTTTTCGACGCGGACGCATCGGACGATCTGGCGCTGGACGGCGTCGAGATCGAGCGCCTCGCTGACGCCACTCAGACCGATATCCACTGGGCGAAAGATCTTTACGGCACGCTGGAGGAACGCGGTCAGACGCCTGTCCCGCGCCCGCTTGCCGCGCTGAACACGGCGGCGGCGACGGATGGCCTTGTGATCCGTGTTACAGGCCAGGCCGCGCGCCCGATCCTGATCGACTATGTCCATGCCGATGACAGCTCTGACGCGGTGCTTCGCCATCTGGTGAAGGTCGAAGAGGGCGCGTCTGCGACCATTCTCGAAACCGGCCCCGCCGCCGCGCGCTTTAACGGCGCGATGGAGGTGGATATCGCCGCGAATGCCACGCTGAACCATGTGCGCGCCCAGGGGCGCGATCATGAACGGCGCACGGCTACGCATATCTTCGCGCGCCTCGCGGCGGAATCAGCGTTCAAATCCTTCACGCTGACGGTAAACGGCGTGCTGACGCGCAATGAATGCGTGGTCGAATTCACCGGCGACGATGCCATCGCGCATGTGGCGGGCGCGGCTGTCGGGGATGGTGATTTCCACCATGACGACACGGTGTTCATCACCCATGACGCGCAGCGCTGCGAAAGCCGCCAGGTTTTCAAGAAGGTTCTCAGGAACGGCGCTGTTGGCGTGTTCCAGGGCAAGATCCTCGTGAAGCCCGATGCGCAGAAAACCGACGGATACCAGATCAGCCAGTCGCTGCTTCTCGATGGCGACAGCCAGTTCCTCGCCAAGCCGGAACTGGAAATCTACGCCGATGACGTGCAGTGCTCGCACGGCTCCACCACCGGCGCGATCGACGAAACCGCGCTTTTCTACCTGCGCTCGCGCGGCGTGCCGAAGTCCTTGGCACAGGACCTTCTGGTGCTGGCCTTCCTTGCGGAATCCATCGAGGAGATCGAAAGCCCAGAGATCGCCGATGCGATCCTTGACCGGCTGGACGGCTGGCTCGGGCGGCGTCGCGGCTGATGGCGCTGACGGCGGATATCGTCGAAAGCTACCGGGCGCCGCGCCGCGTGATGCGCCGGCACCTGTCGATGGGGCCGCGCGAGGACCGCGCACTGCTCTTCGTCATGCTTGGCTGCGCAATCCTCTTCGTGGCGCGCTGGCCCGCTTTGACGCGTGATGCGATGGAAGACCCCAGCATCCCGCTTGAGGCGCGCATCGGCGGGGCGCTTCTGGCGCTTCTCTTCCTGGCGCCGCTGATCTTGTATCTCGTGGCCGCACTGACGCATCTGATCGCCAAGGTAATCGGGGGGCAGGGCTCTTGGTTTGGCGCGCGGCTTGCGCTTTTCTGGGCGATTCTGGCTGCTGCACCGCTGTGGCTGTTCAACGGGCTTGCGGCGGGCTTTCTGGACGGACCGGCGGTGACGCTGGTCTCTGCCTTTGCGCTTGCAGGGTTCCTGATCCTCTGGGGCGCCAGCCTTTGGGAGGCCGAGCGGCCCGCCGAGGCCCGCGCGTGACCTTCCCTGATCTTATCCGACTGGCCTTCGCCAGCATTCCCGGCCCCCAAGACAGCCTTGGCCGCGTCCTGCGCCTGGGCCTTGACCGCGCGCAGGCGTGGCAGGCGCTGATCCTGACCGTGGTCATCTCGACCCTGCTGGGAGAGTTGATGTCCGTGCTTCTGCCGGCCGAGGGCGCGATGGTTGGCGCCGCGATCGGCACACCGCTTCTGGCGTTCTTCGTGCAGCTTTGCCTTTTGATCGTCGCCATTTTCGCGATCTTCTGGCTGGGCCGTGCCATGGGCGGGACCGGCAGCTTTGAGGGCGCGATCATCACCGTCGCCTGGCTGCAATTCGTGCTCGGGCTTCTCCAGATCGCGCAGATCCTGATGCTTCTTGTCGCGCCGCCCATCGCGGGCTGGCTGGGCATTCTGGGCATCGGCTTGTTTTTCTGGCTGATCACCTATTTCACAGCCGAGCTTCACGGGTTCACCCAGCCGGGAAAGGTTTTCCTGATGGTGATCCTGGCGCTGATCGGCATCGCATTCGGCCTGTCGGTGATCTTATCGATGATCGGCATCGCAGTTCCGGGGGCCTGATATCATGACCTATGACGTGACAGAAATCCGCAAGGATTTCCCAATTCTTGCGCGCGAAGTAAACGGCAAACCCTTGGTTTACCTTGATAATGGCGCGTCCGCGCAAAAGCCGCAGGTGATGATTGACGCTATGTCCGACGCCTATGGAATGGAATATTCCAACGTCCATCGCGGCCTGCATTTCCTGTCGAACCTCGCGACCGAAAAATACGAAGGCGTGCGGGGCATCATCGCGAAATTCCTTGGCGCAAGCGAGGACGAGATCGTGATGAACACCGGCACGACCGAGGGGATCAACCTCGTCGCTTATGGATGGGCCATGCCGCGCATGGAAGCGGGCGACGAGATCATCCTGTCGGTGATGGAGCATCACGCAAATATCGTCCCGTGGCACTTTCTGCGCGAACGGCAGGGGGTGAAACTGGTCTGGGTCGACACCGACGCCAATGGTGATCTCGACCCGCAAAAGGTGCTCGATGCCATCACGCCGCGCACCAAGCTGATCGCGATCACGCATCTGTCGAACGTGCTCGGCACCGTTGTCGACGTAAAGACCATCGCGGCGGGCGCCCATGAAAAGGGCGTGCCGGTCCTGGTCGATGGATCGCAGGCCGCTGTTCATATGCCGGTCGATATGGCCGATCTCGATTGCGATTTCTACGCGATCACGGGCCACAAGCTATACGGGCCGTCCGGGTCCGGCGCGATCTACATCAAGAAAGAACGGATGGACGAAATGCGCCCCTTCATTGGTGGCGGCGACATGATTCGAGAGGTCCACAAGGACACCGTCACATGGAACGACCCGCCCATGAAGTTCGAGGCGGGAACGCCGGGAATCGTTCAGCAAATCGGGCTGGGCGTGTCGCTGGATTACATGATGAACCTCGGCATGGATGCCATCGCTGCCCATGAGACGCGGCTGCGCGATTACGCGCGCCAGCGGCTGGACGGGCTGAACTGGCTTGCGGTGCAGGGCCAGTCCGCGACCAAGGCCGCGATCTTTTCCTTCACGCTCGATGGCGCAGCCCATGCCCATGACATCTCGACCGTGCTCGACAAAAAGGGCGTCGCGGTGCGCGCGGGGCAGCACTGCGCCGGGCCGCTGATGGATCACCTTGGCATCAACGCCACCTGCCGCGCGTCCTTTGGCCTGTACAACACCGAGGCCGAGGTCGACGTTCTCATCGACGCGCTGGAATTGTGCCACGATCTATTTGCCTGACGCGCCCAAGGGTGGCTGGTCCTTCGGCGCCGCGCCCTCTAGGCTTGCTGCATCTGCACAAAGCTGAAGGAGAGAACGCATGGCGCTGGCCGAGCGGGCGGAAGACGTCTCGAAGATCGCATTCGGATTCATGGGCTCCAAGGCCCTTTTCGCGGCGTTGGAGCAAGGGATATTCACCCATCTCGCAAGTGGCCCGGCCCCAGCCGAAGAGGTCGCGGCAAAGACCGATCTCGATACCGAACGCGCGCTGACGCTGATGACGGCGCTGGCGGGGCTGGGCCTTTTGACGGTCGAGGACGGCAAATTCGCAAATTCCCCTGCGGCCGAGGCGTTCCTTGTGAAGGGCGCGAGATACGATTTCGGTGATTACCTGCGGCTGCAGGTCGGGCGGCAGATGTACGGCCTTCTGGATCAGATCGAGGACGCGTTGACCGACTCGCTCCCCAAGGGTGCGACGGCCTCTTACGAGGATTGGTTTTCCGATCCCGAAGAGGCGAAGCTCTATTCCAACAGCCAGCACGCCGGATCGCTTGGTCCCGCGCGCCAACTTGCGCGGTCGGTCGATCTGTCGGCGGCGCGGCAGATGCTGGACGTGGGCGGCGGCACCGGGGCGTTTGCGATCACGCTGTGCAAGGCCTTCCCGGATCTCACGGCCACCATCGTCGATTTCCCGAACGTCGCCGCCGTCGGGCGCGACTATGTGGATCGCGCGGGGCTGTCGGATCGCATCACCTATGCCGAAGGCAACGCCCTAAAGTCGGACTGGCCAAAGGGGCAGGACGTGATCCTGATGTCCTATCTTTTCTCCGGCGTGCCGGGCGAGACGCATGAAGACCTTGTCGCGCGCGCCTTCGAACACCTCGCGCCGGGCGGGCGTCTGTTTATCCATGATTTCATTGTCTCTGCCGACCGCAGCGGTCCGGAACTCGCCGCGCTCTGGCAGCTTCAGCACACCGCCTTCACCCCCCGCGCGCGGTCATCCAGCGATGCGGGCCTCGCAGAGATGCTGAAAGATGCAGGCTTCGCCGAGGTCGCAGTTGCGCCGATGATCCCCGAAATGACGATGCTGGCCGAGGGACGAAAGCCCGCCTGAAACCCGTTGCAGGGCAGGGCGCTTTCGCCTAGAACCCCGGAACGGAGCACCCATAGCTCAGCTGGATAGAGCGCTGCCCTCCGAAGGCAGAGGTCTCAGGTTCGAATCCTGATGGGTGCGCCAGATTTTTCCAAAGCCGTTGTCGTTCAAGGTTCTTTTTCAAGAGCCTCGGTGTTGATCACGTGGATCGGCCTGCCCTCGGCGAAGGCGTTTACCTGATCGAAGGCATCGGCGAACTGTTTGTCGAACTCGTCCTCGGTGACGAAACCGATATGTGGCGTAGCGATCAGGTTCGGGTGGGATAGCAGTGGATCGGCAGGATCGGTTTGCGGTTCCGTGTCGAAGACGTCGATTGCCGCCGTGCCGGGGCGCCCGGCGTTCAGCGCGGCCAGCAGCGCGCCGGGTGCGATCAGGCCCGCGCGCGAAGTGTTGACCAGCACCGAGCGGGGCTGCATCTGCGCCAGATCCTCCGCCGTCACGATGCCGCGCGTCTCGGACGTCAGTCGCAGGTGCAGCGACACGATATCACAGCCGCCGAAGAAGGCCGCGCGGCTACCCGCTACCACCTCGCCCACCGCAGCGGCCCGTTCGCGACCTTCCTCAGATCCCCACCACAGCACTTCCATCCCGAAGGCGCGCGCATACTCTGCGACCGCGCCGCCGATCTTGCCGTGGCCGTATAGCCCAAGCGTGCGCCCGCGCAGCGTTCTGCCGACGCCCATCTGCCAGGTCCCGGCCTTGGCCGAGGCTATCTGCTGCGGCAGTTGCCGCATGGCCGAAAGGATCAGGGCAAAGGTCAGCTCGGCGGCGGCATAGTTGGCACCATCCGCGCTGGTTTTCGACGAGAAAAGCACGCCGTTGTCGGTACAGGCGGCGACGTCTACATGAGGATAGACCCCGCGCTGCGAGATGAGTTTGAGGTTTGGAAGACGCTCCAGCAAGGAACGGGTGACTTGCGTGCGTTCGCGAAAAAGGACGACCGCGTCGGCGTCTTGCAGGCGCTCAGCCAGCACCGCCTCATCCTCGGGATGATCGGTCCAGACGGTTACGTCATGGCCCTTCAGCCGCTTGAAACAGGGCAGGGACCGCAGCGTGTCGAACCAATCGTCAAGGATGTGAACTTTCATGGCGGCCCTTTTTTCAATAGGTTGCGGCAGGGCGCCTACGCGCCGTATTCGTCATCCGTCACCTTTTCGAGCCAGGTCACGGGGCTGCCATCCACAGATTCCTGAATCGCGATATGGCTCATCGCGGTATCGGGCGCGGCGCCGTGCCAGTGCTTTTCGCCCGCAGGGAACCAGACGACATCGCCTTGGGTGATCTCTTCGATGGGCCCGCCTTCACGCTGAACGCGGCCACGCCCGAAGGTGACGATCAGGTTCTGGCCCGCAGGATGGGTGTGCCAGGCCGTGCGCGCGCCCGGCTCGAAGGTGACATGCGCGCCTTGGGCGCGGCCCGGTTCCTCGGCCTGAAACAACGGGTCAACGCGCACCGTACCGGTGAAATAGTCGGGATTTCCGGGGGCCGAGGGCCGACTGCCGGAACGGGTGATCTTCATGGCGTATCCTTTCGAAGCGGTCCGTCTGAGCGTTGCGTGCGCGGCGCAGGAAGTCGAGGGTCGTCAGGTCTGTTGACCCTCTTCCAGCACCTTGCGCGCGACGCGGAAGCATTCAAGCGCCTGCGGCACGCCGCAATAAATCCCGATGACATGGATGATCGCGCGAAGTTCGTCCTGGCTGACGCCGTTGGTCAGCGCACCGCGGCAATGGGTTTCCCATTCGGTCATCTTGCCGAGTGCGCCGATCATCGACAGGTTCATCATGGATCGCGTCTTGGCGTCGATCACGTCGTCGCCCCAGCCAAAGCCCCAGCACCAGGCCGTCATCGCCTCTTGAAATGGGCGGGTAAAGTCATCGGCGGCGGCGAGGTTCTTCTCGACATACTCCGCACCGAGCGTGGCTTTGCGCTGTTCCAGCCCCTTGAGGAAAAGGTCTTCGTCGAATGTGCTCATAGCGCAGTCCCTTCCGCTTGGCCGCGAACGCCGCTGTCCGCGTGATATTCATCGGTCAAGCCATCGTCCCGCGCAACCGTGCCGCGCTACACGCCGACATAGCGTTCCGAGATTTCCGGTGGCAGGCGGGCCATGGGGCCCAACCAGACGGTCGCGCCGCGTTCCAGTATGACGGCCTTGTCAGAGATCGCCGATAGCTCCTTCAGGGATTTGTCGATCAAGAGGATCCCCATGGCGGCGTCTGATTTGAGCCGCCGGATCGCCGACCAGATTTCCTGCCGGATGATCGGGGCAAGCCCCTCTGTCGCCTCGTCGAGGATCAGAAGGCGCGGGTTCGTCATGAGTGCGCGCCCGATAGCGAGCATCTGTTGCTCGCCGCCCGACAATGATGCCGCGCGTTGGCCCATCCGCTCGCCCAGGCGCGGAAAGAGGCCAGAGATTGTGGCCAGATCCCATGCGCCGGGCCGTGCGGCGGCGATCAGGTTTTCGCGCACCGTAAGGCTCGCGAAGCACCGACGCCCTTCGGGCACCAGCCCCACACCTAGCCGCGCGACGCGGTGGCTGGGCAGCGGGTGCAGATCGCGGCCCGACAGCGTCAGCCCGCCTGTCGAGGGGATCATCCGGCAGATCGCCTTGACGGTCGTCGATTTGCCCATCCCGTTGCGGCCCATCAGCGCCGTGACCTCGCCCTCCGCCATCATCAGGTCTACGCCGAAGAGGGCTTGCGCGCTGCCATAGCTGGCCTGAAGGCCTTCAATCGCCAAGAGGGTCATGCGCCGTCCTCCGGCTCGGCCGTCCCAAGGTAGGCGGCGCGGACCTCTTCGCTGGCGCGGATCTCCTCGGCGGTTCCGGTGGCGATGATCTTGCCATAGACCAGCACGCTGATCCGGTCGGCGAGCGCAAAGACGGCATCCATGTCATGTTCTACCAAGAGGATCGGCGCCTCGGTGCGCAGCCCGTCGAGAAACCCGGTCATCGTCTTCGATCCGTCCGCGCCCAGCCCGGCCATGGGTTCGTCCATGACGAAGGCCTTGGGCGCGAGGGACAGGCAAACCGCGACCTCAAGCTGGCGGCGTTGGCCGTGGCTGAGATTGGCGACGGTCTGGTCCTCGTGTCCGCCAAGGCCCACGCGATCGAGCGCGGCGCGGGCGCGGTCGATCAGATGGGCTGTCTTCAAAGCAGGGCGCCAGAACGACCACGCGCCGCCAGTCGCGCCGATGGTCCCCAGGATGGCGTTCTCGAGAACCGTATCCTCCATCGCGAGTTCCGAGATCTGGAAGGTGCGCCCCAGCCCCGCGCGCGCCCGTGCGGCGGTGTTCAAGCCGGAAATGTCACGCCCCAAGAGTTCGACGCGCCCGGCATCCGGTGCAAGCGTGCCGCAGATCTGCTGGATCAGCGTCGATTTGCCCGCGCCGTTCGGGCCGATGATCGCGTGGATCTCGCCCGGCTTCAGGTCGATTGAAACGTCGTCTGTCGCGGTCAGCGCGCCAAAGCGTTTCGAAAGGCCGTGAGTGGCAAGGACGGCGTCAGACATGCGCGCCGTCCTTGCCGGTCAGCATCCCCAGAACGCCGCCGCGTCCGAATAGGACAATGCCAAGGAGGATCAGGCCAAGGTAGATGTGCCAGAACTCCGTCAGCCCGCCCAGAAGATGTTCAAGCGTCACGAAAATGCAGGCCCCGATAACCGGCCCCATCAGACGACCAACGCCGCCGATGATGATCAGCACGATCAATTCGCCCGACAACTGCCAGCTGAACATCGTCGGCGAGACAAAGCGGTTAAGATCGGCAAAAAGCGCCCCCGCCAGCCCTGTGACCGCCCCCGACAGGACGAAGGCAAGCAGCTTCAGTTTCATCGGGTCCAGCCCCACGGCCTCGGCCCGCGCGGACGACTGGCGTGCCGCGTTTAGCGCAAGGCCGAAGGGCGAGGTGCGCAGCCGCGCGTTGAGGAACAGGATGACGCAAAGGATCGCCAAGCAGATGCCGAAGAACTGGATCGGCGCAAGCGTGTTGAGCCCCGGGAAGTCGTTGCGCAGGTAGATCGACAGCCCGTCCTCGCCGCCATAGCGCGCCCAGGAAATCGCGAAATAATAGAACATCTGCGCGAAGGCGAGCGTGATCATGATGAAATAAACGCCAGAGGTGCGCAGCGTCAGCAGCCCGACGACATAGGCGATCAGCGCCGAGACGATCATCGCGACCAGCCAGATAACCGGCATCAGCTTGGTCCCTCCGGTCGTGAAGAGACCGAGGTCGAGATCGGTATAGGTCTGCGCGTGATAGGCGAGAATGCCCATCGCATAGCCGCCGATCCCGAAGAACAGGGCATGGCCAAAGCTGACCAATCCGCCGATCCCAAGCGCGATATTGAGGCCCACGGCAGCGAGCGCAAGGATCACCGCTCGGGTCACAAGGGTGATGGTGAACGGCTCATCGACGACAAGCGCATAGGCGGGCAGGGCGATCAGACCAAGGAGGACGGCGGCGTTGATATGGGTTTCGTTCAGCCTCATGCGCGCGCTCCGAACAGGCCCTTGGGGCGCCAGATCAGGACAAGACCCATCAGCATATAGATGCTCATCGAGGCGAGCGCTGACCCGGCGCTTTGCGCGGTTCCGGGGTCGGTGAACAGCTTGAACAGCTCGGGCAGAAACACTCCGCCCAATGTGTCCGTCAGGCCGACCAGAAGCGCGCCGATAAACGCCCCCCGGATCGACCCGATGCCGCCGATGACGATGACGACGAAGGCGAGGATCAGCACTGGTTCTCCCATGCCGACCTGCACCGACTGGATCGCGCCGACAAGCGCCCCGGCCAACCCCGCCAGCGCCGCGCCGATGGCGAAGACCAGCGTGTAGAGTTTCGAGATGTCGACGCCAAGCGCCGCGATCATCTCGCGGTCATTCTCGCCCGCGCGGATCTGGATACCGATGCGGGTTCGCTCGATCAGCGCCCAGAGACCCAGCGCGATGGCCAGTCCGATGGCGATCAGGACGAGGCGATACAGCGGGTACTGAATGGCCCCCGGCAACGTCACGGGGCCCGACAGCACATCGGGGATGTCGAGGAACAGCGGGAATGAGCCAAAGACGTACCGCGTGCCTTCCGAGAAGATCAGGATCAGCGCAAAGGTTGCCAGCACCTGGTCGAGATGCGCGGCCTTGTAGAGGCGCCGGATCACGACGACTTCGATGATGGCACCCGCACAGGCCGCCGCCGCCAGCGCGGCCGCAAGCCCTGCAACGAACGACCCCGTCGCCCCCGCGACCGCCGCCGCCGCGAAGGCGCCGATCATATAAAGCGATCCATGGGCAAGGTTGATAAGTCCCATGACCCCGAAGATCAGCGTCAGCCCCGCCGCCATCAGAAACAGCATGACCCCGAATTGAAGCCCGTTGAGGACCTGCTCGATGATCAGGATCGCGGACATGATCGCCCGATTCCCTCGTCGCGCCGCCACACGCCGGTCTGCTGAAGTTTGCTCATGCACCTCTCTCCCTCGCGGGTTCTTAATCGCTCGAGAGCGGCGGCTCCAGCCTTCGTTCCCAAGGATTTGCTGTGCCAAGCGTGTGGGGTCAACAAAAGTGCGACATGGGCAAGAGAAAAGCAAAGAATGCGAAAGCCCGGCCTCCATTCATAGGGCCGGGCTTCCAAAGCTCATTCAGTCGTAAAGAAGTGCTAGGTCTAAAGATTATTCCGCCAGCGCCACGTCGCGCGGGCCGGTGAAGGCGAGAAGGCCGATGCAGGGCACGTCGCTGTCGCAGCGGTCCGCATGCACCGCGCCGCCTTCGACGAGGGAATAGTCGCCCGGAACGGTCGGAATTTCGGTGCCGTCCTCTTCGATATGCACCCAGTTGCCCGAGATGCTGAGG
>CBFIJK010000050.1:0-24726 GCA_965662745.1 uncultured Paracoccaceae bacterium
GAAGACACGACGACCTATTGATCCAGACGGACCGGACGGGGCGCCCTGTCGCCCCGTCCACCCCGATCAATGTATTCCTTCTGCACCGATCCCGAGACGCTTGACGGTCTCGCCTGGCTGGCCTGCTACCTCACGACGGGGAAGCATATGGCCTTCTATGGCTCGTTCGGAACGGTGCTTGTCCTTTTGGCCATAACCGCCCCTGTCGCGCTGGCCTTCGGCTTTCTAGGCGCAATGGCAGCCCGCGGCCCTGCGCCGATCCGCTGGCTGGGCCAGGGCTATATCGCGATTGTCCGCGGCGTGCCGGATATCGTGTTCTTCCTGTTTTTCGTGATCGCACTTGACCAGGCGTTCGAGTTTGCGCGTCACACGATCCTTTGTCCTGATTGGGATGAGCCGGTGCGGCAGGGCAATGATTTCCTTGTCTGCCCCTCCGCAAAGCTGCCCCTCGGCAACGCGCCGCAATGGGTGCACGAGGGCTATGGCCTTGGCCTTGCCGTGATCACCTTCGCCATCGTCTTCGGCGCCTTTGCCGCGAATGTCCTCTTCGGCGCAATGCGCGCCGTACCGCGTGCGCAGATGGAAACGGCAGAGGCCTATGGCATGTCGCCCCGCCAATCCTTCTGGCGCATTCTCGTTCCACAGATGTGGGTCTATGCGCTGCCGGGTCTGTCGAACCTGTGGATGGTGCTGATCAAGGCGACGCCGCTTCTGTTCCTGCTGGGGGTCGAGGATATCGTCTACTGGGCGCGAGAGCTTGGAGGCACGAAAACCCCGCAATTCACCGACTACCCCCATGGCGACTGGCGCATGTGGTATTTCCTGGCGCTTCTGGTCTTCTACCTTCTATTCACGCGCATATCCGAGATCGTTCTGGGCCGTCTTATGCAACGTCTGACCCACGGACAGGCGACCGCAGGCGGCGAAGCGCAGCGGAGGGCGGCGGCGTGAGCTGCTGGGAAACCATCGCCGATTATGCCCTGCGCTCTGTCGGGATCGGGGAACGGCTGCTTCCGCGCAGCGATTTCACGATCTGCCAGCAGGTGACGCTGATCGGCTCGGGGATGATCTGGAACGTCTATTTCGGCGCGGTCGCGCTGGCCTGCGGTTTCGTGCTCGCGGTCGCCACGGCAGCCGGAAAAGCCAGCAACAACCGGGCGGCGCGCAAGGCGTCCGAATGGTTCATCTTCCTTTTCCGGGGCTCGCCGCTCTTTATCCAGTTCTTCTTTGCCTATTTCGCCTTCCTGTCGCTGAAATCCGTCTCGCCGATCTTCGATCCGCTGACATCGGCCTCGCTGGGCGCGCTGATCGTCCTGTTCCTGAACACGGCCGCCTATTCCGGGGAAATCTTTTACGGCGCGCTGCAATCCATACCAAAGGGTGATCTGGAGGCGGCAGAGGCCTATGGCCTGTCGGGCTGGAACAAGTTCAGGCGCGTGACCTTCCCCACCATGCTGCGCCTCGCCTGGCCCGCTTACACGAACGAGGCAATCTTTCTGTTTCACGCCACGACGCTTGTCTTTTTCTCGGGCTTTCCCGCGTGGCAACAGAAAGGCGATGCGCTTTACTACGCCAATTATTTCGCGGACAAGACGTTCAACCCGTTCGTGCCTTACCCGATCGTCGCGGGGTTCTTCGTACTGGTGACGCTGATCATCATCGCGATCTTCGGGCGCATCAACCAGCGTCTCAACCGTCACCTGCCCAGCGACAAACGGGCACGCCTGAGGGCACGTCCGATGCTGATCCGATGAGCTGGCTTGATGAGCACCCCGAGGTGCGAACCATCCGCGTCGCCGCCAGCGATCTCAACGGTCAGGCCCGCGGCAAGAGGATGCCGGTGCGCTTTGCACGCAAGGTCGAAGAAGACGGCACCCGTTTTCCGCTGTCGGTGCTGAACCTCGACATCTGGGGCGAGGACATCGACGACAGCCCGCTTGTGTTCGACGCGGGCGATCCCGACGGCGTTCTCATGCCCACCGAACGCGGTTTTATCCCGATGCCCTGGCTTGAGGCGCCGACCGCGCTTCTGCCGCTTTGGATGTATCACGAAGATGGCCGCCCCTTCGCAGGCGATCCGCGCCATGCGCTTGCTGGCGTCGTGAATCGCTATGCCGAAAAGGGCCTGACAACCGTCGTAGCGACAGAGCTGGAATTCTACCTCATCGACGACAGCACCAAGACGTTGCGCGTGCCGCCCTCGCCGCGATCCGGCAAGCGGCGCACCGGCGCCGAGATCCTGAGTTTGCGCGCGCTCGATGCGTTCGACCAATTCTTTACCGATCTCTACGAGGCCTGCGAGGCGATGGACATCCCCGCCGATACCGCCATCTCCGAAGCGGGCCTAGGCCAGTTCGAGATCAACCTGATGCACCAGTCGGACGCGCTGAAGGCCGCCGATGATGCGTGGTTCTTCAAGATCCTCGTCAAAGGATTGGCGCGCAAGTGGGGCTTTGCCGCCTCCTTCATGGCCAAGCCCTATGAGGATTACGCAGGCAACGGGATGCATATGCATTTTTCGGTGCTGGACCGGGACGGGCGGAATATCTTCGACGATGGCGGGCCTAAGGGTACCGATGCGCTTCGCCATGCGGTTGCGGGCTGCTTGGCGGCGGTGCCGGGATCGACGCTTCTTTTTGCGCCGCACGGCAACAGCTACGACCGGCTGGTTCCGGACGCCCACGCACCGACGGGCATTTGCTGGGGATACGAGAACCGCACGGCTGCGATCCGCATCCCCGGCGGCGCGTCTGCCGCGCGCCGGATCGAGCACCGCCTGTCGGGTGGCGACATCAATCCCTATCTGCTGCTCGCCGGGGTGCTGGGCGCCGCGCTAAACGGGATCGAAGATGGCGCTGAGCCGCCCGCCCCCATCACCGGAAATGCCTACACCCAAGACCTGCCGCAGATGCCGATGACCTGGGCCGATGCCATCGACAGGTTTGAAACCGCGCCCGAAATCGCGCGCATCCTGCCCGCCGATCTGATCCGCAACCTCGTGGCCACGAAGCGGCAGGAACTGCGCTATCTCGAAGAACTCGACGCGCAGGAACGCGTGGACCTGTATCTCGATACCGTGTGAGGTGCGCCGCCGCCGCGCCCCTTTACTTCGCACGGTGTGACGCCCAAATTCGGCACGGACACAACCAACTGGTGCTTCATGAAAATCGGTATCCTGCAATGCGGCCACCCGTCCGATCTGGTGATCGCGCGTCATGGTGAATTCGCGGACATGTTCGCGCGGCTTCTGTCGCCCGGCGCGTTCGAGTTCGTGACGTGGAATGTCGTTGACATGGAGTTCCCGGACGGGCCCGAGCAGGCCGATGGCTGGCTTATCACCGGGTCGAAGCACGGCGCCTATGACGATCTGCCCTTTATCCCGCCGCTGGAAGACTTGATCCGCGCCATCCGGGACAGTGGCAAGCCCATGGTCGGTATCTGTTTCGGCCACCAGATCATCGCGCAGGCCTTTGGCGGCCATGTCGAGAAATTCAAAGGCGGCTGGTCGGTGGGCGCGAAGACCTATGACTGGCCGGGGCTGGGGCCGGTAAACCTGACCGCCTGGCATCAAGACCAGGTGATCCGCCCACCAGACGGCGCTGTCACTCTGGCATCAAATGATTTCTGCGCCCATGCCGCGCTCGCCTATGGCGACCGTATTCTGACCGTGCAGCCGCACCCGGAATTTTCCCGCGACGTGACCAAAAGCTATGTCGAGGCGAAGACAGGCGATCCTGTCTATCCTGAAGGCGTGGTCGAGGCGGCTGGCGCGCGCCTGTCCACGCCGCTGCAGTCGGATCTTGTCGCGCAACGCCTGATCGCTGTGCTGAAAGGGGCTACCCATGCCGAATGACGCCTGGATCGACGCGCTGCCCAAGCATACGCAGGACTGGCTTGAGGGGCGCAAACTGGACGAGGTGGAATGCCTCGTCGCAGATCTTTCGGGCGTTGCGCGCGGCAAAGCGATGCCCGCGACGAAATTCGCCCAGCAGACGCAGTTCTACCTGCCGAACTCGATCTTCCTCCAGACCATCACCGGGGATTGGGCCGATGCGCAGGGCGATGATTTCACGGAACCAGACATGGTTCTGAAGCCCGATTATTCCACCGCAACCGCCGCGCCATGGACCGCTGACTGGACCATCCAGGTGATCCACGACATCGAGGATCAGGCGGGCAATCCCTGGCCGATCTCTCCACGCAACGTCCTGCGCCGCGTGGTGCAGCAGTTCAACGACCGCGGGCTCACACCCATTGTCGCGCCCGAGATGGAATTCTACCTTGTTGCGCGCAATATCGACCCCAACATGCCGATCGAGCCGCCCATGGGCCGATCTGGCCGCCGGGCCGCCGCGCGGCAGGCCTATTCAATGTCGGCCATCGACGAATACGGCCCGGTGATCGACGACATCTACGATTTCGCCGAGGCACAAGGCTTTGAGATCGACGGCATCCTGCAAGAAGGCGGCGCAGGCCAGATCGAGATGAACCTGCGCCATGGCGATCCGGTGAAGCTGGCTGACGAGATCTTCTTTTTCAAACGGATGATCCGCGAGGCCGCGCTGCGTCATGACTGTTTCGCGACCTTCATGGCCAAGCCCATCCAGGATGAGCCGGGCAGCGCGATGCATATGCACCATTCGGTCATCGACAGCGAAACCGGCGTGAACATCTTCTCGGCCGAGGATGGATCGGAAACGCCCGCCTTTCGGCATTTCATCGCGGGGCTGCAGAACCACCTGCCCGCCGCCATTGCGCTTTTGGCGCCCTATGTGAACAGCTATCGCCGCTACGTTCCGGATCACGCCGCGCCGATCAATCTGGAATGGGCGCGCGACAACCGGACAACGGGCATCCGCGTGCCGATTTCGGACGCGCAGAACCGCCGGGTCGAGAACCGGATCGCGGGGATGGATTGCAATCCGTATCTCGGGATCGCCGGGTCACTCGCCTGCGGGCTTCTGGGCCTGATCGAAGGCGAGGAGCCGCAAGCTGAATTCATCGGCGACGCCTACAAGACCGAGGCGGATTTCCCGCGCGGGCTGGGCGATGCGCTTGATCTTTTCGTCTCGTCCCAGCGGATGCGCGATGTGCTCGGCGACAAGTTCTGCACTGTCTATGCGGCGGTCAAAGATCTGGAGTACCGCGAATTCCTTCAGGTCATCAGCCCGTGGGAGCGTGAACACCTGCTGATGAACGTATGAGCCTGCTCTACACCAACGACACGCGGGGGGCCTTTCCGCCAAGCTGGTACGCGGCCACAGCCGTACCCCTGGCGCCCTTCGATCCGCTGGATGGCGATACGACAGCGGATGTCTGCGTCATTGGCGGCGGTTATACCGGCCTGTCGGCGGCACTGCACCTGGCGCGGGCGGGCGTCGACGTGACGCTGATCGAGGCGCACCAGGTCGGCTTTGGCGCGTCAGGGCGCAATGGCGGCCAGGTCGCGTCGGGCCAGCGGATCGACCAGATGGAGCTGGAAAAGCGCCTTGGTCGGGGCGATGCGCGACGCCTGTGGGATTTGGGGGAAGAGGCCAAGACGCTTGTCCGTGACCTGATCGTGGCAGAGCGGATCGATGCGCGCTGGACCCATGGTGTGGCCTGGGCGGATTACACCGCCACAGGCACCGAGCATCTGCATCACTACGTCGAAAAGCTCGCCCATGAATACGGCTATGCGCGGATGGAACCGCTCGATGCCGACTATGCGGCCGAGGTGTTCGGCACCCAGGTGTTCAAGGGCGGCCTGATTGATTGGGGCGCAGGGCATATCCACCCGCTGCGTTATGCCCTCGGGCTGGCACGTGCCGCTGCGCGGGCGGGTGCGCGGTTGCATGAGCGAACAGAGGCGAGCCATGTTTCGCGCAAGGGAGACCTTTGGACCGTCAAGACGCCCAGCGGGACGATCACTGCCAAGAACATCGTCTTTGCCGCGAACGGCTATCTGGGCGAGTTGGAGCCTCGGGTCGCGCGGCGGGTGATGCCGATCAACAATTTCATGATCGCGACAGAGCCGCTGGGCGATCTGGGCCGGTCGCTGCTGCCACGCGGGAATGCCGTGGCCGATATGCGCTTTGTCGTGAACTACTGGCGCCTGTCCGAAGACGGTCGCCTGCTGTTTGGCGGCGGCGAAACCTATGGCGACCGCTTTCCGTCCGATATCACCGCGACAGTCCGCAAACCGATGCTGCGCATCTATCCGCAGCTTGCCGATGCGCGGATCGATTATGCTTGGGGCGGCACGCTGGCGATCACACGCAGCCGGATGCCCTTGTTCGCGGCGCCCGAGCCGGGGCTGTGGTCCGTGTCCGGCTATTCAGGGCAAGGCGTCGCAATGGCGACGCTGGCAGGCAAGATCGTGGCAGAGGCTATCGGCGGTCAAAGTGCCGCCTGGGATATCTTCAGCAGCATCGCCCCGCCAAGCTTTCCGGGCGGGCGGGCGATGCGCACACCGATCCTGGCGCTGGCGATGGGCTGGTTCGCGCTGCGCGACAGGCTTGGGCTATAGAGGACGGCCATGACCGAAGGACACTGTCATTGCGGCGAAACGCGCTTTGCCTTTCCGGAGGACCAGTTGCGCTGGCAGGGCATCTGCCATTGCTCCGATTGTCGCCGCGCCACGGGCGCGCCCATGGTCGGCTGGTTTGGCGTGCCGGATGCGGCATGGCACTGGTCAGGCGCCGCCCCGGCCAAGCGCGAAACAAAGCCCGGCACATGGCGCTGGTTCTGCGCGTCCTGCGGGTCGCAGATGGCGTTCTACAGTGACCGCTGGCCGGACGAGATGCACGGCACTGCCGCCTGCCTTGCAGATCCGTCGAAGTTCAAACCGACCTTCCATTGCTATACCGATGAACGCCTGGCCTGGGTGGTTCTGGACGACGAACTGAAGCAGTTTCCAAAGGCCGCGGGATAGCCGCGACAGCCCATGGACGCCGACCGTAAATCGGATCATCATCGACCAAAGCGCCGCCCCAAGGGCCTTGCGCCAAACCCAGATCCCGGAGACCAAGATGCGCGACGATCATCCCAATAGCTGGGAGGCCCGTGCCGACCGCCATTCCTTTTACGGCTTCACCGACCTTCCCTCGATCCAGTCGCGCGGCACCGTCGTCGTCACCCATGGCGAAGGGCCGTACATCGTCGATACCCATGGCAAGCGCTATCTCGACGCCAATTCCGGGCTCTGGAACATGGTCGCGGGCTTTGACCACCCTGCGATGGCCGAAGCGGCAAAGGCGCAATACGATCGCTTTCCCGGCTATCACGCGTTCTTCGGGCGGATGTCGGACCAGACGGTGATGCTGTCCGAAAAGCTGATCGAAGTGTCGCCCTTTTCCCGTGGAAAGGTATTCTACACCAACTCCGGGTCCGAGGCGAACGACACGCTGGTGAAGATGCTGTGGTTCCTCAACCGCGCCGAGGGCAAGCCCGAGCGGACGAAAATCCTGACGCGGATCAATGGCTATCACGGGGTGACGGTGGTGTCGGCCTCGATGACCGGCAAACCCTACAATTCGGTCTTTGGGCTGCCGCTGCCGGGGTTCTTGCACCTGACCTGCCCGCATTATTGGCGCGAGGGGATGGAGGGCGAGACCGAGGCCGAGTTCACCCAGCGTATGGCGCGCGAGTTGGAAGAGACCATTGCGCGCGAGGGCGCCGAGACGATCGCGGCATTCGTGGCAGAACCGGTCATGGGCGCAGGCGGCGTGATTCCGCCGTCCAAAGGGTATTTTCAGGCGATCCAGCCGATCCTGAAGAAACACGGCATCCCGCTGGTATCGGATGAAGTGATCTGCGGCTTCGGGCGCACTGGCAACGCCTGGGGCTGCGAAACCTATGATTTCATGCCCGACGCGATCATCTCGTCCAAGGCGCTGACGGCCGGGTATTTCCCGATGGGCGCCGTGATCCTGGGGCCAGAGCTTGCCGACCGGATGGATGCCGCCGTCGAAGAGATCGAGGAATTTCCCCACGGCTTCACCGCATCTGGGCACCCCGTCGGCTGCGCCATCGCGCTGCGCGCCATCGACCTGATCCTGAACGAAGGTCTGCTTGAGAACGTCCGCGCGCTGACGCCGCGGTTCGAGGCGGGACTGGCGGCTTTGGCCGAGAACCCGAATATCGGCGAATGGCGCGGCGAGGGCCTGATGGGCGCGCTTGAGGCGGTGAAGGACAAGGCGACGAAGACCCCCTTCCCCGGCAATCTGTCGGTGAGCGAGCGTATCGCGAACACCTGCACCGATCACGGCCTGATCTGCCGCCCTCTCGGGCAAGCGGTCGTCCTGTGTCCGCCGTTCATCATGACAGAGCTCCAGATGGACGAGATGTTCGATAAACTGGGGACGGCGCTGGACGCCGTGTTCGCCGAAATAACCTGAGATCTTAGGCGCTTACTTCTTATCCATGTCCGACAGCTTGGCGGCCATGGCGTTGACTTGTGCCTTCAACTCTTCCAGTTCGTTCTTGTCCGCGTCGGATTTCGGCTCGGGCTCGGCACCCTTGACGCCTTCGGCGCCCGTCCAGTTGCCGGTCATGGCCTTCAGGAAGGCCTCTTGCTGCTTTCGCATGATGTCGAAGCCCGGCATGTTCGCCATCGGGTTCATGGTGCCCATGTTCTCCATCACCTTCGACTGGCCGCTTTGCAGCATCTCGAAGCTGGCGGCCAGGAATTGCGGCACAACGCTTTGAACTTCGGTGGTATAGCTGCGCACGAGGTCATTCAGGACATTGATCGGCAGCACGCTTTCGCCGCGGCTTTCATGTTCGGCAATGATCTGCAGCAGGTATTGGCGCGTCAGGTCGTCGCCGCTTTTCAGGTCGACGATCTGCACTTCGCGGCCATCCCGGATGAAGCCTGCGATGTCTTCGAGCGTCACGTAATCGCTGGTCTCGGTGTTATACAGACGGCGGCTTGCATAGCGTTTGATCAGCAGGGGTGCGGTGTCTTTGGCCATTATAAGCGATCCTCCTGTTTCGCGGCACTGCAGCACAGCACGCGCGGAAATGCCACCAAAATAAAAGGGCGGGCACAAGGCCCGCCCAAGTGTCCGGCGTCATCAGGGAGGAGAATCCGACGCCGTATTCGGTGTGGCGATTACTTCGCCGGAGCAGCTTTTTTGGTTGCTGCGGTGACGTCGTCCGATGCCTTCTTGACGGCTGCGGTCGCGTCTTCCTGCATGGTCTTGCCAGCGGCAAGCATCAGCTCGACGGTTTCCATCTGAACCTTCTTGGCGACTTCGGCAAATGCCGACATCGCTTCCGAGGTCATCTCTGCCTGAGCCGATGCGAAATCGGTCATGGCTTTGCCGTAGTCGGCAACGTCGTCTTTCGCTTCGGTGACGCTCGAGAGCTTCGCAAGCGTCTCTTTGGTCCACTTGGTCGAGATCTCGGTGGAGCTGTTTGCAGCTTCGAAAGCGACCTTCGACATCTTGTCCGACAGCGACGCCTGGTTCTTGAATGCGTCCTGCATGGAGGTCATGTCGACCGGAAATGCGCCCATCATGTCCTGCATGACTTTGGAGTAGTCGGTGGTTTTCGTAGCCATTGGTAATCTCCTAACTTGAATTCTGTGGCAGCGCGTTCGCTGCATCTGCACAATGAATATGCATGCTGCAACGCGGCATTTCAAGGGTTTTTGCTGCAGTGCAGCAATAAACATTCAAGTTTCTGATTCAGCTACGAATTTTGCTCCAGAACATAGGTTCCGGGGGCCTCGCAGAGAATATCATAGCCCGAATCTCCGGGGATTCTGGCCGGAACCTGCTTGCCCGAGCGCTTTTTCAGCCACTCTTCCCAGTGCGGCCACCAAGACTTGTCTGTGAACTCTGCAGCCTCTTTCCAGGCCTCGGCATCAAGCTTTAGGTCCGTGTTGATCCAGTGTCCGTACTTGTTGCGTGCAGGCGGGTTCACGATCCCCGCGATATGGCCCGATTGCGACAGGATGAAAGTCTTGGACCGGCTTCCCATCTGACGCACACCGTTGAAACTCGATTTCCAAGCGGCGATGTGGTCGGTCTCGCAGGCGATAGCACAAAGTGGGACGGTTACATCCTTCAGGTTCAGCGTCTCGCCACAAAGCTCGATCCCGTCCGAGGCGAACTCGTTGTCCTGGCACAGCTTGCGCAGATACTCGACCGCCATCCGCGCCGGAAGGTTCGTGGAATCGCCATTCCAGTAGAGCAGATCGAAGGCAGGCGGCGTCTTGCCCATCATGTAGCTGCGGATCGCGGGGCCATAGACCAAATCCTTCGAGCGCAGGAATGAAAACGTCCGCGACATGAAGAAGGAATGCAGATAGCCGGTCTTGTTCACCTCTTCCTCGATCCCATCGACGAAATCATCGGTCAGGAAGACGGCGAATTCCCCCTGATCGGAAAAATCTGTCAGCGTGGTAAAGAACGTGGCCGCGTTCACGGATTTGTCGCCACGCTTTTTCATCAGGGCCAGCGTCATCGACAGGGTCGTGCCCGCGATGCAATAGCCGATCGCGTTGATCTTTTCCTCGCCGGTGATCGACTTCACCGCGTCGATGGCGGCCAGGAACCCCTCTTCGACATAGGTGTCGAGACCCACATCGGCGTAGCTTTCGTCGGGATTCTTCCAGCTGACGACGAACAGCGTATAGCCTTGGTCCACTACCCAGCGGATCAGCGAATTCTGCGGCTTGAGGTCGAGAATGTAGAACTTGTTGATCCAGGGCGGGAAGATCACCAAAGGCGTCGCATGCACCGTTTCGGTCGTCGGGCTGTACTGGATCAACTCGAACAGACGCGTGCGCAGGACGACCTTGCCCTCGGCGGTCGCAAGGTTCTCGCCTACGGTGAAGGCGTCCTTGTCGGCCAGCGTTACCGATAGATCGCCCTCATTCGCCTCGATGTCCCGCACAAGGTTTTCAAGGCCATCCACAAGAGATTGGCCGTTGGTTTCGACGGCATGAGATAGCGCCTCGGGATTCGTGCCGAGGAAATTCGCGGGGCTGAAGGCATCGACGATCTGACGCGAGAAGTATTCGACGCGCTTTCGCTCTTTCTCGTCGAGGTTCTCAAGATCGCCAACAGCGCGTTCCATCGCCTCGGCGTTCAGCATGTATTGCTGCTTGATATAGTTGAAATAGGGATGCGTCTGCCAAAGCGGATTCGAGAACTGCTTGTCTCCGCCCGTGCGGTCCTCGGGCGCCTCCAGCTTGCCGGAGGCGAGCACTTTCTGCGCCTCGACGTAATGCTGAAGCGATTTGCCCCAATAGGTGATCTGATGTTCGAGAATCTTCGACGGGTTCGACATCATCTCCTGCACGTAGGCGGCCGCCGCCTTCATGAAGAGATCCTGGTTCGGCCCATCCAGCGCCGGAGTGGACGGTTTTTTCCGCCCAAGCGCCGCAACCAAGCGTTGCGTCAGTTCTTCAACGCGGGTCAGATTGGCATCAAGACCAGTCAGATCAGGTGCTTCGCCCTTATCTTCAGTTGTCATCTCGCCATATCCCCCTTACATTTTGCACTTGCAGCATTTGTCAGGCCGCCACAACGCGCCAGATAAAGCCTACAGGACCGATGCGGAGTTAGACAATCATGCGCTACATGGCCACCTACGATTGGATGGAAACCATCCGCAACACCAACCAGTGGTTGGGGGCGACGGCCTCTGCGATGGGATCCTACCCTGCGACGGGCCTTGTGCCGAACCCGTTCTTCCAGATCCTCTCGGCCTGGGGCGAAGTAACCGAACGCAGCTTTGCGCGCATGGTCGCCAAGCCCGACTGGGGCATCGACACACTTGTTGGCGAAGATGGCCGCGATCACGTCGTTCAGGTGGAACAAATGGTCGAACGTCCGTTCGGCGATCTCATCCGGTTCAATGTGGTGGGCCGCCCCGAGATGGACCGCAAGGTCGTTCTCGTCGCGCCGATGTCCGGCCACTATGCGACGCTTCTGCGCTCGACCGTCCGCAGCCTTCTTCCCGACTGCGAAGTCTACATCACCGACTGGCATAATGCGCGCGACATTCCGCCGAGCATGGGCAAGTTCGATGTCGAAGATTACACGCTCTACCTCGCCGATTTCTTCAAGCATGTCGGCCCAGAGGCCCATGTGATCGCCGTCTGTCAGCCCGCGCCGCTTGCGCTCGCTGCAACCGCGCGTCTGGCCGAGGAAGACCCCAAATCCCAACCCGCGACGCTGACGCTGATCGGCGGGCCGATCGACCCCAACGCAGCAGCGACGGACGTCACCGATTTCGGCCACAGCGTGACGATGGGCCAGCTGGAAGAAATGGTCATTCAGCGCGTGGGCTTCAATCACAAGGGCGTCGGGCGAATGGTTTATCCGGGCCTTCTCCAGCTGTCGTCGTTCATGTCGATGAACGCCGAAACCCACAGCAAGGCATTCTATGATCAGGTCATCCGCGCAGCAAAGGGCGAAGCGGCGGATCATGACCGGCACAACAAATTCTACGACGAATACCTCGCCGTAATGGACATGACAGCCGAGTTCTACCTTTCCACGGTCAACCGTGTGTTCAAGCGTGCGGAAATCGCGTCGAACAGCTTTACCGTGAAGGGTGAGCTTTGCGATATCAGCAAGATCACCGATGTCGCCGTGATGGTCGTCGAGGGCGAGGAAGACGATATTTCCGCTCCCGGCCAGTGCCTCGCGGCGCTTGGTCTTCTGACTGGCGTTGCGGACGACAAGAAGGCCGCGCATCTGGAGCCGGGCGCAGGCCACTACGGCATCTTCGCAGGCAAGTCGTGGCGCAACAACATCCGGCCCTTGGTGCTTGACTTCATCGACGCGAATGCGGCTGTCAAAGCGCCTTCCCGTCCGAAGCAGAAAGCCAGCGCCGCAAAAGATCGCAAAGAAGATCAGGCTGCTCCAGAGAGGGCCGACGCCCGCACTGCCGTATGATTTCCAGCCTGGCGAGCGGCATAAGTTCTGCCATGAATGCATGCCGCCGCTCAGGGTAAAGCGTATCCTGATCGCCGCAGATTATCAGCGCCGGAACCTTGATGCGGCGTAACGTGGCCTGCTGGTCGGGCCGTCTTTGCATCGCTTTTGACTGGTTCACATAAGCTGCGGGTCCCAAGGACCGCGCCATATCCTGCAAGAGCGCCCCGATCTCTTCGCGATAAGCGCCGTGCACCGGGTCGCGCACCAGATCGGCCTCGAACACCTCATCCAGCCGACCGCCCTGCACCGCGACGATCCGGTCCTCGCGCGCCGCAGCGGTCGTCGGCAGTTCCGAATGGCAAGTCGTGTCGATCAGCGCGATGCGGCTGACCCGGCCATTCGCACGTTTCAGGACCTCCATCGCCACCATGCCGCCGAACCCCTGCCCGGCCAGCGCAAAGCGTTCGGGCGCGCGGTCGAGCACATTTGACGCCAGCGCCTCGACCGTCGGCGCGGCGTTGATCGGCGCAAGTTGCAGGGCCGTGTCCCGCGAAAGATCCGCCAGTTGCGGACCAAAGAGGCGCGCGTCGCACATCATGTCAGGCAAGAGGACGAGAGGGTCAGTCATGGGGACATACCGTTGCGGGCTAGGAAAACAGTTGTAATGCAAACGGCTTGCGTCAACTCCGGCGCGCCGTCTTGGCCCGAGTTTCCCCGGTCTGTGTCTCGAATGACTCGGGGGCCGTCAGGCAAACGGGATCGGCGGATAGGTTATGCCGCGAAAGGCGGGAAAGTCGGCATATCGCCGGTCTCGGCCCCCTTCGGGCACCTCTCCGTTGCGGATCAGCGCCCCTTTCGGCGGCTGATAGCTGAAGATCCGGCGCTCTGGCGCATCGCGCCAAGTGATGTTGAAGACGGCGGACCTGCCAAAGACATAGACCTCATGGAACTCCAGATGGTCATAAAGCCACCACGCCAGATCCCGCCAGTCGCGGCCCACCTCGCCTTGTCGGCCGAACCAGGGGATACCGACGCTGACACAGGCCCCGCGCCGCCCCTCTTCATCGCGCCGGTCCCAGATATGGCCCGCATAATTCTTGGAGTTGGCGGAACATTTCTGCGGCTTCACCTCGGTCGCGCCAAAATGGTTCAGATCGGGCGAGCGATAGGCGGACCTTATGTCGATCGGTCCGAAGGTTTCGACCAACGGCTCTAGAATGTGCTCGGCAAGCAGCCTGCCGACCTCAATCGCCAGATCAGGATTTTCCGGGATGTTGGACCGCCCGTAGAAATTTGCGATGTCGGAATAAAGAAAATTGCGAAATTCGAAATGGCGCGACAGGCGCACACGGCCCAATGTTTCGAGCGATACAAAGCTCTTGGGCGCCTTCACGCGGCCCCGTTCCACTGAAATTCGCCATTGGGCCCGAGCGGTGAGAACGGGTTCCACGCCAATTCCCATATATGTCCGTCGAGATCGGCGGCATAGGCGATATGCCCGCCCCAGAAGATGTCATGCGGGGCTTTGAGGATCTCGCCGCCCGCTGCCGCCCAGCGATCCGCAAGCGTGGCAACATCGGCTTTTTCGCGCAGGTTGTGGCCCAGCGTGACGCCGCCTGACCCGCGCAGGCGATCCTCTGACACGCCAAGATTCTTGGCCAGGGCGGCGCGCGGATAAAGGCCCAGGGTCTGCCCGATCAGGTCGAATGCCGCGACCCCGTCGGGGCTTTCGACCCGCGTCCAGCCCAGCCCACTGTAGAAGGCCGCCGCGCGTTCGATGTCGTCGACAGCAAGCGTCACAAGGCTGATCCGTTGATCCATTCAAAGGCCCCTCGCCCATGCGATTATGATTTCTGCAATTTGTTCCGTCATCTCCGGGCTCAGGATATTGCCCGCGATCACGTGATTGTCGGGTGCGTTTCCGGGCAAGGGCGTGATCCGTTCAATCTGGGCCGACCCGCCCCAAGCCTCTGCCACCTCTGCCGTGCGGGCCGCGTCGACGACCTGATCGTCGGGCGAAAACACGAACAGCGCGGGCGTCTCGATCCGGCTGAAATCAAGCGCGCTGACATGGGCGACCATCGCTGCCATGGGCATCAGCGCGGCGGTCGGGTACTCGGTCGTCCAATGCGCGGTGTGCTCAGGCGAATAGGCATTGAAACTGCGCGTCTCACCGGTAACGAGGGGCACCCACTGGCGGGCGAGCGGCCATGTCAGCAGCGTCGCCGCCGGGTTCTTGATACGGAAATTCGGCGACAGGAACGCGATCCCGGCAAGGTCTTTGCCCATCGCAGGGTCCTGTGTGGCCAGCACCCCCAGTGTGCCGCCGGTCGATGTGGACAGGATGATGACCCGCTCGCCAACCTTGCGCGCCGCCGCCATCCCTTCGGCCAGGTCGCGGCTCCAATCGGCGACGCTTGCCTCTGCCATCGCTGGCCCGTCGCGCCCGTGGCCGGTCAGCCGCGTGAAGATCAGGTTTGCGCCCAGTGCGCGCGCGACTTGATCGGGAAGCGGACGGACCTCTTCGGCGCTGGCGGAAAAGCCGTGCAGGTAAAGGATTGAAAGCGGCGTAGCGCCCCCAGCCTCGCCCGCCCAGACAACCCGCTTGCGCGCAGCTGCCCGCAGGTTCGGTACATCGGCCTCGACGCGCGAGAAATAGGCGTCCAAGTCGTCAATCTGGCCTTCGTCAAAGCTGACATCGGTCACCACCGGCGTGCGCGGGGCGAACACCCAGACCAGTGCGCCAAGCAGCACGACGATCACCACAGCCCATGCGATCAGCCGAAGCGCCGTAATCATGTCAGACTTCCTGCGCGTGGTTCAGGACGTCGAGGATCGTCTGCTCGGTCAGGGCAAGACAATCGGGCGAGGAAAATCGGTGATCGGCACCCTTCATCAGCGTAACGCGCATATCTGGGCAATCCGCATGGGCAAGCAGCTTGAGGGGGCGGTCGATGGACACGTCCTCATCCGCGTCGCCCTGCAGAAGGCGCACGGGAAACGGCAGGCTCAGCGGGCTGCGCAACACCAAGTGGCCGCGCCCGTCCTCGATCAGACGCTTGGTGATGATGTAGGGCTCATCGCTATAATCTGACGGCAGGGCGATCCGTCCCTCGTCCATCACGATCTGGCGCTGATCTTCGGTGAAATCGGACCAGAACCCATCTTCGGTGAAATCAGGGGCCGCTGCGATGCCGACAAGCCCCGCGACCCGCTCCGGCATGGCCCGCGCCACGAGAAGCGAGATCCAGCCGCCCATGGACGAGCCCACAAGGATTTGCGGCCCGTCCGTCAGGCTGGAGATCGCGGTCATCGCATCCTCGGCCCAGTCGCCGATGGACCCGTCCTCGAAGTCCCCAGACGATTGGCCGTGACCGGAATAGTCGAACCGCAGAAAGGCCCGACCCAGCGCGCGGCACCATGTTTCAAGGTGCAGCGCCTTGGTGCCGTCCATATCGGATTTGAACCCGCCAAGAAACACGACCCCCGGCCCCGCGCCCTTTGTGCGGTGATAGGCCAGTCGCCTGCCATTGGGCGCGTTCAGAATAGACGGCTCTGTCATGGACAGACCTTTGCACGGCGGCGTTGCACCTGAAAAGGTTCAATCGTCCGCAAGGACTTCGACTTCATTCAGCCCGAATGCGATCAGGCCCCCAAGCAGGGACATCACCGCAAAAAGCGCGATGGCGGCACCGGGCCCAGCGAGAGAGGCCAGCGCGCCTACGAGGCCAGAGCCAAGAAGGATCGTCCCGATGACGGTATTCGACACCGCCGTGTAGGCGGAGCGCTGATCTTCGCCGGCCATGTCCACAAGGTAGGTGGACCGCCCCTGCCGAACGCCGTGATAGGCGATCATCAGGACAAAGAGGACCGCAGGGATCGCCCACAAAGTCGAAGCAAGCCCCGCAAGGTCTAGCGCGAGCGCAGCGCCGAGGGCGATGGCCGCGGCGAAGCCTGCGAGGATCAGCACCCAGCGGCTGGAATGGTCGGCAAGGCGGCCCCAGACATAGCTCGACAGAAAGGATGCGGCGGACGAGGCGAGCACCAGCGCGCCGAGGCGCTGGAACGCCTCGCCGCTTTCGCCGCCCAGAACGACGAGGAACGGGGGCGCGAGGGCAGTGCCGACCAGAAGGCCGCGCACGGCAATGAAGCGAACAAGCTGAGGGTCTTCCTTCAGAAGCCCGAAATGCTCCCACGGGACGCCTTTTCCGTCGCCTGCGGGCTTCGGCTCTTCCTGAAGGGTGGAAAACACCCCGAACGCTGCGACCCAGAGGATTGCCGCAAGTGCAACTGCCCCAAGGACCAGCGTGCGGCGGTCGATGATCCCGGTCATCAGGATCAGCGCGAAAATCACCACGGCGACGGATGCGGTGGAACTTGCGATGCCGGTGATCGCGCCGCGCCGGGACTTGCCCACGGTCTTGCCAAGGATGTCCTTGTAGCTGACCGAACAGACCGACCTTGCCAGTGCCAGCACCGCCAGCGACCCGGCGATCAACGCCCCAGCGATCCAGCCTTGAAGGAGCAGGCCGACCAGCACGATGGCCGCTGCCGCGATCCCCTGCACAAGGCTGCCGCTCGCCCAGGCCCATTTGCGCCGGTCCATCGCGCGGATGCGGTTGACGGTAAAGATTTGCGGCAAGAGCGCCCCGGCCTCACGGATCGGGACCAGAAGACCGACGAAGAATGCCGGCGCGCCGACATTCGACACCAGCCAGGCCAGCACCAGCTTTGGGTCGATCAGCCCGTCCGCGATCTTGGTCATGGACAGCGACAAGGCGTGCCGCAAGCCGTTCCCCGCCTCGTGCTTTGCCTGTGCCCCGGTCAGGTCATCGGCCGCGCCATCGGCGCCCGTCAGTTGTTCGAAGATCTCTTCCTGAAAGTCGTTCGCCATGCCGGGTCCCTGATGACTGCCTGCCCCTAGATAGTCCATGTCAGGATTTTTCACGTGACCATATTGTCACGTGACGATCGAATCACATATAAGCACCCCATGGATGCAATCTTCAAAGCCCTGAACGACCCGTCGCGCCGCGCCCTTTTGGACGCTCTCAAGACCGAGAACGGCCAAACACTTTCCGATCTCGAAGCGCGGCTCGACATGACCCGGTTCGGGGTCATGAAGCACCTGAAGGTTCTTGAAGAGGCGTCCTTGATCACGACCGTGAAGCGCGGACGGTTCAAATATCACTACCTCAATGCCCTGCCCCTGCAGGAGCTGATCGACCGCTGGATCGACCCGCTTCTCGCAAAGCCCGCTGCGCGCGCGACGCTCACCCTCAAATCCCGATTGGAAGGATCAAAGACCATGCTCGACGAAACCGCAAAACCCGACCTTGTCATGCACACGTTCATTCGCTGCACGCGCGATGCGCTGTGGGATGCGCTAGTCGATCCCGAACAGATGTCGGCCTATCATTTCCTGTCCCCGAAGGTGGTGCAGGAGAACGACACGCTGATCTATCACACGCCCGACGGCGGCATCATGATGAAATGCCGCACGATCGAGGCGGTGCCGAAATCGCGGATCGTCTCGACCTTCGAGCCGCATTGGGAAGGAGAGGTGCCGCCCTCGCGTACCGTGTTCCTGATCGACGAAGAAGGCGCTCATTGCCGCCTGACCATCGAACACTACGACCTGCACTTTCCGGTCGTGGCCGGTGAAGGCGTCCATGACGGCTGGCAGCGTTGGGCGGCCGGGCTGAAAACCTGGCTGGAAACCGGTGAGGCAATCCGCTTCAACCAAGGGGACATGGGCGCATGACGACAGAGTTGTTCTGGCTGACGCTGACCGCCTTGCTCGCGGCGTCGCTATGGGTGCCGTATATCTATGGCGTGAACACGACGCCGGTGCCGCAGCCCGAGGGCAATCGTCCGCATGACGTTGCGGGAACGGTACCCTGGGTCCATCGCGCGTATCGCGCGCATCTTAACCTCCTCGAACAATTGCTGCCCTTTGCGGCGCTTGTCCTGATCGCGCATCTTGTAGGCGTGTCGAATGAGGTGACGGTCTGGGCAACGATAATCTTTTTCTTCCTGCGCCTCGCCCATGTGGTCTGGATGATCGGCGGCTACCCCGTGCTTCCCGTACGCCCGCTTCTGTTCACAGGGGGCTGGATCTGCACCTTGGTGGTCGGGGGTGCGATCCTGATTGGCTAAACGCTGTGGCCTTACGGCCATGCCCACACACCAGGGCGTCCGGACATACGGGCGCCCGACTTGACGGCGCGGGCGCAAGGGGGCACATCGGCGGCGTACATATACCCGCAATCGGGCGTTCCGTGGGCGCCAAACCGACGAGGAGCCTGCAATGGCCCAGATTTCACTCACCTTCCCCGATGGAAATGCGCGCGAATACGACGCTGGGATCACCCCCGCCGCCGTCGCCGAGAGCATATCGAAATCCCTGTCGAAAAAGGCGATCTCTGCGACCGTCAATGGCGCGCATCACGATCTGCAATGGCCAATCGACACCGATGCCGAGATCGCGATCCACACCATGCAGGACGATGTGCAGGCACTGGAACTGATCCGGCACGATCTTGCGCATATCATGGCCCGCGCAGTGCAGGAGATCTGGCCTGATGTGAAGGTTACCATCGGCCCGGTCATCAAGGATGGCTGGTATTACGATTTCGACCGCAAAGAGCCGTTCACACCCGAAGACCTCGGCCAGATCGAGGCGAAGATGAAAGAGATCATCAACGCCCGCGATCCCGTGCGCACCGAAGTCTGGTCGCGCGAAGACGCCATCGCGCATTACGAAAAGACCGGCGAGAACTACAAGGTCGAACTGGTGAACATGATCCCCGACGATGGCCAGCCCATCCGTATGTATTGGCATGGCGACTGGCAGGATCTGTGCCGTGGCCCGCATCTTCAGCACACCGGTCAGGTCCCCGGCGATGCCTTCAAGCTGATGAGCGTCGCAGGTGCCTACTGGCGCGGCGATTCCAGCCGCCCGATGCTGCAGCGCATCTACGGCGTGGCCTTCAAGAACCGCGACGACCTGAAACAGCACCTCAACATGCTGGAAGAAGCCGGGAAGCGCGACCACCGCAAGCTGGGCCGCGAGATGGACCTTTTCCACATGCAGGAAGAGGCACCCGGTCAGGTGTTCTGGCACCCCAATGGATGGATGATCTACACCACCCTGCAGGACTACATGCGCCGCCAGCAGCGCCGGGGCGGCTATGTCGAGGTGAACACCCCGCAGGTCGTGGACCGCAAGCTGTGGGAAGCCTCGGGGCACTGGGAAAAGTACCAAGAGCACATGTTCATCGTCGAGGTAGACGAGGAACATGCGCGCGAAAAGGCGGTGAATGCGCTGAAGCCCATGAACTGCCCCTGCCATGTGCAGGTCTACAATCAGGGCCTGAAATCCTACCGGGAATTGCCACTGCGCATGGCTGAATTCGGCTCGTGCAACCGGTATGAACCATCGGGTGCCCTGCACGGCATCATGCGCGTGCGCGGCTTCACCCAGGATGACGGGCATATCTTCTGCCGCGAGGATCAGATCGAATCCGAAACCGCGCGCTTCATCCAGTTCCTGTCCGAAGTCTACGGCGATCTTGGCTTTCCGACCTTCAAGGTGAAGTTTTCGGATCGGCCCGAGACCCGCGCGGGATCGGACGAGGTTTGGGACAAGGCCGAGGCAGCCCTGCTTGCCGCCACCCGCAAGGCCGGGTTCGAGCCGGAAATGAACCCGGGCGAAGGGGCGTTCTATGGACCAAAGCTGGAATTCGTTCTGACCGACGCCATCGGCCGCGACTGGCAGTGCGGCACGCATCAGGTGGATTTCGTGCTGCCCGAACGGCTTGACGCGAACTACATCGCCGAAGACGGCATGAAGCATCGCCCGGTCATGCTGCACCGCGCGACGCTGGGGTCGTTCGAGCGGTTCATCGGCATTCTGATCGAGGAACATGCTGGCAAACTGCCCTTCTGGCTCGCCCCCAGGCAGGTTGTCGTTGCATCCATCGTGTCGGATGCTGACGATTATGTGCACGAGGTTGTCGCCGATCTTCAGGCGCGCGGCGTTCGGGCAGAGCCTGATGTCCGCAACGAGAAGATCAACTACAAGGTCCGCGAACATTCGCTGGGCAAGGTGCCGGTGATCCTGGCCATTGGCGGGCGCGAAGTCGAAGAAAAGACCGTCACCGTGCGGCGCCTTGGCGAAAAGCAGACGCAGGTTCTGCCGGTGTCCGAGGTCGCGGAAAGCCTGGCGCAGGACGCCCTGCCGCCCGATCTGGCACGCTAAGCTTCAGGCCCTAGGCCGCGTCGGGTTTCGTCGCGGCCAAGGCCAGAAGACCGCCCAAGGCACAGAACGCGATGGGAAACATCGTGAAGACGCCAAAGCCGAACGCCCACCACATGCCCGCCGCCGACAGTAGCATCATGGCGCCGCCCAGTTGCGCGCTCGACCGGGCCATGGCACCGCCCGCGATGGCAAGGACGGGCGACAAAAGGCTGACAATGCGGATGCGGTCCACGTTCTCGACCACGGGCGCGAATTCGGGCGTCTCGCCGAGAAAGGCCATCAGCTCGGTATAGCCATAGCCGAAAAAGCCGACGATCATCCCGATTATCCCGCCGATCACCCCAAGCGTCAAAGCCGCGTTGCGCATCGTATTCTCCTGCCCGTTGCCCGTTTCAGATAGGAACGACGGGCACACTACCCAAGAAGCGCCGCGCGAGTTTCCTTGCCCCAGCCGAGGTAAAGCGCATCGCCGGTGTCGATCACGGGGCGCTTCATCAGCGTAGGATGCGCGGCCAGAAGGGTCACCGGATCGCCAGAGCGCTCTGCCTCGCCAAGCCCGCGCCAGGTGGTCGAGCGCGTGTTGACCAGCGCGTCGCCCAGTTCTGCATAAAATCGCGCCAGTGTTTCGTGGTCCACGCCATCCGCCCGCACATCCATCACAGTCGGCGTAACCCCTGCTGCAGCAAGCTCTTTCAGCGCCTTTCGGCAGGTGTCGCAGCTTTTCAACCCGTAGAATATCATTGCCAATTTCTTCGCCAATTCATGAAATTTCCATGTCGGATCGCGCCGAATCCTTGCAAAACAGCCGATCTTTGGCAGTCTTTATATCCGTGACGACAGACTTTCTACGACGACCGCTCCCTTGACCGGAGCAGCCGATAGACTTGGAAGACCTGGCTGCACCACCCCGCCGCACTTCCGCGGGCGGTCAATTCGAAGGAGCATGCGGATGGCCACTGGCACCGTGAAATGGTTCAACACCACCAAAGGCTACGGCTTCATCGCACCCGATGATGGCGGCAAGGATGTGTTCGTGCATATCTCGGCGGTCGAGCGGGCGGGTATGACCGGCCTGCAGGACAACATGAAGATCGAGTACGAGATGCGCGAAGGCCGCGATGGCCGCGCCTCTGCCTCGGATCTGAAAGCGATCTGAACGACGCCTGACGGGCGCAAGGCGGCCCCGGCAAGGGACCGCCTTTTGCCTATGTCAGTTCTGCTGCCACCAGAATTCCTGGTAGCCTGCGCCGTCGCCCGGATAGACGATCACCTGGGTGCCGTTCGGGTAGATATACCGCTTTGTGTTCAGCTGTTCGCGTGGATAGGGCGCGTTGGCGCAGCAGCCCGGAACGGGCTTGTACTTGCCGATATACCGCGCGTCGGCCTTGGAAGAACCGAAGCCCGAATAGGCCCCGCCGTATCCATGTCCGTATCCGTAGTTGTTCGCCAGCGCCGGAGCGGCGGTGAGCATCAGGCCAGCCAGAGCCGCGCCGATCATCGTTTTCGGTGTCATAGTCATTCCCCACCAGGTTACGCGATGCCCGACGCCTCTGGAGTTTCCAGCAAGGCTAACCGGGCAGCGCTTTGGGTCAATTCATCAGACTGAAACTCAGCGTTTCCGTCAGTTGCGATAGCCCTTGTCGACATAGCCATCGCCCGCACCCTTGCCGTAGGCGACGTAGGTGCCCTGCGGCTTGTGCTTGGGACGGGGATGGTAGACCGGGTCGGGCGCCGCGTTGGGCACGCCGCAGCAGATCACGCCGCCGATGGACACGGGCGACAGGCCCGCGGGGCAGAAGTTTGCCGTCGGATAGGCGGTCATACGGAAGTTTGTGTTGGGATTGTTCGGCTGGAAACCCGTGACGACACCGTTGTCGTAATGGCTTTGCCAGGCGAAAGCGGTGGATGCGGACAGGATAAATGCGCCCGCGGCGACGGTCAGAATACGCATGGAGAACCCCCATGATTGCGCGTCGCCCCCACGCACACCGCCCTTATCGCCGGGATAGTTAATTGTGTCAAAAGGTTGTCTGGAAACAGTTCGTTTCGTCAGAATGTGGCGACCGGCCTGTTCCCCGGTCGCCCGGCCACCGGCCGGGCCGCGCCCGACCCTCCCCCCGGGAGGGCGCATTGCTGACGTTACGCACCGAACTGCAGGATGGCGAAGCGACGGTGCTCCGCACCATTCTTAGGTTGCCGCGCCCTCCCAGGCTCGGGCGCGGCCCTTTTGACTATTCGATGACAGCCATAAACTCTCGCCACTCGCCCTTCGACATTCCTGACGTCTCTTGCGTCACCTCTTCGCCCTTCAGCATCCGACGCACACAATCAATCGCCTTTGACGAGAGTGTTGCCCCGCCCATCCGGTAATCCTCGAAGGCGGCATAGGCGTGGGGGACCCAGTCCTTGACCATGGCCGCGATCGCATCGGCATAGACGCGGATCTCGTACTGGGCGTGGCTGTCGGCGCGCAGGCGCAGGAAGTGGAAGAGGTTGTGCAGGTCTACTTTCCAGTACCACTGTGTGTAGATGTTTGCGGGCAGGTTCATGCGGGCGAGTTCGCGGGCGAGGCCTTGCTTGCCCTCATCCGAGATCATTTCGGCATAGTGGTCATAGGTGCGGGCCGCATCCCCCTTGAGGATTTCGAGAACGCGTGCGGCTTCATCGCCTGTTAAGGCTTCGCCTCTACCTTGGTTGTTGATGACAGATTGTGCGGCCAATTGGGAGGGTTCGGGGATGTAGAATTCACGGTCGAGAATGGAGTAGCGCGCAGAGTATTCGTTGACGTTGGCCGTGCGGTGCCGGATCCACTGGCGGGCCACAAAGACGGGCAGTTTGACGTGCAGCTTGATTTCGCACATCTCGAAAGGGGTGGAGTGCCAGTGGCGCATGAGGTAGCGGATCAGCCCCTCGTCGTTTTGCACGGATTTTGTGCCCTTGCCGTAGGAGACGCGGGCCGCTTGGCAGATTGCCGCATCGTCGCCCATGTAATCGATGACGCGGATGAAGCCGTGGTCGAGGACCTCGTGCGCCTTATAGAGATGCGCCTCCATGCCGGGAGCGACAGCGCGCAGGGTCGGTTGCGGATTGGCGCGCAATGCGTCGATTTCGGCCAGTTGGTCTGGGGTCAGCGGCATAGTGCGCTCCTTTGTGGTTCTGAGTCGTCCTCCACTATATCTTGTGGGGCGCGCGGGGCTACACCTACATGACGTGATGTGTGAGAAACCCGCTATGATTGAGAAAGAAAACTTAGAATTCTAGGGTTGGTCATTGACACAAGTGCCCCTGCCCCAGATGATTACCAGAGATTGGGTTAACCAACAGGCCCATTGATATGTTATACTCTGAGTCCTTCGGAAGCCGAATTTGACGTCTTGACGCTTGGGCGTGGAACGATTCAGCTACGGGTATGATTTGTCCCGGTTTTCTTTCCGCAGCAGAACGCCTTGAGCTTGAGGCCTGCGTGCGTCGCCAGCGCGAAGACCACGGCATTGCCCGCAGGGCAAATGCGATCTTGCTGTTGGACGATGGAGAAAGTTGCGCTCAGATCGCAATGTTTCTCTATCTGGACGACGACACCATTCG
>CBFIJK010000051.1:0-24483 GCA_965662745.1 uncultured Paracoccaceae bacterium
AAAGGGCAGCCCGGCGGAAGATCAGTTCATGTCGGTCATCATGACGTCCATGACCATCATGTCGGCCTTTCCGTCGCAGGCGGCCATGACGTCGTCCATCATCATCCCGTCATCGGCCATCATATCATCGCCATCAGCCATTTCTTCGCCTTCGGCCATCATCTCTTCGCCGTCGGCCATTTCCTCGCTTTCCATCATCTCTTCACCCTCGGCCATCATGTCATCGGAATGACTGGCCATGGACACGGCCTCGACGGCCTTCATCTGCGCGCCCGCTTCCATCGCGGCAAGATCGCCGCATGTCAGCGTTGCCGGATCGACGGCATGGGCCGCCGCGAATGCGCCCTGCGCGGTACCAAAGGCCAGAACGGTCGAAAGAAGGAATGTGCGTGTCATGATATCTCTCCCAAGAGAAAGGTCCCGCCACCCCGTGCGGCGGGTTCCCTAGGGGCAATCGGTAGCATTCGGCGTGATCACGATCCCTTCACGAGGGCGTTCAGCACGCCACAGTGTTCCGGTGTGACAATCTGTCAAGCAAGCCAGCGTTTGCGGCGGCGATAGGACCGCACGTCGCGAAAGCTTTTGCGGCCCTCATCGGACATTCCGAGGTAGAATTCCTTTACATCCGGGTTCTCGCGCAGCGCCTTCGCCTCGCCATCCATCACGACACGCCCAGATTCCAGGATGTAGCCGTAATGCGCGTAGCGCAGCGCGACGTTTGTGTTCTGCTCGGCCAACAGGAAGGACACGCCTTCTTTCTCGTTAAGGTTCTTCACGATGGTGAAGATCTCTTCGACAAGCTGCGGGGCAAGGCCCATCGACGGCTCGTCCAGCAGGATCGTCTCGGGGCGGGACATCAGCGCGCGGCCGATCGCCGTCATCTGCTGTTCGCCACCCGAGGTATAGCCCGCCTGGCTCTTGCGCCGTTCCTTCAGGCGCGGGAAATACGTGTAGACCATGTCGAGATCGGCATCGATCGCGCCCTTCCCGTCGCCGCGCGTATAGGCGCCGGTCATCAGGTTTTCCTCGACGGTCAGATGTTCGAAACAGTGGCGACCTTCCATCACCTGAATGACACCGCGCTTGACCAGATCGTTCGGCGTCGAATCCGCGATCAGATCGCCACGATACCGGATCGTGCCCTTGGTCACTTCGCCCCGTTCAGAATGCAGCAGGTTCGAGATCGCCTTCAGCGTCGTCGTCTTGCCAGCGCCATTGCCGCCCAGAAGCGCGGTAATACCGCCCTGGCGCACCGTTAGCGACACGCCTTTGAGGACCAGAATGACATGGTTGTAGATCACTTCGATATTGTTGACCTCAAGCAGCGCCTCGCCCTTGGCTGGCGTGATGCCCCCACCCTTGGAAACGGGCGCATCCGAGGTCGATGACAGGGGGCCGTCCAGCGGCTTTCCGGTGGCAATGCCGCCATCGGGGCGCGCAGCGGCGCCTCCGGGTTTCGTGCCCGGCTGTCCTTGGGTGTTATCCGTGCTCTGGGCCATACCCATCTCTCCCTGCCCCGGTGGAAAGGGCGGCCCGAACCTGCCGGGCCGCCCGATGTCATGCAGACTGCGGCTTATTCGCAGCGCAGCTCGATGTTGTTTTCGTCCGCATAGGCCATCGAATCCTCGGTGACGAGCGCGTCGATCACCTCTTTGTCGGATTCGATGTAGTCGGTGATCTGCACCCACTCGCCGTCCGTGGCGTTCCACTGCTGAACGATGCCAAGACCCTGGCCGCCGTGGTTCTCACAGCTTGCCGTGATCTCGGGGCCGAAGTTCGGCAGACCAAGTTCGGTCATGCGTGCTTCGGTAATCTCAAGCGCCTCCATCCCGTCGCGCAGCTGCGCGGGGGTGATGTCGGACACGCCGTGGATTTCCTGCGCCTTCGCGATGGATTCCGCGATGATCATCGCGTTGTAGAGACCCCGGTTATACAGAACCGTGCCGTGCTGATCGCCTGCACCCGATGCCATGCCCGCGTCGTAGACGTTGGCCTGAAGCTCGGCATAAAGCGGGAAATCATCGCCCGGCAGGTGCATGTTCAGCGCCTTGTAGCCGTCTGCGTTCTCGCCCACGGGCATCACGTCATTCTCGGAGCCGGACCACCAGATGCCGATGAAGTTTTCCATCGGGAACCGGATGTTCGAAGCTTCCTGGATCGCGACCTGGTTCATCACGCCCCAGCCCCACATCAGGACAAAGTCGGGACGCTCGCGGCGGATCTGAAGCCACTGGGACTTCTGTTCCTGACCGGGATGGTCGACGGGCAGAAGGACAAGCTCGAACCCGTGCTTTTCGGACAGGTTTTCCAGCGTGCGGATCGGTTCCTTGCCATAGGCCGAGTTGTGGTAGACCAGAGCGATCTTCTTGTCGTCGAGATTGCCACCATTCTCTTCAAGCAGGTGCTTCACAGCGATCGACGCACCGTCCCAGTAGTTCGCGGGGTAGTTGAAGACCCACTCGAACACCTTGCCGTTCTTGGCAGAGGTCCGGCCATAGCCCATCGAATGCACCGGAATGCCATCAGCGGATGCTTTCGGGATCAGCTGATAGGTGATGCCAGTCGACAGGGGTGCATAGACTAGGCTGCCTTCGCCCTTGGTCGACTCGTAGCACTCGACGCCTTTCTCGGTGTTATAGCCGGTCTCGCATTCGATCACCCGGACCATTTCGCCGCCGATGCCGCCGTCGCGCTCGTTCAACAGCTTGAAGTAATCGTGGAACCCGTCCGCGAACGGGATGCCGTTCGCCGCATAGGGGCCGGTGCGATAGGACAGCGACGGCACGACAAGTTCCGCCATCGCGGGCGCCGCGGCCATGAGGCCGGCCAGCGCCATGCTTGCTAGTTTCAGTTTCATCCGAGTATTCCTCCCTTGGTTCACTCGTTTGGTGTGCCCGGATTGCGGGGGTTCGCGCCGCCCGTCTTCCGGTGGTCCGGCGGGATCATCCCGCCGCGTTCCGGCCCGCCCCTAGTGGGGGAAAGGCCAAAGTCTCAGTTTCTCCTTCGTCACGCGCCACAGCTGGGCCAGCCCGTGCGGCTCTGCGATGAGGAAGGTGATGATCAGCCCGCCGACGATCATGAATTCGATATGCGCGGCCAGATCCGTCGGCCATCCCATCCCGCCAACCAGCACGTTCTTCAGAAGAACCGGCATCAGCACAAGGAATGCCGCCCCCGCGAAAGACCCGAAGATCGAGCCAAGACCACCGATGATGATCATGAAGAGAACGAGGAAGGATTTCTGGATTCCGAAGACCTCTCCGACCTCGACTGCGCCCAGATAGACCGAGAAGAACAGCGCGCCCGCGATGCCGACAAAGAAGGACGAGACCGCAAAAGCCGTCAGCTTGGCGGTCAGCGGGTTCACCCCGATGATTTCCGCCGCGATGTCCATGTCACGGATCGCCATCCACCGGCGCCCCACTGACCCGCGCGTCAGGTTCCGCGCCAGCCAAGCGCTGAGGAACACGAAGACAAGACAGAAAAGGTATGTCGCCCAGGCCTCGGTATTCGGGCCGGTGATATTGATGCCGAACAGCGTACGTTCGGGCGCCGAGATCTGGCCTGAGGCCGAATAGTTGTAGAACCACGGCACGCGGTTGAAAAGCCAGACAAGGAAGAACTGCGCCGCAAGTGTCGCGACAGCCAGATAGAACCCCTTGATCCGCAGCGATGGCAGGCCGAACAGCACGCCGACCCCCGCCGTGATCCCGCCCGCAAGCAGAATATGGATGAAGATGTTCACCTCCGGGAAGGCCGTCATCAGCTTGTAGCAGGCATAGGCCCCTACAGCCATGAACCCGCCGGTGCCCAGCGACACCTGCCCGCAGTATCCCGTCAGGATGTTCAGCCCGATCGCAGCGATGGAATAGATCAGGAACGGCAGGAAGATCGCATTGACCCAGTAGTCGTTCAAGAGGAACGGCACGATGGCAAAGCCGATCGCAACGACCGCGTAATAGCGATACCGGTCGAACTTGATCGGAAAGGTCTGCGCGTCGTCCTGATAGGTGGTCTTGAAGTCACCCGCTTCGCGATACAGCATCAGACGCCTCCCGTTCTGGATAGCCGAAGGTAAAATACGACCCCGGCCAGAAGCCCGGTTGCCGACAGAAGGGTCGAGATCAAAAGCGTTGTCGTCTCAGAGTTGGGCGTCAGCAGCGCAAGGCCGCCAAAGACCCAGAAGGCCGACCAGGACAGGGTGCAGAGAAGTGCGGTCATCTTCATCGCGCTACACCCTCTCGATGATTTTTTCGCCGAACAGGCCCTGCGGCCGGAAGACGAGGAAGATCAGCGCCAGCACATATGCAAACCAGTTCTCGGTCGCGCCGCCGACCAGCGGGCCGACGATGAACTCGAACAGTTTCTCGCCCACGCCGATGATCAGCCCGCCGACGATAGCGCCCGGGATCGAGGTGAACCCGCCCAGCATCAGGACCGGCAGCGCCTTGAGCGCGATCAGCGACAGCGAGAACTGAACGCCTGATTTCGCGCCCCACATGATGCCCGCGACCATCGCGACGAACCCCGCGATCGACCACACAAGCACCCAGATGAAATTCAGCGAGATACCGACCGACAACGCCGCCTGGTGATCGTCGGCCACAGCGCGAAGGGCCCGGCCCTGTTTGGTGTATTGCGAGAACGCCACCAGCGCCAAGACCAGCATCGCCGCGATCACGGTCGCCACCATGTCGAGATTGTCGATGAAGAACCCGTATCCAAAGGCGTTGAACGTGGTTTCGTCGATGAACCCGTTCAGACCCTGCGGCAGACCCACATCGAGCGTCTTGATGTCGGACCCCCACATGATGTCGCCGAAACCTTCAAGGAAATAGGCAAGCCCAATGGTCGCCATGAAAAGGATGATCGGCTCTTGCCCCACGAGATGCCTGAAGATCAGCGTGTTCACGACCCAGGCCAGAAGCACCATCACCGCCATTGTCAGAAGGATCGCGAGGAAGGCGGGCATGTGCCAACCGAAATGGTGCACATCCGTGCCCAGCATCGCGTTGATCAGATGGCTGAAGGGCACCTGCCCTTCCATGATCCCCACAAGCGTCAGCGCCGCGAACAGCGCCATGACCCCTTGTGCGTAGTTGAAGATGCCGGACGCCTTGTAGATCAGCACAAAGCCCAGCGCGACGAGCGCATAGAGCACCCCGGCCATCAGCCCGTTCAGCGTCACCTCGATGGCAAATAGTAGCTGGTCAGGCATGTTGCGCCCCTTTTCCGATGTGCTTGATGTCAGTCATGGGCCACACCCAGATAGGCGTCGATCACCGCCTGGTTGGCGCGCACTTCGCTAGGTGTGCCGTCGCCGATCTTCTTGCCGTAATCCATCACGACCACGCGGTCCGACAGGTCCATGACAACACCCATATCGTGCTCAATCAGCGCTATGGTGGTGCCAAATTCGTCGTTCACGTCTAGGATGAAGCGGCTCATGTCCTCTTTTTCCTCGACATTCATGCCCGCCATCGGCTCGTCCAGAAGCAACAGCTTTGGCTCGGCCGCCAGCGCGCGTGCCAGTTCCACCCGTTTCTTCAAGCCGTAGGGCAAGCGGCCAACGGGGGTCTTGCGGATGGTCTGGATTTCAAGAAAGTCGATGATCTTCTCGACATAGGCGCGGTTCTCGACCTCTTCGCGCTCTGCCTTGCCCCACCAGACGGCCTGCGCCCAGATCGGCGCTTTCATCTGCGTCAGGCGCCCGGTCATGACATTGTCGAGGACGGTCATGCCTTCGAAGAGGGCGATGTTCTGAAAGGTCCGCGCGATGCCCTGACGCGCGACTTGATACGGCTTCATAGGCGCGCGTTTCTTGCCGTGGAACCAGACCTCGCCTTCCTGCGGGTTGTAGAACCCCGAAATGACGTTGAGCATCGAGGATTTGCCCGCGCCGTTCGGCCCGATGATCGCGCGGATCTCGCCCTCGCGGATGTCGAACGAGATGTCCTTGATCGCCACCACACCGCCAAAGCGCAGGGTGATGTTCCTCATTTCCATCATCACGCCGCCAATCTGGCGGCCATCCTCGGTCACATAACCTTCGGTCGCGTCAAGCATTGGACTGCTCCTTTCCGAACGTGCGCTTTGCGGGATGGCGGGCGGGGCGATGCGCGAAGCGCGAGCGCCGCACCGTCATGCCGCCACCTCTGCGATCGGCTTTGCCTCTACCGGCACGGTCTTGGCATCGGCCACCCGAAGCGTCGCCTTGATCTTGCCCTTGCGACCGTCCTCATAGGTCACTTCCGTCTCTGTGTAGACGCTGTCCGACCCGTCATAGAGAGCGGTCACAAGGTCATCGAACTTCTCGCCGACAACTGCGCGCCGCACCTTCCGTGTGCGCGTCATCTCGCCATCATCCGCGTCGAGTTCCTTGTGCAGGATCAGGAACCGGTGAACCTGGCAGCCCGACAGCATCTCGTCCCCGGCAATCGACCGGTTCACCTCTTCGACGTGCTCCTGGATCATCTCGTAGACCTTCGGGTGCTGCGCGAGTTCCTGGTAGGACGAATAGGCGATGTTGTTCCGCTCGGCCCAGTTTCCGACCGCCGTCAGGTCGATATTGATGAAGGCCGTACAGGTCTCGCGCCCCGCGCCGAAGACCACCGCTTCCAGGATGTTGGGATAGAACTTCAGCTTGTTCTCGACGTATTTCGGCGCATAGAGCGCACCGTTCGCCATCTTGCCCACATCCTTGGCGCGGTCGATGATCCGCAGATGCCCGGTATCGGGCTCGACGAACCCGGCATCGCCGGTCGCGACCCAGCCATCTGCATCCTTGGTGCTGGCCGTGGACTCGGGGTTCTTGAAGTATTCCACGAACACACCCGGTGAGCGATAGAACACCTCGCCCGTCTCGCCGATCCGAATCTCGGCGCCGGGGGCGGGCACGCCCACCGTATCGGCGCGCACTTCGCCATCCGGCTGCACCGTGATGAACACCGACGCCTCGGTCTGACCGTAAAGCTGTTTCAGGTTGATCCCGAGAGAGCGGTAAAACTGGAAAATCTCGGGTCCGATCGCCTCACCGGCAGTATATCCGACACGCACGCGGCTCATGCCCATGGTGTTTTTCAGCGGCCCGTAGATGAATATCTCGCCCAACTTGTATTTCAGCCGGTCCATTGCGCTGACGGATTTTCCATCAAGAATATCCGGCCCGACCCTGCGCGCAACGGCCATGGCGCGGTCGAACATCCATTTCTTGATCCGGCTGGCGTCTTCCATGCGGATCATCACCGTCGTCAGCTGCGTCTCGAACACGCGCGGCGGCGCAAAGAAATAGGTCGGCCCGATCTCGCGCAGGTCCGTCAGCATCGTCTCGGCGCTTTCGGGGCAGTTGACGCAGAACCCCGTCCAATACGCCTGCCCGATCGAGAAGATGAAATCCCCGACCCAGGCCATCGGCAGATAGGCGAGCACTTCTTCCTCGCCGGTCAGCTTGTCGAACTCGACAGAGCTTTTGGCACTTTCGATGATGTTCCGGTTCGACAGGACAACGCCTTTCGGCCGTCCGGTCGTGCCCGAGGTATACAGCATCACGCAGGTGCTGTCGTAATCCAGTTCCGCCTCGCGCGCGGCCATCTCTGTGCGCAGATCGTTCCCTGCGGCCCTGCCGCTCTCGATCAAGCCCGAAAGGGCGTGCAGCTTGGAATGGTCGTATTTCCGCAATCCGCGCGGATCGAGATAGACGATCTCGTCGATGCCATGGACCTTGTCCTGCACCTCGATCACCTTGTCGACCTGCTCCTGATCGCTGACGATGACCACGCGAGCGCCGCAATGGTCGAGCACATAAGCCATCTCTTCGGCATTGGCGTCCTGATAGAGTGGCACGGGAACGCCTCCCGCCATCTGCGCCGCGACCATCGACCAATAAAGCGCCGGGCGATTGCGCCCGATCACGGCGACATATTCACCGCGCTCAACGCCTAGCCCCATCAGGCCCAGCGCAAGCGCCTCTATCTCTTGTTCTGCTTCAGCCCAAGTCCAGCTTTGCCAAATGCCGAATTCCTTCTCGCGATACGCCGTTCGCGATCCCAATTCGCGCGCGTTGCGCCGCAGCAAAGCAGGTACGGATTTCAAAGCGCCGGAAGCGCCTGTTGCGTTTGCCACCCTGTTCTCCTCCCTGTGCCGAACCTGTCGGCGACCCCGGCCACGTTTTCGTGGTCCTGAGGCTGTTCCATGCGAAAGGCCGGTGGTCGGCACGTCTCGCGCGGTTCCGCCATGGTGGCGAATTGGACGCGATGGTCAAGTCCCCGTTTTGAAGGCGCGACTCACACAAAGCTGTGATATGAACGCGGCATGGATCCGATCACGCTCGCCTTTTATGCCTGTGTGTGCGCCGGCCTCAGCGCGGCGGCACCCAGCGTGCCGCGCCTTCCCATCCGTGTTGCCATTGGCGCCATCGTCGGACTTGTCGCCGCGCTGCTGCTGCCGATGATCAAGGGCATCATGCACGTCTACTGATCCCGCATTCGCCTTTCGGGTTGCCGGGGGGCCGCGCTTCGCTCTAGGTCCAACCTGCACCCAGCCGCAGGAGAGACAGGTGGGCGAGATTATTCTGGTACGCCACGGACAGGCCAATTCCCACGCGACGGACGAGGACGGGTATGACCGTCTGTCCGATCTTGGCCATCAGCAAGCACGATGGACGGGCGAGTGGCTGCGCGCCAACGAAGACAGCTTCGATCAGGTCCTGATGGGCACCCTGCGCCGCCACCGCGAAACCGCACAAGGCATCGGCGATCTAGGCGCTGCCGTGGAAGAGGACGCGCGCCTGAACGAGCTGGATTATTTCAACCTTGCCCGCGCTCATGCGGAAACCACCGGCAAGGCGATGTCGACGCCCGAGGATTTCCCGAACCACATCAGAGACGTGATGGAGGCCTGGCACCGCGCCGATATCCAGGGCAACGAAAGCTTCGCCTCGTTCGAATCCCGCGTGGCCGAGGTGCTTGCGCTGGCCACTCAGCCGGGGCGGCGGATCCTATGCGTGACCTCAGGCGGCGTCATCGGAATGATGATCCGGCATATGCTGGATCTTGATCCCGCGCGCATGGCAAGCATCCTTGTCCCTATCCGAAATACCTCGATCCACCGGGTTCTCGTGATGCCGCAGGGCAATGTTTTTGCCGGGTTCAACGCGACCCCGCATCTCGACATGCCGGACCGGCTGCATGCCCGGACCTACTTCTAGCGAAAGGACGCCCGCCATGGTTCATCTTTGGGTCCGCGCCGAACAGCGTGATCATGAACAGCGCGTCGGACTGATGCCCGAGGGCGCAGCGCGCCTGATCGAACTGGGGTTCGAAGTCACCGTCGAGGAAAGCCGCCAGCGCGCCGTGCCGATCGACGGCTACCGTGCGGCGGGCTGCTCGATCGCTGAAGAGGGCAGCTGGCCCTATGCGCCTGGCGACGCGCTGATCTTCGGGCTGAAGGAACTGCCCGAAGACGGCACGCCGCTGACCCATCGGCACATCATGTTCGGGCACGCCTTCAAGGGTCAGCCGTCGGGGCGGGTTCTGCTTGATCGGTTCCGCGCGGGCGGCGGGCGGCTGTTCGATCTGGAATACCTCGTCGATGAGACGGGTCGCCGGATTGCCGCCTTCGGCTATTGGGCCGGCTTTGCGGGCGCGGCAGTCGCGCTGAAGTGCCTTGCCGCACAGGCCGAGGGGGATATCGCCGGACCTGTGGGCGTCTACCCTTCGGCAGAGGCGCTGACAGAAGACATTCGCGCCGCGCTGAAGGGCCGTGAAACCAGCGCCATCGTGATCGGTGCCTTGGGCCGCGTCGGCACTGGGGCAAGCGATCTTTGCGCCGCGCTGGATGTGCCGGTGACAAAATGGGACATGGCCGAGACCGCAAATGGCGGCCCCTTCCCCGAGGTGCTGGAGCATGAGGTGTTTCTCAACTGCATTCTCGCCCAGCCCGGCTGCCCGGTCTTCGTGCCCGCCAACGCCAAGACAGCCCCCCGCGCGCTGCGGGTGATCGGCGATATCGCCTGCGATCCAACGTCCGATTTCTCGCCCATCAAGGTCTATGACCGTGCCACAGACTGGGACGCGCCCGCGCTGCGGGTCCATGACGATCCGCCACTCGACGTGACCGCCATCGACAACCTGCCCTCGCTTCTTCCCGCCGAATCCTCTGCCGATTATGCCGCGCAACTCTTGCCGCATCTGGCGACGCTCGATCAGCTGGACAGCGGCGTCTGGGGCCGGGCGGCGGCGACCTTCGACACTCACCTCTGAAAAAGGACAATTGCCATGACCATTCACTGGTGCGGAACCGGCCTGTCGGCCATCCCCGGATTGCGGCGCCTGATCGAGACGGGCCATGACGTCACTGTCTGGAACCGCACGACCGACAAGGCCAAAGACGCGGTCGGCGATCTGACCACGGACATCCACGCCTTCGACATCGACGCGCTTGGTTCAAAGACCGAGAAGGGCGACGTCATCGTCTCGATGCTGCCCGCCGACTGGCATGTGCCGCTGGCAGAACTGGCCATCACGAAGGGCGCGCAGTTCGTCTCCTCCAGCTACATAGCGCCCGAGATGCGCGCGCTTGATGCCAAGGCAAAGGATGCGGGCGTCGCTTTGGTGAACGAGGTCGGTCTCGATCCCGGCATCGACCACCTGATGGCCCATTGGCTGATGGCAGATTACCGCGCCTCGGACGCGTTCGACCCCAAGAACGAGCTGTCGTTCCTGTCCTACTGCGGCGGCGTGCCGAAGGCGCCGAACGCATTCCGCTACAAATTCTCGTGGTCTCCGCTTGGCGTGCTGAAGGCGCTGCGCTCGCCGTCCAAATCCATCCGTGCGGGTGAAGAACTTGTCGTCCAGCGCCCATGGGACGCGCTGTCGACCTATACCGCGCCCCTGCCGCAGCCCGAGGCGTTCGAGGTGTATCCCAACCGCGATTCGCTGCCTTTCATGGAAGAATACGGATTCGAACCCGGATGGCCGGTGCGCGAATTCGTGCGCGGCACGCTGCGCCTGAACGGGTGGTCGGACGCCTGGGCAGACATCTTCAAAGAGATCGAGACGCTGACGGGCCCCGAAGGCGACGCGCGACTGGCAGAAATGTCGGCCGATTTCTGGTCAAAGCATGCCTATGACGAAGGCGAAGCGGACCGCGTTATCATGTGCGTCGAGCTTTGTGCCCGCAACCACGGGGCCGAGGTTTATCGCAAGACCTTCACCATGGATGCCTGGGGCGATGCGCGTGGAACGGCGATGGCGCGGCTGGTTTCGGTGCCGGTGTCAATGGCGGTCGAGGCGGTGATGGACGGCTCGATCAAACTCGGCGTCAGCGCCGCCCCATCCGATTCCGAACTGGTGAAGCGCTGGCTACACACCGTCGATATCCTCGCGCAACACCTTGAGGTGGTCGATCACCTCGCCTGACGCAGCGCCCGTTCCAGCGTATCAAGGAAACGCGACCGGTCGGCCTTGGAAAAAGGCCGACCACCGCCCTGCCGAAACGGATCAGCGGCGCGCAGATCCGTCATCAGATCGCGCGTGGCCAGCGCATTTCCGACATTCGCCGCGGTCAGCATCTCGCCGTTTGGCTTGACCACCAGCGCCCCCGCCTCGACCGCCTTGGCTGCCAGCGGAATGTCATTGGTCACAACCACATCCCCCGCGCCGCAGCGATCCGCGATCCACATATCTGCGACATCGGCGCCGTGATCGACATAGACCATCTCGACCAGCGGGTTCGGCGAGGGGCGCAAACCGCCATTCGACACGAAGGCGATCTTAACCCCGTGCCGCGTCGCCACGCGCTCTGCCTCGGCTTTAACCGGGCAGGCGTCGGCATCGACATAGATCACGCGTAAAGCGCCTCGGCGTGGAAGGTCACATGGTCTTCCATGAAGGTCGAGACGAAGAAATAGCTGTGGTCATAGCCCGGCTGCATCCGGAAAATGCCCTGTTGACGCCGCCGCGCCATGGCTTCGGTCAACGCTTCGGGCTGCAGAAGATCGAGGAACTGATCACTGCCGCCCTGATCAATCAGAACCGGCCCGTCGAACCCCTTTTCGCGCATCAGAAGGGTGCTGTCGTGGCGTTCCCAATCGCCATCCTCGCCCAGGTAGGCGCCAAGCTGCTTCTGACCCCAGTCCGATGCCGTTGGATGCGCGATCGGCGCGAAGGCGGAAATCGACCGGAACCGTTCGGGCAAGGTCATCCCGATGGTCAGCGCGCCATGCCCGCCCATGGAATGGCCGGTGATCCCCTGCCGGTCGGGATCAAGCGCGAAATTCTCGAACACCAGCGACGGCAGATCATCGGTCACATAATCCCACATACGGAAATGCGGGGCCCATGGGGCTTCGGTGGCGTTGACATAAAACCCTGCGCCCTGGCCCAGATCATAGGCCTCGTCATCGGCCACATCATCGCCGCGCGGCGAGGTGTCGGGAAAGATCAGCGCGATGCCCTGTTCCGCCGCCCAGGCCTGCGCGCCCGCCTTGGTCATGGCGTTTTCATGGGTGCAGGTCAGGCCCGACAGATACCAGATCACCGGGACCGGGCCGTCCTTGGCTTCGGCTGGTTGGAACATGCCAAAGGTCATGTCGCAGCGCGTCGCGGCTGAGGCGTGGCTGTAGACGCCTTGGATGCCCCCGAAGCAGGCATTTTCAGACAGGGTTTTCATCGCGCGGCCTCCAGATTGCATTTGCCCAAAGGGCTACAGGGGCGGCGGGGCCACGGCAACCCAGGCAATCACAGCTGAAACCGTCACAATCGAGATCGCCGTCGAGACGAGGATCGAGGCCGACACGCGCTGCGGCGCGACGCCGTAGAACTGCGCCACCATGTAGATATTCCCCGCCACCGGCAGTGCCGCCGATGCGATCATGACTGAGGCCGCGTAAGGTTCGATCGGCCATAAGACCAGAGCCGACAAAGCGATTGCCGCAGGGTGCAGGATCAGCTTGCAGAACGAAAGCCAGCCCGCGACGCTGACGCGTTCCGCCGATTTCGACGCCAGCGATGCGCCGATGGCGAACAGCGCACCGGGCGTCGCGGCATTTCCAAGGATGATCATGAACTCATTCACCGGGCCCGGAATCGGCAGATCCGCCGCCGACCAGAAGAACCCAAGGAAGATCGAAACAAGCATGGGGTTGGTCACAAGGCCCTTGCCGATGGTCTTGAAAATCCCCAGCGACATGCGGCCATCGCGACTGCCGGTGATCAGGATCACGATCAGCGAACCGAAGATCAGCAAATCCACTGCCAGCATCATCATGATGTAGCCGACGGCCTCTTCCCCCAGAAGAAGCGCCAGCATCGGGATGCCCAGAAAACCGATATTGCCGATTACGGCGCATTGCGCCTCGACCGCCGCTTCGGCCATTCCGATCTGCCGCCACAGCGCCACGGCGGTCGCGATCAGGTATACAAGCCCCGTGCCCCACAGATAGACGCCCATGAAGGCCGGATCGAACACCTCGTTGAAATCAAGGTTTGACGAAAACCGGAAGATCATCGCCGACAGCGCGAAATAGAAGACGAACTTCGTCAGCGCAGCGGCGGCGGATTCCGAAAAGAATTTCGTCGCCGCAGCCACATAGCCGACGCCGATAAGCAGGAAAAAGGGCAGTGTCTTGAGAAAGACCTCGATCATGAACAGTCGCTAGCATGGCGCTTGCCGGTGTTGAATAGTCCTGAAGCACCAGTTGCACGATTTCACATTTGCGTTGAACGGCTTGCCCGAACGGAAATTCTCGACAAAGTGCCCGGACAAATTGACCCAGGGGACACATATGCTCGACGGAGCCGCGCGCCGATTGATCGACCCGCCGCTGAACGCGGCCGGGCGTGCGCTTGCGGCGCGGGGTATCGGCGCAGATTCTGTGACGCTGGCGGGCCTTGCGCTGGGGCTTGGCGCGGCGCTTGTCATCGCCCTTGGCGCGCCGGGCTGGGCGCTTGTGCCGCTCTTGGCCTCGCGGCTTGCCGACGGGCTGGACGGGGCCGTTGCGCGGGCGACGCAAAAGACCGATTTCGGCGGATACCTCGATATCGCGTCCGACTTCCTGTTCTACGGCGCGGTTCCCTTCGCCTTTGCCGTTCTCGATCCCGCAAACACACTGCCCGCCGCCTTCTTGCTACTGAGCTTCTACGTCAACGGCACCTCGTTCCTCGGCTTTGCGATCCTCGCTGAAAAGCGCGGAATCGAAACCTCGGCCCAAGGGCAGAAATCGCTCTATTACTCCGCCGGATTGCTCGAAGGTACGGAAACCATCGCCTTCTTCGTCCTTCTATGCCTATTGCCCGCGTGGTTCGCCCCGCTGGCCTGGGTCTTCGGCGCGCTATGTTTTTTCACCGCAATTGCGCGCGTCCTGCACGCGCGATCCCTGTTTCACTGAGAGGACCCTAAATGAAACGCCTGACAACTGCCCTCGCCGCGCTGATCGCGCTGCCTGCCATGGCGCAGGATATCGACCCCGCCGATTGGGACAGCGTGCTGGAGGCCGCGAATGGCCAGACCGTGTTCTGGCATGCTTGGGGCGGATCGACGACCACCAACGATTTCATCGCATGGATCGGTGACAAGGCGGCCGAGCAAGGCGTCACGCTGGAACATGTGAAACTGTCGGATACCGCCGATGCCGTCAGCCGCGTCGTGGCCGAGAAAGAAGGCGGTAAGGACGATGACGGCGCCGTCGACATGATCTGGATCAACGGCTCGAATTTCGCTTCGATGAAGGATCAGGGCCTGCTGTTCGGCCCCTTCGCCGAGGATCTTCCGAACTGGCAGTATGTCGATGTGGATGGAAAGACCGTCCAGACCGATTTCACCGTGCCGGTCGAGGGCTATGAAAGCCCTTGGGCCATGGCGCAGGTGGTTTTCATCTATGACAGCGCGACGGTAGAAAATCCGCCGAAATCCGCGCCCGAGATTCTCGAATGGGCGCAGGCGAACCCGGGGCGCTTCACCTACCCGCAGCCGCCGGATTTTCTGGGGACGACCTTCCTCAAGCAGATGCTGATCGACCTGACCGACGATCCGTCGGTCCTGCAATCGCCCGCGGGCGACAACTATGACGAGGTCACAGCCCCCCTGTGGTCCTTTCTCGACGACCTGACCCCTAATCTCTGGCGCTCGGGCGAGGCGTATCCCCAGACCGGGCCGCGCCAGTTGCAGCTGATCAATGACGGCGAAGTCGACATCGCGATCAGCTTTTCCCCCGGCGAAGCGACGGCAGCCATCGCCAATTTTCAGCTTCCGGACACCGCGCGGACCTATGTTCTGGACAAGGGCACGCTGGGCAACGCCAGCTTCGTCGCGATCCCCTACAATTCGGGGGCCAAGGAGGGCGCGATGGTCGTGGCGAACATCATCCTCTCGCCTGAGGCACAGCTCCGCGCGCAGACGCCGGATATCCTTGGCTACGGCACCGTTCTCGACATGGACAAGCTGCCCGAGGCGGACCGCGCGGCGTTCGAAGCGCTCGATCTGGGCATCGCGACGCTCAGCCCGGCAGAGCTTGGTCCCGCACAGGCAGAGCCGCATCCAAGCTGGGCGACGCGCATTGCCGATGACTGGGTCGCAAAATACGGCACCAACTAAGGTGCTGCGCCCCCTGCCCCTGATAACGGCAGCGCTTCTGGCGCTGCCAGTTCTCGCGGGGCTCTTGGGCACGCTTCTTCCGGCATTCGGCTATGCCCCGGCGATCGGCCTGTCGGATTGGTCGCTGGCACCCTTTGCGCAGGCCCTCGCCTGGCCGGGCCTGCCGCAGGCCGCCGCGTTGTCTATCTGGACTGGGATCGCCTCGACCATCGGCGCCGTCATCGTTCTCGCGCTTGTCCTTGCCGGTTGGCATGGCACACCCGCGTTCACGGTCCTAGAACGTGCGCTTTCACCGCTGTTGGCAATGCCTCATGCGGCTGCTGCCCTTGGCATCGCTTTCCTGATCGCTCCGTCCGGGTGGATCGCGCGCCTTGTCGCGCCCGTGTTGGGCCTCGATCGTCCACCCGATCTGCTGATCGTTCAGGATGGGCTGGGTCTTTCGCTGATCATCGGCCTCATCGCCAAGGAATTGCCGTTCCTCTTGCTTGTCTCGCTTGCCGCCCTGCCGCAGGTCCAGCCTGCAATCCGCCTGCGGACCGCGCGCAGCCTTGGGCAAGGCCGCATGGCGGGATGGCTGAAGGCAGTGTTTCCCGGCGTCTACCGACAGATACGGCTGCCGATCCTCGTGGTGCTGGTCTACGGGATGACAAATGTCGACGTCGCAGCGATCCTTGGACCGAACACGCCGTCGACCCTGTCGGTGCAGGTCACGCGCTGGATGGTCTCGCCCGATCTGTCGATGCGGGTGACGGCAGCTGCAGCGGCCGTGATCCAGCTTGGCCTCGTGATCTTCGCCATCGCGCTTTGGCTGATTCTCGAGCGCAGCGCGGGGGCGATGCACCGGTTCTGGGTCTGGTGCAATCACGGCCTGCCCGAAGCGCCCCTGCGCTGGACCGGTTTCACGCTGGCAAGCTTGTCCGCGGCGCTGGTCCTCTTCGGCCTTCTGTCGCTTATCCTCTGGTCCTTTGCCGGGCCCTGGCGCTTTCCGAACCTGACCCCAGACTTCCTGACGCTGCGCAGTTGGATGCGGCATGGCCCCGAAATGGGCATGGTCGCGCTTTCGACCCTTGCCATCGCGGGCCTCGCGACCCTCGCTGCGCTTTGCCTGACCATCGGGTGTCTCGAGGCAGAGCATCGCCACGGCGTCACCATGGGCAGCCGCGCGCTGTGGCTCTTGTATCTGCCGCTGCTCATTCCGCAGATCGCCTTTCTGCCGGGGCTGCAGATCCTGCTGCTGGACCCGTCGTTCTGGTCGGTTACTGCGGCGCATTTGGTGTTCGTCCTGCCTTATGTCTTCCTGTCGCTCGGCGACCCCTGGCGCGCCTGGGATACGCGCTATGCCCGCGTCGCCGCCGGAATCGGCGCGTCTCAGGACCGAACGCTATGGCGTGTGCGTCTGCCTATGATGATTGCGCCAGTTCTGACGGCAGCGGCGGTTGGCATCGCGGTCTCGGTCGGGCAATACCTCCCGACATTGCTGATCGGAGGCGGCCGCGTGCCCACATTGACAACAGAGGCCGTGGCCCTTGCCGCCGGAGGAGACCGCCGTGCCATTGGGGTCTGGGGCCTTGGGCAAGCGGCAGCGGCCTTTGCGCCCTTCGCCATAGCCCTTATTGTCCCAGCCCTATTGTGGCGCAACCGCCGAGGGATGAGCCGTGCCTGAAGGTCTGGTTCTCGACAACGTGCGTATTTATGCGGGCGATACCCTGCTGCTGGAGGTGTCGCTCTGCATCGCACCGGGCGAGATCGCCACGCTGATGGGGCCGTCCGGCTCGGGTAAATCCACGCTTCTCGATCACGTTATGGGCGATCTGCCTCGCGCCTTCCGCGCGACGGGGACCATGCGTCTTGGGGACGAAACGCTCGACGGTAAACCACCCGAGGCACGGCGGATCGGGGTGCTGTACCAGGACCCGCTTCTCTTCCCGCATCTGTCAGTAGCGCAGAACCTCGCCTTCGGCCTGCCGCGCGGAACGGACCGCGCCGCAAAGATCAACGCGGCACTCGCCGATATCGGGCTTCCCGATTTCGGCCCGCGCGATCCGGCAACCCTGTCGGGCGGTCAAGCCGCGCGCGTCGCGCTTATGCGCACACTTCTCGCCGAACCCCGCGCGCTGTTGCTGGATGAGCCATTCTCCAAACTCGACACCGCGCGCCGTGACCAGATGCGCCGCCTTGTCTTCGACCGCGCCCGCGCCGCGGGGGTGCCGATCCTGATGGTCACCCATGACGAGGCGGATGCTGCAGCCGCAGGCGGCACTGTCATAAGGCTGGACGCAGCGGATCAGGCCTGATCCAGCGCCGCCTCGATGGCCTGCCACAAGGGCTCGACCGGTTCACACCCAATCGAAAGGCGCACGAAACCCTGCGGCACGTCGTCCCCCCAGCGCGCCCGTCGCTCGGCGCTGGTATGTACCCCGCCGAAGGACGTCGCGGGCTGGATCATCGCGCAGCCGTCGATGAACGCCTCTGCCCGCTGTTCGTCCTCGAGCGTCAACCCGATCAGAAAGCCCGGCGTCGCCATCTGCGTCTGTGCAAGCGCAAAAGACGGATCATCGGGCAGCCCGGGATAGCGCAGCTTGGTCAGCTTCGGGTGCCGCTTCAGCCGCTCGGCGATCACACCCGCGCTGGAACACATCCGGTCAAACCGCACCTCCAGCGTTTCCAGCGAACGGTGCAGCATCCATGCCTCGAACGGGCCCGTGATCCCGCCCGACAGGGTGCGCCAGCTGCGCACCGCTTCGAACACCTCATCCGACCGTGTCGCCACATGCCCGGCCAGAACGTCCGAATGCCCGCCCGGTGCTTTGGTATCGGACGCCACGACGATATCGGCCCCAAGATCCAGTGGGCGCTGGCCATAGGGGGTCATCGTGGTGTTATCGACGACACTAAGCCCGCCCGCCGACCGGACGGCGCCCGCGATCCGAGAGATGTCGCACAAATCCAGCCCCGGATTGGACGGCGTTTCGATGAACACCATCGCGTAGCCGTCGAACCCGCCCTCTTCAAAGGACGCGACCGGGCGCAGATCGGTCTCGATCCCGAAGCGCGACAGGAAGCGGTCGGCCAAGACGCGCGGCGTGTAATAACCATCGGACGGCAGAAGCAGCCGGTCCCCTGCCTTAAGACACGCCATCATCACCGCAGAGATCGCCGCCATGCCGGACGGAAACACCAGCGCGGGCGCGTCCTCAAGCGCCGCAAGCATTTCCTCGGCGGCATCCCATGTCGGGTTATCCATCCGCCCATAGCCGGGGAACCCGGCCGGGTCACCGGGCAGGTGAAACATCGAGGCGGGCGTGATCGGCAAAGGCACCGGATCACCCTTGGCAAGATGCGCACGGCGCAGGTGCAAGAGCGCCGCAGCGCGGGCTTGGGTGTGGTCGGTCATGGATGGCCTCGAAAGCTGGGTCTGCCCTATCCGTGACCGCGCGCCGCGCCGGATGCAAGATCAGGCGGCATAGCGCGCAAGGAAGGTCGCGACGGCCCCGTCTATGACCCGCGCGATTTCAGCCTTGGAAAACTCGGTCTGCACCTTGAAGACCATGCGCGGGAAAATGTCAGCCTTGCATAGCTCGGCGAATTGGTCGGCGGCCAGTTCGACATCGGCGATCACCAATTCGCCCCGGCGGCAGCCGTCTTCAAGCAGCGACACAAGCTCATCTCGCACGGCGCAAGGACCGTTGATGTAGAAATCCCGCCCGAGCTGCGGAAAGCGGTCGGCTTCGGCCACGCAAATCCGGTGGATACGCTGCGCGGGGTCGGACAGCAGGAAACCAACGATATGGGTGGCCGCGAAATGCAGGATGTCAGCAATCGGCGCATCCTTGGTGATCGTCGCCATCGCCGCATCGCCCGCGCGGCGACATTCCCGCACCGCCATCTCGACAAACAGCGCCGCCTTGTCGGGGAAATAGCTATAAAGCGTCGCCTTCGACACGCCCGCCGATTTCGCGATCATGTCGACATTCGCGCCTTCATACCCGTCCCGCAGAAAGACTTCGCGCGCGCCGTCGAGCACTTGCTCGAACTTGCGGCCTTTCTTGATCTGGGGGCGCTGCATGTTCATGGCTGGGGTCCCTTGCGGCTTGCACCATACCCTGCCGACACCTCCTGCCACAAGTCGCCACAGCGGGCTTGCTCAATTCGCCACCATCGCTATTTTAGAACTATTCTAAATTGCGAGAGTGCTTTCAGATGATCCCCGGAGTCGCCAGCCGCCGCCGTTTCAGCGACCTGACCGAGCAGCAGGTCCTCGCGCTTGCCATTTCGTCCGAAGAGGACGACGCGCGCATCTATCGCCAATACGCGGAACGCCTGCGCGCAGATTATCCCGCCAGCGCGAGGATTTTCGAGGAAATGGCGAGCGAGGAGGACGGCCATCGCCAGCGCCTGATCGACCTGCACAAGACCCGCTTTGGCGACACTATCCCGCTGATCCGGCGCGAGCATGTGTCGGGCTATTACGCAAGGCGGCCCATCTGGCTGGTCGAGAACCTCGGGATCGAACGCATCCGCGAAGAGGCCGCGCAGATGGAGCGGGACGCCGAACGCTTCTACCGCACCGCCGCCGCGCGCACGAGCGATGCCGACACGCGCAGGCTGCTGGGCGATCTGGCCGCCGCCGAAGCCGGGCATACGGAACGCGCAGGAGGGCTGACCGAAACGCATCTCGGGCCCGACGCGCTGGATACCGAAGAAAAGCAGTCCAAGCGTCAGTTCCTGCTGACATGGGTACAGCCGGGGCTTGCCGGGCTGATGGATGGCTCTGTGTCAACCCTCGCCCCGATCTTCGCGACGGCCTTTGCCACGCAGGACACCTGGACGACTTTCCTTGTCGGTCTCGCGGCATCGGTTGGCGCGGGTATTTCCATGGGCTTTACCGAAGCGGCCTCTGACGACGGAGAGCTGTCGGGACGCGGCAGCCCGTGGAAGCGCGGCTTCGCGTCGGGCATCATGACCACCGTTGGCGGGCTCGGCCACGCGCTGCCCTACCTGATCCCAGATTTCTGGACCGCGACGATCACGGCGATCATCGTGGTGTTCGTCGAGCTTTGGGCTATCGCCTGGATCCAGAACCGGTTCATGGAAACACCGTTCCTGCGCGCCGCCTTCCAGGTTGTCCTGGGCGGCGCGCTGGTCTTCGGCGCGGGGGCGCTGATCGGGGCGGGGTAAGGCTGGCGCGGCCTAGTCGACCCGGCGCACCATCAGCTGATTGCCCTCTTTCCGGGTCTCGAAGCGCTTCAGGTCCTGAATCAGGTCGCTCAGCTTGCGCTTGCCATAGGTTCGAGTGTCGAAATCAGGCGTATCGGCGGTGATGTACTGGCCGATCTGGCCAAGCGTGTACCATTCGTCATCCTGCTCGATCTTGTCCATCGCGCGCAGGATCAGAGGCATGGCGTCGATCGGATCGGCCTTTCCGGCCCGCTTCGGCGCGTCCTTGGCGTTCGACACCGGCTCATCCACGATATTCTCGATCAGGATGAAGCGGTTGCAGACATTGCGCAGGCTTTCCGGCGCCTTGCCCTCGCCGATGCCGATCACGTCCATCCCCTGTTCGCGCACCCGGTTGGCAAGCGCCGTGAAATCGCTGTCAGAGGACACGAGCACGAAACCATCGAAACGGCCCGTGTGCAGAATATCCATCGCGTCGATGACAAGGCCAATATCGCTCGCATTCTTGCCGCGGGTGTTCGCCGTTTCCTGATGTGCGACGAGGCCAAGCGATTTGACCTGGTCAGACCAGCTCTTGAGTTGCCCGGACGACCAATCACCATAGACGCGGCGCAGGGCGGGTTCCCCGAACGAGGTGATCTCTTTCAGGATCGCGCCAGCATGGCGGGCGGGGATATTGTCGGCGTCGATCAGGACGGCATAGAGCGGGCGGACGTTCTGGGGCATCTGTGTCTGGCCTTTTTGCCTAGGGCTGAGCGCTGGGGGCGCTGCCCCCAGACCCCCGGGAATATTTATCAACACCAAAGAGGGTTGGAGGAGCACCTAGCCGGGCCGGACGCGTTCGTCAAAGGAAGCGGTGCATGACAAGGGCGTCGACCTCGCCTTTTTCGGGATGATGAAAGGCGCGGGGCAGGCGTCCAACGGTGTCAAAGCCGTGTTTTTCCCAAAGCCGGATCGCGCCGGTATTGGCCGAGACGACGAAGTTGAACTGCATCGCGCGAAAGCCCTTGTCGCGGGCCGTATCGAGCGAATGGGCGCACATGGCAGAGGCGAGGCCCCTGCCGCGCGCATCAAGCGCCGTGGCATAGCCGCAATTGCACACATGCGCGCCGCCGCCCTGCTGGTTCGGGCGCAGGTAGTAGGTGGCCAGGACTTTGCCGTCCTCTTCGGCAACGAATGTGTCGTGCGCCGTCCAATAGGCGAGTGCGTCGGTCTGCGAAATGTTGGGAGAGATCGTGTAGGTGTCGCCCGCGCGGAAAATCGGTTTCAGGATCCCCCAGATCGCGGAATGGTCCGCCCCGGTGGCGGGACGGACCGAAATCATCAGTAGACGACGACCGAGCGAATGGATTCGCCCGCATGCATCAGGTCGAAGCCCTTGTTGATGTCATCAAGGCCCATCGTGTGGGTGATCATCGGGTCGATCTCGATCTTGCCGTCCATGTACCAGTCGACGATCTGTGGCACATCGGTGCGCCCGCGCGCGCCGCCAAAGGCGGTGCCACGCCAGACGCGGCCAGTGACAAGCTGGAAGGGACGCGTGGAGATTTCGGCGCCCGCGGGCGCCACGCCGATGATGACGCTTTCGCCCCAGCCCTTGTGCGCCGATTCGAGCGCCGTGCGCATGACGTTGACGTTGCCGGTGGCGTCGAAGGTGTAATCCGCGCCGCCCTTCGTGAGGTTCACAAGATAGGGCACAAGATCGCCATCCACCTCGGACGGGTTGACGAAATCAGTCATGCCGAAGCGTTCCGCCATTTCCTTTTTCGCCGGGTTGAGATCGACGCCGACGATCTGGTCCGCGCCCGCAAGGCGCAGGCCCTGGATCACGTTGAGACCGATACCGCCAAGCCCGAAGACAATCGCACGACTGCCGATTTCGACCTTGGCCGTGTAGATCACCGCGCCGATGCCAGTGGTCACGCCGCAGCCGATATAGCAGATCTTGTCGAACGGCGCGTCTTCACGAACTTTCGCCAGCGAAACCTCGGGCAAGACCGTGTGGTTCGAGAAGGTCGAGCAGCCCATGTAATGCAGGATCGGATCGCCATCGAGCGTGGTGAACCGGCTGGTGCCGTCAGGCATGACGCCCTGTCCCTGCGTCGCCCGCACGGATTGGCACAGGTTCGTCTTGGGATGCAGGCAGTATTCGCATTCGCGGCATTCAGCGGTGTAAAGCGGGATCACGTGATCGCCGGGCTTTAGGCTGGTCACGCCTTCGCCGACCTCCATCACGACGCCTGCACCCTCATGGCCAAGGATCGCGGGGAACAGTCCTTCGGGGTCGGCGCCCGACAGGGTGAATTCATCGGTGTGGCAGATGCCGGTGGCCTTGATCTCGACAAGCACCTCGCCGGCGCGGGGGCCGTCGAGGTTCACATCCATGATTTCAAGCGGCTTTCCGGCTTGCGTGGCGACGGCGGCGCGGGTTCTCATCTTGATCCTCCCTGGGGTCTGTCCCTGTTTGACCGGAAACTAAGCCGAGTGCGGCAAAGCACACAACCGTTATCCGACCGAACAATCGTGGAAAATCACAAGGTCCCGCGCCGGGCGCTTATTCGCGGTAGTCTTCGTGGCAGCTTTTGCAGGTGCCGCCGATGGCGCCGAGAGACGCACGCAGGCTGTTCATCGACGTAATCTCACCAGAAGCCTTGGTGGCCGCGGCCCGAAGCGCCTGCGATTTCGCAGTGAAATCACCGAAATTCGACCAGATGGCGGGCTTGGCCTCAGATTCAGGATCGTCTTCCTGCGCTTGGAACGCGGCCGGGGTGTTGGCCGCGTGGGTCGCAATCGCGGCGGCCGCGGCCTGCGCGCGGGCGGCATCAAAAGCGGTCGCGCCTTTTGCCATATCGCCCAGGACCTTCGTGTTGGCACCAATCTGGCTCATCAGGTCCATGCGCGCCTTCACGGCGGGGTTCGAGACATTGGCATGGGCCAGAGCGGTCGAGGCGGCAAGCGCGGTGGTCAGTAGAACGATACGGATCATGAGGACTCCTGTTTCGAAGAATAAAGGACACGTTCAGCAGCCTAGCGAAGCCTGACGAAGGGTAAACGGTGAAGCGCGCTCGACTCGATCACGGTTGCGCGTTAATTTGGAACATATCAGGAACATTTTAGGCCGACTCGCCCGATGCCGATCCGCCGCGTCCTCTCGCTTTGGTTTCCCCGCATGGCCGCCGAGCGTCAGCTTCGGGGGTTTCGCGGGCTGCTGGATGCGCCCTTTGCGGTGGTGGGCGACCGACAGGGCGCGCAGGTTCTGACCTCGATCACCCGCGCCGCCGAGGCGGAAGGCCTGCGCACCGGCCAGCCCTTGCGCGATGCGCAGGCGATGTGTCCGGCGCTGGTGACCCGCAGCGAGACACCGCATCTCGACAGTGCCTTCCTGTCCTCTCTGCGGCGCTGGGCGGGCAAGTTCAGCCCCTGGGTTGCCGAAGAACCACCGGCGAGCCTTGTGATCGACCTGACCGGCTGTGCGCATCTTTTCGGCGGAGAGGCGGCGCTTCTCGAACAGGTCGCGCGCGATTGCGAAGATCTGGGGCTGAGCGTGCAGGCCGGGATCGCCGATACCAAAGGCGCGGCCTGGGGACTGGCGCGCTATGCCGGGCAGCCGGGCGCGGTGACGCGGTCGGGCGATGCCATCGACCAGGAAGCGCCCGCCACCCGGTCCCGCGCGGCGAAACGGCGCAACTGGGAACGCGGCGGCGCGGCGCCCCG
>CBFIJK010000052.1:0-24378 GCA_965662745.1 uncultured Paracoccaceae bacterium
CACGAGCGAAACGATTAGCCACCAGCCTGGATCCAGCATCGTGATCGCGGCCAAGAACCTGGGGTTTTCAGCGATCAGCCCGTGATTGAGGTATCCTCCCCAATCGCATCCAACCTCGAACCTGAACGCGGTGAAGAGGAACAGCAGGAGCAGAAGGATCACGTAAAGCTGGTCACGAAGCTTTTCGGCACCGATGGTCATCGCCCGCAGGGCGATCATCGACCCAAAGAGCCCAAGGTAGATCACGTGCGCGGTCCCCGCGCCTTGTCGATCACGCGGCGCAGCGCGTTTGCCGCCCGGGGGCCGTGCGTGTGAAGTGAATAGTGCGCCACTATCCGCTCTCGGCCCGCCTTTCCCATCGCCGTTGCAAGGTCTGGATTTCGGATCAGGCTTTCGATCGCTGCCCGCCAATCCTTATCCGTCTTGGCAAGATAGCCGCATTCTCCATGCCCGACGATTTCGGCGTTCACGCCGACGGGCGATGCAACGACGGGCACGCCACAGGCGAGATACTGGATCAGTTTGTAGCCGCATTTGCCCCGGGCCCAGGGGGCATCGTCAAGCGGCATGATGCCGACACCTATTTGCCGAACAAGGTCGATCTCGCCGCTTTCGGACCAGTCGACAAAGCGCAGGCCGTCATAGGTCCCCTCGGGATGCCCGCTTCCGACGATCAGCGGCGGCTGCCCCTGCGCCGCGCCAAGTTTTCTCAAGAGCGGAAGATAGGGGCGCACATAGCCCCATGTCGACGGCGATCCGATCCAGCCGATGGGCCCGGTGCGGTGTCCGGGCGCAGGCGTGTAAGCCTCCGTATCGACAATGGTCGGCAGGATCATTGTGTCACGGGCGAACGGTGCCGCATAGTCGCGAAGGTAGGCATTGCCGCAGAACACAAGTTCCGTCCGCTTCAGAAGCGGGCGCAGTTTCCGGCCCAATGTGGATCGGACAAAGGCTGACCTGTGGCTATCATACTGATGAAAAATAGCGTCGTCGTAGTCGAACAGAACGGGCGTATCGCGCGGCAGGAACGCGGTTTCGAAAGTTGACGGAAGATAGGGGAAAAGTTCGCAATGGATAAGGATCGCGTCAAAGGCAATTGATTTGCGCAGCGTATGGATCCTGTCCATGTACGCCCGCCCCACGCCCACCCAGCTTTTCTTCCGCCCCTCGAACAGCGCATCGAGATACAGGTTCGAGAACAGGGCCGACACGGACATCTCAATGCCTTTTGCGGCGTAGTGGTCTCTGTATTGCAGGAATCTTTGACGTGTTGCCGCAGCGCGCGTGCCGTACTTCGCAAGTACCAGAAGCCTCGCATCAGCCATCAACTCGGCGCCGTCCAACAGCCACCCAATAGGGCTCGTGCGGCGAAAACTCGATTTTCTCAAGCCCCGCATTTTCCATCATCTGCCGAATTTGGTCCTTTGTGAAGCGTTGCTCCAACGGTGTGCCAAACCTGTCGCGGCTATCGGTGCGCAGAGTGTAAAGGCTCGCATTTCGGTAATAGGCCAAAGGGATCGACGACGGGTTGAGGCCTAGGGTTTCCAGGACCTTGGCGAGCCTCGACAACGGCCAATAAACAGCCAGCGCAATCAGGTCAGTCGCCATCCGTTTCGGCGTTTCAGGCAGGCGGCATATTGCGCGGCGCAGCAGGTTGCTTACGCTCCAGATTGCCCTGAACCATGCGAGCCGGTTGTCGAACCGGTAGTACAAGTAGACGAGAAACGGCGCGCCGGATCGAAGATACGACACGCAGCGATCAAGGGCAGCGGCGGTGTCGGGGATGTGGTGCAGCACGCCAAGCGAGTAGCCGAAATCCTGACTGCGAGGGACAAGTGGCGCAGTTTCTACGCCTGCGTGATACAGTCGGACGTTTTGATGCGGCGCAAGGCGGCCCTTCGCGACATCGAGCGCCCCTTTCGCCGGATCAATGCAGTTCAGAACCCCGACCCGGCCTGCAACCAGCGCCGCCCAGCGTCCGGAGCCGCAGCCCATGTCAAAGCCTTCGGCGTCCGCCGAAAGCTCATCCCACGGGAAGATTCCGAAATAGCGTTCGAAATGCGCGCGCAGTTCATCGCCGACAAGACCGGTCTGGTCGAAATGCGCCCATTCCGCGCCAAAGGACTCGACTGTATCGGTGTCGATATTCTCATGCCCCATCATGCCGGTTTCCCGAGGTCCAGCTGGCCATAGATGCAATCATATGCAGCCACGCCATCCTTGAGCGCAAAGCGCGAGACCGCCGCAGCCTGGCACCGCGCCGCGATACTGGGGTCTTGCGCAAGGCGGATCAGGGTCGAAACCGCCTCGGCAATGGAGGCTTTGTCAAGATCGCGCACCACGGCCCCGACGCGGTCTTCGTCGAGGATGCGCGCCATGTCACCGCAGCCCGGATTGCCGATCACCGGAACGCCGCAACCAAGATATTCGGCCAGTTTCGTAGGGGCGCTTGCGGTCTTGGAAAACACCGGGCGGATCAAGGCGGCGGCGGCGTGCATCTTTCGGATCGTCTGAGGCATCTGGTCGTGGGGCACGGCTTGGATACTCAAGCGGTCTTCGGGGACGCCCTCGGCCAGGCAAGCGCGGCGGACGGCCTCCTGTTCGGATCGATTGATGACAAGAAACCGTGCGTCAGGGCGTTGGCGCAGCACCTCAGCAAAGACTTTCGCCGTTGCCTCAAGCATGTACCAGGTGCCCATCGAACCTACATACCCCATGACAAATGGGGGCTCGACCGGGTCGTGTATCGGCGAAAAGCGATCAAGGTCGGCGCAGGTTGGGATAATTGTGATCGGCGTCGCGCACCCTTCCAGCCCCTCGAAGCTTCGCAGGACGGGGACAGAGGCGTGGGTCAGCGTGACGATGTGATCGGCGGCTGCGAAGAACCGTTTCTCCAGCCGCTTGGTCATTCGATAGAGGCGCCCGCCCGCAGGCCAGATGCCGCCCTCCACCCGTTCATCCGCCCAAAACCCACGGATATCAAACAGGAGTCGCGCGCCGGAAATCCACTTGGCGCCCAGTGACATTAGAGCGGGAACATAGCTACGTGCATGGATCACGTCCGTCCTGTGGCGCATGCAGGTCCAGATCGCCAGCGTGGCACCGACCGCGATGTCATAGGCCGTTGCAGTGGCAGACGGTCGTTTGTGGTAGCGGCGCGGCGTCCAGTGAATGCCTGCTGCCCACAGCCGGGTTTTCATGGCCGCCAAAGCGTCTATGTCACCGAGTTGGTCTGGCTTTTCAAAGGAGATCAGCCGAATCTCATGGTGCTTCGCCAGGGGCTCCAGATAGGCAAGCACCTGGCTTTGCCCCAGGGGTTCCAACACGCCGTCGTAAGTTAGGTATAGCACGCGAACCATGCGGGGCACCGTGGCGACTTTGGTCAAAGACGGCCGTCACTCTCTGACTTGTCGAAGGCAGAGCGTAAGTCGAAGAACACCGCATCCTTCGAGCCGAAAGCGCGTAGGGTATCTGCACCCATGGCAACGAAATCTCGGTGCGGCACGGCCAGAAGGATTGCGTCATATAGACCATCCTCGGGGGCGCCGGTCATCAGGTCGAAGCCGAATTCCTCCTGCGCCTCGTCGGGGTCGGCCCAGCTGTCCCAGACATCGACTTGGGCGCTATAGGATTTCAGCGCATCAATCACGTCGATGACCCGGCTGTTGCGCAGATCGGGACAGTTTTCCTTGAAAGTCAGCCCCATGATCAGGATCCGCGAGCCGACAACCGGATATCCCTTCTGCATCATCATGCGCGCAAGTCGATCCGCCACGTGCTGACCCATCGCGTCGTTGATGCGGCGCCCGGCAAGGATCACGTCAGGATGATGGCCCACTTCTTGCGCGCGGTGAGTCAGGTAATAGGGATCGACCCCGATACAGTGACCCCCCACAAGGCCTGGCGTGAATGGCACGAAGTTCCACTTTGTCCGCGCTGCAGCAAGGATTTCCGCGGTATCTAGGCCCAGCTTGTGGAAGATCACAGCAAGTTCGTTCATCAGTGCGATGTTCAGGTCGCGCTGGGTGTTTTCGATCACCTTCGCGGCCTCGGCAACCTCGATAGAGGCGGCCTTGTGCGTTCCCGCGGCGACAATGCTGGCGTAAAGCGCGTCGATTTCAGCGGCGGCTTCGGGTGTCGAGCCAGAGGTGACCTTGACGATCCTCGTCAGACGATGCGCGCGGTCGCCCGGATTGATCCGTTCGGGGCTGTAGCCGACAAAGAAATCCTCATTGAATTTCAGGCCTGAGGCGCGTTCCAGAACCGGGACGCAAATCTCGCGCGTGCAGCCGGGAAAAACGGTACTTTCGTAGATCACGATATTGCCCGGCTTCAGAGTGCGACCGACAGCTTCCGATGCTGTCTTGAGATTTGAAAGGTCCGGGCGTTTGGCACTGTCGATCGGCGTTGGAACGGCGACGATGTAGATCTCAGCTTCTTCGATATCTGTTGGGTTTGATGTAATGTTTAATTGAGAGCCGAGCTCGATATGCTCGAAGCACACGGACTGGCACAGGTCCGGCCGGGATTTTAGGTTCGAGATCCGCGATTTGCTTGAATCAAACCCGATCACCGGTCGATTTTTTCCAAACTCGATGGCAAGGGGCAATCCAACATATCCCAAGCCAATGACAGCAATCAGTTTTTCCTCAACGATCTGATCGAACAATTCTTGGCATCCCGTTCCGAGAAACTTTGGCGATGAATCATAATCAATTTAAGGTTGTGCAAATTAATATAAACAATTCGTTAAAATTGAATCTTCCGAAAGCATTTGGCGAAGATCATGCCCGGATGCCAAGCTAGTGGCGTAGTCTATTGGGACAGGGGACAAATATGGGTTTCATTGCAGTTATCGTCGCCGCCTTCGCCGGGTTCGCGACCGGCGCGGTGTGGTACATGGCGCTTGCGAAGGGCTGGATGGAGGCTGCGGGCGTGCCCGTGAAAAACGGTCGGCCCGCAAATACGGGAATCCCAGCGCCGTTCATAATTGCCTTTGCGGCGATGATCCTTGTGGCGGGCATGATGCGCCACATGTTCGCGACATCGGGCGTTGAGACCCCGATCGGCGGGCTGATCTCTGGGCTTGGGGTAGGCGCGTTTTTCATAACGCCGTGGATGGCGATGAATTACGGCTATGCGATGCGGCCTGTTAAGCTGACGATCATCGATGGCGGCTACGCGATCCTGGGGTGCGGTGCCATCGGTCTGGTGCTGGGCCTGTTCTAGGACAGCTGAAGAAAAAAGCGGAGAGCCCCGACCCCACGGGACCCTCCGCCACCCCACGTGCCCCTCAGCACTGCACGCGATCTGGAAATAGGTCCCGACCCTGCTGGTCGGTAGAAAAGACATACCCCCGAAACAGCGCCGGGGGCAAATCCTAAGTCCTTAAACTTTAAGCGAAACCCGAGCTGCCTTAGCCGTAGACGGATTCTTTGCCGAAGTGCTTGGTCAGCATGTAGTAGACCACGGCACGGTACTTGTTGCGCTCGGACTTGCCGTAGGTCTCGATCACAGAGTCGATCGCATCCATAAGCTGCGGGCCATCCGGCAGACCGAGTTTCTTCATCAGGAAGTTCTTCTTGATCGTCTCAAGTTCGCTCGGCTGGCTGCCGGCCACTGTCGATGCGTCGTCGTTGTAGATCGACGGCCCGCAACCGATGGTCACCTTCGTCAAAAGATCCATATCCGGCGACATGCCGCATTTGTTCTTCAGATCATCCGCATATTTGGCGATCAACTCGTCCCGTTTACCCATGCCTGTCTCCTCGTTTGTGCAGCGCTGAAATTGTCCGGGTCCGCTTACGCTGCGTGAGGTGAAGACTAAGGGAGCGCAGCTACTGGATAAACAAAAAAGTGAGCAAGTCGCGTGTTGCGGGCGGTATTGGGCTCGAAGGTCAGCTTGCTTGCTCACGATGGGCGCCCTTGCTGATCGGAAGAGGTGTGGGATGCCAAAAAAAACGCCCGGTGCGATGACCGGGCGTTTCGAGATCTCAGCAGCCTCTCGGCAAATCAGTAGCGATAATGTTCCGGCTTGAACGGCCCTTCGACCGGCACGCCGATGTAATCCGCCTGATCTTTCTTCAGCTCTGTCAGCTTGACGCCAATCCGGCCAAGGTGAAGGCGCGCGACCTTCTCGTCGAGATGCTTGGGCAGGATGTAGACGCCCGGCTCATACTCTTCGCCCTTGGTCCACAGCTCGATCTGCGCCAGCACCTGGTTGGTGAAGGACGCGGACATCACGAAGGACGGATGGCCGGTGGCGTTTCCAAGGTTCAGAAGACGGCCTTCGGACAGCAGGATGATGCGATGCCCGTTCGGCATCTCGATCATGTCCACCTGTTCCTTGATATTCGTCCACTTGTGGTTCTTGAGCGCGGCGACCTGAATCTCGTTGTCGAAATGGCCGATGTTGCCGACGATCGCCATGTCCTTCATCTCGCGCATATGCTCGATGCGGATCACGTCCTTGTTGCCGGTCGTGGTGATGAAGATGTCGGCGCTGTCGATGACGTCTTCCAGAACGACAACCTCGAATCCGTCCATCGCAGCCTGAAGCGCGCAGATCGGATCAACCTCGGTCACCTTCACACGGGCGCCGGCACCGCTCAGCGACGCGGCAGAGCCTTTGCCGACATCGCCATAGCCCAGAACCACGGCGACCTTGCCGGCCATCATGGTGTCGGTTGCGCGGCGAATGCCATCAACCAGCGATTCCTTGCAGCCGTACTTGTTGTCGAATTTCGACTTGGTGACGCTGTCGTTCACGTTGATCGCGGGGAAGGGAAGCTGGCCTTCCTTCATCAGCTGATACAAGCGGTTGACGCCGGTGGTGGTCTCTTCCGAGACGCCCTTGATCTGGTCGCGCATCTTGGTGAACCAGCCGGGGCTCGCCTCCATCCGCTTCTTGATCTGCGCCTTGATGACTTCTTCCTCTTCCGAGGTCGGCACGGCGATGATTTCTTCGCCCGCCTCGGCACGTGCACCCAGAAGGATATAAAGCGTCGCGTCGCCGCCATCGTCGAGGATCATGTTGGGGCCGTCGTCAAACATGAAGGATTTGTCGAGGTAATCCCAATGCTCTTCCAGCGTCTGGCCCTTGATCGCGAAGACCGGCGTTCCGCCTGCGGCGATCGCGGCCGCGGCGTGGTCTTGTGTCGAGAAAATGTTGCACGAGGCCCAGCGCACATCGGCGCCCAGCACGACGAGTGTTTCAATCAGAACGGCGGTCTGGATCGTCATGTGCAGCGATCCGACGATGCGCGCGCCCTTGAGCGGCTTGGCGGTGCCGTATTCTTCGCGAAGCGCCATGAGACCGGGCATTTCCGTCTCGGCGATGTCGAGCTCTTTCCGGCCATACTCGGCCAGATTGATGTCCTTGACGATATAATCGGTGGCCATTCCAAAGTCCCTCACAAAACTGTCGTGAGGGCCTTAGCACCAGAGGGCACTATCGGCAACGCCGATGCATGCGTCACATGGGCGTTCCGGCAAGTGCCAGATCAGGCTTTTGCTGATGCCAGTCTGTGCCACTGGCCATGATGCAGGCAACACCTTCGGTATTGGTGACAAGAACAGTCCAGGTGCCGGTATCGGGCGAGGCCCAGATTTCCAGTACCTGTTCTTCGGTGCGCAGCCCGCCAGCGGCAAGGCCTTCTCCGTAATTCTCGGTCAGTTTGTCCGTCAGGCTGTCACGGTCGGCGCAGGCGGCATGGGCCAAGCCCGGCGTCAGAACAGCGAGGCCAGCGGCAAGGGCGGCATTGGTAAGGGTCGTCGTCATGGCTATTCTCCTGTGTTCGCCATGTGCGGCAGGAAGATTTTTTCCGATGATTGCTTTGGCAACGCGTTCAGGGTCATTTTCGATCCCGACACGCGGCTACACATGCCCGTGAGGTGCCTCTGCCCTTCACCCCCGCGCCCGCCCGTGTCAGAAAATCCCGACGCCGCGACTCGTGGAGATTTCATGGCCCAGCCCCCTCGTGCCTGGCAGCGAATGCTGTCGGGACGCAGACTAGACCTTCTTGATCCGACCCCGGTCGATATCGAGATAGAGGATATCGCCCACGGCCTTGCCTTTGTCGCGCGCTGGAACGGGCAGACGCGGGGCGACTGGCCCTATTCCGTGGCCGAACATTCGCTATTGGTCGAGGCGATCTTTGGGCGGATCTCTCCCGGTGCACCTGCAAAGTGGCGACTGGCCGCGCTGCTGCACGACGCCCCGGAATACGTGATTGGCGACATGATTTCCCCGGTGAAGGCCGCTGTCGGCCCGTCCTATGGCGAGCTCGATACGCGGCTGACGGCAGCGATCCACCTACGCTTTGGCCTGCCCGCGCAGATCCCGAAAGCGGTGAAGGCGCAGATCAAGCGGGCCGACAAGGTTTCTGCCTGGTTGGAGGCGACGCAGATCGCCGGGTTTTCCGAGACGGAGGCGTCAAAATTCTTCGGGCGGCCGTCGGACAATATTCTCGACGGACTTGCGCTGAAACTGCGCCCACCGCGTGAGGCGCGCGAGGATTACGTCGCCCGTCACACCACCCTTCTGGAAGAGATGGGATGATCACCACCCGCCGGGCCGGGGCGCTCGACGCCCGTGAGATGACCGATTTGTTGAACGAGATCATCGCCGTGGGCGGCACCACAGCCATTGCAACACCGGTAGCAGTGGAGGATTTGCAGGCCCGTATCGCCGGTGATCCCCGTGCGATCTGGCATGTGGCGGAAACTGAAACCGGCGAGATCGTCGGCTTTCAATGGGTGGAACCCCATGCCGAACATGGCCCAGAGGTCGGCGAGATCGCCACCTTCGCCAAGATCGGCAAGACAGGCCTCGGCATCGGATCGGCGCTGTTTCGCGCAACAGAGGCGGCGGCAAGACAGGCAGGATACGACTGGATCAACGCCAATATCCGCGCCGACAATGACAGTGGGCTGACCTACTATCAAAGCCGGGGGTTCGAGGATTACGGGCGGATCGAAGGCTACCGGATGTCCAGCGGGCAGGTCGTGGACAAGGTGCTCAAACGGTACGATTTAGGCTGAAACAGAGCCTGTTCAGCGGAAAAAACACGTCACCCCGGACCACATCAGCGCGATCTCGTTGTCCTCAATGAGGCCAAGAATACCGTCCGCTTCAAACTCTGTACCAAGCGATGTTTCGGTGAAACGCGCGCCGTCCAGAACGCTTTGGTCGAACCCGACACGCAGGCCCGTCAGCGTCTCGAAACGCGGGGTGTCCGCGACCCAGCCTTCCAGTGACGGACCGATGAAATTCAGCGTCAGTCCGGTCCACCGCACGGCCGTGACAGTTCCAGCCCCGCATTCGGTTTGAATCATCCGCGAGGTCGGCTGTTCCTTCAACAGGGCCGAAATCGTTGGCACGACGCCTTCCTCTGCCCGGTCGAAATCCACCCGCAAGCTGCTTGTCTTCGGTTGAAGATAGCCGGGCGCAAGGAACAGGCCCGTGACTTCCGGCACCGCTTGGTTCTGACCCGGCAATGCGCCGCAGCCCGCAAGGCAGAGCGCAAGCCAGAGCCGTCTCACTTCGGCGAACGCTTGGCCAGGATGCGCTGTAGCGTCCGGCGGTGCATGTTCAGGCGCCGCGCGGTTTCCGAAACATTGCGGTCGCACAGCTCATAGACGCGTTGGATGTGTTCCCAGCGGACGCGATCCGCGCTCATCGGGTTTTCCGGCGGCGGCGGCAGTTCGTCATCCCCGGCGAGCAAGGCATTGGTCACATCATTGGCGTCAGCGGGCTTGGCGAGGTAATCGGTCGCGCCGATCTTTACTGCGGCCACGGCCGTTGCGATGGCACCATAGCCGGTCAACACGACGATACGGCTGTCCGGGCGGCGTTCGCGCAACAGCTCAACCACGTCAAGTCCGTTGCCATCTTCGAGCCGCAGGTCGATGACCGCATAGGCGGGCGGCCGGGCGGTGGCGATCGCCTTGCCACCGGCGACGGAATCCGCCAGCTCTGGTTCAAACCCGCGCTTTTCCATCGCTTTTGCCAGACGGCGCAGAAACGGCTCGTCGTCGTCGACCAGCAAGAGCGAACGGTCCGTCCCAAGCGTTTGAGCATCTTGTTGCATTATTCTCAGCCCTTTTCGCTAAGGTTCGATCAGACCTAGGCCGAACCGGGCAGTTGGTCAATTTACTGCGTCAATGAAGCACGCCGTCTGCGTTGCGATCTGATCCGCGCTTTGATCGCGGCGGAAGAATTCAACGAACCCTTCATCGGGCAGAACGAGGTAGGTGAAGGTCGAGTGATCCATCAGGTAGAACTCGGGATCGTCGCCGTCCTGTTTCTGATAGAACGTCCTGTAGGCCTTGCTGGCCGCATCCACCTGCTCGGCGCTGCCCGTGAGGCCGATCATGTCCTCATGCATATAAGAGGCGTATTCGCCGACCACCTCTGGCGTGTCACGCGCCGGGTCGATGGTGATGAAGACCGGCTGAACGTCATATCCGTCCTCTTGCAACTGATCGACCGCCAGCGCGTTGCGCTGGTTATCCAGCGGGCAGACATCAGGGCAAAAGGTATAGCCAAAATACACAAGGCTCGGCTTTGTGATCACATCGGCGTCAGTCACCGTCTCGCCCGATCCGTTCACCAGTTCGAACGGCCCGCCGATGGATCCGCCTGCAACGGCGCTGTCGCTGCAACCCGCAAAGGTTTCGGTCAGGGGATGCGGACGGCCAAGGTACCAGGACGTGCCAACCGCGATTATTGCGACGGCGGCGGCCAGAACGGCGAGGATTCGAGTCATCTGAGTCTCCTGTGCCAAACTCGCCGCATTGATCGCCCGCTTGGCCCGGATTAACAATGTCCCGGTTTGACGCATCGGATGGGGCGCATGGCTGATCTAGGAACGATCTTGCAGATCGAAGAGCAGCGCGGCAACTGGGTGCGTCTGCGCACGCTGATTGTCCTACGCTGGATTGCAATCGCCGGGCAGCTTTCGGCGATCATTGCCGCGCAGCACCTGTTCGACATCTCGTTGCTGACGGGACCCTGTTTCCTTGTCGTCGGCGCTGCGATCATCGCCAACCTCATCGCGATCTTTGTCTATCCCGAGAACAAGCGCCTCAGCGAAGGCGAAGTGGCGATGATGCTGCTCTTCGATCTGGGTCAGCTTGCCGTGCTGCTCTTCCTGACCGGCGGGCTGAACAATCCTTTCGCGCTCCTGGTCCTGGCGCCGGTCACGATCTCGGCCACCGCGCTTCAGGCCCGGCAAACTGTGGTCCTTGGCGGCGTAGCGATTGTCCTGATTACCGTTGTCGGCATTTGGCATATCGATTTGCAGACGATGGACGGGATGCTTTTGGCGATGCCCGATCTTTTCGTTTTCGGCCTGTGGGTCGCCATCGTGATCGGCATCGCCTTCGAGGGCATCTACGCGCACCGCGTCACATCCGAAATCGCATCCATGTCCGAGGCGCTGGCCGCTACGCAGATGGCCCTTGCCCGCGAACAGAAGCTGACTGATCTCGGCGGAGTGATCGCGGCCGCCGCGCATGAGCTTGGCACGCCGCTGGCGACCATAAAGCTTGTGAGTTCGGAAATGGCGGATGAGCTGGCCGAGAATCCCGATCTTGCCGATGACGCAAAGCTGATCCGCGATCAGGCCGACCGCTGTCGCGATATACTTCGGTCCATGGGGCGCGCGGGAAAAGACGATCAACTGATGCGGTTTGCGCCTTTGACAACGCTCTTGCGCGACGCGGCAGAGCCGCACGCCCAGCGCGGTAAGGAGATCGTGTTTGAATCCGGGCCCGTCGAGGGCGGCGCCGATGAACCGCCGACGCTTGTCCGGCGGCCGGAAATCCTGCACGGCGTGCGCAATCTGATCCAGAACGCCGTCGATTTCGCCCAGTCCAAGGTCTGGGTCGAGGCCAGCTGGACGGACAGCCGTATCCAGGTCCGGATCACCGATGACGGTCCTGGATTTCCGCCGTCGATCCTGTCGCGGATCGGCGATCCCTTCGTCCGCTTGCGCCGCCGGGCCACGCAAGTCATGCGCCCGGAATACGAAGGCATGGGATTGGGTCTGTTCATCGCGAAGACACTTCTCGAACGCTCTGGCGCGGAACTGACCTTCGTGAACGGGACCGATCCGTCCTCACCAGCCCCAAGGCCCGGCATACGATCCGGCGCCATCGTGGAACTGACATGGCCGATCCAGGCGGTTGCCTCAGACCGGGCCGCACGGGCCGCATTGGGGGAGAACCCGCAATTCCTGCCTTAGCGTTAACGCGAGATTAAGACTTATTCACAATCTTATCCACGGAGCGCAACCGGAGGTAGATCTTGTGATCGCAACGTCACTGTCCCAGATTATCATCCCCCTCGCTGCCGGTCTGTCCGGGGGCGGGATAGCCGCCTGGACCTTGCTGAGAAGGCCCAAACCGACAGTGGTTCCTTTGGAAGACCCGGACATGGCCCTACTGTTCCGCGGTTCGACCCTGATCGACGCCACCCCCGGCGTGCTGACCTATCTGGAGGCTGAAGACGGTGACTTATCCCCCGATCTTCTGGCCGATGTCCTGCGCACCCGGTTTCCGGGCGTGTCGAAAGCCCTGACCAATCCCCGCGGTGCCGAGATCGAAGGCGTGCGCCCTGGTGAACGCCTGCGTGTCAGCACGACTTATGACAGCACCCATGTCGCGATCAGCAGCGCAGAGTCCGGCAATGGCGGCGCGCTTGGCCCTATCAGCGCGGAACTCGACGATTACCGCATGCTGGCCCGGTCCGTGTCGGCCCCGGTCTGGCGCACCACCTCTGCCGGGCAGATCGACTGGGCCAATCCCGCCTATCTCGACCTGTGCCGCAGCCAGCTTGGCACGAACAGCCCCGCCTGGCCTCTGCCCCATGTCTTCGGCCCCCTGCGCGATGTTTTCGCCCCGTCCAGCGGCGAGCGTGTGTCGATCACGCAAGACGATCGCCTACGCTGGTTCCGCAGCGTCTGTGCCCCGACCCCCGGCGGTGTCGTTCATACCGCCTGGCCCGATGACGGGGCTGTTGTCGCCGAAGAAGCCTTGCGCAATTTCAAGATGGCGCTGTCCAATACCTTTGCTACGCTCGCCGTCGGCATCGCGATCTTCGACGCCAGGCGCGAGTTGATGCTGTTCAATCCTGCCCTGACCGAACTGACGGGCATCAATGCGCGTCATCTTGTCTGCCGCCCGGGTCTAGCCGAATTTCTGGACCGTCTGCGCGAGGCGTCGATGCTGCCCGAGCCAAAGGACTATCAGCACTGGAAATCGGTGCTTCTCGGCCTGTCGCGCGGATCAGGCGACAGCCTGCGCGAGACATGGCCTGTCGGCGACGGTCGCACCCTGCGCGTCAGCGCAGAGCCCCATGGCGACGGGGCAGTCGCCTTCGTTTTCGAGGACATCACCTCGGAAATCGGCCTGACGCGCAGTTTCCGGGCCGAACTGGATTTGTCGCAATCGGTGCTCGACGCGCTGGACGATGCGGTGGCCGTCTTCGGCCCAACGCGCCAGCTTGTGACCTCGAACGCGGCATATGCGGCGCTGTGGGGCGCGGACGAGAGCCAGGTGATCTTTGGCGGACCAACCCTGGATGAAGCATTCGAGTTCTGGGCTGGCAGATCGGCTTTGTCGCCGGTCTGGCAATCCATGCGGGATGACGCCGAAACCCGTGCCGGCGGCGACGCTTGGTCAGACCCGATAGAACGGATCGAAGGGTCAAGCCTTCAGGCGCGGGTGAAATCGCTGCCCGGTGGATCGACAATGGTCTCCTTCCGCCCTGTCCCGTCCGCCCCGATACTTCCCTCGATTGCCCGCAACGCGGTTCACGCCTGATCATCGAAGGGGGGCTTGCGGGCCGTTCGCCAGCCGTTAAGACTGCGCCGATGATCGCCCTGCCCATGACATCAGAACTAAGCTCTGAAGCCGCAACCGCTGATCTTGCGCTGCGCATGGGCACACTGTTGAAGCCGGGCGATACGCTCTGCCTCGAAGGTCCAATCGGTGCCGGAAAGTCCTTCTTTGCACGGGCGCTCATCCAGTCACTGATGACAATGCCAGAGGACGTCCCGTCCCCCACCTTCACGCTCGTTCAGACCTATGAAACTGCGGTTGGCGAAATCTGGCACGCGGACCTTTATCGCCTCGGGCACGTGGATGAGCTGGTCGAACTTGGCCTGGATGCCGCCCTGGGCGATGCGATTTGCTTGATCGAATGGCCGGATCGGCTTGGCCCGCTCTGGCCCGAGGATGCGCTGACGCTCAGGTTTGAAGCCACGGGTCCCGATACACGCCGTCTGACGATCACCGGAGCTGCGGATTGGGCCGCGCGGCTTGCTCCCCTGTCAAAGGCCCTCGTATGACGACCCGCGACGCAATCATCGACCGGTTCCTTGTCGGCGCGGGTTGGGGCGACGCCATGCGGTCGCCGCTGGCAGGCGATGCATCGAACCGCCGATACGAGCGATTGAAGGACGCCGCACGCCACGCCGTCTTGATGGATGCGCCCCCCGAGAAGGGCGAGGATGTCCGCCCCTTCGTCGCGATCGCCAAGCACCTTTTCCAACACGGCCTCTCCGCGCCACGGATCATCGCAAGCGATCCCGAACACGGTCTGCTGATCCTCGAAGACCTCGGCGACGCAATCTATGCGCGGATCCTCGAACAGGACCCCTCGCTGGAGCTGGAGATCTACAAGGCCGCCGCGGACGCGCTAATCACGCTCCATGCCGCGCCGCTGCCAAAGGGAACGGCAGCCTACGATACGAAGGCCATGACAGACAAAGCTGTGATGGCGCTCGACTGGTATCTGCGGGGCGCCGACGGGCCGCCGCCCCGGCAGACCCGAGAAGCATTTTGCGCCGAAATAGAGACTTGTCTGGAGAATCTGGCTCCTGAGACAGACGTTCTGATCCTGCGCGACTACCATGCCGAGAACCTGCTCTGGCTTCCGGATCGATCAGGACCGGCACGGGTCGGTCAGCTCGATTTCCAGGATGCCATGGCCGGGCATCCTGCCTATGACCTCCAGTCCCTTCTGAAAGACGCGCGCCGTGATCTGGGGGACGGGATCGAAGAGGCCGTGCTTGCCTATTTCATCACTCAAAGCGGCGCCGATCCAGTCAGGTTCCGCGCCGCCTACGCTGTTCTCGGCGCTCAGCGGAACCTGCGCATCCTTGGCACATTTGCCCGGCTTTCGCTGCATTTCGGCAAGCCGCATTATGTCGAGCTGATCCCCCGCGTCTGGGGGCATCTCGTGGCCAGCCTTGATCATCCAGACCTGGCAAGCCTGCGAGAAACGGTCCTTGGGATACTTCCGCCGCCGACCCCAGCCATCCTGCAATCGTTGAAGGACCAATGCGCGACCGTCGATACCCCCTGATGCTGTTCGCGGCCGGGTTCGGCACGCGCATGCGGCCCCTGACCGACACGCGGCCCAAACCCCTGGTCGAGGTCGCGGGGCGGCCGCTGATCGACCACGCGCTTGATCTTGCGGATGGCGTGGCCGCAAAGACCGTCGCCAACCTGCACTACAGGGCCAATCAGCTTGAGGCGCATCTAGGCCCGAAAGGCGTCGCGACGATCATTGAGACGCCGCAGATCCTCGACACCGGCGGCGGCCTGCGCAATGCGCTGCCGCTTCTGGGGTATGGGCCAGTCATGACGCTGAACACCGATGCGATCTGGACCGGCGTCAACCCGTTGGCCGCCTTGACCGATGCGTTCGACCCGGGGCGCATGGATGCCCTTCTGATGCTGATCGCCCCTGATGCCGCGCTTGGGCATCGCGGAGATGGCGATTTCACGCTGGACGCCGATGGTCGGATCACGCGAGGCGCAGGTTACATCTACGGCGGGGCGCAGATCCTCAAGACGGATAGCTTGGCTGGTATTGCTGAGGGCGTGTTCTCGCTGAACCTTGTCTGGGACAGGATGATCGAGGCCGGGCGGCTGTTCGGGATCGTCCATGACGGCCGCTGGTGCGATGTGGGGCGGCCCGAAAGCATACCGCTTGCCGAAACGCTGCTGGATGCGCCCGATGTTTGATCCATCTCCCAGCCCGCGCGTCTTTGGCCTTGCCCCCGGCGTCGATTTTCCGCGCGCCGTCGTCGAGGGGCTGATGCAGCGAATAGGCTCTGCCACGCCCGAAACGCTGGCACAGACAGAGATCTTCGTGAACTCGCGCCGGATGCAGCGCCGGATGCGAGAGGTGTTCGACAGCGGCCCCGCGCGAATCCTGCCGCAGATCCGGCTTGTCACAGACCTTGGCGCGATGGCGACCGGCCTGCCGCCCGCCGTGCCGCCGCTGCGCAGGCGGCTGGAGCTTGCAACGCTGGTCGCCCGCCTTCTCGACACGCGGCCCGAACTTGCGCCAAGGTCTGCGATCTTCGATCTCGCCGACAGTCTTGCGAACCTCATGGACGAGATGCAGGGCGAAGGCGTGCCCGCCTCGGCGATCCGTGCGCTCGATGTCACCGATGCGTCCGGGCATTGGCAGAACAGTCTCGAATTCGTCAAACTGGTCGAGGGCTTCATGGGCGACGCCGCCACCCAAGCGCCCGATGCCGAAGCGCGCCAGCGGCAGGTGATTGAGGCTTGTATCGCACGCTGGGCGGACACGCCGCCCGACCACCCGATCCTGATCGCGGGCTCCACCGGGTCACGCGGGGCAACGGCGCTATTGATGGGCGCGGTTGCGTCGTTGCCGCAGGGCGCGGTGATCCTGCCGGGCTTCGATTTCGATCAACCCGCCTCCGTCTGGGATGGCCTGACCGACCCCATGACCGGCGAGGATCATCCGCAATACCGCTTTGCCGCCTTCTGCGAGCATGTTGGGCTAGCCCCCGGTGCCGTGCGCCCTTGGATCGACGCGCCGCCGCCGGAACCGGCGCGCGGGCGTCTGGTATCGCTTGCCTTGCGGCCTGCGCCTGTGACCGACCAATGGATGAGCGAAGGCCCCCGCCTGACCGAAATCAGCCGCGCGGTGCAAGAGGTGACGCTGATCGAGGCCGCGTCCCCGCGAGAAGAGGCAACCGCCATCGCCGCCGCGCTGCGCCAATCCGTGGAAGAGGGGCAAAGCGCCGCCTTGATCACGCCCGACCGGGTTCTCGCGCGGCAGGTCACCGCGGCGCTTGATCGGTGGGACATCATTCCCGACGACAGTGCCGGGCGACCCCTGCCGCTGACACCGCCAGGCCGGTTCCTGCGCCATGTGGCCGACGCAATGGGCCAGCGTTTGACGTCAGAGCGGCTGCTGACACTCTTGAAGCACCCGTTGACCAACGGCAGCGCAGAGCGCGCCGATCACCTGCGCCTGACGCGGGATCTGGAGCTTGAGATACGCGCCAAGGGTATCCCGGAGCCGACGATGGATCGGTTCACCAAATGGGCAGATAGCTCGGACGAGCGCCGAGTTTGGCTGGAATGGTGCCTTTCTCTGCTCGGCCCGCTCCACCAACTTGGCCCTCGTCCACTTGCATCCCATGTCACCGATCATCGCCGGATCGCCGAGGCCTTGGCCGCAGGCCCGGGCGCCACGGAAAGTGGCGGGCTTTGGCAGGAAAAGGCCGGGCGGACCGCGCTTGCGACGATGGAAAGCCTTGAACGTGAGGCTGGGTTTGGTCCTGATCTCAGCCCCACTGATTACAGCGCGCTGTTCCACGCGATCCTGCAGCGCGGCGAAGTGCGCGATATCGAGGACGTCGATCCCCGTGTCGCCATCTGGGGCACGCTCGAGGCGCGGGTGCAGGGTGCCGATCTGGTGATTTGCGCCGGACTGAACGAAGGTGTCTGGCCCGCACCCGCCACACCCGATCCCTGGCTCAATCGCCGGATGCGCAAAGACGCGGGGCTGCGCTTGCCCGAACGGCAAATCGGGCTTGCCGCGCATGATTTCCAACAGGCCATCGGCGCGCCGCGCGTGATCCTGTCGCGCGCTGTCCGCGATGCCGAGGCGCAGACGGTGCCCTCGCGCTGGCTGAACCGGCTGACGAACCTGCTCGGCGGGGTTTCGGATGAAACGCGGGCTGCTCTGGCCGAGATGCGCAGACGCGGCGATCGACTGATCGCCTTGGCGCAAGCCATCGACACGCCAGAAGCTCGCGTTCCTCCCGCGCCGCGCCCCTCGCCTTGCCCACCCGTGTCGCGGCGTCTGAAAAAGCTGTCGATCACCCAGGTCGAGCGCCTGATCCGACATCCATACGAGGTGTATGCGAAACGCATACTGCGGCTGTCCGCGCTCGATCCGATCCATCAGAGCCCGGACGCAGCCTTGCGGGGTACGATCCTGCACCGCGTGCTGGAACGCTTCATTGATGAAGCGCGCGTTACCGATCTGGACGCGGATCGCGCACGCCTCTTGCGAATCACCGAAGAAGAACTCGCCGCAAACGCCCCATGGCCCGTTGCCCGCGCCGCGTGGCATGCCCGCATGGCACGGGTCGCCGACTGGTTCATCACCGATGAGATCGAGCGCCAGGCCACTGATACGCCCGAAAAGATCGAAGGCTGGGCCAGCGCGCTGATCGACGGGGTAGAGCTTTACGGCAAGATCGACCGCATCGACCGGCGCGCGGACGGCACGCTGGCGATCTACGACTACAAGACCGGTGCCGTGCCGACCGAAGACCAGATGGCGCATTTCAACAAGCAGCTGATCCTCTCGGCGCTTCTGGCCGAGGATGGCCATGTCGACGGGCTGGACGGCGCGACGGTCACGCGCACGGCGCATATCGGGTTCAGCGGCGGGGGCAAACTGTCGCCGCACGATCTGGGCCCCGATGACACGACAACCGCGCGCGACGAATTCCGCCGCCTGATCGCCGCCTATGCGCGCGAGGATAAGGGCTTCACCGCGCGGCGGGCGATGGAGAAGCTGCGCTTCGACAGCGATTTCGACCATCTCGCGCGCTATGGCGAGTGGGACGAAACCACGCCCCCAGTGAAGACGAAGGTTGGCGATGACACTGAATGACGCCACGCAGCGGCAGGTGCAGGCCGCCGATCCCGGCGCCTCGACATGGCTTGCCGCAAACGCCGGATCGGGCAAGACGCGCGTTCTGACGGACCGTGTCGCGCGTCTGCTGCTCTCTGGGGTCGAGCCGCAGAATGTGCTGTGCCTGACCTACACAAAGGCCGCCGCCAGCGAGATGCAGAACCGTCTCTTCACCCAGCTCGGCCGGTGGGCTTTGCTGGGGGATGAGGCGCTTGGCGCGGCACTTTTTGAGCTGGAACAGGGTCTGAAACCGGGGCCGGATCAGCTTGCGCAGGCGCGGCGTCTGTTTGCACGCGCGATTGAGACACCGGGCGGTTTGCGTATTCAGACCATCCACTCCTTCTGCGCCAGTCTGCTGCGGCGCTTCCCGCTCGAGGCGCAGGTCACCCCGAACTTCACCGAGATGGATGACCGCGCTGCCGCGCTTCTGCGCGACGAGGTTCTGGAAGAGATCGCCAGCGGCCCAGACGCGCCTGCGCTCGAAGGCCTGATCGCACACTATACGGGCGACGACCTGTCCCGTCTGACCGCGACCGTCGTCGGCAGCCGCGATGCGTTAAGCGGCGAGGTGGACGAGGATGAGATCGCCGCGTGGTTCGGCGTGAAGCCCGGTGAAACGCTGGACGCCGCGCTGGGCCGGGTGTTCCTGGGCGATGAAGAGCAGATTCTCGCGGATCTGCTGCCGCATCTTCGAGCGAGCACGAAGACGACCGATCAAAAGGCCGCCGATGCGCTGACCAACTTGCCATTCCATGACCGCCTGTCGCTGTTTCACGCGCTTTGCGGTCCGTTCCTGACCGGCGGCGGGGCAAAGGTTCCGTTCAGCGCCAAGATCGACAGCTTTCCGACCAAGGATTGCCGCGCCGGGCTTGGACCGCTAGGGGATCGTCTCGCCAATCTCATGCTGCGGGTCGAGGCCGAACGCCCAGCGGTGCTTGCGCTTCTCAATGTTCAGCGCACCGCCGCGCTTTATCGGTTCGCGCAGGCCTTTCTGCCCGCCTATGCCGCGCGGAAACAAGCGCGCGGTTGGCTGGATTTCGACGATCTCATCCTGAAGACCCGCGATCTTCTAGAAAACGAGGCGGTCGCGAACTGGGTCCTTTATCGCCTCGACGGCGGGATCGACCATATCCTGGTGGACGAGGCGCAGGATACCAGCCCGCAACAATGGCAGGTGATCGAGCGTCTGGCGCAGGAGTTCACTTCCGGTATCGGCGCGCGGGATGTGGATCGCACGATCTTTGTCGTGGGCGATCCCAAGCAGTCGATCTATTCCTTCCAAGGTGCTGATCCGCGCGAGTTCAGCCGAATGAGAGACGTTTTTCAGGAAAAGCTTCAGGCAGTTCAGGCGGGCCTGCAATCGCTGACACTGGAATATTCCTTTCGCTCTGCCGAGGCCGTGCTGCGCACTGTGGACCAGACGCTGACCGGCCGGGACGAGATTTTTCAGGACAACCACCGCGCCTTTCAGGACGCCTTGCCGGGGCGCGTCGACCTGTGGCCGCTGATCCCGGCAGGCGAGAAGACAGATGATCTGCCGTGGTATGATCCGGTAGATCGCGTGTCGCAGACCAGCCCTCAGGTGCAGCTGGCCAGCCAGATCGCCGACCGTGTCGCCGAGATGCTGGAAAGTGGTGAAACGATCCCCGAAAAGGACCACCGCAGGCCCGTGCGCGCGGGCGATGTGATGATCCTTGTGCAGAAACGATCAACGCTCTTCACCGAGATCATCCGGGCTTGCAAGGCGCGCGGTCTTCCCATCGCGGGCGCAGATCGTTTGAAGCTGGGCGCGGAACTTGCCGTGCGCGACATCGCCGCCGTTCTGTCCTTTCTTGCGACACCCGAGGATGACCTGTCGCTTGCCGCCGCGTTGAAATCGCCGCTGTTTGGCTGGGACGAGGACCAGCTTTTTCGCCTTGCTGCCCCGAGGCCCGGCTACTTGTGGCGCGCGCTCTATGATGCGGCCGAAACCCATGCGGAGACGGTAAGTATCCTTACCGACCTGCGCGCGCGGTCCGATTATCTGCGCCCCTATGACCTGATCGAGCGGCTCTTGACCCGCCATGACGGGCGCAGGCGTCTGCTGGCGCGGCTGGGCCCCGAGGCAGAGGATGGCATTGACGCTCTTTTGGCGCAGGCGCTGGCCTATGAACGGATGGACGTGCCCAGCCTCACCGGCTTTCTGACCTGGCTGGAAACCGAAGAGGTCGAGGTGAAACGGCAGCTTGATTCCGCAGGCGACCGCATTCGCGTGATGACGGTGCATGGCGCGAAGGGGCTGGAAGCGCCCATCGTGATCCTGCCCGATACGGTCAGCGCGCGCTTCGATGTGCGCGACGATCTGGTGACTCTGGAAAACGGTCGGCCTGCGTGGAAGCCGGGAAAGGAACTGGCAACGCCCGAGATCGACGCTGGGGTCGCCGCCGCGCAGCAGCTTCAGATGGAAGAGCGGTTGCGCCTTTTATACGTGGCAATGACGCGGGCCGAAAAATGGTTGATCGTGTGCGGCGCCGGGGAGCCGCCGAAGAATGGGCAAAGCTGGTACCAGCAGGTTCAGAAAGGGCTGGAAACGGTTGGCGCATTGCCAAGCGTCGGAGAGTTTGGCGTCGGCTTGTCTTACCGCACCGGCGACTGGACCGGGCCGCCGCTGATCGAAGCAAAGGTTCAAGCAGATTCAGAGACTGTCTCGCCTCCGGAATGGGCGACGCGCATTGTCAAACCACCCAAGGCCCTGCCGATCTTGACACCCTCAACCCTTGGCGGGGCAAAGGCGTTGGCCAGTGAAGCCGAGGGACTTGAGACCGAAGAGGCTCTCTTGCGCGGGACGCGGATTCACTTGCTGCTCGAGCATCTACCGCAAACCCCTCGCGCGGAATGGGACGACACGGCGCTTGTGCTTCTCTCAGCGCTCGACCCGCCCACGCCCGAGGATGAGACACAACTGCTCTTGTCGCACGCCACCCGCGTTCTTGAGGCGCCGGACCTCACGCCCATCTTCGCGCAAGGCGCACTGGCCGAGGTTCAGATCACCGCCGATCTGCCGACGCTGAAGCGGCGTATGCACGGGGCCATTGACCGACTGATTGTCGAGGACAACCGCGTGCTTGCCGTCGATTTCAAGACAAATGCCGTAGTGCCTGACACGCCGGATGATGTGCCCGAGGGACTCTTGCGGCAGATGGGCGCCTATGCCGAGGCGCTGGCGCAGGTCTATCCGGGGCGGCGTATCGAAACCGCGATCCTCTGGACGGCGACGGCCACGCTGATGCCACTGACCGAAACGCAGATCAGCCATGCCCTGGTGCGCGCTGTCCCGCCTTGACGCAAGCGCACCCTGTTCCTACGTTCCGCCCCTAAAGAATTTTCCCCATGAGGAGGCCTGGTATGGCTACCGTTGCAGTCACTGACGACACTTTCGACGCCGAGGTCCGCCAGTCGGACATCCCGGTCGTCGTGGATTTCTGGGCCGAATGGTGCGGCCCCTGCAAGCAGATCGGCCCCGCACTGGAAGAGCTGTCGGCGGAATATGACGGCAAGATCAAGATCGTTAAGGTCAATGTCGACGAGAACCCGAACTCGCCCGCACAAATGGGCGTTCGCGGTATCCCAGCGCTGTTCATGTTCAAGGACGGCGAAGTGATCTCGAACAAGATCGGCGCAGCGCCCAAGGCGGCGCTTGAAGGCTGGATCAAGGAATCGATCTAACGCTTTCGGTCTGAAGGTCTTGAAAGGGCGGTGTCTTTCCGGGCGCCGCCCTTTTTCACATCTGCCACCCACCCCGGCGCACGGCCTCCAGGATCTTCGCTTCGGCGATGTCTTTTCCTGCGTTGATCGACTGCTCTTGCAAGAACCAGTGGATATAGCGGTCGAACGGCGGCACCGGGTCCTTGGCCCTGGCAAAGGCCGCCTCGACGCCAAGATCGACGACATTCGCGGCGATATGGTGAAAGTCGATCCGCGCAAAGAGAACCGCAGGTTTGCCAAAAAAGAACCCAGACAACGCGACCGCGGAATTCTGGGTCACGACCATGTCGCAGGTCTGCAGAAGTGTCTCTGCTGGCAGGTCGACAAGCGTCAGCCGGTCTTCCGCATCGCACAGCGCCTGAAGCCTTTTCAGCTCTGATCGCTGATAGGTTTCCCCCGGATGCAGCGTCGCCACGACATCGTGATCGGGCAGAGCGCGCAGCGTCGCGCGGATCATATCGAGGGGCGACATTGTCTGAAAACTGCGATGCTCAGCCAAACGGCCTTGCAGCGGGACGAAAACAAAGCGGTCGCGCGTTGCCTGCTGCGCCGCCTCACCGAAAAGCCGCTTTTGCCAGAACCTGTAGAACCGAGCAGCGGCGTCGGGGTCCACGGCATCTGCAACGAACTCTTCGCGCGCGACGTGGAAGGCCCAGCGCTCTGCTACTTTCTCGATCCGCCAGAACGGATAGAAATACGCCCGCCGCGTGGTCAGCGCGCGATAATGCGTCGGCGGGTCCATATGGAACAGGCTGTAGCCGGGATCCGATACGCTGGCAGCGCGCGCCTTTGCACCATTCTCGGCAAACCGGGTTTCGTATCCCGCCGATGCGAACGCTTTGGCCAAGCGATTGATATAATTGTGGTCTCCGGCCTTGGCTGAAGCCAGAAGCGGGGGATCGAGATAAAGAGTGACACAGCGATCAGGCATGGCGACACGCTAGTCGCCCCGGACCCGCAGCCGCAAGCACGCCTTGTCCCCGAAGCCCCGCGCCGCCATATGACCCCCAAGACGAATTGGAGGCGAACATGGCGGATCAAGGCTTTCCCGGCTGGCACGGCACCACGATCATTGGCGTGCGCAAGGGCGGCAAGGTTGTCGTTGCGGGCGATGGGCAGGTGAGCCTGGGCCAGACGGTGATCAAGGGCAGCGCGCGCAAGGTGCGGCGGCTGTCGCCCGGCGGATATGACGTTGTCGCCGGGTTCGCCGGATCGACGGCGGATGCCTTCACGCTGCTGGAGAGATTGGAAAGCAAGCTTGAATCGACGCCAGGGCAGCTTCAGCGCGCGAGCGTGGAACTGGCGAAGGACTGGCGCACCGACAAATACCTGCAAAAACTTGAGGCGATGCTGATCGTCACCGACGGATCCGAGCTCTACATCATCACCGGCGCCGGCGACGTGCTGGAACCCGAACACGGGATCGCCGCCATCGGATCAGGCGGAAACTACGCCCTCGCCGCCGCGCGCGGCATGATGGACAGCGACAAGGACGCTGAAACCATCGCACGCGACGCCATGGCCATCGCATCGGACATCTGCGTTTACACCAACGGCAATCTGACCGTTGAAACCATCGACGGTTAAGAGGATTCCATGACCGACCTGACCCCCCGCGAGATCGTTTCGGAACTTGACCGGTTCATCAT
>CBFIJK010000053.1:0-23904 GCA_965662745.1 uncultured Paracoccaceae bacterium
CGAGGTGGCCGAGGCGCGCGCGAATGGTGCGCCGATCGTTGCGTTGGAATCGACGATCATCACCCATGGCATGCCGTTTCCGCAGAATGTCGAGACGGCGCGTCAGGTCGAGAACGTGCTGCGCGAGGGCGGCGTCATTCCGGCGACCATCGCGGTGATGGATGGCGCGCTGAATATCGGATTGTCCGATGCTCAGCTTGATGCGCTCGGTCAGGCGCAAGACGTAGCCAAGCTGTCGCGCGCGGATTTGGCGGTGTGCCTTGCCACCGGCGGCACCGGGGCGACCACTGTAGCCGCAACCATGATCGCGGCGCGGCTGGCGGGGATCGAGGTCTTTGCCACGGGCGGCATCGGCGGCGTGCATCGCGGCGCCGAGAACACGTTCGACATCTCGGCGGACTTGCGCGAGCTGGCCGAAACCCCGGTCAGCGTCGTGGCGGCAGGGGCAAAGGCGATCCTCGATCTGCCCAAAACGCTTGAGGTGCTGGAAACCTATGGCGTGCCGGTTATCGCCTTTGGCCAGGACGCCCTGCCGGCTTTCTGGTCGCGCGACAGCGGCCTGCCGGCTCCCTTGCGCATGGACAGCGCGGCAGAGATCGCAGCGGCCCATATCATGCGCGGCAAGATGGGCCTGCCGGGCGGGCAGTTGATCGCCAATCCGGTGCCCGAGGCTGACGAGATCGCCAAGGCGGACATGGACGGGATCATTTCCCAGGCACTGTCAGAGGCCGAAACGAAAGGCGTTACCGGAAAGGCGGTCACGCCCTTCCTTCTCGACCGCATCTATAACCTGACAGAAGGCCGGTCGCTGAAGACCAATATTGCACTGGTGCTCAACAATGCGCGGCTTGGCGCAAAGATTGCTCACGAACTTGCCAGCTTGCGGCGCGGATAACGGCGAAACCATAGTCGAATGTTGTGCGCGCCCGGGCTTGCGCCTACATAAGCGCAAGATGTTTCTGACCGCGCGCACCCCATGACAACGCCCAATCAAAATCAGCCGCCAGAGCCTAAGCGGCGCTCGTCCATGCTTGCGCGTCTGCGCGGCAATTTCCTGACGGGCCTTGTGGTGATCGCGCCGATCGGGCTGACCGTCTGGTTGGTCTGGACGGTGATTGGCTGGGTCGACGGCTTCGTGCTGCCGCTGGTCCCCGGCCCCTACAAGCCTGAAAACATTATCAACACGCTCTTCGGGATCGAACAGCCGCTGAATATCCGTGGCATCGGCGTGGTCGTGTTCCTGGTGTTCACGCTGCTGATCGGTTGGCTGGGCAAGGGCCTTATCGGCCGGTCCATGCTGCGCTGGGGCGAGAACCTTGTGGACCGGATGCCGATCGTGCGCTCCGTCTACAATGCGATCAAGCAAATCGCCGAGACGGTATTCAACCAGACCGACACGTCCTTCGACAAGGCCTGCATGATCGAATACCCGCGCAAGGGGCTTTGGGCGATCGCCTTCATCTCGACCAACGCCAAAGGCGAGGTGCGCGCGAAGCTTCCCAAGGATGACGAGGTGGTGACGGTCTTCCTGCCAACGACGCCCAATCCGACCTCGGGCTTTCTGCTGTTTGTGCCAAGGTCAGACGTGATCGAACTGGATATGAGCGTCGAGGACGCGGCGAAGCTGGTGATCTCGGCGGGCCTCGTCTATCCCACCGGCGCCGTGCCCCCCGTGGACGGGCCCGCGATGGTGGACCGGCTGGAAAAGACGCCCTAGGCGAACATCGCGTTCAGATCGAGCGTCGCTTTCTTGTTCAGATCATCGCGGTGATCGTTGAGGAACACCTCGGCCCTTACCCGCCCTGCCGCGCGCATCTGCGCAAGCAATGACGGAACCGGCGTCAGCTTCGTCGCCTCTGACAGACCGTCCATCAGCGCATCGTCGGCAATCATATGGACCAGAACGTCCTTCATCTTGCCCTTCTGGATGGTGCCTTCCGCGATCAGGCGCTTGACGAAATGCACCGCGCGCAGATCCTGCAGCAGCGCCGAGTTGAAGCTGACTTCGTTGATCCGGTTCTGGATCGCCTGCGGCGAGACCGGCACGTCCTCGCGCCGGATCGGATTGATCTGGATGATCAGGATGTCGTCGGGCAACTCCGGCTCATAGAGCGGAAACAGCGGCGGGTTTCCGGTATATCCCCCGTCCCAATACGCCTCTCCGTCGATCTCGACCGCCTTGAACAGCGTTGGCAGACAGGCCGAGGCAAGGATCGCATCCGTCGTGATGTCATCGCCCGAGAACACCTTGATTCGGCCGGTGCGCACATTCGTTGCGCCCACGGACAAGGCGGGGCCGTCTGCGGCGCAGATATTATCGAAGTTGAACGTATCGACGATGCCCTTCAGCGGGTTGGAATAGAACGGTCCAAAGGCATAGGGGCTCAGCATTCGCATTGTCGCATCGGCGACAGAGTACTGGATGGAGTTCGACAGGATGCTCGACAGCGCCGCCGGGCCGGGCGCGAAATTCAAAAGCCAGCGCGAGATCGGATCGTCTGAAGTGCTTCCGATTCGCTCCCACAGCCAGTCGAGATTCGCGCGCGCGCCCTCGCGCCCGCCCGACAAAAGACCGGCCTTCAGCGCCGCGCCATTCAGCGCCCCCGCCGAGGTTCCGGATATCCCGGCGATCTCGATCCCCTCGTCTTCGAGCAAGCGGTCGAGCACGCCCCAGGTGAACGCGCCATGCGCTCCGCCGCCCTGCAAGGCAACGTTGATCCGCTTTGTCTTGGATTTGCTCATGCCCCGGCCCTTTCGCGGTTGCGACATACCTATGCTGCAGGCGCAGCATAACCAGACCGTGCCCGAAATCAGGGCAAAAAAAACGCCCGCACGAAGCGGGCGTTAAGTTATTGAGGCAGGTTTCATACAGGCAAGAAACCTATCGAGCAGTGCCCTCTTTATACGCGTTCACCCGCCGGGGTCCAAGCCAAAAGTTTGATTACCTTGAAGAACGCGCCTAGGCTCTCGCCCAAGAGGACAAGGCGCAGGGGGTTTGTTGCCAAAATGAAACAAGACTGTTCAGCCCGATTTCGGGGATTTTTTGCCGGTTTCGCGATTCTTGCAAGCGCCGGTTTCGCCATGGCTGAGCCCAGGCATGGCATAGCTATGTACGGTGATCCCGCGCTTCCACCGGATTTTGTGTCCCTGCCCTATGCCAACCCCGATGCGCCCAAGGGTGGGCGAATCGTGACCGGCGAAGTCGGCAGCTTTGACAGCCTCAACCCGTTCATCCGCAAAGGCCGGGTGCCGTGGCAGCTTCGCTTCCTCGCGGTCGAAAGCCTGATGGGCCGGTCCTGGGACGAGCCGTTCACGCTTTACGGGCTTCTCGCCGAATCGATTGAGACGGATGAGGACGGATCCTGGGTCGAATTCACCCTGCGGGACGAGGCACGATTCTCTGACGGCTCCCCGGTCACGGTCGAGGATGTGATCTGGTCCTACGAGACACTCGGGACCGAGGGGCATCCGCGCTACCTTGGCGCTTGGGAAAAGGTGGCCAGCATCGAGGAGACCGGGCCGAACAAGGTGAAGATGACCTTTAACACCCCCGACCGCGAGCTTGCGCTGATCATCGGCATGCGCCCGATCCTGAAGAAGGCGCAGTGGGACGGTGTCGAGTTCGGCGAGTCCGGCCTTGATGTCGTGCCGATCACCTCGTCCCCCTATGTCATCGACGACTTCGAGCCGGGGCGGTTCGTGTCGCTGAAGCGCAATCCCGACTACTGGGGCGCGGATGTGCCCTTCATGCGCGGGCAGGCCAATCTTGATGAGATCCGGATGGAATTCTACACCGACGGCACCGCTCAGTTCGAAGCGTTCAAGGCCGGAGAGCTGAATTCCAACCGCGAAACCAACGCGGCGAAATGGGATGAGCAATACGACTTTCCCGCCATCGACCGGGGCGATGTGGTCAAATCCGTGATCGCGCATCAGCGTCCTTCGGGCATCACCGGTTTCGTGATGAACACCCGCAAGGACAAGTTTCAGGACTGGCGCGTGCGCGATGCGCTGATCCATGCGTTCAACTTCGAATTCATCAACCAGACCCAGACGGGCAGCATCCAGAGCCGCATTACCTCGTATTTTTCGAATTCGGTTTTGGGGATGAAGGACGGCCCCGCCGAGGGGCTGGTGCGCGAGTACCTTGAGCCGTTCGCGGATGAGCTGCTTCCAGGCGCGCTCGAAGGCTACGCCCTGCCCGTCTCGGACGGATCGGTGCGTAACCGCGCCAATATCGCCAAGGCCGCCGCGCTGTTCGAAGAGGCGGGGTATAGCGTCGAGAACGGTGTTCTGCTGGACCCGAATGGCGAACCCTTCACCTTCGAGATACTGCTGAACCAGGGATCGGCAGAGAACAAGTCGATCATCGACATCTATGTCGAAAGCCTCAAACGGCTCGGGATCGAGCCCGAAGTCACCACGGTCGAGAGCGCGCAATATACAGAGCGCACGAACGACTATGATTTCGACATGACCTACTACCGGGTCGGTCTGTCGCTGTCGCCCGGTAACGAGCAATACCTCTACTGGGGTCAGGACGGGGTCGACGCACCGGGATCAAAGAACTTCGCCGGCGTCGACAGCCCGGCGGCCATGGCGATGATCGACCGGATCCTCAATTCCGATACGAACGAGGAATTCGTGGCGGCAACCCGCGCGCTGGACCGGATCCTGACCTCTGGCCGGTATGTCATCCCGATCTACCAGTTCAACCTCAGCTATCTGGCGCACGCGAAAGAGCTGAAATACCCCGAGACGATCCCGATCTATGGCGACTGGATCGGCTGGCAGCCCGATGTCTGGTGGTGGGAAGAATAAGCAGGCTTGAGCGGCTTGCCGAAATGAAACAGAAGGCGCGGGCGTGCGTATCGCTCGAAGGGCCCGCGCCACGACAAATCGACTGATCGCCGAAGCCCTGGGCACGGCCTTTCTGCTGCTTGATGTCGTCGGTTCCGGCGTCAGGCTGTCGGACGATCTGACGGGCCTTGCGCTCTTGGCCAACGGCACCACGACGGGCGCGGTGCTTTATGTCGGCATCACCATCTTCGGCCCGATTTCCGGCGCGCATTTCAACCCAGCGGTCACGCTGGCTTTTACCCTGCGCCGCGTGCTTCCCGTGAAAGAGGCCTTGGCTTTCGTCGCAGTCCAGATCCTAGTCGGCATCGCGGGCGCCTGGCTTGCGCATATCCTGTTCTAGATGCCGGTGATCCAGATCGCCAAGATCACGGCCAGCTTCGGGCAGATCTTCTTCATCTTCGGCGGGCTATCCGACACCTTCGCCGGGATCGACCCGTCGCATGCGCCGCATTTCATCGCCGCGCAAATCATCGGCACGCTTCTGGCGCTTGCGCCGGTGCGCCGTCTTTACGACTGATCGCACGGAACCTGCCGCGCCCCGCCCGCATTGACCGGCTGGAGCAGAACAGGAGCACGCCATGCAATGGACCCGCATCGAAGATAACTGGGCCGCCTTTATCGACCCGATCTTGCAGAACTGGCCGGATGCGAATGAAGAGGATGTCATCAACCTTGACGGCGACCGCGCGGCCTTTGTCGACTATATCGCGCGGGTCGAGCAGGTAGAGCACCCCGAGGCGGAAGAACAGGTCGCCGAATGGCAGCAAGGCTCGATCCCCGCCGATGTGCGCATGGATGCCGATATGGACGCCGCAGCGTTCGAGGAAAGCGGGCAGCACCTGATGACGGGCGAGGAGCCGTCCGATGACGACAAGGCGTTCGGGGATGACAACAAGACCGACCGGCCCATCGGGCGCCGCGAAGAGTAAGGCTCAGGTCAGCGACGTGACCCACAGGATGGTCGCGTCGTCCTGACTGACGGAAATCACGTTATGGCCCATCGTGGCGTCGTAATAGGCACTGTCGCCACGGCGCATCTCGATGGGTTCATAAAATTCCGTGATCAGGCTGATCGCGCCCGTCAGGACATAGAGGAATTCCTCGCCGTCATGCCGCACCCAGCCATCAAATTCCTCGAAAGACCGCGCCCGGACGCGCGCGCGGTACGGCAGCATCGCCTTCTTGGTCAGCGCGCCTGCGAGAAGCTCATGCTCATACGTCGTGGTCGCATGGGCCTGCCCCTCGCCGGTTTTCGTGACCGCAAGCCTGCCCGAGACCTGTTGGCGGCGCGGCGCGGTGAAGAGTTGCGGCACAGAAATCTCCAGCCCCGTGGCCAGCTTTTTCAGCGCCTCATAGGTCGGCGACATCTGCCCATTCTCGATCTTCGAGAGCGTGGATCGCGCCAGACCCGCCTGCCCCGCCGCCTGTTCCAGCGTCCAGCCGCGCGCTTTACGCAATTCGCGCACCCGGTCGCCCAGGATCAGCGGCTGCGGCTCTGCCTCGGGCGCGCCATCGGACGCGCGTGCAAGACGGATAAGGCTGGGTTCGTCGATCTCTTTCATGGCGCACTCTTTACGCTGCGGCCGCTCTGTCTTGCAACTCTGATGCGCCCGGCGTACCCCGAACAAATGGTCGCGATTTTCGATGCAGGGCCGCCGTCGCCCTGCCCTGCCAGTTTCAATATGGCCAGCTATGTACTTGGCCGCGCTGCCGACTTCCCGGACAAGGTCGCGCTTGCCATTATCTCGCCCGCAGGCGCGGAACGCTGGAGCTATCAGCGGCTTGAGGCTGCAGTGCGCGGCACGGCGACCGGGCTTCTGGACAACGGCGCGAAAGCCGGGGATCGCGTGGTCTTGCGGCTAGGCAACACGGTCGATTTTCCCATCGCCTATCTCGCCGCGCTTGCGGTCGATCTGATCCCCGTGCCCCTCTCCGCCGCGCTTGTCGCGGACGAGGTGGACAAGGTCATCTCTGACCTTTCGCCGCGCCTGATTGTCGCCGCAGATGGCTTGCCGCTGCCGGAAACCGTGTCTTGCCCGGTGATATCCGGCCCGGCACTCGCAGCGCTGCGCGCGTGCAAGCCCGCCGATTACGTCCACGGCGATCCGAACCGGCCGGGGTACATAATCTACACCTCGGGCACGTCGGGCGTGCCCCGCGCCGTCACCCACGCCCACCGCGCGATCTGGGCGCGGCGGATGATGTGGGACGGCTGGTACGGATTGCAGGATACCGACCGACTATTGCACGCCGGGGCGTTCAACTGGACCTACACGCTTGGCACCGGCCTTATGGACCCGTGGTCAATCGGGGCGACCGCGCTTATCCCGGCAGAAGGTGTCGATGCGGGCCAACTTCCGCTCCTCCTCAAGCGCTATGATGCGACGATTTTTGCTGCTGCGCCGGGGGTTTACCGCAAGGCGTTGAAGTCTGCCTTTCCATCCCTGCCCAAGCTCCGGCACGGGCTGTCGGCGGGTGAAAAACTGCCCCAGACAACGCGCGAGGCGTGGCAGGCGGCAACCGGTCGCCCGGTGTTCGAGGCGTTCGGAATGTCCGAATGCTCTACCTTCATCTCATCCAGCCCGTCTCATCCCGCGCCCGATGGCGCGATCGGCTTTCCACAGGAAGGCCGCCGCGTCGCCGTGCTGTCCGAGAACGGACCAGCGGATTTTGACACACCGGGCGTTCTTGCAATCAGCGATAGAGACAACGGCCTCATGCTCAGCTATTGGGGGGCGCAAGATGACACCGCAACCCGGTTTCGCGGCGAATGGTTCCTGACGGGCGACACGGTTTCGATGGCACCTTCCGGCGCGCTGACATATCTCGGGCGGCAGGACGACATGATGAACGCAGGCGGCATCCGGGTGTCGCCGATCGAGGTTGAAACGGTCATGACGACCCATCCCCTTATTCAGGAATGCGCCGCCGCCGAGGTGAAGATCAAGGCGGATGTGACTGTGATTGCGGCGTTTTTCACATCTGACGGTGAAATCTCTGACGTGGAGCTAAACAAGCACGCTGCCGCGCGACTTGCCGAATATAAACGCCCGCGCCTCTTTGTGCGGGTAGACGAATTGCCCAAGGGCGCGAACAACAAAATCCTGCGCCGTGCGCTCAGGACCAACTGGGAGACCGCGCATGGTCAAGCTTGATATTCTGTCCGACCCGATCTGCCCGTGGTGCTATATTGGAAAGGCCCAGCTTGACCACGCGCTGATGGCCGAGCCCAACCACCCGTTCCAGATCGAATGGCACCCGTTCCAGCTGAATCCCGACATGCCGGAGGGCGGCATCGACCGCCGCGCCTATCTTGAGGCGAAATTCGGCGGCAAGGACGAGGCGATCCAGGTCTATTCGCGGATTGCCCAGGCGGCAGAAGCCGCCGGGCTCGAGATCGATTTTGCCAAGATCGAAAAGACGCCCAACACCGTGAACGCCCATCGCCTGATCCACTGGGCGGGCATCGAGGGACGCCAGACCGCCGCCGTCTCGGCGCTGTTTCAGGCCTATTTCAAAGACGGCCGTGATATCGGTGATACCGAGGTTCTGTGCGACATCGCCGACGGGATCGAGATGGATGCCGCGCTGGTTCATCGCCTGCTGGACAGTGACGCCGATGTCGAGGAAATCCGCAAACGCGACACCTGGGCGCGCGAGCGCGGGGTGAACAGCGTACCGACATTCGTCGTCGGCCAGCACCACGCGGTGCCGGGCGCACAGCCGCCGGAGCTTTGGGCGCAGGTCATTGACGAATTATTGACCGAAGCCGGGGTAGAAGGCGACTGATGACCGCCCTTATCGCCCCCAAACCTCGGCTGTCGCAGCCCGAATTCGTCGCCGTCATGGCGATGATGTTCGCGACCATCGCCTTTTCGGTGGACGCGATGCTGCCGGCCTTTCCGGGGATCGCGGCAGAGCTGACGCCGGACGCGCCGAACCGCGTGCAGCTTATGATAACCAGTTTCATCCTTGGCATGGGGATTGGCACGCTTGTCTCGGGTCCTCTATCGGACACGTTCGGGCGCAAGCCGATCATCCTTGTGGGCGCCGCGATCTATTGCACCGCCGCAATCCTCGCTTGGATCGCCCCGTCGCTGGAGCTTTTGCTTATCGCGCGCGTGGCCCAAGGCCTTGGCGCATCGGGGCCACGTGTCGTGGCGCTGGCAATCATCCGTGACCTGTTCTCAGGCCGCGAAATGGCGAAGATCACGTCCTTTGTCATGATGATCTTCACGCTCTTTCCGGCCGTCGCGCCGCTGATCGGGGCGGAGATCATCGCGCTTACAGGATCTTGGCGCGCAATCTTCGGCGCGTTTCTGGTGTTTTCGCTGATCTCGGTCACCTGGATCACGATCCGCCAGGCCGAGACTTTGCCGCCGCAGAACCGCCGCCCCTTCCGCGCCAAGGCGCTCTGGAACGGCGTGAAAGAGGTGTTTTCGAACCGTCAGGTCGTCACCGCCATCGCTGCCATGACGATGATCTTCGCGGCGCTCTTCGTGTCGCTGTCGGCCACGCAAATCGTTTTTGACCGCACCTACGGCATGAACGATGAATTCCCGCTCTGGTTCTTCGGCATCGCGCTGATCGCGGCCTCGGGGTCGATCCTGAACTCGCAGATCGTGATCCGGCTAGGAATGCGCCGCGTGGTGAAGGTATCGCTGACAGTCGCCTTGACCGTGTCGGTCATCGCAACGGCATCTTGGGGCGCGGCTGGTGAGTTCGGCTTCTGGATCTATGCCTTCTGGACGTTGTGCCTGTTCTACATGGTGCAGCTGACGGTCGGGAACATGAACGCGCTGGCGATGGAACCCATGGGGCATCTGGCGGGCATGGCCGCCTCGATCATCGGGGCCGTGTCGACCATCGTCGCCGTGGCGCTCGCCGCGCCGATCAGCCTTTTGTTCGACGGAACGCCGGTGCCCTTCATGGCCGCGACGACCGTGCTGGTCTTCTGCGCGCTGATCCTCGTCCGCCGCCTGATCGACTAGGCCTTCGCCACCTTCTTGACCTCGGCCGCGAGGTCGCGCGCGATCGCGAAGGCACCCTTGATCTTGTCGGCCTCTTTCGTCCAGTCGCGCCGCACGATGATCTTGTTGTCCTTCACCTTCGCCAGCCCGTCCTGCGCCTGAATGAATTTCACAAGGCCCTCGGGGTTGGCGAACTTGTCGTTGTGGAACTGGATCGTCGCGCCCTTTGGCCCGCCATCCAGCCGCGCGATCCCGGCACGGCGGCACATCTCCTTGATCCGCACGATCAGAAGCAGCGTGTTCACCTCGCGCGGCAGCTTGCCGAAACGGTCGATCAGCTCTGCGGCAAAGCCTTCCAGTTCGACCTTGGTGTGCAGATCGCTGAGGCGGCGATATAGCCCAAGGCGCACATCAAGATCGGGAACGTAATCCTCTGGGATCAGGACAGAAACGCCCAAGTTGATCTGCGGCGCCCATTGTCCATCATCGTCGACAACGCCTTCCAGCTCGCCCGATTTGATCTTGGAGATCGCCTCTTCCAGCATGGATTGATAAAGTTCATAGCCGACCTCGCGGATATGGCCCGACTGCTCTTCGCCAACGAGGTTGCCCGCCCCGCGAATGTCGAGATCCTGGCTGGCCAGCGTGAACCCGGCCCCCAGCGTGTCGAGCGATCCCAGAACGCGCAGGCGCTTTTCGGCGGCGGGCGTCAGTTTCACGCGCGGTTTCGTCGTCAGATACGCATAGGCGCGCGCCTTGGACCGGCCCACGCGGCCCCGTATCTGATAAAGCTGCGACAGGCCGAACATATCCGCACGGTGCACGATCAGCGTGTTGGCCGTCGGAATATCGAGGCCGGATTCAACGATGGTGGTGGCCAGCAGCACATCGAACTTGCCGTCGTAGAAAGCGTTCATGCGGTCATCCAGCTCTCCGGCGGCCATCTGGCCGTGGGCGACGACATAGGTCAGCTCGGGCAGCTGTTCCTTCAGGAACTCCTCGATATCGGGCAGATCGGCGATGCGAGGGACGACATAAAAGGACTGCCCGCCGCGATAATGTTCGCGCAAAAGCGCCTCGCGGACCGTCACGGCGTCGAACTCGGACACATAGGTCCGGATCGCAAGGCGGTCGACGGGCGGCGTGCCGATTATCGAAAGATCCCGGACACCTGTGAGCGACAGTTGAAGTGTGCGCGGGATCGGCGTTGCGGTCAGCGTCAGGACATGAACGTCCGATTTGAGACCCTTGAGCCGCTCTTTATGGTTCACGCCGAAATGCTGTTCCTCGTCGATGATCAGAAGGCCAAGCGACTTGAACCGAATGCCCTTGGCCAAAAGCGCGTGGGTGCCGACGACAATATCCGCCGTTCCGTCCGCCATGCGCTTTTTCGTCTCGGCGGCTTCCTTTTGCCCGATGAAGCGCGACAGCCCGCGCACCTCGACCGGAAAGCCGCGGAAGCGTTCGCGAAAGCTGGCCAGATGCTGGCGCGCAAGCAGTGTTGTGGGTGCGATGACGGCGACCTGCTGGCCGGACATGGCAGCGACAAAGGCCGCGCGCATGGCGACCTCGGTCTTTCCAAACCCGACATCGCCGCAGATCAGGCGATCCATCGGAACGCCCTGCCCCAGATCGCCCAGCACCTCGCCGATGGCGCGCAGTTGATCGTCGGTTTCCTGATACGGGAACCGGGCTGAAAACGCGTCCCACATGCCATCGGGCGGCTCGAGGATCGGCGCAGAGCGCAAGAGCCGTTCCGCCGCGATGCGGATCAGCTTGTCGGCGATCTGGCGAATCCGCTCCTTCAGCTTGGCCTTTTTCGCCTGCCACGCGCCACCGCCCAGCCGGTCGAGCAGCCCCTCATCATGGCCATACCGGCTGAGCAGCTCGATATTCTCGACGGGCAGAAACAGCCGGTCGCCACCCGCATATTCCAGTGCCACGCATTCATGCGCCGCGCCCATCGCGGTGATGACCTCGAGCCCATTGAATTTGCCCACGCCGTGATCGACATGAACCACCAGATCACCGGGGCTGAGCGATTGGGTCTCGGTCAGGAAGTTGTCCGCGCGGCGTTTCTTCTTAGCGGGGCGGATCAGGCGGTCGCCCAACACGTCCTGTTCCGAAATGACCGTCAAACCTCTGGAGGTAAAGCCATGCTCCAGCGCCCAGACGACCAGATACAGCCCGCCCTTGGCATCGGGCACGTCCCGGAAATCGGTGATCTCGGTCGCGCCGGAAAGATCCTGATCTTCCAGAAGTCCCGAAAGCCGCTCGCGTGCGCCGTCTGAATAGCTGGCGACGACGACCTGACCCTCTTTACGCCTTGCCTGAATATGATCAGCCAAAGCTCCGAAAAGGCTGACTGATTCCTGCTGGCGCTCTGGCGAGAAATTGCGCCCGATCCGCCCGCCTGCGTCGATGACTCCGGGACCAGAGGCTTGCGGCAGCGGCGACAGGCGCATCACCCGGTGATCGGCGATCGCCGCGTCCCAACCAGCCTCATCAAGGTAAAGACCACCCGGCGCAGCGGGTTTGTAGACTGTGTCGCCGCGCGATTTCTGGTTCATCGCGTGCTGGCGCGTCTCATACTGGTCGGCGATCATTTCCCAGCGGGCGATGCGCGCGGGGGTCGTCTGGTCGTCCAGTGTGATCGTGGCACTCGGCAGGTAGTCGAAGATGGTCTCAAGCCGCTCGTGAAAGAACTGCAGCCAGTGTTCCATCCCCTGATGCTTGCGCCCGGCGCTGACGGCTTCGTAAAGCGGATCATCGGTGCCCGCCGCGCCAAACTCGATCCGGTAATTCTGCCGGAACCGCGTAATCGCCGCGTCATCGAGGATCACCTCGGACACCGGCGCGAATTCCACCGCCGACAGCTTTTCCGTTGTGCGCTGACTGGCCGGGTCAAAGCGCCGCGCGCCGTCGAGCGTATCACCAAAGAGATCAAGCCGCACCGGCCCGCTTTCTCCCGGCGGATAGACGTCAATGATCCCGCCGCGCACGGCGTAATCGCCAGGTTCCATCACTGTGGGCGTGTTGGAAAAGCCCATGCGCACCAGAAACTTGCGCAGCGCCGCTTCGTCGATCCGGTCGCCGACTTGCGCGGCAAAGCTTGCCTCTGCCAGCACATCACGGGCCGGCACGCGCTGAGTTGCGGCATTCAGCGTCGTCAGCAGGATGAACGGCCCCGAAAGGCCCGTCGCCAGCGCCGCAAGCGTTGCCATGCGCGTAGCCGCGATGTCGGGGTTCGGCGAGACACGATCATAGGGCAGGCAATCCCAGCCCGGAAAGCGGATCACGGTGATCTCGGGCGCGAAGAATTCGAGCGCCGAGGCCATGCCAGCCAGCCGCTTGTCGTCGCGCGCCACATGCACGATAGGCGCGCCCGTCTTCGCGATCTCCTGGGCGAGGATGCGGGCGTCAAAGCCTTCCGGCGCGCCGCCGACGGTTATGTGCTGGGGATTGGACACCCGCGGTGAGGTAACGATGGGGCGCGCGGTGTCAACCGCGAAGCGGCGTCAGAGCGCGCCTACCGTGAGGTTCTGGTACATCCCCCACATCCCGGTGATGAAGATCGATACCATGCCGATGCCGCGCACGATATTGCGGTGCGTGGAGAGCCGTTTGTAAAGACCCCGGCCGTCCTCGGCCCGAATGATCGAGGCTGTGCGCAGCGACAAGAGGCCGACGAGGGACATGGGGAACATCATCAGGAACACCGCTTGCGCGATTTCAAGCCGGTAGTAGAAGCCGAGCACCGCCAAACCGGTCAGCAAGGCACAGGTGAGCCCGGTCAAGACGATCCCCAGCACTTCGCCCATATACAGAATGCGGTTCACATTGACGCGGACCACGGCAATCAGGTCATCCTCGGCCTGCCCGCCCTGTCGCCGCGCGCGCGTCACAAGATCGAAAGGGACGCCCAGCACCCAATGCGTGGTGGTCGACCACAGCACGGCAAGCGCGATCCAGTACCACAGGTTGGAAAACGACCGGAAATCGATCACTTCGAAGATTGTCGTATAGATATCCAAGCTGTGCCGCGTCCCGGAGGGCCCAATCCGGACCTTGTGATGTTGGGAAAACCCTGTATCCCGATTGCACCCCAGTTGCAAAGGCCCCGAGGATACCGATGACCGACACGCCAGCGCCCTACCCCCTGTCCCGCTTTCGCCGCATGCGTGCGCGGCCCGAATTGCGGCGGCTGATGCGCGAGAACACGCTGACCGTGGACGATCTCATCTGGCCGATCTTCGTGATGGAGGGAGAAGATGACGCCTATGACATCCCCTCGATGCCCGGTGTGCAGCGCCTGACCATCGACCGCGCCGTCGCGGCCGCAAAAGAGGCCGCCGCGCTCGGGATCCCCGTGATCTGCATCTTTCCCTATGTCGATCCCGCCAAGAAGACCGAAGACTGCGCAGAGGCCTGGGATGCGGATAACCTGTCGAACCGCGCCACCCGCGCGATCAAGGCCGCTGTGCCCGGCATCGCGATCATGACCGATGTCGCGCTCGACCCGTACAATATCAACGGCCATGACGGCTATGTCCGGGACGGCGTGATCGTGAACGACGAAACCGTCGAGGCGCTTGTGAAGATGACCGTCGCACAGGCAGCGGCAGGCGCGGATATCATCGGCCCGTCGGACATGATGGACGGCCGTATCCGCGCCATGCGCGAAGGGCTTGAGGCTGCCGGCCACCAGAACACGACGATCCTTAGCTACTCGGCCAAATTCGCCTCGGCCTATTACGGACCGTTCCGTGATGCGGTGGGCGCATCGGGCGCGCTCAAGGGCGACAAGAAAACCTACCAGATGGACCCCGGCAATACCGACGAGGCGCTGCGCCTTGTCGCGCGCGATCTCGCCGAAGGGGCCGATATGGTCATGATCAAGCCCGGCATGCCCTATCTCGACGTCTGCCGCCGCGTGAAGGACCGCTTCGCCGTTCCGACCTATGCCTACCAGGTGTCGGGTGAATACGCGATGCTTGAAGCGGCGTTCGCCAATGGCTGGCTCGATGCGGAAAAGGTGATGATGGAAAGCCTTCTGGGCTTCAAACGCGCGGGCTGTGACGGGATCCTTACCTATTTCGCGCCGCGCGCCGCCAAACTGATGAACGACGGCTGGCGATAAGCCGCCCGCCCATCCATTGCAGGATGACAGGGCGACCCTTTTGCGGCTATAAGACCGGCATGAGCGCCCGCGTTAAGACGGGCGCCAATCTTGAGGTCGAACAAAGGGGCAGTCCCATGAGTTTTCCCACCCGCCGCGCGGTGATCGCGGGGCTTGGCAGCACGTCACTTCTGGCCGCCTGTGGCAACGGGATCGGCGGATCGGGCGGCGCGACGATCGACGCGCGCGCCGACCAGACACTGAACTATCTTTACACCACATTCCCCAATACCCGCGATCTGCGCGACAAATCCGTGGGTCAGCTGGTCATGCCGCTGGTCACCAAGGCGGGCTTTTTCGCGGGCGCCTCCTACGGGCGCGGCGCGCTGCGCATCGGCGGGGCAACGGTGGATTACTATTCGGCCACCTCGGGCAGCTTCGGGCTGCAGATCGGCGCGCAGCAGGCCGCCCACGTGCTCTTCTTCATGACGGATGACGCCCTGCGCGATTTTCGCTTCTCGGATGGCTGGACAGCGGGCGCGGACCTTGAATACGTCGCCAAAGATGAAGGCGGCGCGCTGACGGTGGACACCGCGACGACGCAAGCCCCCGTGATCGCGATCGTCTTTGGACAGGTCGGCCTTCTGGTCGGCGCGTCCCTGCGCGGCACAAAATATGCGCGAATCATTCCGTAAGGGTCCGAACCCCTCTCACTTTGGTTCTTCAAATACCTGAAAACCGGGGGGCGCAGCCCCCCGGTTGGTCGGATCGCACAAGCGATCCGAACCCTCCGTTCAGATCGCGTTCAAACGCTTGATCAGCGAGGACGTGTCCCAACGCCCGCCGCCAAGCTTCTGCACATCCTTGTAGAACTGGTCCACCAGCGCCGTCACCGGCAGACTGGCCGACACTTCGTCGCCGGTCTTGAGGCAGATGGCCAGGTCCTTGCGCATCCAATCCACCGCGAAGCCGTGATCGAAATGATCGTCCAGCATCGTCTCGTACCGGTTCTGCATCTGCCAGGATCCAGCGGCGCCCTGGCTGATGACTTCGACGACTGCGCGCCCGTCGAGGCCCGCTTTCTGCGCGAAATGCAGTGCCTCGCTCAGGCCCTGAACGAGCCCCGCGATGGCGATCTGGTTGCACATCTTGGTCATCTGTCCCGCGCCGCTTTCGCCAATGCGGCGGCATATCTTGGCGTAGGCATCGATCACCGGCTCAGCCTTGTCATAATGCGCTTCGGTCCCGCCACACATGACCGACAGCGCGCCATTCTCGGCGCCCGCCTGCCCGCCCGAGATCGGCGCATCGACATAGCCAAGCCCCGCCTCTTCAGCCGCGGCATTCAATTCACGCGTGACTTCTGCCGAGACCGTGGTGTGATCGACAAAGATCGCGCCCTTTTCCATCCCGGCGAAAGCGCCATCCGCGCCGGTGGTGACATCGCGCAGGTCGTCATCATTGCCGACGCAGGCCATCACGAAATCCGCGCCAGCCGCCGCCTCTTTCGGGGTCGGGGCGTGACCGCCGCCATGCTCTTTCGCCCAGGCCTCGGCCTTGGCTGCCGTGCGGTTATAGACCGTCACATCGTGCCCGGCCTTCGCCAGATGACCCGCCATGGGGTATCCCATCACGCCCAGTCCCAGAAACGCTATCTTCGCCATCCCGTGATCCCTCGTCCCGTTGTCTCTTATTCCTATCCCGTCTAACTAACGAGCAGGAGAACGCGGTCAACCGCGCATGGAGACTCAATGGCAACCACCTTCCGCTGGCTTGTGCGCATTTTCACCGCGCTTGCCGTGCTTGCGCTGATCACGCTCAGCGTCGTCTACCTGCTCGCTTCGGGCTCGATCCCCGACTATTCCGCCTCCCATCCGGTGCGCGGACTGTCGGGCGAAGTCGAGATCGTGCGCGACAATGCCAATGTCCCGCATATCTTCGCCGAGACGGATGAGGACGTGTATTACGGTCTCGGCTTTGCCCATGCGCAGGATCGGCTGTGGCAGATGGTGATGCTGCGCCGCACCGCGCAGGGGCGCCTGAGCGAGCTGTTCGGCGAGCGCACATTGCGCATCGACGAGTTGTTGCGCCGGTTCGATCTTTACGGTGCGGCGGCGGCCTCGGTCGAGGATCAGGATGCCTATGCGACCGCTGCGCTGAATGCCTACGCGGCTGGTGTCAATGCCTGGTTGCGCCGCGTCAACGAAGAGGCAGCGGGCCGAGGCGCGCCGGAATTCTTCCTCTTTTCCAATTCCATCGCGCCCTGGCAGCCTGCGGACTCGCTGGCTGTCATCAAGCTGATGGCGCTGCAACTTTCCGGCCATGTTGGTGAAGAAGTGCTGCGCGCCCGCACGTCCTTTGTGCTGCCCGAGGAACGGGTTGCCGACATCCTGCCCGATGCGCCTGGAACGGGCGTGGCCGCCCTGCCCGATTACGCCTCTCTTTTCCCCAATGCGCCCGTCTTAGCGGACCTGGACGACGGGCCGCCCGATCCGCTGTCCCCGGTCCCGCAACGGGGCCTTGCGGGCGCATCCAACGCCTGGGCCGCCGCGCCGGAACGCTCGGCCACCGGGTCCACCCTGCTGGCGAACGATCCGCATCTTGGCTTTTCCGCCCCCGCCATCTGGTATCTCGCCCGGCTTGAGCTTGAAACCGGCGGCGTGATTGGCGGCACGATACCGGGCCTTCCGATCGTGCTTCTGGGCCGGTCCGAGGACCTGGGATGGGGCCTGACCTCTGCCTATGTCGACGATCAGGATGTCTTCATTGAGCGCCTGAACCCCGACAATCCCGACCAGTACCTGACGCCCGAAGGCTGGGCGGATATGGAAACGCGCACCTCGATCATCCGCGTGGCGGATGCCGATCCGGTGACGATCCGCCTGCGCGATACGGTCAATGGGCCGGTTTTGCCAGGATACCACTACAAGCTGGGCACAGTGACGCCCGAGGGGCATGTCGCCGCGCTCGGCTGGACAGCGCTCGACCGGAACGACACCTCGGCAACCGCCGCGTTCGGGCTGATGCGATCTTCGAACGTGTCCGAGGCGATTGAGACGACCAGTGATTTCATCGCGCCAAGCCAGAACTTGACGCTGGTCGATGGCGATCGGATCGCGATGAAGACAATCGGCGCCATGCCGCGCCGCCGTCCGCTGCACCAGACCCAGGGGCGCCTGCCCTCTGCCGGATGGCGCCCTGAAAACCGGTGGGACGGCTATCTGCCCTCGGTCGCGAACCCGCGTTTCACCGATCCCGAAGGCGGGATCCTTGGCAATACCAACAACAAGACCGTCGATCGGCCCTTCCCGCTGCATGTGTCCTTCGAATGGGGCGACACCCAGCGTGTGCAGCGCTGGCGTCGGCTGATGCAGACACGCAAGGTGCATACCCGCGAAAGTTTTATCGAGGCGCAGCTGGATACCGTGTCCTTCACCGCACGCTCGCTTTTGCCGCTGATTGCGCGCGATCTTTGGTTCACGGGCGAGGCAGCACCCGATGGCACGCCCGAACGCCAGCGCCAGCGCGCGCTTCAGCTTCTGGCCGATTGGAACGGCGAGATGAACGAACATCTGCCCGAACCCCTGATCTACGCCGCCTGGATGCGCGCCTTGCAGGACAGGCTGATCCGCGACGATATCGGCCCGCTGGCGCGCGAATACAACCATGTCGATCCGATCTTCATCGAGAGGGTCTATCGCGACGTGGATGGTGCCGCGTCCTGGTGTGACGTGATCCAATCCGGGCCGGTGGAAACCTGCACCGAGATCGCAGCGCTGGCGCTGGACGATGCGCTGGTCTGGATCGGCGAAAACTATGGTACCGCGCTGGAATCGCTGCGTTGGGGCGATGCGCATCAGGCGACGCATGACCACCAGGTGCTGGGCGAGACGCCGGTGCTGAAGTGGTTCGTGAACATCCGCCAGTCCACGTCGGGCGGCGACAACACGCTGATGCGTGGGCGCACCAAGGGCTCAGACCCCGATCCGTTCCTCAATGTCCATGGCGCGGGCTATCGCGGGGTGTATGATTTCGCCGATCCCGACAGTTCGGTCTTCATTACCTCTACCGGGCAATCGGGCCACCCCCTTAGCCGTCACTACGACGACTTGGGAGAGATCTGGCGGCGCGGCGAATATATTCCCATGTCGCTTGACCCTGATCTCGCGCGAGCGGCGGCCGTGGGCATCACACGTCTGGTGCCCACGGAATAAGGCTTCAGGCCACGGTGCGGGCGATGATGACGCCGAGCGTGGCAGAGCCTGCGGTGATGACGGTACCCCAGCTTACATCGGCGATGACCATCTCCCAGGACCAGTCGCGCAAGGTGGCGAGATTGGTAAACTCGTAGGTGCCATAGGCCGCCGCGCCGAAGATCGCCGCGTTCAGCGCGATGCGCCCAAGCGAGGCATCCTGAAGCATCGGCCAGGTCACAAGCCAGGTCAAAGCGGCCACGTAAAAGAGGTAAAAGACCGCGGCAGGCACGAGTTTCGGCTCATCCAGCAGCACCTCGCCGAGGTGCTTCTCGAAGAGCGGTTTCATGAATTGCGTCAGTCCGACCGCGTCGACGGCCAGAAAGATGATCGCGGTGGAGAGATAAAGAACGATTAGGGACATGCACGGCTCCAGAATTCGGGTTGAGACATAGCTAGCCCGAACCGTGCACGCCGCTAGAGATCGCGGTAGTTTTTCTCTTGCCGCGCGGTCCAGTTGACTGTGATGCGAAAGCCGGTTTCCGTTTCTTTTTCGTCCGTTACGATGCCTTGTTCATGAAGCCAGGCACGCTGGCGTCCTTCGGCAAACCCAAGATCGAGCACCCGGACTTCGCGTTCGGAATCAAGCGCGGCGGACACCGCCTCCATCAGCGGTACGACCCCTTCTCCGGTGATCGCCGACATGGTGCGTACGCCGTCATTGCGATCCGCCAGAGTTTGCAGCGCAGCGCGGCGGTCATCATCCAGAAGGTCGATCTTGTTCCAGACCTCGATCACCTCGGTGCCCTCGCCGACGCCCAGATCGGCGAGGATCTGCATGACATCTGCAGCCTGCGCCTCGGTCTCGGCATGGGCGATATCGCGGACATGAAGGATCAGATCGGCCTCAAGCACCTCTTCCAACGTAGCGCGGAAGGCGGCGACAAGCTGCGTCGGCAGGTTCGAGATGAACCCCACCGTGTCCGACAGGATCACCTCGGCTCCCGTGGGCAGCGTCACGCGCCGCATCGTGGGATCAAGCGTGGCGAACAGCATGTCCTTGGCAAACACATCCGCGCCGGTCAAACGGTTGAACAGCGTGGATTTTCCGGCGTTCGTGTAACCAACCAAGGCAACAATCGGGAACGGCACCTTGGCGCGGGCAGAACGATGGAGTTCGCGTGTGCGCACGACCTTTTCAAGCTGGCGGCGCAATCGCGTCAACTGTTCGTCAATCGCCCGGCGGTCCGCCTCGATCTGCGTCTCGCCGGGACCGCCGACAAAGCCAAGCCCGCCGCGCTGGCGTTCAAGGTGGGTCCAGGCCCGCACGAGACGCGTGCGCTGGTAGGTCAGCGCGGCCATTTCCACCTGCAACACGCCTTCACGGGTGCGCGCGCGGTCCGAAAAGATCTCGAGGATCAGACCAGTGCGGTCGAGGACCTTCAGCTTCCATTTCTTTTCAAGGTTCCGCTGCTGGACAGGTGTCACCGGGCCGTCGATGACGATCAGCTCGATCTCGGCGTCGTGGAACTTCTGGCGCAATTCTTCCAGCTTGCCCGACCCGAACAGCATGCCGGGATGGGCGCGCGGCAGGCGCACGGTCTCGCCGCCCAAAACCTCGAGGCCGGGCAAGGCATGGGCAAGCGCTATCGCCTCGTCCAGGGCCGGTTCGGCGGTCTTGCGTTCGCGATCAGAGCGGATGTCGGGATGCAGAACCCAAGCGCGGGTATCGAGGGTCTCGGTACTCTCCAACTGTTATTCTTCACCATCATACAGGTTGATCGGCTGGGACGGCATGATCGTGGAGATCGCATGCTTGTAGACCAGCTGCGACTGACCATCCCGGCGCAAAAGCACGCAGAAATTGTCAAACCAAGTGATCACGCCTTGAAGCTTCACACCGTTAATCAAGAAAATCGTCACCGGAACCTTGGTTTTCCGGACGTGATTTAGGAATGCATCCTGCAAATTCTGCTTGTCGGAGGCCATTGTTTATTGCCTTTTTTCTTACGCGTTCGTGCGGCGGGCTACCCTGTTGGCAGTGAAAGCCAGACTATCGTCAGGCGTAAATAAATTTCCAGCACTAAACCAGCCCTTTACGGGCATTCTTTGCACACGCGGCTTAGCGGCGCCAGAATTCGGGGTTGAGAAGGGCAATAATTGCCAGCGCTTCGAGGCGGCCAAGCACCATCGCGGCGGCCAGAACCGCCTTGGCCGTATCGCCCAAGGTCGCAAAGGTCAGATCGCCGCCCGCAACATCAATCAAGGGGCCGGTGGTCGACAGGCTCGCCACGGTCAGGACGACCGCAGGTTCGAACGCGATCCCGGTCAGCGACAGCGCAAGCATGATCGCCGCGACTGATAGCGCGAACAGCATGAAGAAGATCCATGCCACATAGGCACCCTGCCGCCGGATCCGCCGCGCGACCGCGCCCGATCCGCCCACGGAACTGGGCAGAACCAGCTTTTCCATCTCACGCAGCCCGTGGGAATAAAGCGCATAGACCCGCAGCAGCTTGACCCCGCCCGCCGTTGTCGCGACGCCGCCGCCGATGACTGCAAGGCCCATCAGCAGCAAGCCCGGCGTCGTCAGCCCCGACCAAAGCTGCGCAGTGTCCCAAGCGCTCGACACGAAGCCGGTGGTGGTGAGGAAGGACATGACCGTAAAGATCGCGCCCCAAAGCGCGGCCAGGCCATCAGGCGAGGCGGTATCGCCCGACACCTCGAACACGGTGATCCAGTGGCGCAGGAACAGCGCGACGGGCAGAAGGCAGGCGCAGGCGACGCCCATGCGGAATTCGGGGTCGGTGGCGAGGCGTTCAAATCCGCGTTCCGGGCGGTCGCGGGTAAAGGTCTGGCGCGAGATGGCGAAGAAGAAGAATATGAAGATCACCACTTCTCCGCGCAGGCCCGATGCTGCCTCTGTCTGCCCGCCGATGGGAGAAATGCCCGATGTGGCCAGCGTCGACATCGCGTGGATCGCCGCGACAAGCGGGTCGTCGCCCAAGAGCAAGAGCGCGATCCAAAGCGCTAGCGTCAGCCCGAAATAGACCGGCAACAGAAGCCGCCCATAGCTGCGCAGCCGCTGCGATCCGCTGGCAACGGACGTGATCGGCCCGCTTTGCGCAGTCGCGCCCTGCCCCGCTTCGGCACCGGACAGGATCTCGAAACCCCCAAGGTTCATCGGCGCCATGATCGCCACCGCCGTCACCCAGAACAAAAACCCGCCCTGCCAAGCGACAAGCGCGCGCCACAGGTGTTCCGCGCCCGACAGCCGCCCCGGATCGGGATACAGCGTCGCGCCCGTGGTGGTGAACGAGGACACCATTTCGAAATAGGCGTTGAAAAACCCGGTATTGCCGACCGCGTCGAAGAACGGGACGGCTAGCGCCAGCGGCAAGACTGTGAACGCACCGAAGAGCGACAGAAGATAGCTGCGCGCGGGCCGGTCGCTTTCGGTGTGCCATGTGGCGACCGCCAGAAGCGCCGCGAGCGCGAGAAACACCACCGCGCCAAACCCGAAGGCCCGCGCATCGCGCATGTCCCCGAGGCTTAGCCCGACAAGCGCCGGAACCAGCATCGAGAGCGCGGCAATCCCCAGAAGGATCACGATCAGCGGCAGTCCCAGAAGGCGCGAAAGCATCAGAAGAAGTCGATCGAGACCTGAAGCAGGCGCTCGACCTCGGGCACATCCGCCGTCAGGGCGAAAATCGCGATCACGTCGCCTTCTTCGATGCGCACCCGGCCGGTCGGTTTCACGTATTTGCCGTCCTTCAGGATCCCGCCCAGAAGCACGCCTTCGGGAAAGTCGATATCGCGGATCAGGCTGCCCGCGATGGGCGATGTCGACAGGACCTGCGCCTCGATCAGTTCCGCCTCGGCGTCCCCGATGGAATAGATGCCGCGCACGCGCCCGTGCCGGATATGGCGCAGGATCGAGCTGACGGTCGTGGTGCGCGGATTGATATAGGCGTCAATATCCAGCGGCCCCATGAGGCCGACGAGCGTCGGGTCATTCACCAGACAGATCGCCATGCGCGCGCCGAGGGATTTGGCGCGGACGGCGGCCAAAAGGTTGGTCTTGTCGTCATCGGTCACGCACAGGATCGCATCCGCACGGGCGATATTCGCCTCGGCCAGAAGATCTGCGTTCATCCCGTCGCCGTGCAGAACGATGGTTCGTTCAAGGGCGTCGGCCGCCCGTTCGGCGATGGGGCGGCTTTTCTCGATCACCTTGGATCGTACGCGTTCCGTCCGTGCCTCAAGCGCCTTGGCGACCCCAAGGCCGACATTGCCGCCGCCCAGGATCACGACGCGTTCGGTCCGCTTCATGGTCTTGCCGAAGATTTCAAGCGTGCGGACCAGATCGTCCTTCTGGGCAAAGACATAGATATCATCGCCGTCGAACAGCTGATCGCCGGGTTCGGGGGCGAACAGCGTGCCCTCGCGGCGTACCCCGACAACGATGGCGCGCAAGGTCGAGAACAAATCCGTCAGCTGGCGCAGGGGCGTGTTGAGAACCGGGCAGTCCGCGTCCAGCGAGATGCCGATCAGTTGCCCCTCGCCGTCAAGGAAGGTCTCGGTGTCGAAGGCCACGGGTGCCGCCAGACGCCGAAGCGCGGCCTTTGCGACCTCGCGCTCGGGGCTGATGACCACGTCGATGGGCATGTGATCGCGGCGGTAAAGGTCGGAATAGATCGCCGTCAGATAGCTTTGCGCCCGAAGCCGCGCGATCTTGCGCGGGACGGCAAAGACCGAATGG
>CBFIJK010000054.1:0-23588 GCA_965662745.1 uncultured Paracoccaceae bacterium
CGGGCAGCCTTGTCGGGGTGCGTGGCCCGTCAGGCGCGGGCAAGTCCACTCTGCTCTATGCGCTTGGCGGCCTGTTGCCTGCATCCGGCAAAGTGACGTGGGGCGAGACCGAAATCCTGTCGCTGGATGATGAGCGCCGCACGGCCTTTCGCGCGGGCCACATCGGCATGATCTTTCAGGATTTCCTGCTGTTCGAGGAACTTGGCAATCTCGACAATGCGGCCGTGCCCGCCATGTTCGCTCCCCGTGCACAGCGCGCCGCCACGCGGGATGCGGCAGCGTCCAATCTGCGCCATTTGGGGCTGGAGCCGGGCCCGCGCCCGGTGGCGAGCTTTTCCGGCGGCGAGCGCCAGCGCGTCGGTGTGGCGCGTGCGCTGGCCTCTAACGCGCCGATCCTGCTGGCGGATGAGCCGACCGCGAGCTTGCACCGTGAAGCCGCCGACGCGCTGATCAGCGACCTGGTGAATCTGACGCGCGACCATGGCCGTACGCTGATCGCGGTCAGCCACGATCTGCAGCTTCTTGGCCGGATGGACCGTGTGCTTTGGGTCGAAGATGGCGTGCTGCACGAAAGGGCGCCCGATGCTGCGTGATCTCTGGGACGGTTTGCCGGTTCTGGCGCAGGACATTGCCGTCCTGATCGCGCTGCTCGCGCCGCTGATCCTTATCGGCGCGCTCCTGTTGCGCGGGTTCGCGCCCTGGCCTCTGGTGCGGGCGGTGCTGTGGCGCTTTCGCTGGGCCAACGTGATGTTCGTCGCGCTCATCGCGATATCCGTGGGTATGGGGATCGGGCTGATCGCGCAGGAACGGGGTCTGCGGCAGGGCACAGCCGCCGCCGCCGACAAGTTCGACCTGGTCGTATCGGCCCCCGGCTCCGAGATGACAATCATGCTCGCGACCGTGTTCCTGCAGCCCTCGGACGTGCCACTGCTAGATGGCGCGACCTACAACGCCGTCGCGAACCACGAGAATGTCGAGTTGGCTGCGCCGCTGGCCTTCGGCGACAGCTATGACGGTGCGCCGGTGATCGGCACGACGATGGATTTCGTGCGGCACCTCACCGATGAGCGGATCGACGGGCGCGCATGGCAGCAGCCCTTCGAGGCGATCGCCGGGCCCGCCGCGCCGGTGTCCATCGGTCAGGCGTTTTCGCCCGCGCACGGGCAGGGCGACGCGGCAGAGGAGGGCGCGCATGATCTTGTGGAGTTCACCGTGGTGGGCACGTTCCCCCGCACCGGCACGCCCTGGGACCGCGCAATCCTGATCCCGGTCGAGGCTGTCTGGGAAGTGCACGGCCTTGCCAATGGCCACGCGCCCGAGGCGGGCGATCAGCTTGGCCCGCCCTTCGATGCCGAGTATTTCCCCGGCACGCCCGCGATCATTGTCCGGGCCGAAGCGCTGTGGGCGAACTACGCGCTCAGGTCCGAATTCACCCGCCAGAACGAGACGATGGCCTTCTTTCCGGGCACCGTCCTTGCGAACCTTTACCGCGTCATGGGCGATGTGCGGCAGGTGATGTCGATCATGTCGGTTGTCACGCAGGTGCTTGTGGCAGCCTCGGTGCTTCTGGGCCTGTTCATCCTGACACGGCTTTTTCGCCGCCAGGTCGCAATGCTGCGCGCGCTCGGCGCGCCGCGCCGCTTCGTGCTGGCGTTTGTCTGGAGTTATGCCGCAAGCCTTCTGGTCGCCGGGACGCTGGCGGGCATTGCGCTTGGGGTGGGATCGACCGCCGCGATCTCGTCCGTGGTCACACAGCGCACCGACATCCTCGTGAACGCGTCGCTGGGCTGGGGCGAAATCCACCTCGCCGCCGCGTTTCTCGCCGTGACCAGTCTACTCTCCATCCTGCCTGCCCTTGCCACCCTGCGTCAGCCTGTCGTCGAAGGCCTGCGCGCCTGAATGTCCGGAGGTCCGCCATGACCAAACCCGCCTTGACCACAAGTCTTCTCGCGCTCATCGCCGCGCTCGCCTTTGCCGGTCCTGCCGTTTCCGAAGACGGCCATGGCCATGAAGAAGACCACGGCGCCGAAGACGCCGAACATGCCTTCGAGGCGGCGGGCGTCACGGTTGTGCATCCCTGGATGAACGCGACCGACGGGCGCGAGGCGCTGATCTTTCTCGAACTCGAGAATGCCGGCGCAGACCCTTTGTTGCTGGAAGGCGCCATCGTGCCCTTCGCCGAAGAGGCGTCGCTGGTTGGTTTCACGCTGGACGGCGGCGAGGGCAGCTACGCGGCGCTTCCCTCTGTTCCGGTGCAGCCGGGCCGCCATCTGGACCTTGCTCCGGAAGGTCTGGCCATCCTTGCCACCGGCCTGTCGGCAAGCTTCGTTGAGGGCGACACGGCCAGCATCACTCTGTTGACCTCTGCCGGTGACATCACGCTGACGGTGGCGGTCGAGGCAGAGGACGCGCGGCAGCACAGCCATGCGGGGCATGCTCATTGACAGCCTGAAAAGCCGCTCTGCAAGCCACTGTTTTTAGGCTGTGTTCGACAGAACCAAGTCCAATCGGCGCGAGCGGGGATTCACGACGAAATTGCGGCGTAGTCCGGTCCCAATCGTGGAACATGACCGGTCGATGGGGCATTTATGATACTTCCTTCGACGTATGCCGCCCCTGCAGGCCGCGAAGCCCCCAAACTTGTTGACACACGGCCGCCTAAGGCCTTGGTTGCCGGGGCTTTTCAAAATAGCGGGCGAGTGATGGATATGCGGAAACGCACGATGGGATTTGCGCTTGTGGCATTGGCGGGTCTGGCAGCCTGCGAAGATCCGGGCATTCTCGATGGCAACATCAATGAGGTCGCCGCCCGCGTGAATTCGGATGCGGTCCGGCCAAGTCTTGACGGCTCTATACGCGCTGACGTCGCTCGGCATGATGCCGATCTGACCAGCTTTGCGCTGGCCGCCGTCACGAACAGCCCGCTGACCGCAAGCGCGCAATACCGGATGAACGCCGCACGGGCCCGGATCGAGGAAGAGAGCGCGCGCTTTCAGCCGCAGGTCGGTCTCACCGTCGAAAGCGTCGTGACCCAGCAGACGATCGTGGAATCCTCGAACCCGTCCTTTGCGGGCAACCAAAGCACGTATACCACCCTTGATGCGACGATGCGCCTGCAGCAGACGATCCTCGATCTGCCTGCCTCGGCCGAAGTCGCCCGCGCCAAGGCAGAGCTTGAAGCGCGCGCCGCTGATGTCACTCGGGCACAACAGGATGTGCTTAGCACCGTTCTGAACCGATATGTGGACGGCGCCGAGGCGCTGGAACGCGTGATGCTGGCCGAGGCAGAAGTGGCCTATTTCGCCCGACTGAATGCTGCAGAACGTCGCCGCGTCGAAGAAGGCGATCTGCGCGGGGCAGAGCGGGGCGTCACGATCAGCGAACTGGCACGCGCACGGTCCGATCTGGCCATCGCGAAGGCCGATTTCAGGATTCGCGTCGATGCGCTGTGCCGCATGTCTCCGGGGCAGGCCTGTCCGCTTCCGTCGCCGATTTCCGTCTCGCGGGCCCTTCCGCGTCCGCATCCTCTGACAGACGCCGAACGGCAGGCCGTGGCGTCTGCACCCGAAATTCAGGCGCTCGATGCCGGATTGACTGCCGCTCTGCGCGAGGTCGACCGCGCACGCACCGGCAACTGGCCGACGATTTCCGCCTATGTCGAGGGCTCGCGCCGGGATCGGGGCGGGTCGCTATTTGACGGCTCCAGCCTGACCAATACCGTCGATGCGGGGCTCGTCTTTGATTGGCAGTTCCTGCAAGGGGGCCGGACGCAGGCCGCATCCGAGCGTGAATTGAACGAGGCCTATGCCCTTGGGGCGGAACGAGAAGGCCGCCTGCGTGACCGTGTCGGAGAGCTCGAAGCGGCTGCTGACGGGCTTGAAGCGCTCTGGCAGAACGACCTCGCCCTGCAGTCGGTTCAGGCCGCCCGCATGCGCGCCGTTCGCGACTTCCGCGCAGAGCTGGGCGAGGGGACCGCGACCGATGTCGAGTTGTCCCGTGCGCAGCTTGAAGTTGTCCGTGCGTCAATCTTGCGTCGGACAACGCGCCGCACCTATCTTGCCGCAATGATCGCGCGCCAGCGGGCAACCGGTCGACTTGATGCGAATATGGTGGACTTGATTAAGCAATTCGTTGATAATTCTGGATATTCCGCTCGTGTCTATGCTCAGGCCAAACGGCCCTGAGACGCAGGTCGGTAAGTGTGCAGTATCGCTGATTCCCCCGCGATCCGGATGCATGCGCAGGAGGACATTTGAACAAGAGATTTATCCCGCGCCTTTTCCGCAAGGCTGACAGTCGGCGGAAAATTTGCGTAGAGCCGCTGGAAGACCGAATCCTTCTGTCGGTCGATCTTCTTCCCTATGCCCCCGAGCCCGATCCCGAGCCGCCGCAAAGCTTTACGCGGTCTGCTGTGGACGAGGCGGAACCTGGCGCGGAAATCAGTCAGCATGTCGAGGCCGACGAGGCGCGCGAGCTGGTTCTGATCGACGCAGGCATCGAGGATACCGAGGCTTTGCGCGCCGCGCTTGGCGATCTGGGGTTTGGCGTCAATCCGAACCGGCAGGTCATCAGCATCGACGAGACAACCGATCTGTCGTCGATCCTGAAAGGCCAGCGCTTCGACGCGATCCACTGGCTGGCGCATGGTGAAAGCGCGGGGCAGATGGTCGGCTCGCGCCTTTTGTCGGCAGATGCCGCCAGTGACGATCCGCTCGTGGCGGCGCTCGACCGGGCGCTGGTTCCGGGCGGCGATCTTATGCTTTACGCCTGCGATCTGGCGAACGGGCTGTTGCCGGAACGGCTTGCGGTTCTGACCGGGGCCGATGTTGCTGCCTCTGACGATACCACGGGTGTCGCGGGCGACTGGGATCTGGAACGTCAGATCGGCACGATCGAGACGCGCGCCCTGAACCTGGGCGATTTTGCGGGCACGCTGTCGGCAACGCTCGACCAGGATGAAGCGGCTGCTTTCCTTGCATCCTTTTCGGATGATGTGACCGTCAACGACGCGACAGTTGGCGCGATTTCGAACGTCTTCGACCGCGCCGCGGAAACCATCAATCAAACCTTCGGCGGTCTGCGTCTTGGCAGTGCCACGGGCACGCCCGTGGCGGATGTCCTTGGCAGTGTTCTGACCCGGATCGAGGCGGCGGCGGTTGCCGGGTTCAACACGACAGTCGGCACAACAGATGCCGTGGCGCGCGCGAATTTGATTCTGTCGGCCATGAACGGCGCCAATCTGAACGGCCTTGCGCTTGCCGCTTCGGCCCTTCCGATCACGGCGGCCTTCAACAATGGCAGCCTTGTCCTGACGCTGAACCTTGGTGCGACAGTCGTGGATTCGGGCTTTGTCGCATGGCAGGCACTTGGCTTGCCAGTGAACAGCACGCGCATCGGCACCGGCGCTTCGGTTGCTGGAACGCTGAGCGTTGCGCTGACGGTCAAGACGACTGACATGTCCAAAGCCGCCGCGCGGATCGAGGCGGCACCGGTCTATACCAATGCTGCCGCGCTATTGGGCGACGGACTGGGGCTCTCCGCGCCCTATCGGACCGGCGGAGCGCTGGAAGGCGCGGCGATTGCGACAAGCGACGCCTGGGCGACGCTCGCCACCGAGCGTCTGGGCGGCACACAGGCCGACCCGATCACCTGGCTGACGAATGGCCTTGTTTCGCTGACCTCTGCGATCGAACAGGCCGCGTTCCGCGCGGGCCTTGGCGCATTGGGCGACGAGGCCCGCGACATCAAGCTTGAGACGAACCGCGGGTCTGCCGAATGGACCGCGCTCGACAAGACGCGACTGGAACGCAGCTTTGCCGCCGCCGCTGGTGCGCCCGGCGGGCAAGCCTTCCGCGCCGCTCTGACCGGCGCTTTGGCCGAACATGTGAACGTCACGCCCGCGCCCGCCGCTCTGACGCTGCTGCGCGACCGCGTGCTGACCGTCCTGCGCGGGATGCTGGTTGATGTGACGCTAGATGTCACGCCGCTTTACAGCCTTCAAGCCACGCTGAAATCGGCCTGGTCGAACCTTCCCGACACGCTCGATCTGGGGCTTGCGACCGCAACCGGATCGCTCACCACATCGGCCATCGGCACCACCGGCACCGAGGCGCGCACCTTCGAGACGCGCCTGTCGCTGGGCCTTGGCGAGACCGAGATCGAGGCCGGAACGATCGGCCCCGCCACACTGGATGCAAGCGATCCCGGACAGATGTCCTGGACCCTGCGCATCGGTGATCAAACCGCCGAGATCACGCAAAGCGCGAACCAGAGCCTGGCCGACGCCATCGCCGAAGACGCCGCGCAGCTTGCGCTGGATGCGGATGTCACGCTGAGTGTTCAAGGCGATCAGGTCATTGTCGATACCGCGACTTCGGGCGGCGAATTGCCCGCAATCGCCCTTCTAGGGCAAGTGCAGCTCGCAGAGCTTCCGGTTGCGGCGGATGTCGATCTGTCCCGCTTCGAGATCGAAAGCCGGTCGTCGGGCACAGCCGCCGAGATCATCGGCAGCCAGTGGATCGAGACGCTGCCCGTGTCCTTCGGCGAAAGCCTTCTGGGCGACGCGCTTTCGGGCGAGTACCAGATAGCCGGATTCAACGCGGGCGCCGCCGTTCCGGTCATGATCGCCGGGCAGTTCACCGGCGAGACGGACGTCACGGACGCCTTCGACGACATCACTGTATCGACCGGCAATCTGACCGACGCGTCTCTGAAAACCTGGGTGGAGCTTCCGGGCGAGGCGTCGGCAATCAACGACTGGCTGAACGGCACCGGCGGCGTTGCGCCGCAGGCCCATCCCGTCGGCCCCGTCGCGCTGAGCCTTCTGTCGCTGATCCGTCTTGAAGACGACATCGCCAAGCCGCCGCGTGCGGTGACAAAGGCCGTGGTGACACCCGCGACCCCGGCATCGGACCTTGATACCGCGCAGCTTCCGGTCCTTCGTCAGGGGGAATCCGTCGAGCTTCGCACCGACAATCCGTTCGACGATCTCTTGGGCGAACGCAGCGCGCAGGAACAGGCCGATGGCGGCCCGACGCTTGCAGAGCAACAGACTTCCGATCTTGTCACTCTGTCTGAACTCGCGGGCATCGGCGCGTCAACGGGTCCGTTGGCCAGCGCGATCCGAGATCTGGCCGATGTGCTCGCCCGCGCATTCGATCCCGACACGATGCGCAATGCAGCCACGCTTGACGCCATGCTGCAGACCATCGGCACGACCGATGCGGGCTTTGAAGATTTCGGGGCCGGATTGCTGCTGGGGCAGGGCGCGGCAGGAACCGCCGCACTGACGATGGGCTTTGACGGCACCACGGGTCTGTCGATCACGATTGAATCGCTGAAAATCGATGAGATCACCGGCGCGCGTGGCGTCTGGGGTGAAATTCCGCTTTTCGCAGAGGCGGGCGAGCGGCGTGTCGATGCGGAAATCGGTGCCTCTATCGCCTTTACCTATGACATCGGCGCCGCGGACCTGTCGGTTACGGATGCGCTGCGCGTCGGGGTGGATATCACCTCTGCCGATAGCGGTATCATCGACCTGAAATCCGGCCTGCCTGGCGTGCCGCGCCTCGATGCCAGCACGCTGCGCCTGTCGCTCGCGCAAGACCTGACGCTGGGCGGCGGCATCTGGACCGAAAGCGTGCAGCAAGCGCGCCTCAGCTTCGATCTCGATTTCACCGATCCGCGTGGGGCCGATGGAACTTGGGCCGAAGGGATTCTCGACCGGACCTATGTTCTCGACCGCGCAGGCGCGGACTCGCTGCGCGAGATCCGTCAAATCAACACCGGCACCACGGACCTGTTCCTGGCTGACACCAATACCCGCAACGCGCTTTATGCCATGGAACTGCGTGCCTTCGACGCGGTGATCGGCAACGCCATGCGGGACGCGCTAAGCGCGATGCCCGAACTCACCTCGCTGATCCCGCCACTTGGCGCGAGCCCGGCAGAGATCCTTTTCGGATCGGGCGTGACGGATCTGGGTGGCAAGATGACCCGCGATCTGACGACGGCGCTTGCCGGATCGGACGCATCTGCAGATGACTTCGACGCGCTTCTGGCGCTCCTTGACGGGGCGGCGGCCTATTCTGTCGCGCTCGACAACGGCGCATCCACCGCAGATGGCCTGAGCATCGCCTTTGCGGTGCAGAATTTCGACCTGCCGCAGACCACGATAGATTTCGCGCGCCTCAGCTCTCTGATCTTGACCGGCGCGGCCTATCTGATGACGCCGCGCGTCACATCGGCCTTTGATGCGCGCATCAAGCACCGGGTGGTCGCAGGCGGGACGAATGACGGGATCCTCGTCTTCGGCAAGACCTTCGGCGCCGACGATACGCTGCCTTTCCTGCAACTTTCGGGCGCGATGGCGGCCGATCCGGGCCAAACACTGACGCTGGATCTTGGCACGCTCGGCACCAAAGAGGTGACCGATCCCGGCTTTGCCTTCGATATCGAGATCACGCCGGTCTATTCCGGCGCCACCACCGATCTGCCCGGCGATGCGGCCCCGACCGTCACCGCCGCCGATACCAGCACGGCAAGCTATACGCTTGACCTGAATGTCGGACATGCGGGCACGCAATACGACACCTCGATCACCGCAACGGGCTTTGACGAGATCAGCCTCGACGATCCGCGTATCCTGATGGTGAACGACGCCGAATGGGAATTGCGCGACCTGCTGGATGCCGCAGGCCAGCGCTTTGCAGACAAGTGGCTGGATGACAGCGCGGGCAGCTCGGTTCTCGACCGCCTGATTTCCGGCACTGTCCCGTCCAGCGCTGCCGAAGGTGTGTCGCAGTTCATGACGGCGCCGATCCCGCTGCTCAAGGGCCTGTCGTTCTTTGACATCATCAATGCCGAGGATGCGACGCAGGCCTACGGCGACCTGCCACAGATCATCACCGATTTCCTTGCGCAGCTATCCGTTTCGGACCCGGCCACCAATCCGCTGGACCCGGCGAATGCCACCGGTGCCACCCGTGCGGACCGGCTGAAGGATTTCGTATCCGATCTGGCCGCCCGTCTCGATGGCATGGTCGAACTGGTCTATGCTGGCCCCGCAGGCGATACCGTCGCCCCGATCATCCGCGACGATGGCGAGCGGCTTCTGACGCCGCAGCTTCCGCAGAATCCGGATGCAGCGGCCGGCTTTGACCTGCGCGGCGACAGTCTTGACCGCAACGTCACCGAACTGCCCACCGATCTAAGCGGGGATGAGCAGCTTCTCGACGAGATCCGCTATCGCGTTTCCATCGCTGACCTGATCACCGTGGATCGCAGCGTCGATGAATTCCGTTTCAAAGACCTCTTCGATCTGTCGGCCATCGGTGTCGAGCTGTTTGGCGACAACCTGTCCATCGACGGCTATGCGTTCAACCTGCATGCCGATCTCGACATCGCCATCGACCTTGGCCTGAAGCGCATCGGCGGCACGTTCGAACCTTTCATAGAACTTTCGCGCCTCGACGGTGGGCTCTTGCTATACGCAAGCGTCACCGGCACGCAGGCGGACCGGCTGAATGCCGTCACCTTCCGCGATGCAAGCTTTGCCATCGTGGATGGCAAGCGGTTCGATTCGCTAACCGACACGCAACGTCTTGATTTTGCGCCACGGTTCGTCTTCACGCCGGTTGCGGGCGCCCAAGATCTGTCGCGTGGCGTTGTCGCCGATATCCAGGGCGACGCAAAGTTCACAATGGGCCTGCAGCCCACAGGCGCAGGCGCGGCGGGCGAACTGATCGTCGATCTGACCGGCGCACCAGAGGGCAATTCGCAGGACCGGATCGCGGCCTTTGCCAACGGCACGGCGCTTGGCGCGGATATCCGCGTGATCTTTGCCGATCAGCGGATCACAGAGCTTCCGGGCACCGCCGGGCAACTGACGTTCTCGGGCGATATCGCGGATGCCGTGCGCGCGTTGCAATCTGCGCTGACAGAGGATGACCGTCTTTTTGCCGATCTTCTGGACGCCGAGGTTCCGTTCTCGGGCGGGCAGACGCTCGCCTCGATCCTGTCGGCCTCGGGCACGCTTAGCGCGGCGCTTGGCTTTGACGATCTGATCGCGGCGCTGACGGCCTTTCCCGACACTGACCCGACCAGCATTGCGAACCAGTCGATGTCGGATGCGGGCCGCACCCTGTCTGCGGTCTTCGGCGGCGATCCTATCGACCCGCCGAGCATCGTGCAGCCGGACGCCATCTCGTTCAGCTACGACGTCAAGACCGACCGCCTGATCTTGCTTTATGCACCCAAGCTGGTGGCCAGCTACACGGCGCGCGTCGCGCTTGGCGAAAAGCAGCTGAATGCCGTTCTGGGCCTGTCAGACAATGATCTCGACGTGGATGATGCGACCGGTAACCTATTGACTGGAAACGCGACCCTCGTGGTCGAGCCGCAATTCCGCATCGCCCTGGGCGGCAGCGGCAGCGTGTTCTTCTCGGGCGGCAGCGACGGCAAGATCGATTTCCAGATCGCGGGCGAGACGGAAAGCGACACGACGATTGATCTGTCGACGGGCGGCGCGCCCGGCACGGTGAATATCGACCTCGATGGCAAGGGCGGCGCGACGGCGGCGCTGTCCATCGGGACAGCCACGGTCGATCTTGGCGCAGGCCTTGAACGCGGGTCCTTCACGCTGGAAAGCGGCGTGCGTGCTGGCTGGTTCTCGGCGGATGAGGCGGCTACGAAGACGGTTCTATCACGGCTTCAGACTGCGGTTGATGCAGGCGCTGTTGCGCAAGCTGCGACGGTGGCCGCCATGGCCGAAGTCACGCGCACCGCGACACGGCTTGAGACGGCCGAGGCCGCAGTCACGCTCGCCACCGCACGGCTGGCGAGTGCGCCCGGCGACGCAATTCTGATCGCCGCGAAGACCAATGCCGAAGCGGCGCGTGACGCGGCGCTTGGCGTCTACAACGCAGCCCGATCAGCGGCGGCAGAGGCGCAGACCACGCTGGAGACGGCGAAGACCCGGATCGAGACGCTTCAGACCACCGCCCAGACCGTGCTTGCGGGGGCGATGGGCCGAACCGGTGCGGCAGGCGCGGCGGCAAGCCTGCTGGAGACGGCGGCCGAGGCCGTGGAAACCATTGGCCTGACCTCGCAGATCGCGGCTGAACTGGCCAATCCCGCCAAACTGCTGTCCGATGTCCTGGCGCTCGCGCCTTTGCGCACGCTTGAGGAGCGGCTGTCCAAGCTCGATGCCGACCGCGCGCTTCTCGTTCAGCGCCTCGCGACGGCCGAGGCCGACATGCGCGCTGCCATCGCACGCGCCGCGCTTCCGGCCTCAGACCCCCTCGCGGCGACCACTGGCGTGCTTGGCGCGTTCGACGCGGCGATTGCAGCGATTGACCTGGCGAGCAACCTTGCAGGCCGTGTGTCCGCCGATGCAGGCAGCCTGAAGGCCGACGCCGCCGGACTGACCGTTCCTGCCTCTGCCGAGGCGCTGCGCGCCGGGGTCGAGACGGCAGCGACAGGGATCGAAACCTTCGCTACAGGGGCCGCCGCCATGATCGCGGACTTGCGCGATTATGCCGAGGCCGCCAAGGCCGCGGTCGAACTGGCCGCCGATGCCATGCGCGCGGTCATGGACGGCGTCACGGTCGTCGAGGCCGCGACCCAGCGCATTGCGGGCGAAGCGGTCGATCTGGCCGACACACTGCGCGGCGCCATCGCGGCAGCAGATGCGGCGGATGTATCCAGCCGGATGCTGCGGTTTGCCGCCGTCTCGGATATCCTAGACGCACTCGACACCGCGCTGGCATCGTTGACAGGCGGGGCGGGTACCATCGCCGCGCTGAACAGCACGATCGCCGAACTTGAGACGCTGATCACGCAGACCCAGTCGCAGCTTGATACGGCGGCGGGCGGCGGAGCGGCGCCGCAACTGACAGCGTTCTCGCAGCGCCTTACGGCGGCGCAGGCCATGCTGACCGACGCCAACGATCTGGCCACCACGCTAGAGGCCCATTCGGCAACCCTGCGCGCGGCACTTGCAGCGGCAAGTGATCTGTCGGCGCTTCAGAACACCGTGCGCGATCTCATCACCACGCGCGCTGCCGATCTTAGCCCGTTGGCGGGGCGCTTTGCCGCCGATGTAGTCCCGCTTCTCGATCTATCGGATCTCGACCTGTCGGTTGCTACGAACGTGGCGGGATCGCTGGGCACCGCGACCGATACCTTCGCGCTACTCGTCGAAAGTGCGCTTCCGGACAGCGTGACCTCGGCGGCGGCGGCAATCGCTGATATTTCGCTCGACCCGCCGGATTTGTCAGAGTTGCGCTATGGCGCGCTGGTGGGGATCGGGCAGATCAACCTGAAATCGCTCGCGCAATCGGTCCAGACGACCATCGACGCGATGCTGGCCGATGCGTCCTCCGGCACCGGGATTTCGGTGCTGGATCAGCAGATCCCGATCCTTGGCAAGAGCCTTGCAGAGCTTACCGGCCTCAACGACGCGCTGAAGCAGCTTGCCGGGATCATCGAATCCGCGCCCGACGCGGGCATCGCCCAGTTGGAAGGCATCCTGAACGGCGCGCTGCCCGCTGGCAGCCCGCTGTCGATCCGGATCGAGGCACCAAGCGCGCTCGACGTGAAAACCGCCAACCGCCTCAGCCTGATCGTCGGGATCGAGGTTCCGCCGGGCCTTGATATCAAGGCGTTGAACCTTGCGGCCTTCACCGAGTTCCTCGGGATTCCGCTTCCGGCCCTGCCGCCGCTTGAGAACCTGACCCTCGATTTCACCGGCACGGTGATCGAGCAATCGGACACCCTGACGCTGACGCCCGCCGAGGTCGCTGCCCTTGTCGCGCCGGGACAGGTGATCGCCGAGGGCGACCGCCTGCGCGCGGTAGATGCCAATGGCAACACCCTCGCCATCGGCGTCGTGCGCATGGTCGATTATCGCTTTGCGGACACTTCCGCCGCGCCGAATGCCACCGCGCTCGACACGGGTGGCGCACGTCCCAATACCGTTCTCAGCGTCGTCTGGGATCGCGCCTGGACGGCCGATGCCGCGGCAGGTCAGCAGATCGCACGCGAATTCCTGGGCGCGGACCGGACGGTCGACAGCCTGCTTCTTGACCTGGAAGCCGGGATGATCGTCAACGACGCGCTGAGCACGCCGCTTTTGGGCGCGTTCCGGTTCGATCTTGATCTGCGCACGGTCGGCGCGTCCTGGACGGGGTTTGACGCCTCGGCGGCTGCGAATGCCGTGGGCAGCGATTTCCACGTGTTGCGCGGCGGCGAACTGGTCGCGCGCGGCACCGTCACCGGATCGAACGGCGATGGCGTCACGCTGCTTGTTCGTTCGGGTTCCGTCCAGCTCGGCGACACGCTGATCGCGAATGGCGGGGCACTTTCGGAAATCGTGACGAGCGCGAATGTCGTTCCGCTGGAACTGGTCGATGAATTCTCGTCCCGGCTTGGCGCTGACATGGCCCTGACGCTGGCGGATGGTCAGGATCTGTTCAATTTTGAAACGAACCTGATCGGCGCGGCGAATGTCGAGGTTTCCGTACGTTCCGTAACCGCGGGCGATCTGGAACTTCTGCGCGCGGCGCTCAGGCTGCAACTGGATGACGGCATCCCGGCCTTCACGTCCATCGTGCCGCAGTTCGAGCCCTCGCGCCTGATCCCGGCCTCGGCGCTCGAAGTCCGCTCTGACGCCGCGCTAGAGATCGTGGCCGACATCACGCTTGACGTCCTTGGTGGTTCGCCGGTGATGCAGAGCGTGTCGCTCGGCGTGGCCGACCTTAGCGCCTCTCTGAAGAACGGGGCGATCACCGCGCCCAGCCTGATCCTGACGGGCGGCGGCAATCTTATCGACGCGCTGCGCGCGGAACTTGAAGCGCTGATCGCCGCCACTGCGAACGCCTTCACGGCCCTGTCGGGCGATTGGTCCGATATCAGCCGCGTGCGCGACGGACTTGAGGCGGCGCTTGGGACGGTCTTTGGCGATCTTGATCGCAGCGACGGCCTGATCGACATGGTCATTCCGGGCCTCGGCCAGTCGGTCGAGGATCTGACGGGCCTCAAATCCGCGTTGCGCGAGATGCTGGCCGCGCTGAATAACGCGGCTGGCGAGGCGATCGATTTCAGCGAACGGCTGATCCATGACGCGCTGACCGATGCGGTCGATCCCTTCCGCTTCCGGCCTGACGATCTGACCGTGTCGCTGACGCCGGGTTCGGCTGCGACCGGTGTGACAGCCGACTCGGTCATCCTGAAGATCAAGGGCGCGCGGACGCTGGAAGATGCGATCGACCTTGGGCTGGATCTTTCGACGCTGAAGCTTGGCAACGGGGCGTCTGTCGCCTCGATCCTCGGGCTGTCCGATCCGGGCCTTCTCAGCATTTCGGCGCTCGACCAGACGCAGCTTGGCTATGCGCTGTCGCTGGAACTGGACCTGGCGTTCGAGATCTCGTGGAATGGCGCCACAGGCGAGCCCATCATCACCTTCCTGGCCGAGAACCCGGCAACGGGTGATTACGAGGCGGTCACGAATGCCGCCCCCGCGACCCCGCTCAAGGTCAGCTTCCTCGCAGGGATGGAGCCGACTGATATTTCATTCGCCATCGACGCCGGATCGCTGGGCCGTTACGGCGTGGTCGCGCAGAACACAGGCTTTGCGCTCGGTCGCGACGAGACGGTCAGCATCGGGCCGGGATCCCTGGCCGATCAGTTGCCTGACATCGGCGCGACGCTGGGCCTTCAGGTCGGCACGGGCAATGCACTGAGCGCGACTGCGACAGGCGGATTCTCGATTGGCCTCGATCTCGCGCGGGCCTTCGGCAACGCGCTGCAGGCCATCGACGGGTTTTCCGAAGCGCGGCTCGAGGGCAGCTTTGCGCTGCCGACCAGCCTGCCAAGCGGCGCGCTGCCGGGCACGTCGCTGGCGCAGCTTGCGCCCGAGCTGAACCTCGATTTCGTGGACGTGCCGACAAATATCAATCTGCGGACGCTCTTGATCCCGCAGCTTGATGATTTCAGCGGGTTCACCCTGAACGATCTCGCCAATATGGCGAGCAAGGCGCGCGACTGGCTGTCGGGCGATGCCGCGAACCTTCTGGACACAGAGCTTCCATTCATCGGGCGCAGCATCGACGACATCCTGCCCATCGGCGCAGTCTTTGACCGGATCGACACGGTTCTGGACGGGATCGGTGGCAGCAGCTTTGCCGAGCAGGTCCTCTTGGTGGAGGCGCGCATCAATGCCGCGCTGAATGCCATTCCCGGATGGGAAACGCCGCCCGTCTTCTCGCTGGGCTTCTCGACCTTGCCGGGCGATCCCTGGACCGGCGGCGTGCCGCTGCGCGGGATGGAGATGCGGCTTGATTTCGACCAGGCGGTCTTGTCCCGTCAGGCGCTCGATCTTGATCTTGCCGATGCCGTCGGCCTTGGCGGTGATCTAGATGCGACGCTGAATGCCGCGCTTGAAGCGGGCGTGAAACTGGAAGGTCGGCTTGTCTTCGGCGGCGCTCTGTCGGCGGATGCTTCGCAGCGCACACTTGGCGATTTGTCGAACGATCCCGGTCTGTTGCGGCCCACGCTTTACGTTGGCGCCGATAGCGGAGTGACGCTGGGCTTCAAGGCGATGGCCGAGGATGTGGCGATCCGGCTTGGCTTTACCAATACGGATCTGGCGGGCAGCGTCGAGAACGGCATCGTGCGCCTTCTGGGCACCGACGGCGCGGAATATGCGAGCCTCAGCTACGGGCTGGACGGCACTGCCGGGCAGTTCTTTGTCTTCGACACCGGCGCCGAGACGCTGGACGGCGCGCTGATCACCGGCATGGCCGAGACGACGACCGGCACGCTCGCAGGCGTCACGCTGAGCACCGATCTGGTCTTGGGCGAATCCGTTCAGATCGTGAACACCTCGATTGCCGACCGTCTTCTGGCCCTGCGCCCGACGACTGCGGCGGAAATCACCGCCTTGCAGACCGCCTGGGCCGAAGCGGGGGCCATCGGCCTTGGCGTCATCTCGACCATGGGCCGCGAGATCATGCTCGACGTGGTGCAGGGGCCGGGCGCGACGCTTGCGCCGCTGGTCAATGGCGATACCATCATGCGCGTCATTTCAGACGCGCGCTATGACGCTGCTGCCGTCCGCACAGGCGGGCAGGTGGCCCTGACCCTGACGCAACCGGGCAGCGGCTCCGCCGTTCCCGCGTCGCTCTTGGCGGGCGCAAGCCATGCGCAATTGTCCTTCACCGTGGGCGGTGAACGCGTGAACCTGGCGCTGCCGGTGATCCTGCCAAGCGATCTGACCACGAACACGGTCAGCCTGCTCTTGCCGGAAAACGTGCTGACGGGTGCGTGGTCGGACGTGACCCTGACGGCGCTGGGATCGAAGGCCGTGGTGTCCGAGACCCCGCAAATCGCGAACCGCGCCGATCTGGATTTCATCTTCGATCTGACCTTGGGCGCCGGGGCCGAGGCGGACGCGATGCTTGCCGCGCTCAAGGGCGTGGCCGAAGCGCCCGACGCCAAGGCCGCATCGGTCGCCTTCGCCAAGACCGGTATCGCCGGCCGAGTGCTAGGCGTCGATGAGACCACGCGCACTATTACGCTGGTCCTTGAAGCCGGACATGACGTCGATCTGCAATCGGATCTCAAAGCCGGGCGCCTTGCCGATATCCTGCCGCGTCTGGTCGCCGACCGGATGAGCCAGGGCACCGCGCCCGTCTTTTCGGTCGCCGATCTGGGCGCGAGCCTTGATGCCGAAGTGCAAGTTTATTTCGAAGCGAAGGCCGATTTCGTCGACGCAGTTCTGGGCAAGATCGACGGCATCGTCGAGATCACCGATTTCGCCGATCTCGATCCCGGAACGCTGTTCTCGCGCCTCAAGGCGGCGACTCCGCCTGCTGATCTGGGCTTTTTCGATCTGGGCGGCGCGGCTGCCGCGCTGACAAGCTTTGTCGATGCGCAACTCGCCAGCCTGCAGAACGCCCGCGATGCGCTTGCGAACCTGACACCCGCGCAGCTTATCGGCTACATCCGGTCGGGCCTTGCGGCCCTGACCGAAGGCGGCGGCACCGCTGCGGCCATTCTTGATACCGATATTCCCCTGATCAACCGCTCTCTGGATGATCTGACCGGGCTGAAGACGGCGCTGTCGGATGTGCTGGACCTTCTGCCAGGCGACCCGAACATCTCGCTCGCCGATTGGGTGGCCCAGATCAACGGCACGCTCGGCCTGCCCGAAGGCTTCCTGACGCTATCCTACCGCGAAGGTGTGGCGGGCGCGTGGATCCTCGATATCGCGATCGACTATCAACTCGTGGTGCAGGAAACCGATACCGTCACGCTGTCGCTGGGTTCCATCGGGCCGCTCGGGCCGATTTCGGGCACCGCGCTGAGCGACGGGATCACGCTGAACATGGGCGTTGATGGCGCGGCGCGTCTGGCGCTGAACCTGGCGTTGCACGGGCAGGGGCTGCGGCCGACGGAACTGCGCCTGCGCGACAGCTCTGCGCTGGACTTCGCCTTCGGTCTGCGGCTCAACCAGCCGACCTCGGCGACCCTTGGTTTGTCCGATGACGCGCAGGCGCTGGTCGATGCACTGACCGGAAACATCACCACCTTCGCGCCGGAACTGGCGATCGCGAATGGTGCGATGTGGCTGTCCTCGTCGCCCGAGGCACAGCAACAGACATTGATCGTCGGACCACCCTCGGGACAAAGCGTTTCCAGCTTCAGCGACACGACCTTCACGCCCGGCCAGCTTGTCACCACCGCGCCGGCGGGCGGTGCCTTTGCCGCGAATACGGCGACCTTCGGGATCGTCACCGGCTGGGATGTGGCGACGCAGACCTTGACGCTGCTGGCACCCTCGGGCGCCGATGGCGCGGTCTTCAACCTGTTTGCCGAGAACGCGGACCTGATAAAGGTCAACCCGGACGGCACGCTGCCCAGCACCGCGCCATTCGTTGTGAAATCGGCGAGCGGCCCAGCGGCGGGCGAGGCGCGCGCAGAGCTATTGGCGACCGCTGACGCGGTTCTGGACACCGGCGATCTTCTGGGCGCGGTCGGCGGAACCCCTTGGTTCGGCGAAGTCACTGCGATCAAGGACGGCCAGCTTCTCGCGGTGATCGACAGCGGCGGCCTTGGCCTTGCCGGTCAGCAGATCGACCGTTTCATCCAGTTCGAAGACGGCACCCGCGTTCAGCAGGGCGCGCTTGCCGATCACCCGGCGGCTCTTGGCGGGGCAAGCAAGAACGTATCGACAGTCGTCACGACCGATGATCCGACAATCGCGGGCGAGAAAAACAGCGTCGTTCAATTCACCGGCGGGGTCACCGGGCTGGCGCAAGGCGATCTGCTGGTCGATGGCGCAAACCGCTGGTTCAGGGTCACTTCGATCAACGGGACGACTGTCACGCTCAAAGGGCAGGGCCATTCTGGCGTTGTCGCGGTCGGCGACGATCTTCTGAACGCGCCTCGCATGTCCGAGATCACTGACACCGCCGTCATCTCGAACACCGAAACCCGTTACCGCGCGGCCATCGACAACTGGTCCGGCGGCGCTGTGGGGCTGCAAGGGCAGCATGTGCTCGACAGCACTGGCCGCTGGTTCCAGATCGCGCGGGCCGAGCTTGGCGGAAACGCCCTTTGGCTGGTCCCCGTCGGTCACACCGGCGCGCCGGTCGCGGGCTCGGGCCTGTTTGCGCCCGTCATCGACATCCTGTCCGAAGAAACAGTCACGGTCGCGCCGGGCACCGAGCGCCTGCGCGTCACCGTCGAAGCGCCCGCGCGCCTTGGCGCCTGGATCACCGATCTTCGCGTTCTAACCGACGGGCAGGGCAACTGGGCCGAGGTGACCCGCGTCGATCTTGCGGGCGGCACGCTCGACCTGCGACTTTTGAACGGCGCGACGGGGCTCGCGGCTGATTTGGGCCGGACAACGCTTTCTGCGGCGTCTTTGACATCGCTCTTGGTGTCGCAAGCCAATGGCGTTCAAAACGTCTTGGGCCTGCCCGGCAAGGCGGCCGTCAATGTCGGCTTCACCAGCACGACCAGCGACGCGGATGGCGATTACCTCGCGTTGCCGCTTAGCGCGACGCCCGCCACGATCACGGCGGCGCGGACGGTTCAGCCCTTCGATTTCGGCGTCAGTTTTCCAGCCTTCGCCTTCATTGATGCCGATGCCATCGTCGAGGCGCTGCCCGCCACGGCCACCGCTGCGGCCACGGCCCGCGCGGCGTTCATCGTGGCGGCAGAGGCCGATGCGCCGCTGCAACTTGGATCGAATGCCCGCGATTTCAGCCCGTCCACCGCTGGCGCGACCTACTACGCACGCGAAGACGGCGGCGCCCGGCTGCCCGGCCAGACGCTTGCGGGCCTCGCCACCGGCGGGACAGTCACGCTGAACGTCGATCTGGGGGGCGTCACAACCGGAACCGCGACGCTCAATGCGCTTGTGGGCGGCAACAAGACCCCGCTGGGCGCGGTCGATCTTGCGACCAAGACCCTGACGCTGGCCGATGCGGCGGCGGTCGCGACATTCCTGACGGCGATCGAGAATGCAACGGCGCTGACTTTGACCCGGGCTGCGCCTCCGACCGAGTGGTCGATCGACCTGTCCGATGCGATCCTGTCGCTGAACCTCGACCTGACAGCCGCGAAGACGGACGAGCGTGGCGGCGCGGCGGATGCGTATTTCCTGTCGAGCACCTCGGCCCTGGCGCCCAAGGTCGCAACGGACGCGGGCAGCAGCGCAAGCTATCGCCTCGACGCGCTTGTCGCGCTGGGGACAGGCATCGGCGCAACGGATGTCTCGATCACCGGCCTTTCCATCGTCACGCCGCCCACCGGCGGCTTCACGGCGGCAACACCGTCGACCCTGTCCGGGTTGCAGCGCCTGACCGTGAACGACTCCAGCGGCTTCGCCATAGGCGCGCCAGTGATCGACACGGCAACCGGTGCGACCGGCACCGTGAAATGGGTCAGCGATGGCGCGGTCACCATTCAGCTTTCCCAAGCGAGCCTCGACGCCAATCTGCGGTTTGCGCCGAACGGCAGCGGCACGCTGGCGGGCGTGCGCGGCGACATCAGCCTGACGGCGGATACGACCGGCGCGCTGGGTGTGTTCCTGCCCATGTACGCGACCATCGACGGCGGCACGGATAGCGCACTGGCGGTTCTGTCGGCGCAGGCGAGCTTTGACACCGCGGGCTTCACCGCGCCCGAGATCGGCATTCCGACGCAGCTCGTGGACTTCCTGACCAGCAAGTACCAGGATCTGGTATCGAACCCGCTCGGCCGCCTGTCCGAGGTGTCCTATGCCGATGTGATCAACGGCATTCTCACCGCGCTCGAGGTTGTTCTGGGCGATGGCGAAAGCGAAGGGCTGATCGACAAGGACATCCCGTTCGTCGGCCGCTCTCTCGACGATCTGACGGGCATCGGCGATCTGCGCGACACGCTGCTCGATCTGCGCAATTCAACAACCGGCACGCTCGAAGCGATCGAGGCGACCCTGACCGAGGCGCTGCGGACCGCCTTTGGCGAGGCATCGAATGCGGGCGATCTTGCCGATCCCAGCCTTCTGGAAGTTGTCCTGGAACCCGATGCAACGACGGGTGAGATGCGCGTTTCGATCCGGGTCGAGAATTATCAGTACGACAAATCCGTCCGCGTCGATGCCGATCAGGATGATCTGAGCGATCTGCTCCTGGACGGCGCCGGGCTTGGCCCGCTGTCCTTCTCGGCAGGGGCCACCGCGACCGCCTCGGCGCGTCTGGACCTGATCCTTGATCTGGTGCTTGCCGCCGATCTCGATACCCCCGTGACCGAAGACCTGCCGCCGCCCACACTTTACATCAGCGATGACAGTGGCTTGGCGTTGACTGTTGATGCTCTCACGCTTGATGTCGAAGGCGAAAGCACGATTGATCTGGGCTTTGCCACGGGCGATGTTCGCCTTGGGCCGGATGCACAGATCGGGCTTGATGCGGGCACGATGACGATCACTGGCTTGTCTGACGCGGACGGGTTTGCCGCGCTGGTCGGGCGCAGCTTTGATCAGCAGGGTGGCGCGCGGTTCGAGGTGCTTGGCTATCTCGGCGAAAGCGATCCGGGCACCAGCGGCGATGGCGCGCTGAAGATCAAGCGCGTCTCGGGCACGCCGGATGCGAATGCGTCCAAGTCCCTGTCGGAAATCGTCGAGACGGGGCCGGGCTTTGGCAATCTGATCGACGTCGATGGCGGCACCTATGTGCTCAAAAGCTGGTTCGCCACCTTGCCGTCGAATGCAGGCACGACCGGTCTGGATGAATGGCCGGGAGACGCCGCTGCCGTGTCGACCGTCAATGACCGCGCGGTTCTGCAATTGTCGGATGGCAGCGCGCTCGACCTCACGGGTGCGACGGTGCTGCGCGAGGGCATTCGCCCGACAAGCGCATCGCTTGGCGGCGGGTTCCTGACACTGAGCTTTGCGGCTGCGCTGCCTGCGGGCAGTCTGCCCCAGCCCGGCGATCTGGTCGCGCTTGGCAATGGCCAGTTCGGCCGGTTCCAGGACGCACCGTCGCCCTCGCAGATCCGCCTGACCGCCGATAGCGGTACCTTTGCGTCGCTGGCCGGAACGGATCTGACAGTGACCCTGCCGGGCGGGGCGACGCGTCTCGTTGACCTGACGCAGTCGACGCCTGTCACACGTCCCGTCACCATGGGCAGTTTCGCCTTCAATCCAGGGTCCGGCACTGCGGTGATGGAGCTTGCAGGCATCCTGGCCGAGATAGACCGCCCCGAAATCGGGACCGGGCTCAACCTGCCGGGCGGGCTGACGGCGATCATCACCGGGTTCACGCCGGGCACGCCGAACGCCAGCAACGACCAGATGGTCATCGCCTTTACCGGCGTTGTGCAGCCCGTCTCGCAGGGCAAGGGCCTCGCGCTCGACCTGCCGCTGACGACGACAACGACGCTGGCGCAGGGCGCGGATAATTTCGCGCTGACGGGTGTGGCCATCGGCGCAGAAGGTGCGCTGCGCCTGAGCCTTGATCCTCAAGGCTTTGGAACCACCGGTGCGCAGCTTGCGGCAGACAAATCCGACGCGATCCGCGCGCTGAAGATCGGGTCAATCCTGACCGCCAATGGTGCGAATTTCCGGGTTCTTTCGGTGGATGGCGCGGCCCTGGAAGTCCGCGTTGCCTGGATGAGCAATGTCAGCGGCGCATTCTCGCCGTTCAAGGCGAATGGCGATCTGGAACTTACGTACAAAGCCACCCTCGCAGGCCCGGACATCACCATTCTGACCGACAGTGTCACGGTCACGGCAGATACGGTTGTCCTGAATTTTGCCGATACCGTCGACCTGTCCAATTTTGCCGACGATCTCGACGGAAAAACCGAGATCGCCCTGAATGGGACGCTCTTCAGCATTGATGACATCAAGGTCAGTGCATCCAAGGGCACCGTGGTTCTCAAGACGCCCTCGGTCGCTGTGGCGCCGGGGACGGGCTATACCCTGTCGAACGCCGTTTCGGTCAACAGCATGCGTGCCGCGCTTTGGGCCGGCACGCTGACCCATGATCCGATCTATGCCGCGCTTCAGCCGCGCGTGATCAGCGACGACGCCGACACCATCGCCCGCGACCGCACGGCGCCGGGCGGCGGCACGCGCAGCGTTGGCTATACCGAATTGTCGCTGGGCACCCAGCCGGGCGATGCGACGATGGGCGTCGCAAGCCGTTTTTCGGGCATCGGGCTTTTTGCCGATCTGCCGCTTCTGGTCTCGGGGTCGGTCAACGGGTTCGATCTGCCTGATATTCCGCTCGATTTCGACTTCTCTGTCGGCCTGCCGTCGGTCAATTTCGGCCTTGGCAGCTTCCCGCGCATTGGCCTGACGGGCCTCAGCCTGCCGAACCTGCCGGATATCGACCTGCCGGACCTGACGCTGCCGAGCCTTCCGGGCTTGCCAAGCCTTCCCGGGTTGCCGAGCCTTCCGACGATTGCGCTGCCCTTCAGTTTCCAGGCGCCGGACTTCCCGGATCTGCCGGGGCTTCCGGCTTTCCCGGATCTGCCGCGCATCGATTTCAACCTGCCCGATCTCAGCTTCGACGCCTTCTTTGGCGATCTGAATATCGGGTCGTCGCTGACCGCGATCCTCGACTTGATCGAGACGGTGTCGGCCAGCATCGTCACGCCGGGCGAGATCGGAAACACGATCCTGACGACCGAAGTGCCGCTTCTGGGCTTCTCGATCGACAGCAAGATCGGCCTTGTCAGCGTGTTCGAGGTGATCCGGTCCACCGTCGCAAATCTCGACGACAGCCTGTTCGACCTGCAGACACTGCTGGACCTGGAACTGGCCAGGCTTGGCTTTGATCCGCGCGTCGCAGGCGCCAGCCGCGTGATTATCGCGCGCGAAGATTACGACGATCCGGACGGTGACGGCGACCGCAACGACCTGGTCATCAAGCTGGACGTCAAGAAATCGGTCCGCGAAGATCTGAATCTCGATGTCAGCCTCGCCACTCTTCTGGGCGAAATCGGCGTCAACGCGACCGGGATCGAACAGCTGTTCGAGATCGAGGGCAATTTCGACGGCTCTATTGGGGTCGAGGCGGCGCTATCGCTCG
>CBFIJK010000055.1:0-23555 GCA_965662745.1 uncultured Paracoccaceae bacterium
GCCCCGAACGGTTTGCGGTTCATAAGCTGATAGTGGCCGACCGACGGCGCGGCACGGACCGGCTGAAGGCCGAAAAGGACAGACGGCAGGCGGCTTTCCTGATCCGGGCCTTAACAGAGGATCGCCCGGACGAGCTCTCTGAGGCGCTAGAGCATGCGCGGGCGCAAGGCCCGCAATGGCGCAAGCGCCTCGACAGCACGCTGTCACGTATGCCGGAGACCCAGGCACTGCTCTCGGCATAAGAAATGCCCCAAGACGTCCTTCTGGAAATGTTAGTCATCCGCGCCGGGATGCGCGTGTCGGCAAGGCTGCCGTCCTCAAGTTCTAGCGCCGGAGTAGCACCCGGCTCGAATTCATCAATCGCAAGATCCTGCTGACCAAAGATCATCAAGAGCGGCGCGACACCGACCGTTAGCAAGGATTCTTCGCGTCCGCCGCCGACTTCACCATCGCGTGAACACAGCGGGCGATTGAAACCTCTGGGACGTTCCTCCCGTGACTTCGTCCATGAAACGTATCGCATTGGAGACGAAACCATGAAACGCACATTGATCAGCAGCGTCGCGGCCCTTGCCCTTTCGGCAGGTCTTGCCAGCGCAGCCGCACACGAGACCGGCAACCCGATGGTTGGCGGCGCAGAAATGTCGGCCGAGATGAATATCATCGAGAACGCCTCGAACTCGCCGATCCACACCACGCTTGTCGCCGCCGTTCAGGCTGCCGGGCTTGTCGAAACGCTGCAGGGCGAAGGCCCCTTCACCGTGTTCGCCCCCACAGATGACGCGTTCGCCGCCCTGCCCGAAGGCACGGTCGAGACGCTTCTAATGCCCGAAAACAAGGACATGCTGACCGAAATCCTGACCTGCCATGTCGTCGGCGCTGATGTCATGTCGGACGCGATCGGCGGCATGATCGCCGATGATGGCGGTGAGCATCCTGTCGAGACCCTCGGCGGCTGCACGCTGATGGCGAAGATGGACGGCGAGAACATCACGCTGACCGACGAGCGCGGCACCGTCGCAACCGTCACCATCGCCGATGTCGACCAGTCGAACGGGGTGATCCACGTGATCGACGCCGTGCTGCTGCCCGCTGAAGAAGAAGCGGCCATGGACGATGGCGCGATGGAACGCGAAGAAATGGCCTCTGGCGATATGTCGGGCGACATGACTGATGAGGAAATGGCGATGGCCGACGATGTGCCCCAGGTTGGCGGCGCACCGATGTTCCCCTCGCGTACTATTGTCGAGAACGCCGTTAACTCGGCCGATCACACGACCCTCGTCGCAGCCGTGCAGGCCGCTGGACTTGTCGAAACGCTGTCGGGTGAAGGCCCGTTCACCGTCTTCGCCCCGGTCAACGCCGCGTTCGAAGCGCTGCCCGATGGCACTGTCGAGACGCTGCTGAAGCCGGAAAACAAGGACATGCTGACGAAGATCCTGACCGCGCATGTCGTGGCCGGCAATCTCAGCGCCGATGAAATCCGCCGTCAGGAACGCGCGTCCAGCGACGGGTTCTACCACCTGACCGCCGTGTCGGGCGACGCTTTGTCGGCCCGTGTGGTGAATGGTGGCGACATCTATATCTACGATGAAAGCGGCAACGCGTATGAGCTGACGCAGACCGACGTGAACCAATCGAACGGCGTCATCCATGTGATTGAAGGCGTGCTTCTTCCGCGCTAATCGAAGCTAGCTAAAAAAGAAGCCCCCCGGAGCGATCCGGTGGGCTTTTCGTGTCGAATAAGGGGATTTTCAGCCCAGCTTGGCATCCATCGTGATCTCGGCATTCAACAGCTTCGAAATCGGGCAACCCTCTTTCGCGGCGTTCGCTGCGGTGTCGAAGGCGACTTTGTCCGCGCCGGGGATCTTCGCGGTGACATCGAGGTGGATCTTGGTGACGGCGAACCCGCCATCCTTTTCCTCAAGAGTCACGGTCGCATTCGTCGAGATTTCTTCGGCCTTAAGGTCATGCTCGCCCAAGATCATCGACAGCGCCATGGAAAAGCAGCTGGCATGCGCCGCGCCGATCAGTTCCTCGGGGTTGGTGCCCTTGGCGTCTTCGAACCGGGTGTTGAAGCCATAGGGCTGGCTGTCGAGAACGCCCGATTGCGTGCTGACGGTGCCCTTGCCGGATTTGAGATCGCCGTTCCAGACTGCGGATCCGCTGCGTTTCATATCATGCTCCTGATCGTTGGAAGTGTCCCAAGACCAGCTAGCCAGAATATGGAAAAGACAAGGTCGCCCTAGCGTTCAAGCAGATCGTATTTGCGCAGCTTGACGTAAAGGGACTGGCGCGAAAGGCCCAGCATCTCAGCCGCGGCAACGCGGTTGTTATGCGTCAGTTCTACCGCCGTCTCGATGCACATCTTTTCAATGACATCCGTGGTTTCCGACACGATTTCCTTGAGCGTCGCGCTGCCCACAAGATCCATCGCCGGGCGCATCGTTTCGGGGCTTGGCGTCACGCCGCCGCGCCGGACGGTATCGACCCGGCTGGTGTCACGAATGACGAAAGCCACGCAGGGCTTGGCGCGGTCGTTGAGATAGGTGGCAGACACCTCGACCGAAAGATCGCCTGCGAACTCGCCGGACATCTTGGTCGCGTAAAGCCGCATTTGGCCGTTGCGCGCCGCGTTGTCGATCAGCACCTTCAGATCGACCGCGCCGCGCGACAGGTAATCCGCCAGGGAAGCGCCCTTGACCGAAGAGAAATTCGCAACGCTGACGAGGTTCAGGAACGCCTCGTTCGCGGACAGGATATGGCCTTCACGGTCGGTGAAGAGAATCGCATCCGCGCCTTTCTCGAACAGTCCGATCAGATTTTCAGTCTCTGCATCGGGAATGCCGATTTCGGCTTCGCGGGTTTCGATCCGGCACAAAAGCTGCCGACCACCCGCTGCACGGTAAATCGTTGGGATGATCTCGACCGGTTTGCGCGTGCGCCGGGTCGTCAATTCCATCGCGGGGTCGTCTTCGGCAATGGCGGCAGAGGTCAGTGTTTCCAGAAGCTCGCCGCGCCGACGACCTTCAAATTCGGGCGCGAAAGGCGAATCCATCAGCGCGTCGCGATTGGCCCCCATCAGTGTGGCGGCCATGGCGTTCAGGTCGGAAATGCGCCCGGTAGAGAGGTTAACGAACACCATCGCGTCACGGCTGGCTTCCAAGAGAACACGGTAGCGCGCATCGAATTCGCGCTTGGCCTCGTAGTCGCTTTCCAGCGCCATCTGCGCCTTCACAAGCTGAAGCTGCATCTCGGCCACGGGCCGCAGATCGCGCCCCAGCATCAGAAGCGCGCCGTCCGGCCCTATCTGGTGGAAGGTGTAGAGGACGGGGAATTCCCAGTCGGTCCCGTCGGTATGGTTCAACTCGATACTGCGCGAATTGACCTGTCCGCCGGAAAGGTCCTCAAGCCGCGTCTCAAGCTTGGGTACCGATTCGTAGGTCAGGAACTCGCGGATATCGCGGCCTTCCCAATGGCTAAGCTGACCGGCGCTATGATGTGCGGGGTTCACCAGAACGGAATGAATTTTGCCGACATCAGACAGCACGATAGCCAGATCGGATGAATTCGCGATCAGCTCGGCCAGGATGTCAGGCGTCAACAGCGGTATTGCACCGCTGGACCAATACTTGGCTGAATTACCGGTCATCGAATCTTGCGCGGATTGGGGGCTCGAATCAACACCGGCTACACGCGTTCCGTCCGCAGACCGTCGCCCCGAGGCGAAGTCGTCAGACCGCATAGCCGCAAGGCCTCTTCCAGATCATTGGTCGCATGGTCCGCCTGTGTTCTTCTTTGCAGCTCAGCGTCGCTGACATCCGCCAGGCTGGCCCCACCGACCACGATCGGAACAGTGTCTCCAACAACGCCACGCAATTTTAGAACCACACGCTCTACATGATCAAGCTTCTCGCTTTGAGGGGCGGAAATCAGGATCGCGTCGAATTCATGTGATTCGGCCAGATCCGCCAGCGCAGCAAGCGATTGCCCCATGGACACGCGCACTGACGCGCCGAGGCGCCGCAGCTGTCCTAGCAGCACCATGATCCCAAGCGTGTGATATTCACAGTCGGCGGCGACCACGAGGATCGATGTCGCGTGGTCGGGCCGCGCCCGATCACCGCTCATGCCTTCATTGACCGTGCGCAGCATCGCCTGAAGGCGCGCGCAAGCGATGGTCACATCGGCAAAGCTGGTCTGGTTGGAACACCACTCCTCGCCAAGAATTCGTGCAGCAGCAGGGATATAGAGGTCTGCGATCGCCATATCCGGCACCCGCGCCTCGCGCAAAAGCGCCAGCGCATCGTGCTGAACCGTGGGCCCGCCTTCGCGGCACCGAAGGCAAAACCGTTCGAGCAAGGCCGAGTCGATCGCCCGCGATCCGCGCCCGCCTCGTGAGACGAGCACGTCGAGGACACGCTCTGCCAGGCTGTGGACCGGCCGTGTTTGCGTTTGGGTGGTGTTCTTGCCGTCGGCCATGAATATGCCTCTGGATTCAAGCGTCGGATCAGAAAGGGCGCCATTCGCCCAGACTTCGCAACTTGACAGGAGTGTCCCCTGTTCGCCCCGCAATGTCAAAAGGAATTGACATTTGGACCCCCGCGCCGGGCTTCAGACGCCTTCAAGCCACCGAAAACGCCAAAAATTATTGGGCGTTGCGCAGAATCTGACACATCGCGGCCTTCATGCAGTGTAAACCGACAAAGTGTAAGTCTTGATTGACACCCTTTCCATCCAGCGCGTAGCCTGACGGGGAAATGTCAGAGAGTCGCTTCATGTCCAGCCGGATCAGCACCGACCGTCCGAGTGGCGGACTTTACACCCCAGCAGAGCGCGCAAGACGGGATGCGACGGTCTGGACGTTGGTGCAGGGCGTGCTTGCGCCGCTTCAGTTCATCGCCTTCGCCGTCTCGCTGATTTTCGTCCTGCGCTATCTCTCGGCGGGCGCGGGATACGAGGCGGCAACGGTGTCGATCCTCGTGAAGACCGCCTTCCTCTACGCGATCATGGTCACCGGCGCGATTTGGGAAAAGGTCGTCTTCGGCCAATGGCTCTTCGCGCCCGCGTTCTTTTGGGAAGACGTGTTCAGCTTTGTCGTGATCGCCTTGCATACCCTTTATCTCTGGGCGCTCTTCACCGGCGCGCTCAGCCCCGCGGGCCTCATGGTTCTCGCGCTGGCGGCCTATGCCGCCTATGTCGTGAACGCTGGTCAGTTCCTTTGGAAACTGCGCATGGCGCGGCTTCAGGGCGAAGGGGCGGCGGCATGAACGATCAGACCCCCCTGCCCCCGACACGCGGCTGCCGCGATACCCCGGTCCTGAAGGAACGCGGCCAGCACGAGGTGTTCTGCGGGCTGACCGGCATCGTCTGGCTGCACCGCAAGATGCCCGACAGCTTCTTTCTTGTCGTCGGCTCGCGCACCTGCGCGCATCTTCTGCAATCGGCCGCCGGCGTGATGATCTTCGCCGAACCGCGATTCGGCACGGCGATTCTCGAAGAGAAAGACCTCGCCGGGATGGCCGACGCGCATGAGGAACTCGACCGCGAGGTCGCGCGGCTTCTGTCCCGCCGTCCCGATATCAAGCGCCTGTTCCTTGTCGGGTCCTGCCCGTCCGAGGTGATCAAGCTGGATCTCTCGCGCGCCGCCGAACGCCTGACCAAAATCCACGCGCCCCATGTCCGGGTGCTGAACTATTCCGGCTCGGGCATCGAGACGACCTTTACCCAGGGCGAAGACGCCTGCCTCGCCTCCATGGTCCCGGACCTGCCAGAGACGCAGGAGCGTGAGCTTCTGATCGCTGGCGCGTTGCCCGATGTGGTCGAGGACCAGATGCTGGCGCTGCTGGCGGATATGGGCATCGACAAGGTGCGCGTCCTGCCTTCGCGCCGGTCTGCCGATACGCCTGCCGTGGGCGAGAATACCGTCTTCGCACTGGTCCAGCCCTTCCTTGGCGACACCCACGCCGCACTGATCCGCCGCGGCGCGCGCGCCATCGACGCGCCCATGCCCTTCGGCGAAGAAGGCACGACGCTCTGGCTGTCCGCGATTGCGGAAGAGTTCGGCGTCGATTCGGACACGTTCGAACGCGTCACCGCCGCCCCCCGCGCCCGCGCCCGCAAGGCCATCGCGTCGCAAGCCACCACGCTTCAGGACAAAAGCCTGTTCTTCTTCCCCGACAGCCAGCTTGAGGTCCCGCTCGCGCGGTTCCTGACCCGCGAATGCGGCATGAAGGCTGTCGAGGTCGGCAGCCCGTTCATCCACGGCCACATCGCCGCGCCTGATCTCGCGCTTTTGCCCGAAGGCCCGCGCCTCTCCGAAGGTCAGGACGTGGACAAGCAACTTGACCGCTGCCGTGCCGACCGGCCCGATCTGACGGTCTGCGGCCTCGGGCTCGCCAATCCGCTTGAATCCGAAGGCCTCACCACGAAATGGGCGATCGAGCTCGTCTTTACGCCGGTGCATTTCTACGAACAGGCGGGCGATCTCGCAGCCCTCTTCGCGCGCCCGTTGCGCCGCAAGGCCCTCCTCCACAAGGAGGCCGCCGAATGAAGCTCACTGTCTGGACATATGAAGGCCCGCCCCATGTCGGCGCGATCCGCGTCGCCACGGGCATGACCGGGCTGCACTATGTCCTGCACGCGCCGCAGGGCGATACCTATGCCGATCTTCTGTTCACCATGATCGAGCGGCGCGATCACCGCCCGCCGGTGACCTACACCACCTTCCAGGCGCGCGATCTGGGCAGCGATACCGCTGATCTGTTCAAGACCGCCGCGCAGAACGCCTATGACCGCTTCCAGCCAGAGGCGATGATCGTCGGCGCATCCTGCACCGCCGAACTTATCCAGGACGATCCGGGTGGCATGTCCGAAACCATGGGCCTGCCGATCCCCGTGATCCCGCTGGAGCTGCCAAGCTACCAGCGCAAGGAAAACTTCGGCGCGGATGAGACGTTCTTCCAGCTCGTCAAGACTCTCGCCCAGCCGATGGAACGGACGGAAAAGATCACCGCCAATCTCATCGGCCCGACCGCCCTTGGCTTTCGCCACCGCGACGACATCACCGAACTCAAGCGCCTGCTGGCGGACATGGGCATCGGCGTGAACGTTGTTGCCCCCATGGGGTCCAGCCCCGCGGATATCGCCCGCATGGGCGCGGCGCATTTCAACGTGCTGATGTATCCCGAAACGGCCGAGACCGCCGCGCGCTGGTGCGAGAAGAACCTCGGTCAGCCCTTCACGAAAACCGTGCCCATCGGCGTCGGCGCCACCCGCGACTTCATTGCAGAGGTTCAGACGATCACCGGCACGACCCAGACGACCCCCGATGAGGCGAACCTGCGGATGCCCTGGTGGTCCGCGTCGGTCGATTCGACTTACCTGACCGGAAAGCGCGTATTCCTTTTCGGCGACGGCACCCACGTTGCCGCCCTCGCCCGCGTCGCGCGCGACGAGATGGGGTTCGAGGTCGTCGGCATGGGCTGTTACAACCGCGAATTTGCCCGCCCGATCCGGGCGCTGGCCAAGGAATACGATGTCGAGGCGCTCATCACCGACGATTACCTCGATGTTGAGGACGCGATCGAACGCCTCGCGCCCGAGATGATCCTCGGCACCCAGATGGAACGCCATATCGGCAAGCGCCTTGGCATCCCCTGTGCCGTCATTTCCGCCCCCGTCCATGTGCAGGATTTCCCCGCCCGCTATTCGCCGCTGATGGGCTTTGAGGGCGCGAATGTTCTCTTCGACACTCTCGTGCATCCCCTGGTCATGGGGCTGGAAGAGCATCTTCTCCACATGTTCCGCGAAGATTTCGAATTTCACGACGCCGCCGGTGCCTCGCATCACGGCGGCAAGGCCACGCGCCGGGTCGAGACGCCGGAAGTGACCACTGCTGAGCCCGCACCGGAAAGCACCGGCTCGGATGTGCTCGTCTGGCTGACCGAGGCAGAGCGCGAGCTGCGCAAGATCCCGTTCTTCGTGCGCGGAAAGGCCAAGCGGAATACCGAAACCTTCGCGGCAGAGCGCGGCGTGACCGAGATCAGCATCGAAACCCTGTACGAGGCAAAGGCCCACTATGCGCGATGATTTTGTGCATAAGCCCGACCCCTACAGGGTCGTGATCGTCACCCTCGACGCCCATGCCGCCGGCCCGGCAGAGCGTGTGACGGGCCGCCTTGCGCGCGAATTCCCCGGTCTTGTCGTCACTGTCCATGCCGCCGCCGAATGGGCCGAAAACCCGGGCGCGCTGGCCGCCGCCAAGAAAGACGTTGCGCGTGCCGATATGGTGCTCGCCAACCTTCTGTTCATCGAGGAACACGTCACCGCGATCCTGCCCGAAATGGAAGCGCGCCGCGATCAGGCCGACGCCATGATCGGGATCATCGCTGACGGCGCCATCGTCAAGCTGACGAAGATGGGCGATCTCGACATGGCGAAGCCCGCGACGGGCGTGTCGAAGTTCCTCAAGAAACTGCGCGGATCGAACAAGCCGTCTGCGGCCTCGGGCCAGAAGCAGATGACCATGCTGCGCCGCCTGCCGAAGATCCTGCGGTTCATCCCCGGCAAGGCGCAGGATCTGCGCGCCTGGTTCCTGGTGATGCAGTACTGGCTCGGCGGATCGGACGACAATGTCGAACAGATGGTCCGCTTCCTGCTGTCGCGTTACGCGACGGGCCGGAACTGGCAGGGCGCCGCATCAAAGGCGCCCGTGGAATACCCCGATGTGGGTCTGTATCACCCCGATCTGCCTGAGCGGATCACCGAAACCGCCGCCGATCTGCCAGGCCCCGATGCGCCTGTGGCCACGGTCGGCCTGCTCCTTATGCGGTCCTATGTCCTGTCAGGGGATGCCGCACATTACGATGCCGTCATCCGCGGCTTCGAGGCGCGCGGGATCAAGGTTCTGCCCGCCTTCGCCAGCGGTCTCGACGGCCGTCCGGCGATCGAAGCGTATTTCACCAAGGACCGCGTCGATGCGCTGGTCTCGCTGACCGGGTTCTCGCTGATCGGCGGGCCCGCCTATAACGACAGCGCGGCTGCGGTCGAGGTTCTTTCGGATCTCGATCTGCCCTACATAGCTGCGCATCCGATGGAATTTCAGACGCTCGGCCAATGGGCTGCGTCCGGTCAGGGCCTTGGCCCTGTCGAGGCGACAATGCTCGTGGCGCTGCCCGAGATCGACGGGGCGACGAACCCGACCGTCTTTGCCGGACGCCATGGTGAGACAGGTTGCGAAGGCTGCGCGCTGATGTGCCGGGGCGGCAATGGCAAGTCCATGGCCCCCTGCCCCGAGCGGATTGAAAGCTTGGCGGAAAAAACATTGCGCCTCGCCACGCTGCGCCGCAAGGAAAACGCCGACAAGACTGTCGCCGTGGTGCTCTTCGGCTTTCCGCCGAATGCCGGCGCCGTCGGCACCGCCGCTTATCTGTCGGTTTTCGAGAGCCTGTTCAACACGCTGCACCGCATGAAGGCCGATGGCTATGACGTCACGCCCCCCGAAACGGTGGACGATCTGCGCACAGCGATCCTCAAGGGCAATGCCGCGCAATACGGGCAAGAGGCGAATGTCGCCGCTCATGTGTCCGCCGATGAGATTGTGCGCACCGCGCCCCATCTGAAGGAAATCGAACAGGTCTGGGGCCCCGCCCCCGGCAAGGTTCAATCGGACGGGCGCGGCGTCTTCGTGCTGGGGCACCAGTTCGGCAAGGTGTTTGTCGGCGTGCAGCCCACCTTTGGCTACGAAGGCGATCCGATGCGGTTGCTCTTCGAAAAGGGCTTTGCTCCGACCCACGCCTTCGCGACGTTCTACCAGTGGATCCGCAGCACGCTGCAGGCCGATGTGGTGCTGCATTTCGGCATGCACGGCGCACTGGAATTCATGCCGGGCAAGCAGGCCGGTCTTGGCGCCGCCGATTGGCCCGACCGCCTGATCGGCGAGATGCCGAACGTCTATCTTTACGCCTCGAACAACCCGTCCGAGGCGACGCTCGCCAAGCGCCGGTCGAATGCCGTGACGGTCACTCACCTGACCCCGCCGCTGGCCGCGTCCGGTCTCTACAAGGGCCTGTTGGAGTTGAAGGACAGCCTGACGCGCTGGCGTGCTCTGGCCCCCGATGCGGGCGAGCGGGCAGAACTGGCTGCGCTGATCGCACAGCAGGCGGAAGCCGTCGACATGGACGGGCGCGACCCCGATACCCTGTGGCTGAAGCTGCTCGAAACCGAACAGGCGCTGATCCCTGATGGTCTGCACATCGTCGGACGCGATCTGACCGCGGCGCAGGTCGAGGCCTATGTTGGCCTGATGCCGGAAACCGATGATGAGACGCGGGCGCGCACCGTTGCGCACCTAGCGCTAAGCGGCGAGTTGACCGGACTGATGAAGGGCCTTTCCGGCCGGTTCGTCGCGCCTGTTGCAGGCGGTGATCTCATCCGCTCGCCCGATATCCTGCCAACGGGCCGCAACATCCACGCCTTCGATCCGTTCCGCATGCCCACCGCGTTCGCGATGAACGAAGGCGCGCGTCAGGCGGCGCTTTTGCTCAAGACTCACGCCGCCATGCCGCGCACGGTTGCGATGGTGCTTTGGGGCTCGGACAACATCAAATCCGATGGCGGCCCAATCGCCCAGGCGATGGCGCTGATGGGCACGAAACCCCGGTTCGACAGCTATGGCCGCTTGTCCGGCGCCGATCTTGTTCCATTGGAAGAGCTTGGCCGCCCGCGCATCGATGTAGTGATGACCCTGTCGGGCATTTTCCGCGATCTTCTGCCGCTGCAGACCCGCATGCTGGCCGAAGCCGCATGGAAAGCTGCAAGCGTCGATGAGCCGGTGGAGCAGAACTTCATCCGCGCCCACGCGCTGACCTATGCCGAAGAGATGGACTGCGATCTCGAAACCGCTGCTTTGCGCGTGTTTTCCAACGCCGAAGGCGCGTATGGGGCGAATGTGAACGCGCTGGTCGATGCCTCGGCCTTTGGGGAGGAAGACGAGCTGGCCGACGCCTACGAAGCGCGCAAATCCTTTGCCTATTCGCGCCACGGCAAATCCGCGAAGAACCCCGCGCTGTTGCAAAAGGCGCTGAAAGACGTGGATCTGGCTTATCAGAACCTTGAATCGGTGGAACTCGGCGTCACGACGGTCGATCACTACTTCGACACGCTCGGCGGCATTTCCCGCGCGGTGAAGCGCGCCAAGGGCACCGATGCGCCGGTCTATATCGGCGATCAGACTCGCGGCGCGGGCAAGGTGCGCACGCTGCAAGACCAGATCGCGCTTGAGACACGCTCTCGCCAGCTGAATCCGAAATGGTTCGAAGGGATGCTGAAGCACGGCCATGAAGGTGTGCGCCAGATCGAACATTCGGTGATGACGACGCTGGGCTGGTCGGCAACCACGGGTGAAGTCGAGCCTTGGGTCTACCAGCGCCTGTCAGAGACCTTTGTTCTGGACGAGACGATGCGCAAGCGGATCGCGGATCTGAACCCCCAGGCCTCGGCCCGGATGGCGAACCGCCTGATCGAAGCCTCGGACCGTGCCTATTGGCAGCCGGACGAGACGACGCTCGCCGCCCTCATGGGCGCGGCGGATGAATTGGAAGACCGGGTGGAAGGGATCGCGGCGGAATGAACGGTCTCGCGATATCGGTTTCGCGCCTGCGGCGCGACCCGGTGGGGGCTCTGCCCCCACACCCCCGGGATATTTGGAACACCAAAGAGGATGGGGTCTGTCCCCTCCGGAAAGGCATCGCATGAGCCCTCTCGACGCGAAATCCCCCCCTGCCGCCCGCGCCAACCAGCGCGAGGCCGAGGGTCTGCGCGCCAAGGGACTTGGCGCCCCTCCCATCTTGAAGGGTCAGGACGGCGAAGGATCCGTGCAAGTGCACCAGGACGACAGCATGAAGATCGAGGGCGCGAAGGTTTTTGCGGTCTACGGCAAGGGCGGGATCGGCAAATCAACCACCTCGTCGAACCTGTCGGCGGCGTTTTCCAAGCTGGGGCGCCGGGTTTTGCAGATCGGCTGCGATCCCAAGCACGATTCGACCTTTACACTGACCGGATCGCTGGTCCCCACCGTGATCGACATCCTCAAGGATGTGGACTTCCACGCCGAAGAGCTGCGGCCCGAGGACTTCATGTTCGAAGGCTATAACGGTGTGCAGTGCATCGAGGCGGGCGGCCCGCCCGCAGGCACAGGCTGCGGCGGCTATGTCGTCGGGCAGACCGTGAAGCTCTTGAAGCAGCACCACATGCTGGACGACACCGATGTCGTGATCTTCGACGTCCTGGGCGATGTGGTCTGCGGCGGGTTCGCCGCGCCGCTCCAGCACGCCGACCGTGCAGTGATCGTGACTGCCAATGATTTCGACAGCATCTATGCAATGAACCGGATCATCGCCGCCGTGCAGGCCAAATCCAAGAACTACAACGTGCGGCTTGCCGGCTGTGTCGCGAACCGGTCCAAGGCCACCGACGAGGTCGACCGCTATTGCGAGACCGTGGGCTTCAACCGCATTGCGCATATGCCCGATCTCGACGCGATCCGCCGTTCGCGCCTGAAGAAGAAGACGCTGTTCGAGATGCCCGATGACGAGGATATTCTCGCTGTGCGCGCCGAATACATCCGCTTGGCGGAAACGCTTTGGAACGGAACCGAGGCGCTCGCGCCCGATCCCCTGCCCGACCGTGAAATCTTTGAGCTTTTGGGATTCGATTGATGCGCGATTTCACGACCCCTGACGTGCTTGGCGGCGAAAACGCCTATACCGCGACCCGGTCGCAGGTGGAGACGTATTTCGACAAGACCGCCACGACGACCTGGGAACGGCTGACATCGGATGCGCCGGTCTCGCGCATCCGGCAGACGGTGCGCGCCGGGCGTGACGCCATGCGCGCGATGATGTTGTCGCGTCTGCCGCTCGACCTGTCGGGTGTGCGCATACTCGATGCTGGCTGCGGGCCGGGCGCGGGAAGCATCGCGCTCGCCGAACGCGGCGCGCATGTCGTTGGCGTCGATATCTCGCCGGAACTGATTTCCATCGCGAAGACTCGGCTGCCCGACGCGCTGGCGCATCGCGTTCAGTTTCAGGCGGGCGACATGACCGATCCGGCCCACGGGCGGTTCGATTTCGTCTTCGCCATGGACAGCCTGATCTATTACGACCGCGCGGCCATCGACGCCGCCCTGTCGTCCTTCGGCACCCGGTCGGGCGGGGTCGTGTTCACCGTCGCGCCGAAAACGCCGCTTCTGATGGCGATGTGGGGCGCCGGGCGGATGTTCCCGAAATCCGACCGCTCGCCGCGCATGGAACCCCATGCCGCGACACGCCTAGCGCGCGACTTGCCGGGTGATCTACGCCGCATCGGGCGCATCAGCCGCGGTTTCTACATCTCTGAATGCCTGGAATACGCGCCATGATCGTCAGCCAGGCCCATATCAAGGCGCTCTCGACGCGGCTTCTGCCCTTTGCGGATGCGGCGAGCGAGGGCTTGCCCTTGGGCCAGCTTCTAAGGCTGTCACTCTTCCAGGTGTCGGTCGGTATGGCGTCTGTTCTGCTTCTTGGCACGCTGAACCGGGTGATGATCGTGGAACTCAGCGTTCCAGCGATGATCGTTGCGGTTATGATCGCGCTTCCGGTGCTGATCGCGCCCTTCCGCGCACTCTTGGGCTTTCGGTCCGACACGCACCGCTCTGCCCTTGGGTGGAAGCGGGTGCCTTACCTTTGGTTCGGCTCGCTTTGGCAGATGGGCGGGCTGGCCGTGATGCCCTTCGCGCTGCTCGTTCTGGGCGGCGATACCGTGCATGATGTGCCTTTCGCAGGCGAGGTTCTGGCCGCCTTTGCCTTCCTGATGACGGGTCTTGGCCTGCACATGACGCAGACGGCGGGGCTTGCACTTGCCTCTGACCGCGCAACGGATGAAACCCGCCCGCGCGTCGTTGCGCTGCTCTATGTGATGTTCCTTGTGGGCATGGGCGTCTCGGCGCTGGTCGTCGGATACCTCTTGCGCGATTTCACCCCGTTGCGCCTGATCCGCGTGGTTCAGGGGGCTGCGGTTCTGACGCTTCTTCTGAATCTCGTTGCCCTGTGGAAGCAGGAACATGTGCGGACCATGACAGCGGCAGAGCGCGCCGCGCCGCGCCCGCGCTTCCGCGACGCCTGGGCCGATCTGACGCGCGGCGGCGATGCCGGCCGTCTGCTGGCGGTCGTGGTTCTGGGCACCATCGGCTTCAACATGCAGGACGTGCTGCTGGAACCCTATGGTGGTGAAATCCTCGGGCTTTCGGTGTCCTCGACCACGCTTTTGACCGCGCTTTGGGCGGCGGGCGCGTTGATCGGCTTTGCACTGGCGGCGCGCGCGTTGGCCCGCGGGCGGCATACGCTGCGCATGGGCGCGAATGGCATCCTTGTGGGCATCTTCGCGTTTTCGGCGGTGGTGTTCTCGGCGCCCATGTCGTCGCCGGCCCTCTTCTTCGCGGGCGCCTTTGGCATCGGGCTGGGCGGCGGGCTGTTTGCCGTATCGACCCTGACCGCCGCAATGATGCTGCCGGCGAGCGGTCTTGCAGGCCGGGGCCTTGCCCTTGGCGCATGGGGCGCGGCGCAGGCGACGGCGCAGGGGCTTTCGACCGCAATGGGCGGGACGATCCGCGACGCCGTGAACCACGCCGCTGTTTCCGGCAAGCTGGGAGAGACGCTCAACACCCCGGCCACAGGATATTCGACAGTCTATCACATTGAAATCGCGTTTCTTTTCATAACGCTGATCGCCTTGGGCCCGCTCGTGCGGATCACCCTTTCAACGAAACAAACCAGCACGGGGGCAGGCCGCATCGGTCTTGCCGATTTCCCGACCTGAACCTCGGAGGATATGGACATGGTTGGAGTGACTTTCTTTGGCAACGTCGATTTGGCGTTGATCTCGATTTGGGCCTTCTGGCTCTTTTTCGCGCTGCTCGTGTATTACCTGCAGACGGAAAACATGCGCGAAGGCTTTCCGCTTGAAACGGAAGACGGCGAGAAGTCTCCGAACCAGGGCCTTTTCCCGGTTCCGGCCGACAAGACCTTCAAACTGCGCGATGGTCGCGGTGAGCTGACGGTGCCCTCGGGCCAGCGCGGCGATCGCACCGACCTTGCGCTGGCGCGCACTGCGGCCTCCGAAGGCTTCCCGCATATGCCGACCGGCGATCCGATGGCGGACGGTGTCGGCCCCGCGTCCTGGGCACCGCGCAAGGATCACCCGGAACTCGACGGTCACGGCAATACCAAGATCGTGCCGATGTCGAGCCGCGATGACGTTGTCGTCAGCGCCGGTCACGACCCGCGCGGCCTGCCGGTTCTGGGCGGCGACGACAATATCGGCGGCACCGTCAAGGACATGTGGTACGATGTCCCTGAGAACATGATCCGCTACCTTGAAATCGAGTTGAAGGACGGCAGCGGATCGCGCCTCGTTCCGATCACGATGGCCAAGGTCAAATCGAAATTCGTCATTGTTCGCTCGCTCACCTCGACCGCCTTTGGCGGGGTGCCGAAGCATAAGTCGCCCAGCCAGGTGACGCTTCTGGAAGAAGACCAGATCTGCGCCTTCTACTGCGGCGGAACGATGTACGACACGAACGGATCGAAGGGCTTCTAAGCCCTTCGACCACCACTAGCCAAACGGTTCGTCAGCCAACGAATCGACCAAGTCCAAGAGGGAAGGACCTAGCCATGAGCCACGATGATTTCGCCGTCGAACCGATCCCCGGCCTTCCGGGAAAACCGCCGCGCGATGAAGCCGTGCTCTGGCAGGGCCGCCCCGATGTCTGGGCGCTCGCCCGTGAGGCGATGGGCCTGTATTGGGTTGCCGGATATTTCGTTCTTTTGATCGTCTGGCGCGTCACTACCGCCTTTCTCGAAGTGCCGCCAGGACAGGCGCTTTTGTCTGCCGTGCCGCTGATCGTGCTGGGCCTTCTGGCCTGCGGCGTGATCCTTGGTATTGCCTGGGTGCAGGCGCGGGCGACGATGTACACGATCACCTCATCGCGTGTCGCCATCAGAGGCGGGGCGGCGCTGACCGTGACGTTCAACCTGCCCTTCGCGCAGATCGAGGGCGCATCGCTTGATCTTAAATCGTCGGGCACCGGCACAGTCGCGCTGCAGCTCAAGGGCGAGAACAAGATCAGCTATCTTGTCGCCTGGCCGCATGTGCGCCCGTGGCGGATGAAAAAGACCCAGCCGGCGTTGCGCTGTATCCCGGATGCCGAACGCGCTGCAGAAATCCTGCGCGATGCGGCTGAAACCCGGGTCAGCCAACCGCAGATCGTCAGCCGTGCGCCCACCGGCGCCGTCGCGGCGGAGTAAGCGTCATGACCGACCAGATGAGCAATCTGCCGCACGCCATCGGCCACAAGGAAAACCGCGACCGCGAGATGATCCCGCGCAACCTGCTGCGGGCCATGTTCGGCCTTGCGATGGTGTCGCTGGCGCTTGTCAGCTTCGCGGTGCTGACGGACCGGCCCACGGTGGGCCAGCCCAAGCCCGCCGAGGTGCTGGAAAGCCTTGAAATGACCCTCACCGCCACCGGCGGAAAGGCGGTTCTGGTGACCGACAGCGCCGGAACCGAGATCGCCAATCTCGATCATGGCGGTTTCATCACCGTGGTGCAGAACGGGCTTGCCCGCGAGCGCCTCAAGCAGAACGTCACCGGCAACCCGCCGGTCGAGCTGATCCGTTTCGCCAACGGACGGCTCACCCTTCTCGATCCCGCCACGAACTGGTCGGTCGAGCTTGGAAACTTCGGACAGGACAACAAGGCCGCGTTTGAACGGCTGATGTCCAACTAGCCTTAGGGAAGGAATGTGGAAAATGGGACTATTTACAAGACAGACCGAAACGGCGCCCTGCACCGTCGAGATCGTTCATAAATTCGAAGAACTCAGCGCGCATGTGCGCCTGAACAACGGCGCGGTCATCCATCCGGGCGACAGCGTCACCGTGCATGGCGCGCCCGTCATGGCGCCCTGGGGCGAGGCCGTGTCTGAAGACCGGACCGCTACTATCACCCGCGCCAGTGCCCGGGAACGCGCCTGGACCCGCCTGACCGGCGATCTGGAGTTCATGGAACTCTGCGAATTCTCGTTCTCCGAGGAGGCAACGCTATGAACGTCCAAGCCACGCACACCGCCGACGCCACGACCGTTGAAGAGGGCCTTGCCCTGCAACAGGAACAGGCGAAGTTCGACAGCCAGGCCGCCACCGACGCGGCGATGTCGAACACGCTGCTGACCCCGCGGTTCTACACCACCGATTTCGACGAGCTCGACGCCATCGACGTGACGCCGGTGCGCGAGGACTGGGACAAACTGATGGAACAGATGCGGTCTGACCCCAACAAGGGCCATTTCCGCAAGACCGAAGACTGGGACAAGGTCGACTGGGACGGCATGGAGCCGGAGTTGAAGAAGGAATTCCTAGATTTCCTGATCTCGTCCTGCACCGCCGAATTCTCGGGCTGCGTCCTTTATAAGGAAATGAAGCGCCGCGGATCGAACCCGGACATCAAGGAGCTGTTTTCCTACATGTCCCGCGACGAGGCGCGCCATGCCGGTTTCATCAACGACGCGCTGCGCGAAGCGGGCGTTGCGGTGAACCTTGGTTTCCTGACGCGGGAGAAGAAATACACCTATTTCCGCCCCAAGTTCATCTATTACGCGACCTACCTGTCCGAAAAGATCGGCTATGCGCGGTATATCACGATCTACCGCCATCTTGAGGCGAACCCCGACAAGCGGTTCCACCCGATTTTCAAGTGGTTCAAGGAATGGTGCAACGACGAGTTCAGCCATGGCGAGGCGTTTGCCCTGCTGATGCGCACCGATCCCAAGCTTACGACGAGCTTTACCAACAAGCTTTGGATCAAGTTCTTCCTCACGGCGGTCTACGGCACGATGTATGTGCGTGACCATGCGCGGCCTGCGTTCCACGAGGCGCTTGGCGTCGATATCAGCTGGTACGATCAGGAGGTGTTCCGCAAGACATCCGAGATCACCCGCCAGGTGTTCCCGATGGTGCTGGACATCGACCACCCGCGCTGGCTGCCAACCCTTCGCAAGCTTGAAAAGGCGTTTGGCGACATGGATGCGGCGAAGAAGCGGTCGGGTCTTGGCGGCTTCTTTGGCCGCATGAGCGCTGGCGCGCGGGCGGGCCTCGCCTTTGCCTCGCTTTACACGATCCCGGCCAAGCGCAACGAGGTGCCTGCCGATGTGCGCATGGAGCCGGCGTTTTGATGAAGACTTGGGGATTTCACGCGGCTTGCGCCGCGCGATCCGCTGGGGGGACGATGTCCCCCCAGACCCCCCTTAGGTATTTGAAGACCCAAAGTAGGATGGGCGCGTGCTGAGTTCACCGTGGATCGCCGGGCTTCTGGCCCTGTTTCTCTGGTGGTTTTCCACCGGGGCCATCCTTGTGGCTGTTCGCTGGGCCGATCGTGGCGGTCGCGACGGGCAGATCCTCGCCGGTGTTCTGGGACTGCCGATGCTGGTGCTGGGCTGCTGGGGCGCCGTGGCGTCTTTGGGGCGGATGGACGTGGCGGGGGTTTACCTTGCGTTCGCCTCTGCGCTGGCGATCTGGGGCTGGATCGAGTTGGCCTTTCTGGCAGGACTTGTAACTGGGCCCAATCGTGATCGCTGCCCGCCGCTGGCGCCCGAATGGGAACGCTTCGTGCGCGCCTGGGGAACGATCGCCTATCACGAATTGCTGCTGGCCATCGCGTTCGGCGGGCTTTTATGGGTGTCCCGCGAGGCAGCGAATCCCTTTGCGCTCTGGACCTTCGGGGTTCTCTTTGCAGCGCGGATATCGGCCAAGCTGAACCTCTTTTTCGGCGTGCCGAAGATCAACACGGAATTCCTACCTGCGCCGCTCAGCCATTTGCCAAGCCACTTCAGGCAGGCGCGCCAAAGCTGGTTCTTCCCGGTTTCGGTGACGCTTTTGAGCTTTGCGACGGCCTGCTGGCTGGAACGGCTTTGGTCCGCAGAAACCGGCGCGCAGCTGGTGGGCTTTGCCCTTTTGACGGCGCTCACCGCGCTGGCGCTTTTGGAACACTGGCTGATGGTTCTGCCATTGCCCGATGAACGGCTTTGGCGGTGGATGCTGCCCGCGCCCAAACAGATAGAGACACGAATGACGAGGGGGGACACCCATGGAGTTTGACGCCATGTTCGCAGCGCAGATCGAGGCGCTGAAGACCGAAGGGAATTACCGGATCTTTGCCGATCTGGAACGACGCTGCGGGTCCTTCCCCAAAGCGCGGAACCATCACGAGGGCGAAGAGCGGGACGTGACCGTCTGGTGCTCGAACGACTATCTCGGGATGGGGCAACACCCGACCGTGATGGAAGCGATGAAATCCGCCGTCGATGCCTGCGGCACCGGCGCGGGGGGCACGCGCAACATTTCTGGCACGACGCATTATCACTTGCTGCTGGAAGAAGAGCTTGCCGATCTTCATGGCAAGGAATCGGCCCTGCTGTTCACCAGCGGCTATGTGTCGAACTGGGCCGCGCTGTCGACCCTCGGCAGCCGCCTGCCGAACGCGGTGATCCTGTCGGATGAGGGCAACCATGCCAGCATGATCGAAGGCATCCGCCACAGCCGCGCCGACAAGGTCATCTGGAAGCACAACGATCCCGAGGATCTGGACCGCAAACTGTCTGCCGTCGGGCCCGACCGTCCCAAGATCGTCGCCTTTGAATCGGTCTATTCCATGGATGGCGATATCTGCCCCATGGCCGAGATCGTCGAAGTCGCCGAGAAACACGGCGCGCTGACCTACCTTGACGAGGTGCATGCCGTTGGCCTGTATGGCCCCCGTGGCGGCGGTATCAGCGAGCGCGAAGGGCTGGCGGACCGGATCGACATCATCGAGGGCACGCTGGGCAAAGCCTATGGCGTCGTCGGCGGCTACATCACCGGATCGGCGCAGGTCTGCGATTTCATCCGGTCCTTCGCCAGCGGCTTCATCTTCACGACCGCCCTGCCCCCGGCCGTGGCCGCCGCCGCACGCGCGTCGATCCAGCATCTCAAGGCATCCGAGATGGAGCGCATGCGCCAGCGCCGCCAGGTCGCCAAGCTGCGGGCAGAGCTTGACCGCATCGGCATCCCGCATCTCGAGAATGACAGCCATATCATCCCGGTGATGATCAAGGACCCGGTGAAATGCCGCATGATCTCGGATATCCTGATGAATGACTGGGGAATTTACGTTCAGCCGATCAATTATCCGACAGTGCCGAAAGGCACCGAACGGCTTCGGATCACGCCCTCGCCCATGCATACCGACGAGGATATCGGCCATCTGGTCGAGGCGCTCAGCGAGCTTTGGTCGCATTGCGCGCTTGCCCGCGCGGTTGCGTGATTGGAACGACTTGTCATACGGTCTCTCTGGTCTACTGTTAGCGTGTAACGATGATCGGCACGCTGGCCGCCCGAGGCCACACAACGGATTGAAATTGGGAGGAACCCCTATGCTCCGCACGACTACCTTGATTGCAGGCCTCACGCTTGCGGCACCCGCCTTCGCGGAAAGCCACGCCACCGGTGACGCGGCCGCTGGCGAAGACGTCTTCCGCCAGTGCGTCACCTGCCACGTCATCCAGGACGAGGCCGGTGAAACGATCGCCGGACGTGGCCAGCCGAACCGCGCCGCGCCTAACCTTTACGGTGTCTGGGGCCGCCAGGCCGGGGTCATCGAAGATTTCCGCTATTCCGATTCGATGGTCGAGGCCGGTGAAGCTGGGCTGATGTGGGACGAGGAAAGCTTTGTCGCCTACGTTCAGGATCCGACCGGTTTCCTTCGCGAATACCTCGACGACAACCGCGCGCGCGGTAAGATGAGCTATCGCGTCCGGTCCGAGGACGACGCCACCAACGTCTGGGCCTACCTCGTCCAGTTCGGCGGCGGCGCGCCCGAGGGCGAGATGATGGAGGAAGGCGAGAGCGAAGCGACGAACTGATCGGTTCTGTCTCACGAGACCCAAATTGGCCGCCAAGCGAGTTTGGCGGCCAATTTTTTGGCGGAGCGTGATGACTGGTTGGCGCAATGGATCACATAATCGTTTTTCTGGACATTTTCATTGGCGTCAGAGCCGGAAATCCCGCCAGTAACCGGACGCCTCTTTTGACCTCAAGCTCAGCCAGAGGCCATTGCGCCTTGACGGCTTGAACCCACGCGAGCCCCAAACATTCCCCTGCCCCGCAAGTATCCGTAAACAAAAGCTATAAAGGCCATACCCGCCTGGCCATGCTCATTCATCATCGTCGTGTTGCCAAGACCGGCGACGGCAAAGCCAAGCGCCACGAGCAAACCGCCCACGGCGATCCCGCGATCGACAGGGTCGTGCTCCTCACGACTGAGTACGATCGGCAGAAATACCCTGAAGTAGAGAAACAGCGTATCCGTCCGGTGAAAACCGTGGTGGTTCAAGGCTTACGGTCGCGATCCATTGCGATCATCTCGACGAGGTTTTCGACGCCGAATGGGGTGAATGCGAGAACCTCTACGTCGGTGGTGCCGTATACCCAGATGATCCCGTCTTCGGGCTCCATGCCAATGGCGAGGTCATGGAGGTAATCGACGCTTTCGCCGAGTTCTTCCGCGACGCGATCGACGGTCGTGACTGAATGGACCTTGTTCAGCGGCATGATCAAGCTGCCTGAGCCATATGCTTTGTTTTCCGGTCGTGTCGCGAAGTTGGTGGAAATTTGAGGGCGGCGTAATCTCCGGGTGAATTGACACCCACCCAACCGGCGGCGGCAACCGCCAGGGAGATCACACCATGAACCAGATTACCGACACCGCGAGCTTTTCGCTACTGGCCGGAGAGGCCGGGTTTGACCCGATCGAGGAGCGGCTGCGGGCCAGCGTCCGCACAACCATCGAGGCCGTTTTCGAAGAAGAACTGGCCAGCTTTCTCGGTCGGCTTCGCTACGGCCGGGGCGATGGCGATGCGAAGGGCTATCGCCACGGGCACCGGGAGCGGCAACTCACGGGCACCTTCGGGACGGAAACGGTGCGGGTGCCGCGCGCCCGGATCGAGGACGACACTGGAAAGGTGACGGAATGGCGGTCGAAGGCGCTGCCCCGTTACAAGCGGCTGACGAAGAAAGCCGAGGCGCTGATCGCGGCGGTCTACCTTTCCGGAACCAACACGCGCCGGGTCAAGCGTGCGCTGTTCGGGCTGTTCGAGGGCGCCGTGAGCAAGGATGTCGTCAGCCGCGCCTGGCGCAAGATCAAAGTCGATTGGGATGCCTGGTGTGCCCGCAGCCTGGCCGACGAGGACATCGTCCGCCTGATACTGGACGGCACCGTGATCAAGACCCGGCTGGACCGGAAAACCACGAACATCTCGGTGCTCGCCGCCATCGGCGTGCGCCGCGACGGACAGAAGGTGCTGTTATCGATCAGGAATATGGGTGGCGAGAGCACCGCCGCCTGGCGCCAGTTCCTCGACGATCTGGACGCGCGCGAGCTGAAGCGACCCGAGTTCGTGATCGTCGACGGCGCCCCGGGGCTGGAGGCCGCGCTCGTGTCGCTGTGGGGCGAGGATCTGCCGATCCAGCGCTGCACGGTCCACAAGAACCGCAACCTCCTGGCGCATGCCCCGAAGCACATGCAGGATGAGGTCACCGAGGATTACCGCGACATGATCTACGCCGACACTGCGGCCGAGGTCGAGAAGAGGCGCAAGGCATTCCTCCGCAAGTGGCGGCTCAAGTGCCGGGCGGTGGCCGACAGCCTAGAAGAAGCCGGAGACCGGCTCTTCACCTTCACCCGCCTCGATCCGTCGCAATGGAAATCGGCCCGGACCACCAACGCCATCGAGCGCCTGAACGGAGAGTTCCGCCGACGCATCAAGACCCAGACCGTGCTGCCCTGTGCCGAGACCGTGCCCATGCTGCTCTGGGCGCTGCTCGCCTCCGGCCAGATCCAGATGCGCAAGGTCGACGGCTGGGAAACCCTCTCTCAGCCCCTCGAGCCGATGCCTCTTGACCTCGCTGCCTGAAAAACCGAGCCCTCACACGCCCGGAGCACGCTGCCAGGGAATTTCCACAGCATTCGCGACACGACCTGTTTTCCAGGCCCAAGGGAGAAGATCTGGCCTGCTGCCGGTTTCCTGGACACCGAGATAGGGTGTTCATGAAACTGGAGAAACTACATGATGAGAAGAGCTTTCAGCCGCGAGTTCAAGCAGGAAGCGGTAGAGTTGATAACGAAGCGTGGCGTCAGCACCTCGCAGGCTTCAAGGGATCTTGGAATACACGCGACTGTGCTACGCCGGTGGGTGCGGGCATCTGAGAAGGACGGGTCAACTGCGTTCCCCGTCACGGCAAGCTACGCTCAGGACCCATTAGTTTTGAGGATTCCGCTTGGGCTTGAGGCGTGCTTCAAACTGGGCAGGAGGACCTGCCCATGTCGGATCAATTCTGGCTTACCGAAGCCCAGCTCAAGCGTATTGTGAGCTCCTCCCCGAAAATCGGACAGTGACGGAAGCTACAATCTGACGTCTGCTGGTCTCC
>CBFIJK010000056.1:0-23213 GCA_965662745.1 uncultured Paracoccaceae bacterium
GCAGAGAATTCACATCTGCCGTTTCGGCGACGAGAGAGGGCAATGCTTCGCTTCAGGCGGATGCTAAGTCTGCAGAAGTTCGCCGCCGTCCACGCCTCGGTCCACCACCACTTCAATTCGGAACGCAGCCTCTCCCCCAGACCAAATTTCAAGCTGAACCGTGCCGCTGCTCTCTCCGAGTGGCGCGGTCTCTGCGCGGCATAAAGGGCAGTCATATTGTCCTTGCAGAGACGAGTTCGAATTAGTCTGACACCGCCTGCTTGTTCACAATGAAATATTTCTCGATCTCTGTGATCCAGGTCGCATTCGGCTGAACTGCGGCGCGATTCGGGTCGTCGGCGGTGAAAGCGCGAACAATGGCGCCGATCACCGCGCTAAGGTTCTCAATCTGAAACAAAAATGGGCGGAAATCGGGCCGTGCGGTGGTCCCATTCGGGCGAGAGATCGGCCACTGCCTTGTTTCTGTATCCTGAACAATCTGGACGCGTACTGAATATAATATGCAATTTTGTTCAGTATTTCGGCAAAATATCCGGAGCAATCAACCTAAGCGGGCATTCTTAAATCAAAAAGATCGCGCTTTTCAATGGCTTCGCGTGTCGGAAAAGAGGCGGAAAGGTGTCTAAAGCGTTTGGCTGCAGCGCGGCATGCGTTTATACCCGGTGATGCGAGTGGGGGCTCGCAAAGGCCGACTAGGCCGAACGACTGAGGGTGACACTGCCATGATCGACCTCGAAACCCGCATTTCCGAAGTGCGCCGCCAGCGCCGTCTTGGACGGCCTTCGGATGCGAGCCGGACCCCCTGTTTCACGCCTGGAACCGGGATCACGACACCGCGCGGTCTGGTTGCCGCCGAGACGCTCAGCGTCGGCGACAAGGTCCTGACGCGTGACAACGGCATCCAGGAAATCCGCTGGGTCGGCGCCAAGGAAATCCGCCTTCCCGAGATCGAAAAGAGCCCCGAACTGCGCCCCGTCCTCATCCGCAAAGACGCGCTTGGCGCGGGCCTTCCGATGAAGGACACGCTGGTCAGCCCGAACCACCGCATGTTGATCACCGGCGACCGTGCGCAGGACATTTTCGGGGAGCGCGAAGTGCTCGTCTCGGCCAAGCACCTGATCGGTACCGACGGGTTCTCCGAGGCGCAGGTTCTCGGCACGACGTATATCCATTTCATGTGCGACCACCACGAGGTCGTCTTGTCCAATGGCGCCTGGAGCGAAACGTTCCAACCTGGCGACCATTCCCTGAAAGGGCTCGGCTCCGAACAACGGTCCGAAATCCTTTCGCTATTTCCGGAACTCGAGTCCAACGAGGGCCGGAACAACTACCTTGCTGCTCGGCGTGTGCTGAACGGTGGGGAAGCGCGTCGCCTGACACGCTAAAGATCGTTGCAGATCCCGGGAAACCGGCAAAACGGCCCGCCATGTCCCTCGGCGGGTCGTTTTCGTTTGGGCAGCGGCCTCTGTAACTGGACAAGTCCGCGCCGACCGGGGCAAGTTGCGGCGAACGCAACGACAAGCCTTAGGAACGCCCCATGCAACGCACGCCCTGGTATCACTGGCCCATCGCTATTGTCGCGGTTCTCTGGACGCTGGCGGGCGCAGCGGATTACGTGATGGTGCAATACGGGGTCGATGCGTATCTCAGCAACTTCACGCCCGACCAGATCGACTATTATGCGAACCTGCCGGTCTGGGTGGATTCGCTTTGGGCCATCGGCGCCTGGGGCGCGCTTCTGGGATCCGTCATGATGCTGTTTCGTGCCACGCGGACGGCGCTTGTTCTCGGATTATCGGTCTTTGCGATGATGATCGCGGCGATCTGGTTGCTTGCCGGGGCAACGCCCAGCCTTTGGGTGATCGCGGGCGGACAGGCGGCAACGCTGCTGATCCTGTCCATCGCGTTTCTCGTCGCGATCTACCTTTATTCGCGGTCGATGCATAAGGTCGGGGTTCTTTAGGCGAGCCTTAGAACCCCGGCAGCGTCTTTACCTCGAGAAGGGCGTGGCGCTTGTCTTCTGTGACCACGCGGATCGCCTCGGCCAGCGCCTCATCCACATCGCCCGCCGCAGAAACGGTGCGCGTCCAGGCGCGGCTGGCCTGTGCGGTCAGCGTGAAATCGGGCGATGGCGACAGCGATGTCAGCGGCATCCGGTTCGCCCGCGCGGCATAGCCGGTCGGGTAAAGCTCTTTGACCGATTTGCGGACAGCGCCCCATTCCTCGTTGTTCAGAACGCAGATCAGGATCGGCAGCGACAGCGCCTCGGCGATCTGATGGCAGACGGTGGGATTGGCGAACATGTAGCTGCCATCGCCCATCGTCGCGACGCAAAGCCGGTCGCGATCGGCAAGCTGCGCCCCAAGCGCGGCGGGGATCGACCAGCCAAGACCGCCGGAATGGGGTTCCTGGAAGAACGACTTGTGATCGGTCCGCTGCATGATGCCCAGCATCGTCCCAAGCTCGGAAAACACCGATGACTGATGCCCCTTTAGCGCCTCGCCAAGGCGGTAGCTGAACCATTCCTTGGAAATGCCCTGACCATTGCGCGCGGCGGCTTGCCAGCGCATGCCCTTGCGGGTCGCGGCGGATTGTTCGGACACATCGCGGCGACGATCGACCAGCATCCGCTCGTTCCGGGGCAGGGCGCCCATCGCAGCAATCAGGGCCGGGATCGTGTTCGACGTTTCCCCGGCAATCGACAGATCAGATCGGAAATTGCGGATCGGCGTCCGCGAAAACAGCGGATCGGGGCCGATGTGGATGACCTTGGCATCCGGGTGAATGGGATGTTCGTCCGGCCACCAGGGCGACAGGCAATCCAGCACGACAACCACATCGGCCTTGTCGAGGAACTTCTTCGGGTTCGGCCCGATGGCGCAGGGATGTTCGGTTGAGAGCGTCAGATGCGTCGCCCACCACGAACAGACCGGGATGCCCCAATCGGCAACCCATTCGGCGAAGGCCTTGTAGGTCGCGGCATCCCCGGCGCCGCGCTGCGCGATGATCAGTGGACGCTTGGCGCCCGCAAGCATTTTCGCGGCAGTTTCGATGTCGGACGGGTTCGGCGCGCCCTGAACGGGCTGCATGCGCGGCGGATCTGCCATTTTCGAGCCGTCGATTTCCTCGCACAGCGTCTCGCGTGGCAACGAAATATACACCGGGCCTTTCGGCGTGGAATTGGCGATGGCCCAGCCGCGATCAAGCGCGTCTTCGGCCTGTTCGGGAAAGCGGATCTCGTAATCCCATTTCACGCTTTCGCGGATCATCCCGGCCTGATCCATCATCTCTTGCCCCCAGGCGATGGGAACAGTGCGCGCGCCAAAGCGGTCTTTTTCGGTCGTTGGTGTGCGGCCCGACATCAGCATCATCGGGATATGTTCGCACGCGGCGTTGATCGTGCCGATCACGCCATTGGCGAGGCCAACGTTGGTGTGCAGCATCACCGCCTGGGCCTTGCCGGACATCAGGTAGTAACCATGCGCCATACCCATCGCGGCGTGCTCATGCGGGATGACGATGGCCTCGGGCAAGTCCTGACCCGTTGCCTCGGCCTCTGCGAGGCCCTCTATGATGGGCGGAAAATCCGTGCCGGAATTGGTGAAGACGTATTCGACACCCAGCGCCTTCAGGCGGGTAAAGATCGCGCCCCCTGCCGTGACGGTGGTTTTCGGCGTCGTGGTTGCGTGATCCTCGGACGAATCTTTCATGGCGCTGCCCCTCAATCGGTTTCCAGCCAGTGAACAAACAATCTAGATCATTTTGATGGCAAACACACGGAAATTAATGAACATTGTCAATCGAGCGCCGGGCCCCACATGCAGGGAAGACCCGGCAGGCAGGAGGATGACATGACCCAAGTCGATCTATTGATCGGGGGCGAAAAGCACCCCGCGACAGGCGAAAAACGCTTTGAACGCAAGGACCCGATGACAGGCGAGGTCGCGACCGACGCGGCCGCCGGCACCGCCGAGGATGTGGACCGCGCCGTCGAAGCGGCGGCCCGCGCCTTTGCCGACTGGTCCGAAACCGGTCCGTCGAAACGGCGCGAGATCCTGATGGAAGCAGCCGATGTGATGGAAGAACGCACTTCGGAATTCATCGAGGTCGGCATCGCGGAGACCGGCGCGACGGGGCCGTGGATCGGCTTCAACGTCGGCTTTGCGGCCAAGATCCTGCGCGAAGCGGCCGCCATGACCACCCAGATCAAAGGCGAGATCGTACCCTCGGACAAGCCCGGAAATCTTGCTATGGCCTGGCGCCAGCCGGTCGGCGTGCTCGTCGGCATGGCCCCCTGGAACGCGCCCGTCATCCTTGGAACGCGTGCCGTCGCGATGCCCATCGCATGCGGGAATACGGTGGTGTTGAAAGCCTCCGAGATGTGCCCGCGGCTGCACATGATGATCGCCGAATGTCTTGAAGAGGCGGGGCTTCCCAAGGGCGTCATCAATGTTGTCACCCACTCCGCCGACGACGCGCCAGAGGTCGTGGGCCGCCTTGTAGAGCATCCCAAGGTCAAGCGCGTGAACTTCACCGGATCGACCCGCGTGGGCCGGATCATCGCGGAAAAGGCGGCCAAGCATCTCAAGCCCGTGCTCTTGGAACTTGGCGGCAAGGCACCCCAGGTGATCCTTGACGACGCCGATATCCCGGCGGCGGTCAACGCGGCCGCCTTTGGCGCGTTCATGAACCAGGGCCAGATCTGCATGTCGACGGAACGGATCATCGTCGATGACAGCATCGCAGATGATTTTGTCGCGGCGTTTGGCAAGAAAGCCGCCGGGTTGCCCCATGGCAATCCGCGCGATCAGGTGGTGCTGGGCTCGGTCATCGACCGCGCCACCATCGACAAGGTCGATGCGCTGATCGAGGACGCGCTGTCGAAGGGGGCTGTTCTCGTGACCGGCGGGGCCGAAGAAGGCACGGTGATGCCTGCGACGATCCTCGATAAGGTCACGCCCGAGATGAAGCTTTTCTACGAAGAAAGCTTTGGTCCCGTTGTCTGCATCATTCGCGCCGCTGACACCGATCATGCGGTCGATCTGGCCAATGACACCGACTACGGCCTCTCGGCCTCGGTCTTCGGCAAGGATATCCGGCGCGCGCTGTCGGTCGCCAAGCGCATCGAAAGCGGCATCTGCCACATCAACGGCCCGACCGTGCATGACGAGGCGCAAATGCCCTTCGGCGGCGTGAAGGCCAGCGGCTATGGCCGTTTCGGCGGCACGGCGGGGATCGATTCATTCACCGAATTGCGGTGGATCACGATCGAAGACCCGGATCAGCATTATCCATTTTAATGCAATAGGTTGCGCGGGGGAGTTCATCTTTTCCGCGCAACTCTAGAAGAACGGCACCGCATTCGCCCAGATCGAGAACAGCACGCCCATGATAGCGGCGAAGATGCCGTTCCAGATCAGCCCGGCATGGCGGGCCGTTACCCCCGCGAAGGCCCCGACAAGAAGCGTTGTCGCGGTAAAAGGGCTCGTGACGCCCGACAGCGCCCAACCGCTCGTGATTGCCACGACATAGGCCGCGGGCGTAATTCCCAGCAGTTCTGGCGCAGGCAAGGCGGGCGCGAAGAGCGTCACAGCCATGATGGGGTTCATCCCGATTTGTCCCGTGATCGGGATCAGCCACACAAGCGCCGTCAGGATGATCCAGCTTGGAAGCCGCGACAGGTCCAGCCCGCTCGCCTCGATCAGCGGGGTCAGCAGGACCGATCCCAGCGATCCGATGAAGCCCGCCATCATCAGAAGGACCAGTTCCTTGCGATAAGCCGGAAGTTCTATGAAAAGATAGCGCTCGCCGCGCACGAGGAATGCCGAAATCGGCGCCCCCTGGCTTTGCAGCATGACCCAAAGCGCCGCGATGACTGGCACGACGAACATCACGATGTCGAAGGGGCGCAGGCCGGTGATCGGCTGCAAGATCGCGACAAGAACCGCGAGCGCAAGCAGCAGGCCGATCAGCGGCAAGAGCACGGTCCAGCGCCCGTCCGGCGTAAAGGTCAGCGGCGTGCTGCGCTGGACCTGTGGGCGGCGCAGACGGTCGAGTGTGTAGCCGACCAACGCAAAGGTGACGCCGGAAACGACGCAGAACGGCAGCGCATCGATAAGCCGCGCGCCTGGAATGACCGTCGTGGTGATTGCGATGGAAAACCCTAGCGGCGACCATGGCAGGGTGGAAATGAATCCCCGCTGGATCGCCAGCAGCATACGGCGAAGGCGATGTCGCCGGATCTCGGTGTCGGGCTCAGCATCTGTGGCGGTCTTGGCCAGCGATCCTAAGAGCGCGATTGCCCCATAGTTCAGCAAGAGCGCGAACATCTGCCCGCCCGCGGTCAGCGCCAGATAACGGCGTCCCGGAGGCTGGCTTGCGAGGTAGCGACCAGCGCGGGCGATGGCGGGAGACGTGTCGGCGGCAAAGCGCAGCGAGGTGAGGGCGGTGAAGAACGCCGCGATGAAGGCCGCGCGTTCCAGTGCCGTGTCGATCGCCCCCAGTGCGTCGCGTCCCGACAGGGCGACGATGGCGATCAGAACTGCGCCAACGGCGAGGAAGATGCGCCCTGCGCCTCGCACGCTGAAGGCGAGGATGACAAGGACGATGAAGGCCAGAATGCCTGCGATCGGCCCCGTGACATGCCAGATATCGAACCCGTCGAGAACCACGAGAATCGTGATGGCCAGAAACAGAAGGCCCGAAACCTGATCGAGGCGCGAAAGGGTGCGGGTTTTCATGGGTTTGACGGGCCGCAGAACTGGGATGGTTCAAGGTCTACAGGATTATCCGGCGCGGGCAATGGGGCTTGTGGCGACGGAGGAGGCCAGTTCAGTGGAAATGTTCGAATAGTGAAAGATATCGGGATGAAAGCGCGAGTTTTCCCCCAGCCATATGCGGCAATAATACACGCCTTGTGTACGCCTATCCGATCTCGGCCAGATGCGCGGCACAGCCCGTAAGCGCCGCATAGTCGTCTTCGACGCAGGTTACGCTGAAATTCTGCATGAACCCGGCGAACCGCCCCTTGTCGCGGAACGCATCGCGAAAGCCGAACCGTTCGAAATGCGGGGCAAGCGCAAGGGTCATGCCGCCGATCAGGAACACCCCGCCAAAGGGCAGGTGAATCAGCGTCAGGTTTCCGCAAACGGTCCCGAGGATGCGGGTGAACAGCCGCCCGGCCTCGACAGCGCGGGGATCGCTGTCGTTGTCGATCCCGGCCACGATATCGGCCGAAGTTTTTTCGACCGGATCCCCCGCCTCATTGCCGAGCCATAGGTAAATCCGTGACAGGCCGCGGCCTGACAGCACATCCTCGACGGCGGGAAATCCGTGGGCGGTCTCGACGAACTGGCACAGGCGCAATTCGGCCTCGGTGCGGATGGGCATGTTCGCGTGCCCCGCCTCGGATGCCGCAACATAGCGCCCACCTTCGAACGCATGCACCGGCGCGGCGTTGAACCCCGTGCCGCAGCCAACGACCAGCATGTCACCCGTCGCGCCCGCATGACCTGGCACGACCTCGTTCAGGTTGTCCGGCGCGATCCGTCCCAGTGCATGGCCCTGCGCCTGAAGATCGTTCAGGATCGCCACCCGTTCGGCGCCCGTTGCGCGGGCCAGCGTGCCGCCGTCGATCGTCCAGTCGAGATTGGTCATCGCTGCAACGCCGTCCCTGACCGGGCCAGCCGCCGCAACACAGGCGCCCGCGCAATCGACCCGGCCTTCATCCTCGAAATATTGCCGGATCACCGAATCGAGGCCGGGAAATTGCGAATTGCGATAGCGCCGGATCGTATCGGGAAGCAGATCGGGCCCCTCGCATAGCGCCACACGCGTATTGGTGCCGCCGATATCGGCGACAAGGGAATAGCGGTCGGGCGTGCGGGTCTGGGTCATCGTCGGGCCTTCGAGTTAGCGGTCGCGCCAGATGTAGCGGGCCGAGGCGGTTAGCGAAAGCCGTCAGCTTGGGCGAAGCGGGGCAGGCCCGGTCGAGCCGCCAACGACCAGTTCCGCCTCGAGAAGACGCGAGCGGGGCACGCTGCCCCCCGTCTTGATCAGGTCGATCAGCATTTCCGCGCAGAGCCGCCCGGCCAGCTTCACCGAGGATTTCACGGCCGTGAAGATCGGCGCCTCGGCCCCGTTGGGCAGATAGGACAGCGCGTCGTCGTGGGCGATAACCGACACGTCGCGTCCCATCACGTGCCCGGTTTCCAGAAGCGCCCGCTGCACGCCAAGTGCCACGATGATCGACGAGGCTACAATGGCCGTCGGTGCCTCGTTCTGATCCAGAAGACGGCGGGTCGTGCGATAGCCGTATTGCTCTGTCATCTGGTCCGAACTGATCCAGTCGGGGTTTCCTGCGATGCCACGTGCGGAAAGGGCGGCAAGATACCCTTCACGACGCCTGGCGGCGAAATCCATCGTCTCAAGCCCGTTGATCAGCGCGATCTGCCGGTGGCCAAGGTCGATCAGAAAGCCGGTTGCCCGTTCAAAGGCGCGGCGGTTGTTCACATCGACCCAGTTATAGTCCTCTTCGCGGAAACTGGCGCGGCCATGGACGACGAAGGGCAGGCCGATCCGGTGCAGAAGCGGAATGCGCTCATCGTCGCGGCGGGGCGAGCTTATGATCAGCCCGTCAACCGACGCCTTCGAGGCAAGATCGGCATAAAGCTGTTCCTGATCGCCATCGGCCACAAGGCTCAGCATCATGTCGTATCCGTGCTGCAGGTAGGTTTCCGATGCGCCCGACACGAAATCGCCGAAGATCGGGTTCACCATCTCGTGCCCGTCGCTTACGGGCAGCACATGGGCGATGGCCATGGACCGGCCCGTCGCAAGCCGCTGCGCGCGGGCGTTGGGCTGGTAGTTGTACCGCCGCGCTGCGCTTTCGATGCGCAGGCGAGTGGATTCGGCAACCTCCGGATAGCCGTTCAGCGCGCGGCTGACCGTGGTCGGGGATAGGCCCAATGTCTGTGCTAGTTCCTTGAGGTTCATGGCGCGCTTTACGGCTAAATCTGTTCAAACCGGTTTGAAAATCTGCGTGAATTAGACACGGCTGGCCGCGAAGGTCAAAGGCTCTTGATGCTGCGCTGCGGCGCTGCAGGTGCGGAATAACTTAATAAAATAAGCGTTTATTGACACCCCTTTATTGACACTTAAACTCCGTTGATACAGCTTCGCACCGTCCAAAGCGGTTTGAGCCGACTCGCCGAAATGGCGATACGGACGAAGACTGATACATGCGCCCGAGATGGGCGAACGATCTGGGAGGATCTCTATGAAACGCACGTTTTACGCGGGTGCGGCCGTGGCCGCTCTGACGGCCGGGATGGCGCACGGCGCCGCCCATTCCGAAATGGTATTTCCAATCGGCGAGGGGAATTTCAACTGGGACAGCCTGTCCACCTTTGCCGAGAATCATGACTATTCCGGCGAGACGCTGACGATCTTCGGCCCTTGGCGCGGCGACGACCAGACGCTGGTCGAAAGCGTTCTGGCCTATTTCGAGGACGCGACTGGCGCCGAGGTGAATTATTCCTCGTCCGAAAGCTACGAGCAGCAGATCGTGATCGACGTCGAGGCCGGATCTCCGCCCGACATCGCCGTTCTGCCGCAGCCGGGCCTCATCCAGGATCTCGTGTCCAAGGGCTTTGTCGAGCCGCTGGGCGAGGAAACCGACGCTTGGCTGGGTGAAAACTATGCTGCAGGTTCGTCCTGGCAGTCGCTGGGCACCTATACCGGCCCCGATGGCGAGGATCGCCTCTATGCGTTCCCCTACAAGATCGACGTGAAATCGCTGGTCTGGTACTCGCCCGATAACTTCGACGATTCGGGCTATGAAGTCCCCACATCGATGGAAGAGCTGAAGGCGCTGACCGATCAGATCGTTGCCGATGGCGGCACGCCCTGGTGCATCGGTCTGGGATCGGGCGGTGCGACCGGCTGGCCTGCGACCGACTGGGTCGAGGATATGATGCTGCGCACGCAGTCGCCGGACGTCTATGACGCCTGGGTCGCGAACGAGATCCCCTTCACCGATGAACGCGTGACGGCGGCGCTTGACGAGTTCGGCTATTTCGCGCGCAACGACGATTTTGTTGCTGGTGGCGCGGGTGCCGTGGCCTCGACCGACTTCCGCGACAGCCCCAAGGGTCTCTTTTCGTCGCCGCCTCAGTGCTACATGCACAAGCAGGCGTCGTTCATCCCGTCTTTCTTCCCCGACGGAACCGAGCTCGGCATCGACGCGGATTTCTTCTACTTCCCCGCCTATGCTGAGAAAGACCTCGGTAGCCCGGTTCTGGGTGCCGGCACGCTGGCGTTCATGACTAAGGAAAGCGACGTGGCCCGTGGCTTCATCGAATTCCTCAAGACGCCCATCGCGCACGAAGTGTGGATGGCGCAGACCGGCTTCCTGACCCCGCACAAGGGCGTGGACACCGAGCTGTATGGCGACAGCACGCTGAAGAAGATGGGCGGCATCCTGCTTGATGCGACCACATTCCGCTTCGACGCCTCCGACCTGATGCCAGGCGCGATCGGCGCAGGTGCATTCTGGACCGGCATGGTCGATTACGCGGGCGGCAAGACCTCGGAAGCCGTTGGCGCCGAGATCCAGTCCTCGTGGGACGCGATCAAGTAAGCACCTGACGAACGACCGGTCCCGCATTCGCGGGGCCGGTTTTTCAAAGGCGGACCGGCGAAAAGACCGGCCAACGCTTTGAAGACCAAGCCATTCCAGGGGGGAGGATCGCGATGCATCCCGCGTTGCAAGGTGTGTTCACCATCGTCATCGGGGTCGGAGGCTGTATCGGCTATTTCTACGCCGCGAACCTTCTTCTCGATAAGGTCATCTTCCCGGCGCGCGGCCCCAAGGCCGTGTCGAACCTGACTCGCGCAAACATGATCCGCCCGTGGATCTTCCTTTTTCCCGCGCTCTTCGCGCTGACGCTGTATCTGGCTTATCCGGTCGCCGCGACGCTGTACCTGTCCTTTACAGACCGCGATCAGGGCGGCGCGTTCGTCGGCTTCGCCAATTACGTCCAGATGGTGGGTGAGCCGAAATTCTGGGAAGCGATCCGCAACAACATGCTGTGGCTCTTCTTCGTTCCCGCCTTTTCCACCGCCATTGGCCTTCTGGCCGCGCAGCTGACGGACCGCATAAGCTGGGGCAATATCGCCAAGTCGCTGATCTTCATGCCCATGGCGATTTCCTTTGTCGGCGCCTCGGTGATCTGGAAGCTCATCTATGACCTGCGCCCCGAGGGCACGGACCAGATCGGCATCCTGAACGCCATCTGGGTTGGTCTGGGCGGCAGTCCCGAGGCCTGGCTGACGATGGGCCCGTGGAACAACTTCCTTCTGATGATTGTGCTCGTCTGGATTCAGACAGGTTTCGCAATGGTGATCCTGTCGGCAGCCCTCCGCGGTATCCCGGAAGAAACGGTCGAGGCTGCAATTCTCGACGGTGCGAGCCCGATCCAGGTGTTCTTCAAGATCAAGGTGCCGCAGATCATGCCGACGATCATCGTCGTCTGGACGACGATCACGCTGGTCGTTCTGAAGGTTTTCGACATCGTTCTGGCGATGACCAACGGGCAATGGGGCACGCAGGTTCTTGCCAATTACATGTATGACAAGCTGTTCCGGTCCTTCGACTGGGGCGTTGGGTCGGCCTCGGCCATCGTGATCATGCTGCTGGTCCTGCCGATCCTCGTCTGGAACGTTCGCAACGTCCGCAAGGAGATGCGCTGATGGAAGGCATGGCAGGCAAGAAACCGGCCCTTACCTGGGTCGTTCATATCTCGGTCGCGCTTCTGGTGATGCTCTGGCTGTTTCCCACGGTGGGTCTCTTCGTGTCGTCCTTCCGTACCGGCGATCAGATCGCGTCTTCGGGCTGGTGGTCGGCCCTGTCGACCCAGACTCGCCAGAACCCGGCAGAGCGCGTCTCTGGAGAGCCGGTGCGCGAGGGCGAGCTATACGTCATCGAAGGAGAGCTGTTCCCGAACGCCGATTCCGACGTGAACGCCTGGGGCACCTCGAGCCGCGAGCCTGAGGCCTTCGAGCCGGGGGCGACGGTTGAACTTGATGATGGCTGGACGCTGACGGTCGATGACCGCGGCGGCTTCCGCATGACCAGCCCGACCGATCTTGACGGCGTGCGATTGCCGCGGATTTTCACAACAACCGAAACACCGCCCGAATTCACGTTTTCCAACTACACCAACGTCCTGTTTGCCGACACGGCCAGCGGCGGAGTGGGGCGCGCGTTTCTCAACACGATGATCGTGTCGATCCCGGCGACGATCATCCCGATCCTCGTTGCGGCCTTCGCAGCCTATGCGCTTGCGTGGATGAACTTTCCGGGGTGCGCACTCTTGGTGGCCTATGTCGTGGCACTGCTGGTGGTGCCGCTGCACCTTGCGCTGATCCCGCTTTTGCAACTGCACAACGTGGTCGGCATCGGCAAAAGCTATCTTGGTATCTGGCTGGCGCATACCGGCTTTGGCTTGCCGCTCGCCATCTATCTGTTACGCAATTACATGGTGTCGCTGCCACGTGACATCATCGAGTGCGCCAAGGTGGACGGGGCAACGGACTTTCAAATCTTTATCAAGATCATCCTGCCGCTCAGTTTCCCGGCGCTTGCCTCTTTCGCGATCTTCCAGTTCCTCTGGACCTGGAACGATCTTCTGGTCGCCCTCGTCTTTCTGGGCGTGGGCGATGACAAGACGGTTCTCACCGGCGCGCTTGTGGGCCTTCTGGGCTCGCGCGGTGGCCAGTGGGAAATCCTGGCGACATCGGCCTTCATTTCGATCGCGGTGCCGCTTCTCGTATTCTTTGCCATGCAGCGCTACCTCGTGAGGGGCCTCTTGGCCGGTTCGGTGAAATAATCATGTCCAATTCGACTGCGATGGCGCGCGACCCCGACTGGTGGCGCGGCGCTGTCATCTACCAGATTTATCCGCGCAGCTTTCAGGATTCCAACGATGACGGCGTTGGCGATCTGGGCGGCATCACGCGGCGGCTGCCCTATGTCGCAAGCCTTGGCGTGGATGCCATCTGGATCTCGCCCTTCTTCACCTCGCCCATGCGCGATTTCGGCTATGACGTGTCCGATTACCGGGGCGTCGATCCCCTGTTCGGCACGCTCGCGGATTTCGACGCGCTGGTGGCCGAGGCGCATCGCCTGGGCCTGAAGGTAATGATCGACCAGGTGCTGTCGCATTCCTCGTCCGATCATCCGTGGTTCCAGGAAAGCCGGTCGAGCAAGATCAATGACCGCGCCGACTGGTACGTCTGGGCTGACGCGCATCCCGACGGCACGCCGCCCAATAACTGGCTGTCGATCTTCGGCGGGTCTGCCTGGGAATGGGACCCGACACGTTGCCAGTATTTCCTGCATAATTTCCTCAGCACCCAGCCCGATCTGAACTTCCACAACGAAGAGGTTCAGGCCGAGCTCTTGGATATCTGCAAGTTCTGGCTGGATCGCGGTGTGAACGGCTTCCGGCTCGATACGATCAACTTCTACGTCCACGACAAGGAGCTGCGGAACAACCCGCCGCTGCCCGAGGAAAAGCGCAATCCGATCAGTGCGCCGGCGGTGAATCCCTATACGTGGCAGGATCATCTATATGACAAGAACCAGCCGGAAAACATTGAATTTCTTAGGAAACTCCGTAGCCTTCTGAACGAATACGATGCCGCTGCGGTGGGCGAGGTGGGCGACGATCTGCACGGTCTGGAAATTCTTGGCCAGTACACCTCGGGCGGCGATAAGATGCAGATGTCCTACGCGTTCGAACTTCTGTCGCCTAACCAGCCCACTGCGGGCTACATGGCCGAGGTGATGCACGAGGTTGCCGAAAAAGCGCCCGAAGGCTGGGTCTGCTGGGCGTTTTCAAACCACGACGTCGTGCGCCATGCCTCGCGCTGGGGCCTGTCACCGTTGCGCCAGAAGCTGTTCATCACGCTGATGATGTGCCTGCGCGGATCGGTGTGTCTGTATCAGGGCGAAGAGCTTGGTCTGCCCGAGGCGGATTTGTCCTTCGACGACCTGCAGGACCCCTACGGCATTCAGTTCTGGCCCGAATTCAAGGGCCGCGACGGCTGCCGCACGCCCATGGTGTGGGAGCCGTCGGACGACGATCACGGCGGGTTTTCGCACGCGCCGCGCACATGGCTTCCAATTTCGTATGATCATCTGCACATGGCCGTCTCGACCCAGGACGGCGATGCGGATTCGACGCTGGAACATTACCGCCGCGCCATCGCGCTGCGCCATGCGATGCCGGTGCTGCGCACGGGCCATATTCAGGATGTCGTCGATGAAGACGGCGTCCTGCGCTTTGAACGGGTCGAGGACGGCGCGCGCATTTTCGCGGCCTTCAACCTTGGGGAGGAAGAGCGCCGTATCACGCTGCCGAAAGGCCGCTGGGCGCCCATCGGGGCCGATCTTGGCGCCGTGCCGCCGGGCGGTGACAGCGTAACGCTGCCGCCCGATACGCTCTGCCTTGTAGAGCACGTGGATTGAGAGGGAGGATCTCATGGCCAATCTGAAACTGACCGATGTCGGCAAGGCCTATGGCGGCACTGTCGAGGTTCTCAAGGACATCAATCTCGACATCAAGCAGGGCGAGCTGATCGTTTTCGTCGGCCCTTCGGGCTGCGGCAAGTCCACCTTGCTGCGGATGATCGCAGGTCTCGAAAAGATCACCAGCGGCACGCTGACGATTGACGAGACGGTCGTGAACGATGTGCCGCCCGCGCAGCGCGGCATCGCCATGGTGTTCCAGTCCTACGCGCTTTATCCGCACATGACCGTGCGCGACAACATGAGCTTTGCTCTGAAAATCGCGAAGAAATCAAAGGCCGAAATCGACGCCGCCGTCGACAAGGCCGCCAAGATCCTGCAGCTGGAACCCTATCTCGATCGTCTGCCCAAGGCGCTTTCGGGCGGTCAGCGCCAGCGCGTGGCCATCGGCCGGTCCATCGTGCGCGATCCCAAGGTCTATCTTTTCGACGAACCGCTGTCGAACCTCGACGCGGCATTGCGCGTCGCCACACGGATCGAGATCGCCCAGCTGAAAGAGGCGATGCCGGAATCCACGATGATCTACGTCACCCATGACCAGGTCGAGGCGATGACGCTCGCGACCCGCATCGTGGTGCTGGCGAACAAGGGTATTGCGCAGGTCGGATCGCCGCTCGACCTGTACGAGCGGCCAGAGAATGAATTCGTCGCGCAGTTCATCGGCTCTCCGGCCATGAACCTGCTGCCGGGTGAGATTACGGCTACGGGCGATCTGACCACCGTCAAGCTGGACGGCGGTGGTACGGCAGTGTCGAACGTGAAGACGAAGGACAGCGACAAGGGCCTCAAGGTCAATGTCGGCGTGCGGCCCGAGGACATGGTCGAGACGGATGGCGATTATCTGTACGAATCCACCGTCGATTACGTCGAAGCCTTGGGCGAGGTGACCCTCTTGTATTTCACCCCTGAGGCGAATCGCGAGACGGTTCTGGCCAAACTGCCGGGGATCCACACCGGATTGCGCGACAAACCGGTGAAGCTTGGTGCAGATCCGGCCAAGGTTCACCTCTTCTCGAACGGAAAATCTCTGCTTTACCGCGCGTAATATCGCCGATCGGCACATTTCAGTCTTGTTTTGTTCCCGCCTCGGTGCAGTAATTCCGTTGTGATCTTACGACATTGTTAACGAGTCCTGGAAAGGACTGAAGGAGAAGGGTGCCGGTCCGATGAAGGCTGGGATTGTTAAGTGGTTCGACGAAAGTCGCGGCTTTGCGTTCATTCGGGCGGAAGGCGTTGATAATGATTTGTATTGCAGCCGTCAGACGCTGGAACGCGCCGGATTGACCCGGCTTGCGGGTGGTCAGCGCGTCACTATTGACATCGGTCCACGCGAAGATGGCCAAGCCTCGGTCGTGGGTATTTCCGTCAACGAGGCGCCCTAGGGCCCCAACCCCATCTCACGCAGGATCGGTTCCACATCGGGCCGCAGACGGAATGTGCAGTGGTCTATGTTATATTCCGTCAGAATGCCCCCCAGGAAATGATCCTCGATCTCATCGGTCGGGACGACGGGCGAGAGGATATCCCGGCGCTTCTTGCACAGCGCGCTGAGATGCGTGTGCCACATTGTTCCGTTCCAGCCGCATATTGACGACAGCTCTTTCGAGCTTGATCCGGGATTTCGCATCACGGCGAGGATCACGTTTTCCTCGCGCTCGTTCATGGGAAACTGGCGAAACGCCATCCGCACCCGTTCCGACCGGGTCGCGGCGATTTGTGGGGGCGGGGCCGTATCGGTCACCGGCAAGTCGACAGGGGCCGATTTGCCTTTCATCCGATCCCAAAGGGTGCGCTTTCCTGCGCGCTTGCCACGTGGGTCGCGGGCGTTGAACGCCCAGACGTTTACCTCTGCCGATGCCATATCACTGCCCCAAGACGTTGTTTTTCCGTCATTAAGGACAGGAGTGGCTTGAAATGGGGCAAGTTTGTGGCGGCGGATTCCCGCTCAGTCGGTCAAACCGGGGTGTGTTGCCGGAAAGACTCGGATTTCGCGTTAAGGTTGCCGAATTAGATGAGTGACGGCAGCCACAGCACGATCCCCGGGAAGGCGATCAGCACCGCGACGGTCACCACATCAGCCACGAAAAACGGCGAAGCGCCCCGGAACACGTCCTGAACAGAGATCGGCATGCGATTTTCCTGCGCGACCCCTGCGACCACGAAACAGTTCAATCCTATGGGCGGCGTTATCAAACAGAGCTCTGCCATTTTCACCACGATGATGCCGAACCAGATGCCCACCTCGGTCTCGGTCATGCCCAGCGCGCCCGGCTCTCCACCGACAGCGCCATTCAGCGCGATGACCGCCGGGTAGGTGACGGGCAGGGTCAGGATCAGCATCCCGATCGCGTCCATGAACATGCCAAGGATCACGTAGGCGCCGAGGATCATCAGCAGCGTCACATAGGCAGGCTGTTCGAGTGTGCTGATCCAGTCGGCAAAGTTCTGCGGCAGCTTCGCAAAGCCCAGAAACCGCACGTAGATGAGAACGCCCCAGATCATCGTGAAGATCATCACGGTCAGCTTCGCGCCTTCCATCAGCGCGCCCGACAGATCGCGCCACTTCATGCCGTTCCAGAGCGCCATGATCAGAACGACGAAGGCGCCCAGCGCACCTGCCTCGGTCGGCGTCGCCCAGCCGAAATAGATCGAATAGACGATGATGAATACGACCAGCAGGATCGGCGAGGCGCCGGGCAGGGCGGCGAACCGTTCTTTCCAGGTAAAGCCCTTGACCGGCGGGCCAAGCGACGGGCGCGCTTTGGCCATTCCGATGATCAGCGCCGCATAGATCAGCGCCGAGACTGCGCCCGGCAGGAACCCGGCGAGAAGCAGTTTGCCGACAGATTGCTCAACGATGATCGCGTAGATCACGAGGATCGCCGAGGGCGGGATCAGCGACGCGAGCGTGCCGCCCGCCGCCACAACGCCTGCGGCAAAGCGCTTGTCATAGCCCACTTTCAGCATCTCGGGGATCGCGATGCGTGCGAACACCGCAGATGTGGCGACGGACGCGCCCGACACGGCGGCAAAGCCCGCCGTTGCAAAGACCGTGGCAACGCCGAGGCCGCCCGGCGCCCAACCGACCCAGCGCTTGGCCGCCTCGAATAGGTGCCGCGTCAGACCGGCGTAGTAAGCCAGATAGCCGATGATGATGAAGGTGGGGATCAGCGACAGTGAATAGGTCGTGGCCTTGGAATGCGGGACCTGTCCCGCCAGCTTCATCGCGGTAATGAGACCCCGGTCAAAGCCCTGTTTCTGCATGAAGAACGCACAAAGACCGATCAGCCCGATAAAGGCCGTCGCGAAGGCCACGCGCACCCCGATGACGACAAGGAAAATCAGAAAGCCCGACAGCCAGAGCGACAGGTTGAAGATGTCGACCCCTTCCAGCAGGGCCTTCATGTCGATGAACTGATCCAATTTCTTCCCCGTCCCTGTTGATCCCGCGCGCGTTATTCCACGGGCGTGCCGTTACCCGGCGTTTGTTTTTGTCTGTTCAGCTTCACGCATCGCCTGCGCGGCGGCATCCTCGACGACGGGCACTGCGACGGGCTGATCCTCTCCTCTTATCAGGGCGCGGCCATAGCCCCAAAGCTGCAGCAAGAGCCTGATCCAAAGCACCGCCAGCGAAAAGGTCACCAGAAATTTCGCGGGCCAGAGTGGCAGCGAGATGTCGATGGAACTGTCCGTCGACCACATCGGCTTGGTCACATCGAAGCTGCGCGCAAAGTGGAAATAGGTTCCGTAGATCAGCATCGTCGTGACGATCAGCATGAACAGCACAGAAAGCCATTCAGCCAACCACAAGACCCGCCCCTTGAGCGCGCCGACGACGATATCCATGCGGATATGTCCGCCTTCGCGCTGGCAGTAGGCGAGGCCCAGAAAGGCGAAGACAGCCATAAATTGCTGGGTCCAATCCACGTATCCGGGGACCGGCGCGTTGAAGAGCTTGCGGCTGATCACATGGACGACCGCAAGGCAGACGAGCGCGAAAATGGTGATGCCCGACACAAGGTTGAGGAACGCCTCGAACTTTAGCCAGCCGCGATCGGCACGGCTGAGCGTGGAATTGTCGGACAGGATTGCGGAACCGCCGGACATGGGACCTCGACTTTCTGTGCGCGAAATTAGCGGCGCTGAAACGGGCGAAATCCCGCCCCGGCAGAACCGGGGCGGGCGTGCCTAAAGCAAACGGATCAGGCGCAGGACCTTACATCTGTTCCTTTTCAAGCGTTTCCTGAACGAGATCGTAAAGCTCTTGTCCGGGGATGCCTTGCGCTTCCATATCCGCGATCCACTGGTCGCTGATCGGCGAGGCGGCTTCGCGGAAGGCGGCGATCTGCTCGTCCGAGACCATCACGCGCTCGACATTGTTTTCTTCAAGCACGGTGTCCCAGCGCGCCAGAAGCTCACCGTAGTTTTCAAGGTAATAGTCCAGCGCCGGAACGACGGAGCTGTCGAGCGCCTCGCGTTCGGCATCGGTCAGGGCCTCATAGGCGTCGGTATTGACGACCACGGGGCAGTTCACGGTGCCGGGGTTGAGGTTCGCGGTCCACCAGTCGGCGATGTCGATGGTGTTGAACGCGAAATGCGCGTGCTGGGCGAAGGCGACGGTGTCGACCACGCCCGATTCCATGGCGTTGTAGGCCTCGGACGAGGTCACCGAGGTCGGCACCGCGCCCACGGTTTCGAATGCCTTTCCAAGACCGCCGGTTGCGCGCACGCGCATGCCGTCGAACTCGGACAGCTCGTCGCGCGGCTCGCCGGTGCCCACAAGGTTGTATTGCGGCATGGGCGAAGTCATCAGCATCTTCGCGTTCCACTGCGACATCTCTTCGGCCACGGCGGGGTGGGCGTAGACGGCGCTGGAGACTGCGACTTCCTCTTCAAGGTTGCTTACCCCGAGGAACGGCAGTTCCAGAACGGTGATCGCGCGGTTCTTGTCCGGGTGGTACCCTGCGCAGAACTGCGCCATTTCGAACGCGCCAATGGAAATCCCATCGAGGTTCTCACGGTTGTTCGACAGGCCCCCGTAGGAAATGTTCATCGTGAATTCGCCGTCCGTCTTTTCCTCGACGAGCTCGGCCAGCTTGTGGATGTGCTCGGTAAAGGCGCGGCGGGTGCCCCAGACGGACACGTTCCATTCGGTCGCGGCGGCCTCGCCTGCGAAACCTGCGATGATCGCCGCGGCGGCGGCATGAGTCAGTACCTTGTTCATATGTCTCTCTCCCTGATCGGCATGCATCTGTGTCATGTCCTGCGTGCTAGAATAGGCACCATGGCGCCCGCGTCCACCCTTGTTCTGGCTTGCCGGGCCGCATCCCGCGCCCTAGCGTGCCGCGTCACGTCATGAAGGAGCGCCCGAGATGCCAGCCCCCGCCAACCCCCTGAAAGCCGCCTTGAAGGCAGGTACGCCGCAACTGGGATGCTGGCTGGGCCTTGGAATTCCGGCTGCCGCCGAGATCGCGGCAGAGGCCGGCTTCGACTGGTGTCTGATCGACGCAGAGCACAGCCCCAACACGCTGACGACCATCGCCGATCAGCTGCGCGCGATGCATGGCCGCCCCGCCGCGCCCGTGGTGCGGGTGCCGGTGAACGAGGATTGGGTGATCAAACAGGTGCTCGACCTTGGGGCGCAAAGCGTTCTGGTGCCCATGGTCGATGACGCGGAATCCGCCGCGCGCGCCGTGTCGGCCATGCGCTATCCGCCAGGCGGCACGCGCGGGGTCGGCGCCACCATCGCGCGCGCCTCGGAATTCTCGCGGTTCGAGGATTACCTCGTGACGGCGGATGCCGAGATCTGCGTGATGGTGCAGGCCGAAAGCCGGTCGGCGCTGGATAATATCGACGCGATCGCAGGCACCGAGGGCGTGGATTGCGTCTTTATCGGCCCGGCGGATCTGGCCGCTGATCTGGGATATCTAGGCCAATCGGACGCGCCGGAAGTCGTCGAGGCGATTGATCACATGTTCGCCCGCATCACGGCGGCCGGCAAAGCGGTCGGCTTCCTCGACTTCAATCCTGCGCATGTCGCGAAGAACCTTGAGCGCGGGGTGAGCTTTCTTGCAGTCGGCAGCGATATCACTGGACTCTCCGGATCGCTGCAGAGACTGGCGCGCGAGATACGCACCTGAGGGCACGAACGGCGCGCGGGGGCATCGAGCCCCCTTGCGCCGTGCGAGAGTTTCCCTCTCGCGCTCTTCCGGATATTTCGAACACCAAAGTGCGGTCAGGGTGGGCTTTCATGGAAGATGAAGCCCAGAAGATTAAGCAGCACCTGCGCGGCGAGGATCGCAGTGGATTCGGAGGGGTCGTACTCGGGGGCAACCTCGACCAGGTCGACGCCGACGATGCGGTGAGATTTCGTGACCGCCTGCAAAAGCTCCAGCACCTCGTAGTATAGAAAACCGCCATGGCTGGGCGTTCCGGTGCCGGGCGCGATGGAGGGGCAGAAGGCGTCGATATCGATTGTTAGGTACACATCTGCCCCTTTGGGGATGCGTTTGGCGGTATCGGCGGGGCCAAGGGCGCGGGTCTGGCGGACCGACAGGATATCCGAACCCATTTTGCGCGCAGCGTCGTACCCGTCGCGCGCGGTGGAGGACACGTTGCGGATGCCGATCTGGGTCAGGCCGGTGACATAGGATTTCTCGGCGGCGCGGCGCATCGGGTTGCCATGGCCGCGGGTGACGCCGTGGCGGCTGTCGACGAAATCGAGATGGGCGTCGATCTGGACGATGTGAAACGGGCTGCGGCCCTCATAGGCCTCGATGCAGGGGATATTGACCGAGTGATCACCGCCCAGCGTGACGGGCAGGGCGCCGGCGGCAAGGATCGCGGCGACGCCCTTGCGGATATTGTCGTGGCTTTGGACGGTGTCGGTATGGATGATGTCGGCATCCCCGATATCGACGATGCGCACATCCGGGCCAAGATAAACCGCGTCATCCTCATGGTCGTAGGCGCCCGCATGGCCGAAGGAAAACAGGGTCGAGGCCTCGCGGATCGCGCGAGGGCCAAAGCGCGCGCCGGGGCGGTATTGCGTCCCGCCATCGAAGGGCGCGCCAAGGATCGCCGCATGGGCATCAATGCGGGACCAGTCGGTTTGGATCGGGTTTTTTCCAAAAGACGCAATCCCGACGAAGGGCAGGTTCAGCCGCCCGTCTTCATAGCCATGACCGCTCATATCCGGATGCCTTTCCTCGTGCTGCTGCGGCCACGGTGCGGCAGGGGCGCGGGGGCTTCAAGGGGCAACCGGCCGGGCCGGGAGAACGGCGCGCGCGCGACCTTTCGTCATTGAGGGTTTTCATTCCGCCCGCCCCGTGAAATAGGGAAGCGCCAAACGAAAGCTCCCACGGAGAGACCCATGGAGATTCGCGAGGCCTACACTTTCGATGACGTTCTGCTGCAACCTGCCGCGTCCAGCGTGCTGCCGGGAACGGCCGATACGCGCACGCGGCTGACGAAAAGCATCGCGCTCAACATCCCGGTCTTGTCCTCGGCGATGGACACCGTGACCGAGGCGCGCATGGCTATTGCCATGGCGCAGGCGGGCGGGATCGGGGTCATCCACCGCAATCTCAGCGTCGAGGAACAGGCGCGTGAGGTCCGGCGGGTGAAGCGGTTCCTGTCGGGGATCGTCTACAACCCCGTGACACTGACGCCAGACCAGACGCTGGCCGACGCCAAGGCACTGACCGAGCGCTATGGGTTCACTGGCTTTCCGGTCGTCGATGCGCAGCGGCGCGTCGTGGGCATCGTCACGAACCGCGACATGCGCTTTGCCGAACATGACGACACGCCGGTGAAGGTCATGATGACCTCGGACAACCTTGCCATTCTGCGCGAGCCTGCGGACCGCGAAGAGGCGAAAAGCCTTATGCGCGCCCAGCGGATCGAGAAGCTGCTGGTGACGGATTCGGATGGCAAGCTGACCGGGCTGTTGACCCTGAAAGACACCGAGCAGGCGGTTCTCAATCCCGATGCCTGCAAGGATGAGCTGGGCCGCCTGCGCGTGGCCGCCGCGACGACCGTCGGCGACGCCGGGTTCGAACGGTCCGAGGCGTTGGTCGACGCGGGCTGCGACGTGATCGTGATCGACACTGCCCATGGCCACTCCGAAGGCGTGGCAAAGGCAGTCGAGCGGGCCAAGCGAATCTCGAACGAGGTGCAGGTGATCGCGGGCAACGTGGCCACGGCCGAAGCGACGCGGGCGCTGATCGACGCGGGCGCGGATGCGATCAAGGTCGGCATTGGCCCCGGGTCCATCTGCACCACGCGGATCGTGGCGGGCGTGGGCGTGCCGCAGCTGACGGCGATCATGGATTGCGCGGAGGCGGCGGGCGATACGCCGGTCATCGCCGACGGCGGGATAAAGCTGTCGGGCGATTTCGCCAAGGCCATTGCGGCGGGCGCGTCCTGCGCCATGGTCGGCTCGATGATCGCGGGCACCGATGAAAGCCCGGGCGAGGTGATCCTGTATCAGGGCCGCTCGTACTAATCTTACCGCGGCATGGGCTCGGTGGGGGCGATGGCGCGCGGCTCGGCGGACCGGTATTTCCAGAAGGATGCGGCGTCGGACAAGCTGGTGCCAGAGGGGATCGAAGGTCAGGTG
>CBFIJK010000057.1:0-22552 GCA_965662745.1 uncultured Paracoccaceae bacterium
TGGACTAGGGTCAGCTTGGGCAAGGCGGATATGCGGGTGACAGGGCGAGATTCCGGAAACAGGTTGTCGCACCCCGGCAAGGTGCCGAATTCGTGGGCAAAATCCCTATTTGGGGCAGTTTCTGTGGCGATATCGGGCCTCACAATGAGGGATCTTGACCGAGTGAATCAGCCGGTGCCTCGGCGCGCGCACGCATTCCGTAGTCGCGATTGATCCTGAAAATTGAAGAATCCGCCCCGTTGGCGTCCAGCGGTTTGCGGGCGTCCAGATCGCGCAGGCTGAGATAGCGGCCCGCCTGCGTCACGCTTTCGAAATGCGCCGCACCGGTCCCGTCGGGCTTGTCTTCGCCGGTCCGAACGGCAACGAAGCGACCGGTTGGGTCCAACTTGTCGTTGTCCGGAACCTCCGGCCCCACCCGGATGCGGTAGTCCGAGAAATGCACGTTCCGCCCTGCCGCTTGCGACACGCGATGCGCATCGTCGCGCCGCCATTTCAGGATCGCGTCCTCGTCTTGCCAAAGCTGGAAGGACAGGATCGCGTTCGAGTCATCAAGGCGGCGGAAGCGCTCGATCCGCAACAGGCCCTCGTGCCGCGCAAGATGCGGGCGCAGCCGTTCGACATGTGCGAAATAGTGATCCAGGTGCCCCGGCTTCGGGTGCATCTCGAAGAAAAGCGCGATGACCATGCTTACTCTGCTGCCGAGACTGTCGAGGGCGCGGACCTGTCAAGCACGCGCATGGCGACCGCGGAAAGAGCTTCGATCGCGCGGGTCCCTGCGGCGCCGGATTCGATTTCGATGTGAACCGCGATGGCAGCGCTCGCGATGTTTGAAAACCCAAGCGCGCCAGCCGCCCCGGCCAGCCGGTGCGCAGCGTCCAGCCGCGCCAGTTGCGGCTGGGTTTCATCGGTGATGCACGCAAGCTCGTTGGCCATCTCCTGCACGAAGCGATCAACGAGCCGGCGTTGGGCCGGGCGTGCGGCGTCAATCGTGACGGGTTCGACATACGCGATCCAACCTCGCGCCTCATCGGGCTTGCGGCAAATCCGCCGCAACGTTTCGATGCCCAGGGGTTTCAGAACGGCGCCGTCCATCCCGGCGGCAAGGAACCGGTCAATCTCCTGCGGCGCGGCATGGGCGGTCACGGCAAGGATCGTTGCCCCATGCGACTCTCCGCCATCGCGGATCAGGCGCGCCGCGGTGCAGCCATCCATCTCGGGCATTGCGATATCCATCAGGATCAGATCATAGCGCGCCTCTGCCGCAAGCGTCGCTGCTTCGGCGCCGTTGCGCGCCTCGATCACGATATGCCCGTCGGCCTCCAACATATCGCGCAGAACCGCACGGCTGATCTCGTTATCCTCGGCGACAAGGATCGTCCGTTCGGGCACGGGACCTTGCGGCGGTTGAACCGGGTTCGGGGTCGAAGACGCAGCCATGACTGGCAGGTTTAGGTAGAAGGTGCTGCCAAGGCCGACCTTGCTGTCGAGTGAGATCGCCCCGCCCAGAACTTTCGCCATCCGCGCAGCGATGCCTAGGCCCAGGCCGGTGCCTGGGATCACGCCGGGACCGTTGGCCGGATCGGTCTCGAAATCCTCGAAAATCCGCGCTTGGGCCTCTTCGGGTATGCCGGGGCCGGAATCGGACACGGCAAAGCGGATGCTGGGTGCGTCCTTGTCGCCCGTGGCCTCGAGGGTCAGCTTGATCTGCCCCCCGTGCGTGAACTTGACTGCATTTCCGACGAGGTTCGACAGGATCTTGTTCAGCTTGTAGGGATCGGTCGTAACCAAGCGCATTGGCGTGCCGGTCCAGTCCCATGTCAGTGCGTTTTGGCGTGTTGTGGCAACATCGCGGTGTACGTCGATCACCTGCGCCACAAGGGCGTCGAGATCCACGGTCTGAGGATGGGCCGGCATGCGGCCCGCTTCGTATTTCGTGATATCCAGAACGTCCTGCATCTGCCCCATCAAGACTTGCCCCGACGCATCCATGTTCCGCACGTGCTGTGCCTGCTTTTCGGACAGGGAGGTATTGCGCAGCAACGCAAGCGAGCCGAGCAGACCATGAAGCGGCGTGCGGATCTCGTGGCTCATCATCGCAAGGAATTGCGATTTCGCCCGCTCTGCTGCGATGGCGCTGTCACGGGCATCCACCAATGCCTGTTCTGCACGCAGGCGGATCGAGATGTCGCGCAGGAAGACCACGTAAATGTCAGAGCTTTGCAGACGCGCAGGCTGAACGGCGGCTTCGACGGGAATGGCTTCGCCGTTTTGCTTGGCGCCTTCCAGCCGTACGCGTCCGATGCCTGACAGGGTGGCCATATCCAGATCCCTTTCGGTTTCGATACAGCGTAACAGGTCCGCAACATTTTTCTGTTTCATGTCTTCGGCCGTGTACCCGAAGCAATTCAGCGCCGCAGCGTTCGATTCGCGTACGCGCCCCACCTCATCGGTCACGATGATCGCGTCGAGCGAGGCCTGGATGACCTTGCTGAATCGGCTGGACGCCTCACCTAACTCGCGCGCGCGCGCCTCGGACCGCTCGAGCACCTGCACCAGCACGATGACCAGCGAAACGAGTGCCGCAAGCATGGCGGCCGTGACGACCGCAAGCTTCTGCAAAGTCGACAAGAGTCCCTCTCGCCGCTCACCATTGGCGGCGACCGCTTCGTTCAGCGATCGTACGGTGTAGCGCCGCAAGCTTGGCTGGACCGCCTCGATCCGGGCAAGAAGCATGTCGAGCCCGCCAAGAAGCACCGCATCGGGCCCGTCGATAAACGGCTGGGCTGTTGCAAGAAAATCCTTCACCTCAGCCCGTGTCGCGGCCTCGTCCTCGAATACGGCAAGCCCTGTTTGGCGCTGGTTGTTCTCGACCGTCAAAACGCGGCTGTAGAAGATGTCATAGCGCAGCCTGATGGACCCGAGATCCGGATCCTCCGCCAGCTTGGCCGCTAGGATTTCGGATTTGAGGCGCGTCAACTCGACATCGAGTTGCGCCGAGGACCAGATGGTGCTGTCGCCCTGAGCCTGGTTGAGAAGGTTCAAATCCCGACGCACTTCGATCGAAACGGCGACAAGCACCATGAGGCCAAGGAAAATCATGGCCAGCATGGACCCGACACGGACCGTGTAGCTGTTGAGTTTCAAACGCATTGGCGAGCCCGCTGCTGGATGCCGGTCACGGCAAACCTATTGCAGGATCTCGAACCGCACCAGTTGCCAGATCGAGCGTTGATAGGTGATCTCTGTGCGATAGACCGGATCGCGGTCGTAGGGATAGACCAGCCAAAGCGGCCCTTTGTCGCGCACGGACATCGGCGCGCCGTTGCGATGATAGGCGATGATCGGGGCGTCGTCGTCGATCTCGGACACGGGGATATCCACCGCGTAGTCGTTCAGAGCAACCGCGCGGATCGTGCCGTCTTCGATCGAAAGGGCATCCAGCAACTCTGCCACAGCGACACCTTGAAAGACCTGTTCGCCTTCGGTCCAGATGGTGTGCGTGGCGAATTCGCTCAGGTCCATCGCTTGCAGCATCTCGAGATCAAACGCGACAGCCTCTCCGACAGCGTCGGGAATGTCGCCCTCGACGGTCAGAACGATTTCACCGGTCGGGTTGTCGAGCCCAGCTGCCCCCGCGGCCAGGCTCGACGGCCCGAGAGTCGCCGCAAATGCGGCGGTGCAAAAAGCACTCAGGATCACCAAGGATCGAAACAAGCGTTACATCCCCTTTTTTTCCGGTATTTTCCTCGATAGCGCTCAACTCCTTGTCACGTCACCTTATTTTTCGGATTAGCGTATATCCTTTTGGGTATGATGTCCTTTGTGCGACGTAGGGTCATACTTGGCTCAGCAATGGATCGGTGCTTATCGACGCCTTTATGCGCGTTCATCGACACCGTTTCAGTCCCCGGTTGTAATCACAAGTAAGCCCGATTCATGCAAATCCTGATCGCCGACGACCACGACCTTCTGCGCGACACGCTTGTTCTTTATCTGCGCAGTGCCGGAAATACAGTCGTCGATGTTGGAACGCTGGAAGAGGCGATCGCGCATCTGTCGAACACGACCTTCGATGTCGCACTTCTTGATTTCAGCATGCCGGGTATGAACGGTCTTGCCGGTCTGGAACAGGCGCTTGCGCTTTGCACCGGGGCGCGGATCGCGATGATGTCGGGCGTTGCGCGCCGCGACGTCGCCGAAAAGGCGCTTGCCATGGGGGCCGCAGGGTTCCTGCCGAAGACGCTGTCGGCCCAGTCTTTCGTCAACGCCGTTCAGTTCATGTCGCTGGGTGAACAATTCGCGCCGCTCGATTTCATGACTGGCGACGAGGACGCGTCGAACCATCCGATGATCGAATTGCTCAGCCGCCGTGAGCTGCAAGTGCTGCGCGGCCTGACCGAGGGCAAGGCGAATAAGGAAATCGCCCGCGACCTCGACATCCAGGAGCCGACGGTCAAGCTGCACGTCAAGACGCTTTACAAAAAGCTCGGCGCCGCGAACCGGACGCAGGCGGCGATGATGGCGCGGGACGCGGGTATCTACTAGAAGGCTGGACCTTCCCGGCCCGCTCGGGTCTGTTGAACGCATCGCGAGGTTTCGGGGCGTCAGCAGGGGGCGACATGGCCGATCTTTCCACACGCATCGCGCAAGGCAGGGGCGATAGCCGGGCGGATATCGTCCTGCGCGGCGGGCGTGTGTTCGACCTTGTTACCGGCGATCTATTGGAGGGTGATGTCGCGATCTGCGGCGACACCATCGTCGGCACCTGCGCCAGTTACGAGGGCGCCGAGGTCGTCGATGTCACCGGCCTCATCCTCGTCCCCGGTTTCATAGACACCCATCTGCATGTCGAAAGCAGCCTCGTGACCCCGTTGGAGTTCGATCGCTGCGTGACCCCGCGCGGTGTGACGACCGCGATCTGCGACCCGCACGAGATCGCGAATGTCGTCGGTAGTGAGGGTATCACCTATTTCCAGCGCGCGGCTGAACGGGTGCTGATGGATTTGTGCGTTCAACTGTCGTCCTGCGTGCCTTCGACCCATATGGAAACCGCGGGCGCCGAATTGCTGGCCGAGGATCTTGCCGCGCTGCGCGGTCATCCCTCGGGTATCGGGCTGGCGGAATTCATGAACTACCCCGGCGTGATCCACCGCGATCCGGCGGCGATGGACAAGTTGGCGCTGTTCGAGGGCGGGCATATCGACGGGCATTGTCCATTATTGTCGGGGCGGGATCTGAATGCCTATATCGCCGCCGGAATTCGCACCGAACACGAAGCGACAAGCGCCGAGGAAGCGCGCGAGAAGCTGCAAAAGGGGATGCGTGTTCTCATTCGTGAAGGGTCTGTGTCAAAGGACCTGCACGCGCTGCAGCCGCTGCTGACGGAACGCACCGCGCCTTACATGTGCCTTTGCACGGACGATCGGAACCCGCTCGATATCGCCGAACACGGGCATCTCGACTACATGATTCGCGAATTGATCCGGCTGGGCACACCGCCCCTCGCCGCCTACCGCGCCGCAAGCCTGTCTGCGGCAGAAGCGTTCGGCCTCAAGGATCGCGGCCTGATCGCGCCGGGCCAGCGTGCCGATATTGTCGCCCTTGAATCGCTGGAAGGCTGTCGCGCGGTTCATGTCTTCGCGGGCGGTGTTCGGGTGACTGATGCCGCCTTTGCCGCGCGCCAGCCGCTGGACGCTGTGGCGCGCAATTCCGTCTCTGCGCCGCACCTGACGGCGGACGCCTTCCGCAATGGCGGCAACCGCGAAGACACGCCGGTCATTGGCATCCGCGAAGGGCAAATCCTGACCGACCACCTGACCGAGACGATCCCGATCTCAGATGGCGACAAGCGCCCCGATCCGGGCCGCGATCTGGTTCGCATCGCCGTGGTCGAGCGGCACGGCAAGAACGGCAATATTGCAACCGGCTTCGTGAAAGGTTTCGGCCTGACCTCAGGCGCGATTGCGTCGACCGTTTGTCATGACCACCACAACATCGCCTGCGTAGGCATCGACTATGACGATATGGCGCTCGCCGCGAACCGGCTGTCCGAGATCGAGGGCGGGTTCGTTGTCGTGAAGGACGGCAAGGTTCTGGCTGAACTGCCGCTGCCTGTCGCCGGGCTGATGAGCCTTGAGCCCTTCGAGACGGTCGAAGCCACGCTGAAAGACTTGCGCGCGGCGGCTAGTAGCCTTGGCGTCACGCTGGAAGAGCCGTTCCTGCAACTGGCTTTCCTTGCATTGCCTGTCATTCCCGCGCTCAAGATCACCGACCGGGGGCTTGTCGATGTCACCCGTTTCGAAATCATCGGATAGGACCGCCTCATGACGACCCCCCTGAATTCCCGCATCGGCGGCCTGCGCAGCCTGTCCCCCGAAGACCGTATGGCAGCGATCGCCGAAGCTGCCGATCTCGGTGCGGATGACTGCGCCGCGCTGGCGGGGCGCGATATGCTGCCCATGGCGGTCGCTGACGGGATGATCGAGAATGTCGTCGGCAAGTTCGAACTGCCGCTCGGGGTCGCCACGAACTTCACCGTGAACGGCAAGGATTACCTGATCCCCATGGCGGTCGAGGAACCGTCGGTCGTCGCGGCGGCCTCATACATGGCGCGCATTGCACGGGACAGTGGCGGGTTCACGGCGCAAGCCGACCGTCCCCTCATGCGCGCTCAAATCCAGGTGCTGGGACTCACCGATACCGCAGCCGCCCGTGCGCGGCTGCTGGCCGAGACGGACACGCTGATCGCCATGGCCAATGCCCGCGACAAGGTGCTCGTCGGCCTTGGGGGCGGCTGTATCGAGATTGAGGCGCATGAATTTCCCGACACGCCGGTCGGTCCAATGCTGGTCGCGCATCTGATCGTCGATGTGTGCGACGCGATGGGCGCCAACACCGTCAACACCATGGCCGAGGCGCTCGCGCCCGAGGTTGAGCGGATCACCGGCGGCACTGTGCGCCTGCGCATCCTGTCAAACCTCGCCGACCGGCGGTTGGTGCGCGCCGAGGTGCGGATCAAGCCGGAAAGCCTCGATACCGACACACTGAAGGGAGCCGAGGTCGCGCAGGGCATCACCGAGGCTTGCGCGTTGGCGCTGATCGACCCCTACCGCGCGGCAACGCACAACAAGGGCATCATGAACGGCATCGACCCGGTCGTGGTCGCCACCGGAAATGACTGGCGTGCGATCGAGGCGGGGGCGCACGCCTATGCCGCGCAGTCCGGGCGCTATACTTCGCTGACGCGGTGGGAGATTGGACGCGGCGGCGCGCTAATCGGCAGCATCGAACTGCCGATGGCGCTGGGCCTTGTCGGCGGCGCGACCAAGACGCACCCGGCGGCGCAGGCGGCCCTGAGGCTGATGAAGGTCGAAACGGCGGGTGAACTGGCCGAGGTGACGGCGGCGGTGGGCCTTGCGCAGAACATGGCCGCCCTGCGCGCGCTTGCGACCGAGGGCATCCAGCGTGGCCACATGACCCTGCATGCCCGCAATATCGCGATCACGGCAGGCGCGACGGGGACAGAGATCGACCGCATCGCCAAGGCCATCGTCGCAGCGGGCGAGATCAGTGTCGCGCGCGCGAAAGAGGAACTTTCAGGCGGCTGACATCTTCAGCGCGCCATCCGCGATCCAGCCGTCGAGGATTTTCAGCACCTCATCGGAAAACGCCGGATCGTTGATATGGGCATCCACTTCGGTCAGATGGATCGGACCCGTCATGACCTTGCGCACCTCGTCGGCCATGGCGCTTAGCCCCTCGGGGTCATGCGCCACATCGCCCGGCTTGTCCCATTCCTCGACCCCCTTTAGCGGCATCAGGAAATGCACCGGCCCGGTCGCGCCCTTCAGCCGCGCCGCGATATCACGGATCAGCGCGCGGCGTTCATCCGGCGATAGGCCCGAGGATTTGATCAGCCGGTTATGGGCGTGGAATGGTCGGTCGGCATAGGCTTCGGGGATTGTTTGCCACCCTGCGAAGTCGATCAGATCCGCGCAGCCCGGCGCGACGATCTGTGGAAGCCCGATGGCGCCCGCATTGGTCAGCCGGTCCTCGCCCGCATTGGCGACCGATCCGACCATCAGGTTGCCAAGCTCTGGCAGCGCAAGATCGAGAACGGCGGCGAAATAGCCCTGCCGTGCAAGCGCCTCGAACGCCATGCCGCCCATGCCGGTTGCGTGAAACACGGCGACCTCGAAGCCGCGCGCCTCAAGCGGTTCTTTCAGCAGTTTCATGTATTTCAGACAGGACGACCCTAGCGATGTCATCCCGATCACCGGCCTGCACCGATTGGGTGGCTCGACCGCCTGCGCCGCGCCCAGCACGGCGCCCGCCGCCTGGCTGAGCGAGGATTTGCAGACCGAGTTCAGCCCGTAAAGCCCGCCCGCCCACAGCACCATCTGCAGATCGGGCGACAAGCGATCCGCCGGGATCAGCGCGGAAAAGGCGACGGTTGAGACGACAACCTTCGGCACGCCCATGGGCAGCGCCTGCGCGCAATCCAGCGCCAGGTCGGTGCCCATCGTGCCGCCAAGCGCGATCATCCCGTCGATCTTGCCATCCGCATGAAGCTGCGCACTCAGCTTCGACGCGCCCGCCGCCATGATCTGCATTGCGGCATTCTCGTCGTCCTTGGCGATCGCTTCGGCGATGCTCGACCCGGCAGCCTCGGCAACGTCATGCTTGGAAATATCAGTCGCCTCGGCCGGATCGCCCAGCACGCTGACATCCATCGACAGCGTCTTGCCGCCCTGCGCGTGGATGCGCCCGCACATGTAGGACAGCTCTTCGTCCTTGGTGTCATAGGTTCCGATGACGAGGATTGTCTTGGTCATCTTGCTCTCCCATTTTGGCGCAGGATATCGTTGCGTATGCAACAATCCCGTGCAAGACCTTTCGGGCACCGACGCTAACCCGGAGACGCCAAGATGGATCAATCCCGTATCGACGCCCTGCGCGCCGCCCCCGTCGCGAAAGGCCAACTGCTGATCGACGGGCAGTGGCAGCCCGCATCGGATGGCGGCGAAATGGATGTGATTTCTCCCATTGACGGACAGGTGCTGACACGCATCGCAAGGGCCACAAGCGACGACGCCAATGCCGCTGTTCGCGCCGCGCGCATGGCCTTCGATGATGGCCGCTGGGCCGATATGGCCCCCGCCGGGCGCAAGGCCGTGATGCTGCGCTGGGCCGCGCTGATCGAGGACCACGCGCTGGAACTTGCGGTGCTTGGAGTGCGCGACAACGGCACCGAGATTTCCATGGCGTTGAAGGCAGAGCCTATGTCTGCGGCAGGCACCATCCGCTACTACGCCGAGGCGCTCGACAAGATTTACGGAGAGATCGCACCCACGGCACCCGGTGCGCTGGGGCTGATCCACAAGCAGCCCGCAGGCGTTGTCGGGGCCATCGTGCCGTGGAACTTCCCGCTGATGATTGGTGCGTGGAAGCTTGGCCCGGCCCTCGCCGCCGGATGCTCTGTCGTGCTGAAGCCCGCCGAAACCGCGTCCCTGTCTCTTTTGCGGCTGGCGGAACTGGGGCAAGAGGCGGGGTTGCCGCCGGGCGTTCTGAACGTCGTCACCGGCGACGGGCCTGTCGCGGGGCAGGCAATTGCGGAATCGATGGATGTCGACGTGCTGGTCTTCACCGGATCGGGCGGCACGGGCCGCAGGCTGCTCGAGGCGTCAGCGCGGTCAAATATGAAACGCGTCTATCTGGAACTCGGAGGCAAATCTCCGAATGTCGTCTTTGCCGACGCCACTGATCTCGATGAGGCAGCCAAGGTCTCGGCGGCGGGCATTTTCCGAAACTCGGGCCAAGTTTGCATCGCCGGATCGCGCCTGATTGTCGAGCGCAGCATCCATGATGCATTCGTCGAAAAGCTTGCCGCCCATGCGAACACGATGACGGTGGGCGACCCGCTGGATGTCGGCACACAGGCGGGCGCAATCAACAGCGCCGCGCAGCTGTCGCGCGTCATGGGCTTTATCGACGAGGCGCGGGATGCGGGCCGCGATATCGTCACAGGCGGAACGCGCATTCTGGAAGAGACGGGCGGCTATTACATCACGCCGACCATTGTTGCTGGCCTGTCGCCGGACGACCGGATCGCGCGCGAAGAGGTGTTCGGTCCGGTGCTCGCCGTTCTGCCGTTCGACACCGAGGAAGAGGCGTTGTCGCTTGCCAATGACAGCGATTATGGCCTTGCCGCCGCAGTCTGGACATCGAACCTGTCGCGCGCGCACCGGATGGTCCGGGGCATCCGCGCAGGGGTCGTTCATGTGAACACCTATGGCGGCGCGGACGGCACGGTTCCGCTGGGCGGGGTCAAGCAGTCAGGCAACGGGCACGACAAGTCGCTGCACGCATTTGACAAGTATCTCGACCTGAAAACGGCTTGGATCAAGCTGTGAAGGCCCAAGCCTTTCGGCAACAAATTGTCCAGTGCGCATAGATGAAGGATTGCGCCGGGGCGGGGCGCTGGGCCATCACTTGCGCGATAACACTTGCAGCGGAAACACTGATATGTCCGGCACGATTCTTGTCCTGAACGGCCCAAACCTGAATCTTCTCGGCAAGCGCCAGCCGGATGTTTACGGGCATGAGACGCTGGACGATGTCGAGGCGCGGTGCCGCGCGGCGCTGGGCGATACGCTAAAGCTGGAATTTCGCCAGTCGAACAGCGAAGGCACTCTTGTCGACTGGATCCAGGAGGCGCGGGAAAGCTTTGCCGCAATCGTCATCAACCCGGGCGCCTATTCGCATACCTCGGTTGCGATCCTTGATGCGTTGAACGCTTTCGACGGGCCGGTGATCGAGGTGCATATCTCGAACATTCACAAGCGCGAAAGCTTTCGGCACCATTCCTTCGTCTCTGGACGCGCGGATGGCGTGATCGCCGGTCTCGGGACTGAAGGCTATGAGGCCGCGCTTCGCCGGGTACGGACGCTGCTGAACGCCTAATCCTCGTGAATGCCGTCGGTGCAGAAGGCGCCGCCCTGGTAGATCGTGTTCGGATCGTTCGGGTCCGGCGCGCCCTGCTCGGAATCGAGCTTGGCACGGAACGGTTCTGAACTGTCCTGCGGCTGCCAGCCCAGATAGGCGACCTCGCGATTGTCCCACCAGCTTTCGGCATTTGCCGAAGCGCCGTAGATGATCGGGCAGCCAAGGTTCGGGATCATGAAGATCCGCTCGATCATGCGGACGAAATCATCAAAGCTCATCCAGGTCGTCAGCATCCGGTGGTTCTTGGGCTCTGGAAAGGAAGAGCCGATGCGCACGCAAGCGGTCTCGATCCCGAACTTGTCATAGTACATCCGCGCCATCGCCTCACCGAACACCTTGGATACGCCGTAAAGGCTGTCGGGCCGCGTCGGCGAGTGCGCATCAAGCCGCTCAGTCTGCTTGTGAAAGCCGATGGCGTGGTTGGAACTGGCGAACACGATACGCGGCGTGACAGAGGCTTTGCGCGCGGCCTCGTATAGGTTGAACACGCCCTCGATATTGGCGTTGCGGATCACGTCCCAGGTGCCTTCGGTGGACTTACCGCCCATATGGACAATACCGTCGCAGCCTTCGACCATTTCGGCGACTGCGTCCTTGTCGCCGAGATCGCAGTAGAAGATTTCCTCGTTCTCCGCCGCATCGCCCAGGTTGTCCGGCGCGCTGACTCGGATGGTCTTGGCCATGTGGCCCAAACGGCCGCGAAACATCGTCCCAAGCCCGCCATTCGCGCCGGTAATCAGCAGCTTGTTCAGCATATCGTTTTCCCCTTGTCCGTTGGGCGTCAGCCTGTCGCCTCGCGCGGCGAAGGTCAAACCGAACTGCTACCCGGCGAAAGGGGTTTGCGGCATGCCGGTGATGCCCAGACCCTCGATCGCGAAAAGGCTTCCGGCGAGGGGTTGGGTGACGTCATCGACAAAGCCCTCGCCAATGCTGGTCACGAAAAGCGTCCGCAGGTCATCGCCGCCAAACATCGGGCGCGAAGGCTTTTCGATCGGCATGTCGATGGTCATCAGCACCTCACCCTTTGGCGAGAGGCGATAGACCTGCCAGCCCGACACCCCCGCCTGCCAATAACAGCCCTCGGCATCGACGCACCCCCCGTCGGGCCTCCCGGCAACGGCGCTAGTGTCGAAGAATACCTCTGGCGTATCGGGCGTTCCGGTCTCGGGGTCATACGCGCAGGTCCAGATCGTGCGGACGGACGGGTGGCTGTCCGAAAAATACATGCGACGGCCATCGGGAGAGAACGCAAGGCCGTTGCAGGTCTGGATATCGCCCCGCCAGCGCGTAACGGTCAGGTCGGGGTCAAGCCGGTAGAACGCGCCGACAGCCTCGGGTGGGCCGCCATCCTTCATCGTTCCGGCCCAAAACCGGCCTTGCGCATCGACCGTGCCATCGTTGAACCGGTTGCCCGGCAGATGCGCTTCGGGATCGTGGATCGCCTGTTTCGCGCCGGTCTCTGGATCGAAGAACCAGAAGCCGGATTTTGCCGCCAGCACCAGACCGCCTGAAGCGCGCGGTGCAAGGCAGCCGACAGGCTCGCCGAAATCGAAGGTGTCGTTCAGGCCGTTTATCGGATCGTAGCGATGGATCAGGCCCGCCGGGATATCGACCCACCACAGGCGCTTTGCCTCCGCGTCCCACACCGCGCTCTCACCGATAGTGCTGCGCGTCGGCGCGGCGCAAGTGATCGTGTAGCTCATTCCATATCCCCCCTCGCGACCATCGAGGCCGCAGGGGGTGGTATAGACCGCGCGCGGCTCTGTAGGCAAAGCGCCAGAGCCAGACGCGTCAGGATTGCCCCGAGGCGGCCTGATCCTCGCCATCCGCCTTCGCCGTATCATCCATCGGTGGATCAGCCGCCTGCGCCTTACGGTTCCACAGGAAGGCCGCAATGATCAGGGCCGTCGCGATCCCCGCGATCAAGAGCCCGCCGAACAGCACAAAAAGCGCACCGGCAAAGAGCGCAACGCGAGGCCCCCGCGCAATCGGGCCGGTCAGGTAACCCTCGATCGCGACAGCAGTGAAGAACAGCCCGACGACAGCTGTGCCACCGGCAATGATGATCTCGGCCACGCTGCCTTGCAACAAAAGGCCGGGATTGTAGACGAAGGCGAAGGGGATCAGGAATGCCCCGACGGCGATCTTCACGGAATGCACAGCGATCACGAGCGGATTTTCATCCGCTATCGCACTGGCCGCATAGGCCGCCACCGCCACGGGCGGGGTCAGGGCCGACATCACGGCGAAGTAGAGAAGGAACAGGTGACCGGCGAGCGGGTCGATGCCAAGCTGCTGCATAACCGGCGAAATCAGAACGGCGGCGAGGATGTAGGCCGACGGTGTCGGCATCCCCATCCCCAGAAGAATAGTCAGCACCGCCGCGACGATGAGCGACAACAGGACATCCGTGCCAGAGATCATGAAGACGAGAGTCGAGAACTTGGACGCAAGGCCCGTCATGGTGATCCCGCCGATCACAAGGCCCGCAGCCGCGCAGGCCCCTGCGACCGCGACCATACGGACGCTGGTTTCGGACAGGATGTCGTAGATCGCCCAGAGGCTCAGCCGCGTCGCTTTGCGCACCGTCGAGACGACGAGGATCGCCGCGATGCCGTAAACCGCGCTGTAGGTCGGCGTGTAGCCGTCCAGCAGCGCCCAACTGATGACAATAAGCGGAATGATGAACAGCCCGCCCTCGCGCAGGATATGCTTCAGAGGCTGAATCTGCGACCGGTCCACACCGGCCAGCCCCAGCTTCAGCGCGCGCAGATGCACCTGAACGTAGATCGGCACGTAATACAGCAGCGCCGGGATCAGCGCGGCGAGGGCGATGTCGACATATTCAATGCCGGTATATTCGGCCATGATGAAGGCCGCCGCACCCATGACGGGGGGAAGCAGGCTGCCCCCGGTTGACGCAGAAACCTCGACGGCGGCGGCGAAGGACGATTTGTAGCCCATCTTCTTCATCATCGGGATGGTCACGCTGCCGGTTGTCACGACATCCGAGGTCGGGCTGCCCGATATCGTGCCGTAGAGCGCCGAGGACACGACGGCGATCTTCGCCGGGCCGCCCGCAGAGCGCCCGGTCAGGAAGGCGGCAAGATCGAAGAAGAACTGCGCGCCGCCGGTCTTGGACAGCGCCGTACCGAACAGCACAAAGAGGAACGCGTAGGTCGCCGCCACGCGCAGCGGCACACCGAACAGGCCATCGGTGGTGAAGACGGTGATGTCGAGGAAATGGTCATAGGTGATGCGTCCATGGCCCAGAACGCCGCCCAGCCGGTCGCCGAACAGGTTGTAGATCAGGAAGATCACCACGATCGTTGTCAGGCCCACGCCGACCGTGCGCCGCATCGCTTCCATTGTCAGCACGAGGATCGCGGTGGCGAAAATCACGTCGGTCTGGGTCAGCGGATCGAACAGGGTGATGCGCTGGGCGATGGAATCCGCCTGCGACACGAAATAGATGCCGACGACAATCGAGGCGACAGACAGGATCATGTCGAGGATGCTGATATTCTCGCGATCCGATTCCGGGCGCGGGCCGATCAGCGCGAAGGTCAGCGCCAGCATCAGCGACAGGAAGGTCATCGTCAGCGTCAGCGAATCCGCGCGCGAGAAGGCGGCGGCATAAACGACCCAGACAGCGGTGCCCGCGCCGAAGGCTTTGGCGATATGGCCCTGAATGCCGGTCGGACGGCGGCGCGCTCCGGTATCGAAGAAGAAGTTGAGCACGGACACAGTTCTTTCTGATGGGGGATTTGGAAAGGGCCGACACCTGTCGCGGTGCCGGCCCGGTGGTCAGGTCAGGCGCGGATCAGAAACCGGCTGCCGAATAGACCTCTTGCGCGGCGGGGTGATACGGCACGGTCGAGGCGGCCGACATCAGTTCCACGTCGAGCGGCGCCATAGCGCCGTGGACCGACTGCATCTCGGCCACGTTTTCGGTCAGCGCGGTCGCAAGATCGGTGACGACCTGCGGATCAGCGTCCTTGCGGATGAACAGCTGAGCCGCGACGGTCACTGTCAGCGTATCCTCGGGGTTCCACGCATAAGCATCGGCGGGAATGGTAAACCGCTGGATGCCCCATTCGTCGATGACCTTCTGCGCCGTCTCGTCGGTGATCGGCAACAGCTTGGTGTCGATGCTCGACGCAAGCTCGCGGATGGACGAGTGGTTCACGAAGAGCGAGTTCAGAAGCATGTCGACCCGGCGGTCGCGCATCAGGTCGCCCTGTTCGCCAGAGGCCGCGTATTGCACGTCGCCGCCCCATTCCTCGATCTGCTCGGGCGAGGCACCGATGGCGTTCAGCATCGAGTTGCCGATCTCACTGACGATATTGCCGCGCCGGTTTAGAACGATCTGGATGGGAAGCTGCTTTTCGGCGATGTCTTCCAGCGTTTCGAGGCCATGCTCTTCGGCGTAATCGGCATTCACGATCGCCTGCATGGGGGCCCAGGTGTAAAGCTGTGCGATGGTCGCCATGCTGTCGATCGGCGCGCTGAACGGTTCCATCCCGCCAATGGCCGCCTTGGCCTCGACATCGTGGATGATCGCAAGATCACAGGTCCCGTTGTCCAGCAGGCCGACATTGGCAAGTCCGCCGCCAGAGGTCTGGTAGGTCACGGTCGAACCGGGGAATGATTTCTTCACCGCCGCGTCGATGCCGGCACCCAGAAGGCTCCAGAGGCCGCCGGGGCTCGCGCCGCACAGCGTGAGGTTGTAGGTTTGCGCGCTGACGGGCGATACGGATGCCGCCACAAGCGTCGCGGCGCCGAGGGCAGCGCCGAGTAGTGTGGTCTTCATGATGTCCTCCCTTATCCAGACAACTAACTTAGTTATCTAATATTATGTATCTTACGGTGCCCCCCGCGCTTGTCAATTAGAGACTCGGAGGCGCTTGGGCGGTTCGCCGCGAGCGACCCGGGCATGGGTGAAAGCGGTTGCGCCGGAATAACTTAGATTGCTAACTTGCAGGCTGAACACCGCCCAGCCGGGATGGGGAGAGGGAGATACCGTGTGAGCAGCGATCACGAAAAAGACCTTGTCGATCATACGATTGGCCAGCTTGTACTGGCGAACCGAATCCTCGCCAATGAAGACGTCATCGACGATTTCGGCCATGTCAGTGCACGCCATCCGACCAACCCGGACAGGTTCTTCCTGTCGCGCTCACGCAGCCCCGAGGTTGTAAGCCGCGACGACATCATGGAATTCGATCTCGACGGCACGCTTCTCTCGGACGACCATCGCCGCCCCTATAAGGAACGGTTCATCCACGGCGCGATCTACGCCGCGCGGCCCGATGTGAACGCCGTCTCGCACCACCATGCGCGTTCGGTCCTGCCCTTCACGATCACCGATGTGCCCTTGCGCCCCGTCTTTCACATGGGCGCGGCTGCTGGCGCAGAATATCCCCTTTGGGACAGCCAGCCAGAGTTCGGTGACACCAACATGTTGGTCGACAGTCTTGAGATGGCGCAATCGCTGGCCAAGACGCTGGGCGGGCACCGCGCGGCGCTGCTTCGTGGGCATGGCGCGGTCTGCGCGGCGGCCAATATCCGCGCGATCTGTATGGTGTCGGTCTACATGAAGGAAAACGCCGAGGTGCTGTTGAACGCGCTGCCGCTCGGCCAGCCAGCGGCCCTGTCGCCAGGCGAGATCGAGAAGGCGGGCAACATGCTTCTGGGTGATCTGCCGTTGGCGCGGGCATGGGATTACTGGACCAAGCGCGCGGGCTTTGGCGGGATCTAGACGCCGTCAGACATCCATCCCGGCGCGGGTCGGGGGCACCTTGATCCCGCGCTGGGCTGCGTTTTCCTCATCGGCATTCAGGTTGTCGATGATCGTCAGCAGCGCATGGCGCAGCGTCTGTTCCTCGGCCTCGCTCAGCCCGCCGATTGCCGTATCGTTTACATCCACGGCCAACGGCTCCAGCTTGTCGCGCAGCGCCCAGCCACCGTTCGTGAGGAACGCATGCTGCCGCCGCCGATTGCCCGGCAGGTTCTTGCGCTCGATCAACCCCAGCTTTTCCAGCTTTGTCAGCGCGCTGTGCGCCGTGGGTTCCGTGAGGCCGGATCGTTCGGCCAGCTCGCGCTGGCTGAGCCCGTCCTCGGTCCACATGATGCGCAGGAAGATCCACTGGCCGAAGGTGATGTTATAAGCCGAAAGTCGCAATTGAAGCGACCGGTTGAACGCGCGCGCCGCCAGCCGGATCAGGCGGGCCAGCCGTTCTTCGTGCAGTTCCTGCTCTGGCTGTTCGGCCCGCACGGTCATACTCGTCGCCTTTCACGTCGCCTGTATTGTCGGTTCCGACTATAGGGGTTGACCCAGCGTCCCGCCAGCGTTGGAACACCTACCCCAAAGCGACCAGAACGACGCCGAGTGTTGCGATGCAGGTGGCGATGACGGTCACAAGGGCCGGGGGCGGTTCTGATTTGAACACGAAAGCCGCAAGCCATGCGGCAAAGAACACCTCGAGCGATCCGATGATCGCGACATTGGCCACCTCTGTCGCCTGCAGCGCGAAGAATTGCGAGATCTGCCCAAGCGACATCGCGGTTGCGGCAAGGACCTGCCAGCGCCCGGTCTGGGTCAGGAAACTGCGGAACCGTGCGCGGTAAGCCGGGCTGACGGTTGCGGCGAGAACAAACCAGACAAAGCCGGTTGCCGCGCCGATAAACGCACCCAAAAGTGGATCGGGCAAGCGCACCAGCGCCATCTTGCGCACGACATAGGATAGCCCGTAGGACGCCGCCGATCCCGCGCCGAACAGCCTCCCGCGCGTCATCTCACCGGCCCGCGCGTCGCTTTCGGCGTCCGGCACGGGCACCCCGGGACCGGCGGGCCGCGCGGCCTTGCGGCGCGAGACGGGCAGGACCATCAGCACACCGCCGATCACGAGGACAAAGCCGCCGCCCGCGATGAGCGATAGGGTTTCGCCCAGAACGAGATAGGCGAAGATCCCGGCGAAGACCGGAATCAGGCGGCGGAACAGGCCGGACTCGATTGCGCCGACAAGTGCGACGGACCGGAAGAGGAACAGGCGCCCCAGCACCGTCGCCAAGACACCGGCGAGGACGAAGAGCGCGATGCCGGGCACCGCCTGCGCCCAGTCGACCGGGGCAGGGGACAGGCCCAGCCACAGCGCCAGCGAGAAAATTGCCGTCAGAACGATGGACAGCAGCGCGCCGTTATCCGCCCCGCCCGATGCCGCGCCCTTCGCAATGGCGACGGAGGAAAACGCGTAGGTGAACGCGGAAAAGAGGGCAAAGGCCTCACCGATCATCGAGAAGGCCCCGCCGCGCCGCTAGCCCTGCGCCGCGTCAGCCAGCGCGTCGCGGAATGCGGCGGCTCCCATCACCTCGCGCCGCGGCATCAATTCGTGCTCGTCGTCATCCGCTGCGCCGTGGCGCAGGCCCCGGCCATCCCAATACCACCAGTAAACGATCTCTCCGGCCTTATCGCGGATCGGCATTCTGAAGGTCGGAAAGTCTTCGGTAACGGGCACATGGGCGATGACCTCATGCGGCGCCTCCATCCGTGCAAGCACGGCATCAAGCTGCACAAGCGCGGTAAAGGCGACCGGTCCGTCGGCCAGCGCGCGAGGATCGACCGGCCGCGTATCGAACTGGCCCGCGAAGGCACGCACGACTGGCGGATAACTCGGGTGGTCATGGGTGACCTGCACATAGGCCAGCCCCGCGCCGGTCTCGATCTCGACAATGTCCCCGGGGGAAAACGTCGTCATGGGATGCTCCGTCACAAGCTGTAGGCTTCGAGTGTCGCGGGGTGGAACAACTCGTCCACCGCAACCCGGCGCGGCGAGAGCCCTTGATCGTGGTGATAGCCGAGGAAGGTGTCGAGCACCTTGGCATTCTTCGCGACCCCGTAGCTCCACGGATCGGGGCCCATCAGCGCCTGCGCCCGGTTCAGCGTGTCCTCGACGAAGGGCATCGTGACCTTCGTGGCCGAGGTGTCGGCAAGCGCCTCTTGCGCCATGGCCTTGGCTTCTGAAAACGCCTTCATCAACGCCATCGGCAGGAAGGGATACTGATCTGCAAGGCTGCGGCGGACGCCAAGGACATGCATGATCGGGAAGATGCCTGTCCGCGTGAAATACGCCTCTGCGGCCCCGATGCTGTCGCGCCAGAGGCGCCCGACATGCGGATGCCCTTCGGCAAAGCAGCGCGGCCAGCGGGGACCCATGAAGCCGTCGATCTCGCCCTTGGCCAGCATTTCGTTCAGCGTAGCGCCATCCGGCGCGGCCTCGACCGCCACGTCAGGCGGCAGATCGACCTTGATCTTCTCTGGCCGTCCCGGGGTGTCCATGCCGCCGCGCACCCATGTGACGTCGGACGGTTGCACGCCATGCTCATCCGACAGGATCCCACGCGCCCAGACATTGGCCGAAAGCTGGTATTCCGCGATGCCGATGCGGCGGCCCTTCAGGTCCTCGGGCGTGTCGATCCCGCGATCCGTGCGGACATAGATCGAGGTATGGCGGAACGCGCGGCTGAGAAAGATCGGCAGCGCGACGTAATGCGCATCGCCCCGCGCGACAGAGATCGAATAGGACGACAGCGACAGTTCCGAGATGTCGAACGCCTGCTGACGGAAGGCGCGAAAGAACATCTCTTCAGGGCTCAACAGCATGGGAACCGGATCGACTCCGTCGATCTGTACACGTCCATCGACGATAGGGCGTGTGCGGTCATAATCCCCCATGGCCAGGGAAAGCGTCAGCATGCTCATTTCGGGTTATCTCCTCCCACCGCGATCTGATGTTTCAGGGCCACCGGCGCCCCGCCCGCGCGGGAAGACGCGAGGATGGCGTGGCAGACTTCAAGGCTGGCCAGCCCCCATGCACCGGTCTGGGCGGGGGGTGTGTCATGGCGCACGGCATTCGCCAGCGCGTCGATCACCTCTCTGCGCGGCACGTCTGGTGCGTCCGTCTTGCGCAGGCTGCGTTCCGTATCGGCGAAGACCTCGACTCCGTCGGGGGTGAGCCGTAGATCGGCCCGGTCGCAGAGCGCGATGACAGGGCCGAAATGCTCATGATGTTCGGCCTCGGCGGGCGTGTCATCCGCGCCGAAGGTGCGGCGGGCCTTTGCGGCGATCTCATCCTCAGGCGTAAGCCCGTCGAGCGCGCGGCGCGCCTTGCCGTAGTTGCCGGGCGGTTTGCGCTGGCCGAGTTCGGCCACGTCGTCCATCCAGATATCGCTGTCGAAATGCGCATAGCCGGAATAGGTCAGGCTGGCGAAGACGCCCGTCTTGAACGACATCAGCGCCGAGAATGCGCCCTCGGTCGGCCGCGCCGGATCCCATGCGCCGGTCAGGGCAGAGACCTGCGTCGCCGCCCCCCCGGCAAGCAGGCGCACGATGTCGATCTGATGCACAGCCTGGCTGAACAGGATGCCGCCGCCGTCTTCTGTGCGCAGCTCTTCTGGTCGCCGCGGACGGTAGAGGAAGTCGGTGTAGTTAAGCGCCTGGATCATTCGGAGCCGCCCGAATTCACCGCTCTCGATGATTTTCCGTGCCATCGCGACAGGCGCGTCGAAGCTGTGGCTGGGCCCGACGATCATGTGCACGCTCGCGCCTTGCACGGCTTTCACCATGCGCTGGCCATCGGCCATGTCCACGGCCAGCGGCTTGTCGACAAGGATGTGCTTTCCGGCCTTGGCCGCGGCCATCACATGTTCCGCGTGCAACTGGTGCGGGGTCGCGATGTAGATCGCCTCCACCGCTGGATCGGCGCACAGGGCCTCGACGTTGTCATAGGCTGTCCCGCCGAACTCCCTTTCGAACGCCGCGCGACTTTCGGCGCGGGGCGCGGCGGCGGCGACCAGTTTGACGCGGCTGTCGCGGCGGAACGTCGGCAACATCAGGACAAAGGCCCGGCCCAGCCCTGCAACGCCAAGCCGGACGGGATCAGAGGTCAAGCGCGATGCCCTCTCCCTTGGCGCGCGACACGCATATCATGATGTAATCTCCGCGTTCCTCGTCCATCAGCACCATGTCGCGGTGATCGGCTTCACCATCGAGAAGCCGCGTCTTGCACGTCCCGCAGGTTCCGCTTTCGCAGGAACTGACGGTCTTGAACCCCTTGTCGCGCAGCGTCTCAAGGATGGACCTGTCAGCGGGCACCGTCAGCGTCTCGCCGGATTTGCGAAGTTCTACCTCGAAGGCGGTATCGTCCTCGCGCACCACCTCGATTGGTTTGAAATCCTCGAAATGCACGCGGCCCTCAGGCCAATGACCAGAGATCGCCTCGATCTCTTCCATCAGGGGTTTCGGGCCGCAGCAGAAGACATGCATCTTCTGCGGCTCTTCGAAATGGTCCCAGAAATCGTAGATCTTGTCCTCGTCGCCATCGTCATGGTGAATCGTCAGGCGGTCGCCGAACGCATCCAGCATCTCGTTCAGATAGGCGGTCTCGTCCTTGCTGCGGGTGCAATAGATGATGCGAAAGCGCTTGTTCTGACGTTCAAGCTCGTTCGCCATGGCATAGATCGGCGTCACGCCGATACCGCCCGCGATCAGCAGGTATTCGGGCGCGTCCGTCAGTTCGAAATCGTTCTCGGGCGGCTGGACCATCAATTCGGTACCAATACGTGCGTCCTCGTGCATCGAGGCCGACCCGCCGCGCGAGGCAGGCTCGCGCTTGACGGCAATCGTGTAGGCCTTTGGCGCGGACCCGTCGCTGACCAGCGAATAGCGCCGCATCGCGCCCGAGGGCGTCTCGACCGTCACATGCGCGCCGGGCGTGAACGGCGCCAGCGCCGCGTCATTCAGCGGCGACAGGGTGAATTCGCAGATATGGCGCGTAAGGTCCCGGCGGGCGGTCACTTGCATCGGGATGGCGGTCATGAATCCTCCGGGTCGGAAATCCTGTTGCGATTACTTAGAGAGCTAAGTATATTCTGTCAACGATCCCTGCCAAGGAGGCCCGACATGCTTACCCCCGAGGAAAACGACATTCTCACCCGTGTGACCGGCGACGCGCCGATGGCCGATCTGATGCGCCAGCACTGGACGCCTGTCTGCCTTCTGGAAGAGATCGCCGATCCCGATGGCAAGCCTGTCCGGGTCGAAGCGCTTGGCAAATCCTATGTCGCTTGGCGCGACAGCGAAGGCACAGCGGCCCTCTTCGATGAGCTTTGCCCGCACCGCAAGGCGTCGCTCGTCTACGGGCGGAACGAAGAATGCGGCCTGCGCTGCTTGTATCACGGTTGGAAATTCGACGTGAACGGCAATGTCACAGCGATGTCGTCAGAACCCGAAGGCAGCCCGCTCAAGGACCGCGTGAAGGCCCGCGTCTACCCGACCGTCGAATGGGGTGGATTTCTTTGGGCGTGGCTGGGCGAGGCAGAAAAGGCCCCCGAATTCGACCCGCCGGCTTTTGCGCCCGAGAAGGGCACCGACATCGCGATTCTGAAGATCCGCGTTCCGGCCAATTGGGCGCAGATCCACGAGGGCCAGATCGACAGCGCGCATTCCTCGTCGCTGCATTCGTCAGACATGAAACCCGCGCGGGTTGAA
>CBFIJK010000058.1:0-22426 GCA_965662745.1 uncultured Paracoccaceae bacterium
GATCCGCGCCGCATGGATCAGTGGGCTGGCCCGACCGGCTGGAGATCGAGATCCGGGACAGCGACGGCACCACCCTGCCGCCTGGGTCGGAAGGCGAGATCATGATCCGTGGGCCCCACGCGGTGACCGGCTACTTCAACGTTCAGGATGACGGCGCGGATGCAGAAGGCTGGCTGGCGACAGGGGATCTGGGGCGGCTGGACGAGACAGGCGCGCTCTGGATCGTGGCGCGGCGCAAGGAGATGATCAAACGCGCGGGTTTCAACATCTCTCCCCACGCGGTTGAGGACTTGCTTCTCGCGCGGCCCGGCGTGGCCGAGGCGGTGGCCTTCGGCGTCGATCACCCGACGATGGGCCAAGATCTTGCGGCGGGCGTTGTCGCCGCCCCCGGCGCGATCCTGTCCGAAGCCGACCTGCGCCAGGCGCTTCTGGCGCGCTGCGACGGCACTTTGGTGCCCAGCCGCATCCTGCTGCTGGATGAACTGCCGAAAGGTCCCTCCGGCAAGCTGCGCCGCGTCAGCCTGCAGCACGATCTGGCCGATCATCTAAGCCCGCCGTCCGGCACGCCCCGCAACGACATGGAGGCGCTGATCCACGCGATCTTCACCTCTGTCCTTCCGGGGCCGAGCGTGAGCATCCACGACGATTTCTTCATGGCGGGCGGAGATTCTCTGGCCGCCATGCGGGTCCTTTCCCAGATCCGCGGCACACTGGGCCACGATCTGTCGCCCGTGACCTTTCTCGGCCACCCGACCCCGGCCTCGCTGGCGCGGTATCTGTCGCAGGTCGATGGCGGCGCGCTGGTGGACCTATTGAATGAAGCCGCGGGCGATATCGCAAAGGAACCCTCGTGATCGCCGGGCCACGCGGCGGCGAACGGCTGGCCGAGGCGCTGGCAGCGCATGGGATCCGGCGGATTTATTCCGTTCCGGGCGACACGGTCTACGATCTCTATGATTCCCTTTTGACGGTCGGGATTGCCCTTGTATCCTGCCGCACGCAGGCCGGTGCCGCCTTCGCGGCAAGCGCGGATATCTTCATCTCGGGAGAGGTGACGGCAGCGGTCCTCTGCTGCAAGGGGCCGGGCATCTGGAATACGCTGCCGCTTCTCGTGTGGTGCACCGAGGGCCGCCGCCCGGTGCCGTTCATCGCTGCGGGTGAGACCCACCGACAAGCCTTTCAGGGCGCCGACCCAGAGGCGGCGATCACCGGCACAGGCGCGCTTTATCATAGTTGCGACGACGCGAACGCGGTCGGTGCCTGCGTGGACTGGCTGTTCGACGCGACGGGCGACGGCTTTCCGCGCCCGGCCGTTCTGCATCTGGGGCGGTATGCCCTTGACGGGCGGGTGACAGCCGAGGTGCCCTCTTTTTCGACGAGGAAGAGGGCACCCGATTTTGACCAGTCTTCTCTTCAACGGATCGCGGCGGATCTTGCCAAGGCCGAAGCGCCGCTCTTGCTGGTCGGCGAAACCCTGCGCCCGGCGGAAGATGCCCTGTCGAACTTGCGCGCCCTTGCAGATGCAGCAGGCGCGGGCATCGCGGCGACTCCGCTGGCGCGCGGCATACTTCCCCCGGACGATCCCCGCCATGTCGACCGGCTCGACCGCGCGCGATTCAAACGGGCGGATGCCGTCTTGGCCCTCGGCACGGCTCTTGATTGGACAATGCGTTGGGGCGCGGATTTCGGTGCAGGCGTATCCGTGCACCGGCTCGACTGGCCCGGCGGCACAAGCGCGGGGATCAGCGGGTGCGACATCGCCTGCGACCCGGCCGCCGCGCTAAGCGCGCTCGTTCCCATGGTCTCAGGGTCCACGCCGTCCCCGTTGCCCACCTCTGCATCCATGCACGCGCCCCAAGGCCGGGCCACAGAGGTACTGGCTGCCCTGAACAACGCGCTGCCTCCTGCAGCGATCACGGTCCTTGATGGCGGTGCAATCCTGCAAATGGCAGAGCGCTCAGTGGACGTGCGCATGCCGTGGCGCCGCCTGACGCCTGGGATCGGCGGACATTTGGGCGGGGGCCTCGCACAGGCGCTTGGCGCGGCGACAGCCTGCCCCGGTGATCCGGTCGTCGCCATCCTTGGCGATTTTGCCGCTATGGCCGGGATCGCGGACCTCGAAACCATCGTCCAACAGAATGCACCGGTGCTGGCCATTGTCTTCGACAATCGGGGCATCGGGATTGCCGGGCCGGATCTTCGGTTTGCCAAGGGCGGCGAACGGCTGATCAACTTCCCTGAACCGGTGCAGTTCGACGCGCTCATGACCGCGGTGGGGGGCCGCGCCGCGCGGCTTGGTCCGGGCGATCCGGTCGAGCCGTTGCTGAGCGAGGCGCTCGCATGGGACGGACCAGGGCTCTTGCATGTCGAGCTGCCGACGCGGGCCGCGTCATGACTGACGCGATGGACAGGGGAGAGCGCCTGCGCGCCGCACTTCTCAAGAAGGGCACCAAAAAAGAGTCCAAGCGCCCGCCGCGCCTGACCCCGGCGATGGAAGATATCTGGACCAGCGCCGCCTTCGGAACGGATGGCAGCGCGGCATTCACCATTGGCGCGACCTTCGAGGTCAGAGGCCCGCTTGATCCTCAGCGTTTGGCCCATGCGGTCGAGGGGTTAGCCAAGCGACACGACGCTTTCGGTCTGCGCATAGACCTGGATGGGGGCAAGCCCGTTCCACATTTCGACGCCCCGCGTCGCATCGCGTTTTGCCATGAAATCCTGCCTGACGGACAAGATCCCCTTGCCTGGACGGAGACGCGGCTGACCGAACTTGAGACGACGACATTTGATCTCGCGACCGGGCCGCTCGCCGCGATCACGCTTCTGGACCAGAGGGACGGCACCTTTGTCCTGAACCTCGTGATCAGCCACGCAATTGCCGATCATGACACGGTCGAGATCATCATTGCGGAACTCTGGGACTATTATATCGGGGAACCGCCCACAGGCCCGGCCCCGTCGTTCGCCGATTTCCTGTCTGACTGGGACTCTCCTGACCGCCACACAACAGTGCCTCATGAAATGGCCTGGCCCGTGCTGCACAGGCAGAGCGGCAATAGCCTTGCGCGCCGAAGCGCGCTGCGCCTGACGGACGACGAAACCACAACGCTTCTGAACGTCGCGCGGGGCAATGGCGTGACGGCATATGGCCTCGTTACAGCCGCGTTCCAGGCCATGCTTGCCCGGTTCTGCGGGCAAGACGATGTGACCGTCGGCGCCGCGTTTTCCCTGCGCGACACCGAAGAGCGCACGCGTCTCGTCGGGATGGTTGTCGAAACCGGGCAGATTTCGGCAGAGGCGGTGCTGTCAGGCAGCCTTGTGTCGCGGGCAATGGCGGTGCGGGACGCGATGGTCGACCTACCCGCCTTGATCGGGCAACGCTCCAACATCCGTATGCAGGCGACCAGCGTGCAATATGCCAGCCGGGTGGAAAGGATGACGCGCGGCGATCTGGTCCTCACGCGTCTCACCCGGCCCACGCGCCACATCCCCGGTGACGTGCACCTGTCGATCCGCCTCGATGGCGCGGGGTTGGTGCTTGCGCTCTACGGGCGGACGTATCTCTTTTCGTGCGTCGATCTGGATGCATGTCTCAGCGCGGTGCGGCGGCAATTGATCTTGTCACTTGAGAACGTGCATGCACCGATGGGCGATGTCGATCTGGTCGGCAAAGAGACGCGCGCAGAAATGGCGGCGGCGGCTGTGGCGCCGCTTGAAGAAGCCACCGGCACAAACATTGCTGAGGTCTTCGAAGCGATCGCTTCAAAGACCCCGGACGCCCCCGCAATCCGCAGCGTAGCGGGCGATCTGACATACCGCGAGCTAAATGACCAAAGCAACGCGCTCGCCGCCACGATGACACGCGCGGGACTGACGGAAGGGGCCGCCGTCGCAATCACCGTCGAGCCTGGGCGCGTACTGATCGAGGCGACGCTGGCGGTGCTGAAATGCGGCGCGGTCGTGGTGCCGATCGATCCCGCCTATTCCGCCGAGCGCCGCGCCGAGATGCTTCGGGTCAGTGGATGCCGCTTTCACGTCGGCGCGATTAAGAACTCGGACCTTACGCCGCTGCCAATCACGCCGGACGCCCCGGCAGAGGATCGGACAAGCCCCGACATCGACCCCGATGCGCTGGCCTATATCCTTTTCACCTCAGGCTCGACCGGCGCGCCCAAGGGAGTAGAGCTTCCACACCGCGCGATCCTGCGCCTAGCGGCAGGGTTGAAAGAACCCGCGCTCGGCCCCGGCGATTGCATGGCGCAACTGGCGTCCCCGAGTTTCGACGGTGCGCTGATCGAGATCTGGGGCGCGCTGTTGACCGGCGCGGCGCTGGCCGTGCCAGAGGGCCGACCTGCGACGCTGACCGATTATCATGATGTCCTGAACCGCCACGCCGTAACAGACGCCTTCCTGTCGACGGGCATCTTCCGGGCGCTTCTCGACGCGGTTCCGGAGGCTCTGTCAGGGCTGAACTGGCTGACCGTCGGGGGCGAGGCGCTGCCGGGCGAGACGGTGGCACGCTGTCGGTCGCTTTATCCCGGATTGCGACTGACGAACGGCTACGGGCCGACGGAAAACGGCGCCTATACCACGATGCATGAAACCAGAGCCGAGGACGAAAGCGCGTTGGTCGTGCCAATTGGCGCGCCCCTCCCGGGAAATGCCGCCTTTGTACTGGACGCACATCAACGGCCCGTGCCCGATGGGTTTGCCGGAGAGCTTTACGTCGGCGGACCGGGGCTGGCGCGCGGCTATGCGGGACTGCCGGAACGGACGGCGGCGAGCTTTCTGGACCTGCCGAAGCACCAGCTTGGGCTGGCGGGAGAGGGAACAATCACGCTCTACCGGACGGGCGACAGGGTGCGCCGCACTCCGGACGGGCCGCTGCAGTTCCTTGGACGGATCACAGAGTATTTCAAGTTCAACGGCCACCGGATCGAACCGGCCGAGATCGCCGCCGCCCTGCGTGCAGTGCCGGGCGTCGAAGACGCCGCCGTGATCGGGATCGCCGATACGCCAGGCTTGCCGGTGCGCGCACTTCTGGCTGTCTATACGCCCAGCGGCGCAGCGCCGGACACGCAATCCCTGCGCCATGCGCTGGCTAAACGCCTGCCGCGGTTCCAGATGCCCACGCATTTCAGCGCCTATGACAGCCTGCCACTGACGCCGAACGGAAAGCTCGACACGCGTCGATTGCATTCCAATTTCTTGGAGGGCGAGGCGGGCGCAGAGGCGACGATGAACAATACCGCACCCGACCCCGTTCAACGCGCATGGGCCGAGATGCTGCCGAAATCGCGTCTGTCGGACGATGCGGATTTCTTCCTCGAGGGCGGAAACTCTCTGTCCGCGATGCAGCTTCTGGCGCGACTGGAACGCGATCTCGGCCAGCGCATCGCGGCGGGCATTTTCATGGCCGATCCGAGGCTCGGCGCCTTGCGCGCCCTCACGCGCCCAGAGCCGATTGAGGCGCCGACCACACCCGACACCCCGCATCTACACCTCATGCGCGACGGCGATCCAGAGGCCCCACCCATCATCGTGATCTTTTCTTATCCCGGCGACAGCACTTGGGCGCATGAGATTTCCAAGCATATGAAGAACGGCTCCAAAGTCTGGGGTACGCTTTTTCGCAGCGATGGCGAATTTCCGAACGTTCGGAATATGGATGAGTTCGCAAAGTTGATCGCGATTGAGATACTGAGCCTCGGACACCAAAGACCCGTATCCTTCTTGGCGCATTGCTTTGGAGGCCCCCTGGCCGTTCTGATCGCCGATCACATAGAGAAGCAAGGGTATCGGGTCGCCCAGGTTATCTTGTTGGACTCAAATCCAAATTTTCTGCCGATCCCCGATTACAATGCGCTTGGTCTCGGAGAAATCAGCGAACTCACGACGCATCTCATGCGGAAAACTGAGATAAGGCCGGTCAATCTCACACTTCATGTCGTTGAGGCCCGCCCACTGATTGGGAGTTGGTCTGCCGGGATGGCAGAAGCCTGGACGTTCGTGAACGCGGGATCGACCTACCGCCACTCTGTCGATTTCGAGCATATTGCTCTGCTGAGCCAAGGCGCGAAACAGACGGCGGAGTTGATTGATCGCATTTTTTCAAACACGGCGGATCATACGCTTTTGCCGGGTATACCGCTCAATGCAAAGGACTTGGGTCGCCTGAGGACTGCGAAAAGGCTTTTGGGCGAGGGTGATCAAAATGCCGCCGCGCTAGGAATACTGTCGATCAAACGCTTGGCGGGCAAGACCCGACCACTTTGGACGCTCGTATTTCTGGATCGTTGCCTGCCGGCACCCGCCGCGAAGCGTGCGCTTATTTTGGCCTCTTTCGGCGCCATTCTTCGTCAGGAAGTACAGCCTGCCACACTCGGCTTGATGGCCCATATATCGTCCAAATTGATCCATCCCCTCATTAGTAACCTGATTGCGAAGCGCGCGATCAGGAACGGGATCCCACAGGCCAGAACTCAGCTGATCCTGAACCTTTTCCAGTGCGGTTTGTTCAACAAGGCCAAGCTTGCTACGCAGGAGCTAATGGAAACACCCGGTTATCGGGCGGACGGCATAATGCTGTCGGCCATTCTTGATATCACAACTGAAAAGCTAAAATCTGCCCTTGTGAAAGCTCAGCTCTTGTTTTCGGACCCTGAGACACGAACTGTGCACCTGAACACCGTCGCGCACACCTTTCACGCTGCAGGGCAGAAGGAAATTGCACTTGCACTGATGGATGAGGCGCTGAACAAGTTTCCGTATGATCGCGGGGTCGCCGCTCAGAGAAAGCGGTTCCTAGATGACCTCAATCAAGTGGAGGGCCAGGAACCAGATCCGGCGCATGACGCGCCAGGTGGTCGTTGATCTCATCGAGGTTGAGAATGTTCGGCCGGGTGCCCTCGGGCGGGTTGAGCCGCAGGGTGTCGGGCACATGAGAAAATGCCCCCACAAGCCGCAGTGCCCGGCGGAAGATGCCGGACGCGGCCAACATCGAGACCAGATCCTCATGCGCCACCGTCTCGGTCTTGGCCCCGGCAAGCCGCGCGGCGCGGCCGATCTGGACTTGTCCCGCCTCAAGCCAGCGCGCGGTCTGCACCACCTCATCGGGCGCCAACCAGACGGGCAACTTGGCTTCGGAATCCGCGCCGCCAAGCAACGCAGCCATCGCCAGTTGAGCGGCATCGCGACGCACGAGATGAAGGACCGGGAGTCTCATTTCCGCGAGAAGGCACATGACCACAGGTAGACCAAGGGGGCCCTGCGTGCCCATCGACCAGATGTCGGCCTCGGTCAGGCGCAGGATCAGCGTGCTTTCGGCCTCGTGATCGTTTGGCACCATGGCGTCGAGACGCTCATACGCATCGCCCGCCTTGCCATAGTCCCAGGCGGCCGATCCGCTGCATATGCGCGCCAACTGATCGGCAAAGCGGTCCGCCGCCGTGAAGGGCGAGGCGATCACCACGAGGGTGCGTCCGACATCGATATTGGTCATGACAGGGTGGCCCCGAACGAAAAAATGGCGACGCAGAACGCCGCCACCGATTCAGAAAACATGTCCGGCGTCAGAAGTTGAACGCGAGACCAAGTTCGACATAGCTCGCGCTGGTGCGCGCAGCAGCTGTTGCCCCGCCTTCAGCCGCGACTGCGGACGCGAAGATCGTCGCGTTGTCCGAGATGTTGACGTTCATCCAAAGACCAGCGCCATAACGCTCATAGCCGCGCTCGGCGAGGAAATGCGCGGTCGGACCGACCGCGACGTTGCCGAAGGCGAAGAGGTACGTGCCGCGCGTATAAAGTGTGGTCTGCTGGGTCTCGAACTCTGCGATCAGTTGAAGGCCCGCGTCGTCGTCTTCCCAGCTGCTATACTCGAAGCCCGCAAAGAAACCCAAACTGTCGATCGGCGTCAGGCCCGGCGCGGCGGGATTGAAGTATTTCGTGACATAGGACGGACCGCCGAACACCTTCACCGACGCGCCGTTGACCAGCATGCCGTAGGACAATAGCGCCCGCACTGTGTCGAGCTTGCCATTGGTCTGGACCGCCCCGTTGGGGAAGTTGAAATCGGCGCGCGAGGCGTCGACGCGCATCGACAGGCCTTCGGTGATCGTTCCGCGCACCGCGTGGCGAAAGCTGAGATATCCGAAGCTGGCGTTGTTCTCGGCGATGTTGCCCGCAACGACTACCTCTTTCTGGGCGGCGATTGCCGAGGTTGCGCCAAGGCTTGCAAGCGCGGTCAGGCACGCGGCGAGGAGATTGCGAATTTTCATCGGATGTCCTTGATCTCAGACGTTCAGGAAGATCGCCGACGCATTTCTGCCCGAAGACGCGCGATCTGCGTCCTGCAGACCGATTTGCTTGGCCAGCGTTTCGATGGAGCCCCAGTCGCCCGTACCGGTCACGCCTGAAACCTCGGAAATCTTGCGGCGTGCGTCGTCCACATGGGGGCTGTCGGGGTTCGTCACGATAAAGCGCGTATAGGCCGTAACCGTGTTCTCAAGCTGCGCGGTTTCCCACTCGCTGGCAGCCGTGTAGCTGGGCACCGAAGCCGTTGCAGCGTTCGCGAACGGCAGGATGGACAGGGCCACGGTCAGAAAATTGCCGAATCGAAGTGCCATTTTGAGAGCTCCGGTTGGATGCAAAAGCGTCGAGGAACATTAAGCGCCTAATTGACGGAGAGTAAAGCTCAGCCCTGCCCCGTACCTTGGAAACGTTGCCAATTTGCGCTGGTTTCAATCAACCCCAGAGCGACCAGCTGCGCCGGATTCTCATATTTGACGGAATAGTCGGACAATAGCGCACTCTCGGAATGAGACGCCGTTGCCAGCGGCGTGCGCAGCGCGCGATAGAATCTGGCCCCCATGAAGTGTTCCTCGCGTTCGATCGCTTCGTCGATGCGCGACAGGATATCGCCCACGAACTTGTAGTGCAGGACCGCGCCGCTGATATCGGCGACGGGCAAATGCGTGTGATGGTGGTTGTTGAGGATGAAGGCCACATCGGGCGCCATCTTGACCAGCGGCGCCTTGTTCATCATCAGGCTGCGCCCGGTGAACCGCGCCCGAAGCCCGCCCTGCGTCAGAACATAGGGCGGCGTATCGCAGGCAAAGCTGAAGTAATCACTGTCGATATAGCAGCTCAGATCGAATGGGTTATCCTGCACCCCGCCTGTCAGCGTCGCGGGATAGATATCAATCATCGGGGCGTTCAGGGTCTCAAAGCCACTCGCATCCATATAGGCGAGCAGATCGCCAAGGCTGCGTCCCGCCTCTTGTCCCGGAAAGACGAACGCCTCGTCCATGTCGAGGTGAAAGCACCAATGACCCGCCCCGAAGCGCCGCATCAGATGATTGGCCCAGAAGACACCGCATCCGGCCTCGGAAAAGCTGCCGGTGTTCTGGAAGACCGACACATCGGGCTGCGCCATCAGCAATTCGGTCGTGCCATCGTCCGACCCGTTGTCGGTAAAAAAGAAATGCGCGACGCCAAGGCTGCGATAGTAGTCGAGAAACCAGTTCACGTATTCGATCCCGTTGAAGATCGTCGCGAAGGCCAGCACGTCGCCCGCCGCTTCGCGGTATTTCAGGGAAAGAGTTTCAGGATAGCTCGACCCTGCATTCAGCGCGACGTGGGCGCTGCGCGCAAGATGGCGGCCCCAGCCCTGCCGCGCCGCCGCGTCGTCCTCGCGGTGCGCGGTGATCATCAGCCGCGTCGGGTCAAGCGCGCCGCAGTTTGCCAACCCCGGCGGAACGTCTTCGAACGCGTCTGCCATCGCATCGACGCCCTCTGTCGCCAGTATCAGGCGCAGGTGGCTGCGCAGCGCCAGCGGGTCGTGGCGAAGCCGACCGATGCAAGGCTCGATCAGCGCACGCGCCTCGGCAAGCGTGTCCGGCGAGGCGTTGAAATAATAAAGGAAATTGGCCAGAACGACCTCGTTCCAGCCGTGGTTCAGTCCCGCATCCTTGCAAGCGCGGAACGCCGCGCGGGCATCGTTTCTGGACGGGTCATGACAGGCGTAATTCAGCCGCGCTTCCAAATAACCCCATTCGGACCGTAAGCGGATCTCATCCATCAGACCCAGCGCGATATCCGTCTCGTCCTGTTCCAGAGCCCAGGCGCAGCGGAGTCGCAGAACCTCGGTCCAGGCCGGGAACAGCCGGTGCGCGCGCTCAATGATCCGTGTAAAAGCCGACGCGCGGTCGGCATTGGCGGCGGCCTGAAAGGCCAGCGAATAAAGTGCAATGTTATCCGGCCGTTCGGTGAGCCACGCAGCGGTGCGTTCCAGCGCCTCGGCAAAGCGTGCCTCATAGCAGAGCATCCGCGCCTCGATCCGGTGCCGCCGCGCAGGATCTTCTGCAAGCCCCGGCAGATCGGACAGCGATTGAAGCCGATCGAGTACCGCGACGGGACCATCGGTCAGGGCCAGAAGGTCAAGCCGCGCCTCGTTGAGATGCGGCGAGCCTTGGCCCAAATGCCCCTCGGCGCGGGTCAGCGCCGCCGCTGCGGCTTCCAACTCGCCCTGGCCTCGCGCAATTTCCGCCAGTTCCGCCCAAAGCATCGCGGTAGCCTGCCGGTGGTCGGCAAGACCCTTCCCTTCCAGCGCCCTTGCCGCGCGGTCATGGTCACCAGCCGCGGCCGCCACGCGCATACAGGCGGAATCGTAGCGCGGCAGGGTCCTGGCGCTGCGCCCGGCGCGCGCCAGCATCCGGCGCGCCTCGTCGAAATGTCGGCTGGCGCTAAGAACATCGGCGTACTCGGTGATGTGCTCCGGATCGTTTCCTTGATCGGTCAGGCGGCGCAGAAGCGCTAGCATCCAGTGCGGATCGGGCGCCTTGCGCGCCCGGTCGAGCGCAGCTTCCAGCACTTTACGATCCGTTTCCGCGGCGATCATGGCGCCAAGATCGGCCCCTTGTAGCGTGAGCGCGCCGATCGGCGCGGTCGAGCGGTCCAGAAACGCAGCAAGGTCTGATTGCTGTGTCGCGGTCCGCTTGTTCTTGAACCCGATCATCCCAGCACCTGTCGCGCTGTCAGCCCTTTGCGCACCACACCATCATAGAGCGCGCCGATGGCCGTGTCGGTGCCGGGCGGGGTGGCCAAGTCAAGGCCGATCATGCGCCAGGTCTCTGTATAGACGTGCAAATTCAACGTGTTCGGATCCTCAAGGTACTGCGACAGTGCATCCGGCGCGCGCAGAAGCGCGGCGGTCTCCATCCAGGTCACGGGATTGAGAAAGGCCGGTGGCATCATCTTGCGCCGCGCGAACGGCTCAACCGAAAGAAGCTCGGCCAGAAGGTCCGGTCCGATGCGCGAGAAATGCACGCCATCGGCCTCGATCACCTGGCGGCTGCGCTCTACCGCGCGGCGTAGCATCGGATCACCTGCGCGTGCAGCCAACATCGCGCCACTTGGCCCGGCAAAACCCGCATCGGTGAATTCGCTGGCAACAAAGGACTGACCGTCCGGATCGAACGCACTCAGGTTGATCACGTCCGTATCCGTCCAAAGGCCCCCGCGCCGATGCAACAGGCTGTAGCGGAAGAGATCGGAAAACGCGCCAAGGCTGCCGCGGTGAATGCCGCTGCCCACGCTTTCGCGGAAAAGATCGCTGCGCGGCACGATACTTGCGGCATCCAGAAGCTCAACGCCATCGGGCACGTTTTCGGGCGCGTCATAGACGTAAAGCTGATAGCGCCAGCCGGTGTTCAGGAAAGACCGGATCGACAGCGTTTCGACCCAGCGCAGGCGCGGCCCGACCCAAAGCGATTGCGCCAAGGGGCGGCCCGCGATTACCGGCATATCGGGCACGGTTTCATCCACCGCAAGCGCCGCCTTCGCCGCCACGCGCCCCGCCGTCATGGCCACCACGCGCGCCCGGCCCTTGAGGTACCACGGCGTGTCGTCGCGGCGCAGGATGGCAGACGTGGCCTCGTGCGCCTCATCCGTGCGGCCAGCGCGCGCAAGGGCCATGGCCCGCAGGCAGATCCGGTCGGGTGTCAGGCGCGGGGCCTCGGCCGGGTCGGTCGCTTCGATCACAGAGCCTAGATCGCCGCGCGCGATGCCAAGGCGTAGCATCGCCGTCTTGAACCGTTCGGGATCTGACAGCGGCGCCATCTCTTTCGCGGTGGCGAGTGCCGTGGAAAGCAGGGCCTCTGGTAGCGGCGCGCCGGTCAGGACGCTTTCGCCCATGAGGCGCTGTATCGGGTCAGTGAGGCCCTTGGCGACCTTCAAACCCTTCGCCGATTGCCCACCCCCCAAAACGCCCGCGTAGAACGCGAATAGGCCTAACGCGTCCTCACGCCCTGCGCGGATCAGAAGCGCGTCGGCCTCGCTCACCGGTTCGACGCCCAGTTCGGACAGGACACGCAGGATTTGAAGGTAGTCCCAGAAGCTGGGCACCGCCGGGCGCGACCGCGCCAGAAGATCGGTCCAGAGCCGAAGGTAGAGCCGCGGCCGCCTCGCCGACTGCACCTTTTCGCAGACTTTCAGCACATCGGAATAATCAAGCGCATCCACAGCATCGGGGTAGACCCCGTCGACCAGCGCCGCCGCAATCGGGGCAGGCAACGACAGGACCGCAGCAAGAACCGCCACGGGCTGAGGCGCAGGGTCCGAAACCAACTGCGACAACACCCGGCTTGCCTCTGCCAGTTCCGGTTTGCGCGACTCAAGCTGGCGCAGTTCCAACTGCACAAGCCGGTGCCAGAGCGACAGGACAAGTCCGGAATTGAGCGGCCCGTGATCGTCCCCCGACAACCCTTCAAGGCACACCCGCGCCTTCGCCATCTGGCGCGCATCAAGCGCCTCTGCGACCTCCAGCAGGATCTCGGAGGATCGGGGCGCCTTCGGGCGATCTGACGTGGCAGCGTTGCTCATGCACCCGTCATGCAACAGAACGCGCGGCTTGGCGAGACGGGTTCGGTGCCGCAGGGTAAGAGCTTTGACTTCCCAGAGGGTGCAGACCTCCGGGCTTGAAACGGCAGGTGACCCCTACATCAAAGACGCAATCCCCAGCCAGATCAGGCGGATCGAAATCAGGACCAGCACGAAGTCGAGCGCCCGCTTGAAGGCCCGGTCGCTCAGCCGTGTCAGCACCAGCCGCCCCGCAAGCGTGCCCAGAAAACCCGCTACGATCATCGCCGCAAGAAATCCCAGCCAAGGACCGAAGGCAAAGCCAAGCAACCCGAAGACCAGCACCTTGGCAAAGTGTTGCAGGCTCATGAAGGCCGCGTGACTGGCGACATGAGCCTCACGTGGCAGCGACAGGGACTTGGTGAAATTGGCCACGAACGGGCCTGTGGCGCCGAAGAACATGGTCAGAAAGCTGGACAACAGCCCCGTCAAAACCGGAAGCCGGGACAGCCATGCCGGGGGTTTTGACAGGACCGACCAAATCACGAAACAGCCGACCCCGATCATCACCGCGCCGGGTGGCAGATTGACCGCAACCGACCCGCCCAGCGCGACGCCAAGCACGGTTCCGACGAGGAACATCGCGACTGGCGGCCAGTGGACATGTCGTACCAGAACAGCCATGCGCAGCGCATTCGATCCAAGCTGGATCACCCCGTGCACCGGGATCAGTGCGGCGGGCGGCAGGAGGCTTGCCATGACCGCCAATAGCAGAACGCCTCCGCCGATCCCGAGCGCAACGGTGATGAAGGACGCCGTGAAACTGATCGCCAGAAGTGCCGAGAAGACGGCGGTGTCCAGCCCGCCGGTGAACAGCTCGATCACGGCGCGCTGTCCCGCGCCTGCCTACCGCCCCGCCGCATAGGCCTGCATAAGGCGCGGGGTGGCAGCGGCTTTCAGCAATCCCTCGGGTGAGCGACTGGTCGCGGTCAGACGGCCGATGGACCATGGGTCTGCCACGGTCAGCAGGTGCCCCATGGCGCGCAGTGCCTCCAGCGTCTCTGCGGGGAAATCGGGCTCGATCACCAGTGCGGCGGGCTTGGTGCCGCGCGGGTAGAAGCTCGCCTGCAGGTGCTGGCTGTGAAACAGTGGCGCGTCCACGGCGGCTTGCAGGTTCATCCCCTGATGCACGAGGCGCATCAGGAAGATCAGTTGCCACTGATCCTGCTGGTCTCCGCCGGGCGTGCCGAAGGCCAGGCGCGTACCATCGGGCCGCTGGGCCATCGATGGCGTCAGGGTGGTGCGCGGGCGGCGGCCGCGGGCGAGCGAGGTCGGCAGGCCATCGTCCAGCCAGAACATCTGCGCGCGGCTGCCCAGCGGCACGCCGAGGCCGGGAATGACCGGGTTCGATTGCAGCCAGCCGCCCGACGGCGTGGCCGAGACCATGTTGCCCCATCGGTCGATCACGTCGATATGGACAGTGTCGCCCTCTGCCGGGGGTGCGGGCGTGAGATGAGAAAAGGTCGGCTCTCCCCCGCCGATCCCTGCATCAGTCTCTTGCATCCGTGCTGCGCGGTCGATGAAGGCGCGAGCTTGCGCCTCATAGCCGGGGATCCGTCCGGGCCGCTGGTAGAGGCTCGCGGACTCGCCGATCAGCGCGGCGCGCTCTTTCGCATAGGCAGGGGACAAGAGGACATCTATCGGAATGACGCTTTGATCCGGATCGCCGTAATACGCCTCGCGGTCGGCCATCGACAGTTTGAGAGTCTCGGTGATGCGGTGAATGAACTCCGCCGACAGCGGGCCGTCTTCACCAAAGCCCTGCGCCTCTAGCAGTCGCAGCGATTGCAAGAGGGCCGGCCCCTGCGACCACGGCCCGGCCTTCCAGACCTGCCATCCTTGATAGCCGACGCTGACCGCCGGTTCCGTCCCCGCGCGCCATCCGGCCATGTCCTGCCCGGTCAGCACCCCCCTGCGCGCCACGCCCGTGCCATCAAGGACGCACGCCTCGCGAACGTAGTCGTCAATTGCCTCCGCCACGAAGCCTTCGGCAAAAATGCGGCGCGCGGTCTCGATCTGAACCTCGCGGCCCGTGACAGTTTCCACCTCCTCCAGCAGACGACCCCAGAACGCGCCGAGCGCAGGATTGCGGAACATCTCACCCGGCGCAGGCGGTTTGCCGTGCGGCAGCCAGACTTCGGCAGAGGTGGGCCAATGATCCCGGAAAAGATCGGCGTTCTGGGCGATCATCGCCGCAGCGCTCGCCAGCATCGGATGACCGTGGGCCGCATACTGCACCGCAGGCTCCAACACCTCGCGCAAGGTCATCGTGCCATGCTCCAGCAGCATCACCATCCACGCGTCGAACGCCCCCGGCACAACTGCCGACAACAGGCCAGAACCGGGTATGAGGTCCAGCCCTTCGGCCCGGTAATGCGCAATCGTCGCGCCCGTGGGCGCAGGCCCCTGCCCGCAGTTCACCGACGGCGCATCGGCGCCCACAGGCCAGATCAGCGCGGGCATATCACCCAGCGGGCCGTTCAAATGCGGCTCCACCACGTTCAACGTAAATCCCATCGCAACGGCGGCATCGAAAGCATTTCCGCCCGCTTCCAGCATTTTCATGCCCACGGCGGTGGCGATCCAGTGCGTCGAGGCGCAGACGCCGAACGTGCCCTGAAGCTCTGGTCGGGTGGTAAAACGCATCACGGGTCCTTTCGGGCGCGCAAGAGGATACGGGCGGCCAGCGGCGCGCCTGTGATCACAAGAAAGACGCGCGCCAGATGATGGACGATGATATAGCCAAGATCGGCCCCCGCCACGATGGCCAGAACGGTCATTTCCGCCTGCCCGCCCGGCGCGAAGGCCATGAACGCCTCGACCGGACGTGCAAGGCCGAGAAGCACGACGATTTCGGCAAAGATCGCCGCCAGCACCGCGAGGATCAGCACGAAGATCACGCCCGCCACGACGACGCGGCGCAATTCGGCCAACGTGATGCCGACATATCCGACGCCGATGCTGACACCGATGAAGAACTGCGCGGCGAGGATCGCCTCGGCGGGCGGGCGCGCGTGGATGAAACCCGAGAGGCTGAGGATTGCCGTCACGATCATCGGGCCGAGGATCGACGCGCCGAAGAGGCCGATCTTCTCGCCGCCCTTCCATCCAATCAGCGCTGCCGCGACCATCAGGGCCAGCTCATGCAGCGGAATCTCTGACGCAGGCGCGCCGATCGCGTTCGTCAGCACCGCGCCGAATCCGAAGGTCAGGATAATTGGTGCGATGGTCACGATCATCATCACGCGTGTGGCGTGGATCAGCGACAGCGCGCGCGCATCGCCCCCTGCCTCGGCGCCGAATATGATCATGTCCTGCAAGCCCCCGGGCATCGAAGCATACCACGCCGTCACCCGATCGAACCCGTAAATGCGAGTGAAGAACGGCACGCCGATTACGCCGATGACGGCGATGTAGAGCGGGATGAAGGCCAGCGAGACCGCCATCGTCGGCAGCGCCGCGACCACATCCGGGGTCAGAGAGGCGCCCACCGCGACCCCGAGGATGGTCCGAAACGCGGTCGAGACCACGCCGAAGCCCTTGAGCGGGCGCTGGAGAAGCGCGGCGGCGAGACAGGCGAACAGCGGGCCGAAGAGAAACGGCAGCGGCAGGCCCACTGACCAGAACAGCGCGGCGCCGATACCCGCCGTCAGCGCGGTCTCTGACCGGCGGGACATGGTTGAACGGACGTGGGCGGATGGCATGGCGGGTCCTGTATTGCATCCTCATGCATACACATGTATCCAATCTGCGCAAGGAGCGTGTCATGGCAGATCACAAACCGCTGGACCTGTCGCAGGGTCAGGACGCCCACCGCCGGATCCTCGACGAGATACGCAAGGGCCATCTGATGCCCGGCGACCGGCTGATGGAGGTCGAGCTTGCCAAACGCCTGGGCTTTTCGCGAACCCCGGTGCGCGAGGCGATCCGCCAGCTCGAAAGTGACGGGGTTGTCACCCATGTGCCGCGCGTGGGCGCCGCGATCCGGCGCCTCGATCATGCCGAGATATCAGAGCTTTACGACATGCGGGCCGTGCTCGAAAGCACCGCCGCCCGCTTTGCCGCTCGCGCCGCATCCGAGGTGGAACTGGCAGAGCTTGCCTCGATCCAGGACGCGATGGCCAGCGGGGATGGCGATGTATTTGTGCTGAACCGTCAATTCCACGCCGCGCTTCTCGATGCCGCGCGCAACCGGTTTTTGAAAAAGGCGGTGGCGTCGATCCACACGACGCTGTTGATCCTCGGACCGTCCACTCTGCGCGAGGATGACCGGGCCGAGGACGCGCTACGCGAACATGTCGCGATCCTTGACGCGCTGCGGGCGCGGGACGAAACCGCGGCGGAACAGGCGATGCGCGCCCATATCAGTGCGGCCCATGGCGCACGCCTGAAACAGATGCGCGAGCGGGCCTAGGCCCGCACCGCGCTGCGCTGTTCGCCCAGCCCCGCGATCCCGAGACTCACTGTCTCGCCGCCCTTCAGGAAGCGTGGCGGCTTCAGGCCCATCCCGACGCCGGGGGGCGTTCCGGTGGAAATCACGTCACCGGGCTGCAGGCTCATGAAGCGGCTGCAATAGGAAATCAGGTGCGGGATCTTGAAGATCAGGGTCGAGGTGCTGCCCGATTGCATCCGTTCGCCATCCACGTCGAGCCACATGTCGAGATCATCGACATCGGCGATCTCGTCGGGCGTCACCAACCAGGGGCCGGTCGGCCCGAAGGTGTCGCAGCCCTTGCCCTTGTCCCAGGTGCCCGCGCGGTTGAGTTGGAAGTCGCGCTCTGACACGTCGTTGATCACACAGAACCCCGCGACGTGATTCATGGCATCCGCCTCGTCGATATAGACGCCGCCCTGCCCGATCACGACGCCCAACTCGACCTCCCAATCGGTGCGCACGCTGTCCTTTGGGACCTGGATCGTGTCGTTCGGGCCGACTACGGCAGAGGTCCACTTGTTGAAGATAATCGGCTCTTGCGGGATCGGCATACCCGCCTCTTCGGCGTGATCGGCATAGTTGAGACCGATGCAGACGAATTTGCCGATCTGCCCCACGCAGGGGCCAAGGCGCAGATCGTCCTGCGGCGTGCCCTCGACCAGCGGCAAATCAGCGGGATCGAGGGCTTCAAGACGGTTCATTCCAGCAGGCGCCAGCGTCTCACCGGCGATATCCGGCACCACGCCCGACAGGTCGCGCACGCGGCCATCGGCATCCAGAAGGCCGGGCTTTTCGGCCCCCGGCGCACCATAGCGGAGGAGTTTCATCGCGCTGTCCTTTCAGTGAGTTTCAGCTTTGTTTGCCAGCAGCGGCCCAAAGCGCGCCGCGCCGGATGATTTCGGTGACTTGGGGGACCTTGAGATCGTCCAACTCATGCCCGATCGAGCAATAGAACACGCGGCCCTTGTCCCAGCGGCGCTTCCAGACGACTGGGATCACGGTGCCTTCGATCCACCACAGGTGGTCGCCGGAAAAAGTGGTCGTGGCCAGGACCTCGTTCGAGGGGTCGACCAGCATGTAGTATTGTTCGGACTTGAGGCGGAAGCTCTTGATGCCGGCAACGATGGGATCGGCCGGTTTGCAGATCGTCACGTCGTAGTCGACGTAATCCTCGGCCGGTTGCAGGTTGTCCGGCCAGCCGGGCGGATGCGCGACGAACTGGCCGCCGATCAGGAAGTGATAGGTTGGCCGGTCGCGAAAGGCGTCCCCCATATGACCGTGCCAGCCCGCCAGCCCACAGCCGTCGCCGATGAGTTTCAGCAAACCGTCCTCTTGGACCTTGGTCATGTTGCCGAATTCTTCCTGGTGACCCGAACGGGCCGAGGACCAGATCGGCGAGATCAGGTCCACATCGGCCATCTCTTCGGGGTGCTCCAGCGGCTCCATCGTCTCATGAACCACGACGTCAAAGCCGTTCGCCGTTAGGAGGTCGCGATACCAATCGGCAAAATGCATCGGCGCGTGGCCTTCCCAGCCACCGACGAACAGAACGGCCTTCATGTGCTTTGTCCTCGCATGTAGTTCAGCATCGACGCCATGTCTCGCGGGCCATAGCCCTGCGCCTCGGCCTTTTTCAGCGCGGCGCGCGTCACCAGCCCTTGCGGCATGGCGGTGCCCAAAGACTCGGCCAGCGCCGCCGTGACATCCATGTCCTTGCGCGCCAAAGCGACTGTGAAGGTCACGTCATGCGCCGCCTCATCGAGATAGAGGGGGCGGCGGTATTTCAGCATCGGGGCGCAGGCCGCAGAGGCCTCGATCACGTCAAAGGCAGCCCTTGGGGCGATACCCGAAGCCTCGGCCAGCGTCATGGCCTCTGCCAATGTCTGGTTGATCCCGTGGATCAGCGAATTGACCGCCAGTTTCATCACCGCGCCCGAACCAGGAGTGCCAAGGCAGATCGTCTGCTTGCCCATCGCGTCGAACAAAGGGCTTAACCGTTCGGCGTCGGCGGCCGCGCAGCCCGCCATGATCAGCAATTGCGCGTCGCCAGCGGCCTGCGTGGCCCCCGACACGGGCGCGTCGATGATCTGGCTTCCTTCGGGTGCCTGCGCCATGAGCCAGCGGATATGATCCGGGCTCATCGTTCCCATTTCGACAAATATCCGCGCGGTTCCGGCGAACAGCCCGTCGGGGCCTTCATGCACGGCCTCCGACGCAGGATCATCCGCCAGCATGGTGACTACCACGTCCGAGCGACCGGATAGCGCGCGCGGGCTATCCGCGACCTCACAGTCAATTTCCGCGGCCAGCGCGCGGGCCTTGTCCGCGGACCGGTTCCAGATCGTCAATTCGAACCCTGCCCTGGCAATGTTGCGCGCCATGAGTGCGCCCATCCTGCCCAACCCAGCAAAACCGATACGCATCACGCGGCCTTGTCGCCGCCGATGCCGGAAATCGCCTGGATCAGGCTGTCTTCGGTCACCTCTTCCGAGGTGAAGGTGCGCTGGATCCGGCCCGAATACATCGCGACGATCCGGTCCGAGACATGCAGCACCTCGGGCATTTCAGAGCTGATGACCATCACCGCGTAGCCTTGGGCGGCAAGCGCGCGCAAAAGCTTGTGAATTTCGGATTTGCTGCCGACGTCAATGCCGCGTGTGGGCTCGTCCACGATCAAGACGCTCGGGTGCATCGACAGCCATTTGCCGATCACGATCTTCTGCTGGTTGCCGCCCGACAGATTGCCGACCTGCTGTTTCCAGCCCGGTGTGCGGATATCAAGCTGGTCGCGGTACTGATCGAAAATCGCGACTTCCGCGCCCTCGGCGACGAATGGCCCGGCCTTCAGATCATCGACCTGCGGCAGGGTCATGTTGTCCCGGCAGTTCATCCCCAAAACGAGTCCCTGCCCTTTGCGGTCCTCGGGCACCAATGAAATGCCGCGCGCGATGGCGTCGGCGGGAGACGAGATGCGCACCTCTTCACCATCAAGCAGGATTGTTCCCGAAGATGGATCGCGCAGACCGAACAGCGTCTCGGCGATCTCGGTCCGTCCTGCGCCGACAAGACCGTAGAACCCCACAACCTCGCCGCGCCGCACCTCGAAGCTGATGTCTTGATAAAGCTTTCCGCAGCTAAGGCCCCGAACTTCCAAAGCGATCTCGCCGATCTCGTGGTGAGACGCGTTCCGGCTGAGGTCGAGCTTGCGGCCGATCATCATCTGCGTGACGGATTCCTCGTCCGTCTCGGCGGTGTTCACGGTGCCCTGGTATTGCCCGTCGCGCAGGATCGAGATGCGGTCGGTGATCTTGAAGATCTCTTCCATCCGGTGCGAGATGTAGATGATCCCGACGCCCTTGGATTGAAGATCGGAAATCACGTCAAACAGGACGACCTTTTCGGCATCGGTCAGCGAGGCTGTCGGCTCATCGAAGATCACCGCCTTGGCGTCCACGGTCAGCGCGCGGGCGATTTCGACCATCTGCTGGTTCGCGATGGACAGGTCCCCGACACGCGTCTTGGCGTCGAACCCGACATTGAGGTCCTTCAGGATCCGGTTCGTCTGTTCGGCCAGCTTGGCCCAATCGACACGCCCAAGGCTCTTGCGGGGCAATTCGCCAAGATAGATGTTCTCGGCCACCGTCAGTTCCTCGGCAAGGCTGAGTTCCTGGTGGATGAAAACGATGCCCTTGGCCTTTGCTTCCAGCGGGCCGGACATGGTGACCTTTTGCTCGCCCACATAGATCGCGCCCTCGTCGGGCTGATAGATGCCGCCGAGCACTTTCATCAGCGTGGATTTCCCGGCGCCGTTCTCGCCCATCAGTGCGTGGACCTCTCCCGGCATGACGGAGAACGACACACCGTCGAGCGCGCGCACGCCGGGGAAGGTCTTGACGATGTCTTCAAGGTGAAGGACGGGCTTTGCCTGGGTCATACCTTCAGGGCCTCCTTGCCCTTGATATTGAGCTGCCGGTCGAGGATCAGCACGGCGATCAGGATCAGGCCGATCACAAGGTTCACGGTCGAGGTGTCGGCGCCGATATGGCCCAGACCCTTGCGCAGAAGCTGGATCGCCACGACGCCGCCAAAGGTGCCGATGACATTCCCCGCGCCGCCGGTGATCTTGGTGCCGCCAAGGACAACCGCCGTGATGACCCACAGCTCGTAAAGCTGGCCGTCATTGGGGTTCACCGAACCGCTTTCCGAATAGAAGACGACTGCCGAGAGTGCCGCGAGAAAACCGATGATCGCGAAGTTGATCATCATGTGCGGGCCGACGCGAATGCCCGCATTCACCGCCGCTTCGCGATTGTCGCCGATGGCATAGGCGTTGCGACCATGGACCGTCTTGGCCATCAGGAACCAGATCACCAGCGTGACCGCCAGAAGGAACCAGGACGCGGTCGCAAGGCCCAGGAATTCGGCCTCGGCGAAATCCACCAGAGTCCAATTCAAGTGGCTCGTCGGGTTTTCGCCGTTGAACATGAAGACAATGCCGCGAAAGCCCAGCATGGACCCCAGCGTCACGATGAAGGCGTCGACCCCGGTCTTCCAGACGATCAGTCCGTTCAGCGCGCCCAGAAGCGTGCCGACGATCAGCGCCAGCAGCCACGCGACCGGGATCACCCAGTCGCCGAGACCCGCGAAGATCGGCCAGGTCATGCTGTCGAGCAGGATGATCGCAGAGATGGCAAAGGTCGCCCCGACGCTCAGGTCGATATTGCCGTTCACCATCACGATGGTCATGCCCATGGCGATGATGCCGATGGGGGCCGACTGCTTGAGCAGCAGAAGCATGTTCTCGTAATCCATGAAGGCATTGTCGGAAAGCGACAGGTATTCGCCCGCGATGGAGAAGAAGATCAGCTCCAGCACGACGAAGCCCCAGATCGCGCCGCTTTTCAGGGCCTTGGACAGTGCACCTTTTTGCATGACGTTCCCCCCTCAGGCGATCGGCGACCAGAGCTTGCCGCGCTTGGCCGCGATATCGAGCCAGACAGCAAGGATGATGATGACCCAGGTCACGACGAACTGGACGTAGAATTGAAGGCCGACGAGCAAGAGGCCATTCTGGAT
>CBFIJK010000059.1:0-21795 GCA_965662745.1 uncultured Paracoccaceae bacterium
TCAGCGTTCGCGGAAGGATTCAGAACGGGCGCGCAGGATCGGTTTGGCGAGATTGGTGAGCACGGTCTTGCGGCCGGTCTGGATTTCCACCGTCGCAACCATGCCGGGGATGATGGGAAGCGGGTTTTCCGCCGTGCCGAGCGCGTCGCTGGCGGTGCGCAGAACGACGCGGAAGAAGGGCTCTCCATCCCGTGTCTCGATGGCGTTGGCGCCGATGCGCACCACCGTGCCCTGAAGCGCGCCGTAAACCAGCGGGTCATAGGCGCTGATCTTGACCGACGCGGTGTCGCCCGGGGCGAGGAAGGCCATGTCCTGCGGTCGGATATTCGCCTCGATCAGAAGACCATCCTCGGCGGGGACGATTTCCACAAGCTCGGTGCCGGCCTGCACCACGGCGCCCAGCGTCGCAACGGCGACACGGTTGACGATGCCGGCAACGGGGGCGCGGATTTCGGTGCGCGTGACGCGGTCAGTGGCGGCGGCGAGCGCCTCGGCCACTACGGCGCGTTCGAGTTCAACCTTGGCGAGGCGTTCACGCGCCGCAAGCGCGTAGGCGGTGGTCGCGGCTGCGATCTCGTTCTCGGCTTCTTCGATGGCGGCGCGAAGGCGCGGGGCGCGCGCGTCGGATGTGGTCAAGTCCCCCGACAGTTCCGCGCGGCGGGCGCGCAGGCGCAAGAGCTCGATCTCGGGGACAACGCCGCGTGCGGCCAGATCATCGGTCAGGGCGATCTCGTCGTCGAGGGGCGCGAGGATCGCCTCGGCCCTTGCGCGGCTGGCTTCGAGTTCCGCCAGATCGCCGCGCCGCTGGTCGAGCCGGTTGCGCAGGACCTCTATTTCCTGGGCAAGCTGGCGGCGGCGGGTGGTGAAAACGTCCTGCTCGGCGGCGACTGTGGCGGGGATGCGCGCGCTCAATTCCTCGGGGAAGTCCAGCGTTTCCGCGCCTTCGGCCTCGGCCAGAAGGCGCAGGCGTTCGGCGTCAAGTGCGGCTTTGCGTTCCTGCAGCCCACCTTCTTCGGCGGCGGCGCTGGTGTCGTCGATTGCGATCAGGCGGTCGCCCGCCGCGACGCTTTGGCCCTCGGCCACCGCGATTTCCGTCACCACGCCCGCATCGGGGGCCTGCACGATCTGGACCTGCATCGAGGGGATGACGCGGCCCTGCCCGCGGGTGACTTCCTCGATCTCGTAGGTCATCGCCCACCAGAAGAACCCGGCGAGCCCGAGAACCAGAGCGATCAAAAGACCCCAGGCACCGCGCCCGGCGGTCCCGGCCTCTGCCGCCGCGATGTCGTTGAGGAAATCGGCCTCTGGCCCGCGCCCGAACATTACTGCGCCTCCACCGATTTGGCGGCGGTCTGCAGACGGTCCACGACCTCGGCATAGGGGCCATCCAGCAGCTTCCTGCCCTTGTCGAGCACCACGAGGCGCGACGCGACCGCCGCAAGCGATTGGCGGTGTGTACACAGAACCAGCGCCGTGCCCTCGACATGCAGCGACCGAAGGCGCTCTGTCACCGTTGCCTCCATCCGCTGGTCCATCGCGTTTGTCGGCTCATCAAGGAACATCAGGCGGGGGCGGCGCAGGATGATGCGCGCCAGCGACAGGCCCTGGCGCTGGCCGCCCGACAGCCGCCCGCCCTTTTCGCCGATAAAGGCGCCAAGACCGTCAGGATGTTCGGCGACAAAGCGGTCCATGCCTGCATACCAGAGTGCGCGGGCCAGATCGTCGTCGGACGCAGTCGGGCGCGCGATCGTCAGGTTCTCGCGAATGGTGCCTGTGAAAAGTTCTGCATCCTGCGGCAGATAGCCGATCCCGGCGCGCAGTTCCGCCGGGTCGTATTGCGCGATCTCCTGCCCGTCGATCAGCACGATACCAGAGGACGCGCGCAGAAGGCCGTTCATCAGCATGCCGGTGGTGGATTTGCCCGATCCGACGGGGCCGACCAGCGCGACGCATTCGCTGGGCTCGATGACCAGATCGAGACCGTCGAGCGCAGACACCTTCGCGCCCGGATAGCTATAGGTCACGCCCTTGAACTCGACCGCACCGCGGCGCACCCGCGCGGCGCTTTGGACTTCGGGGCGGGTTTCGACCGGCAGGGCCATGAATTCGGTGATCGCGCCCATGGACCGGTTGGCATAATGCGCGCGAAAGAGGGTCTGGGCGATATTGGCCAGCGGGGCAAGCACGCGCCCCGCAAGGATGTTCGCCGCGATCAGCGCGCCCACGGTGATGCGCCCGTCGGCCACCAGATAGACGCCGAGGACGATGATGCCGATACTGACGGCCTGTTGGATCGTCTGCGTGCCATTCAGCGCGACATTGGACCAATAACGCGTCTTGCCGCCGAAGCGGGCCGAGGCGGCAACGGCGTTTTCCCATTCGCGCTGCATCGCGGGTTCGGCGCCGAGCGATTTGATCGTACCGATATTCATCAAGGTTTCGACAAGGACGGTGTGGCGCTTGGTGGCCATGGTCTGGCCCCTGTCGACCGATTTGCGCATGGGCGATTGCGCAATCAGGCCGAGGATCAGCACAACGGGCACCGCAAGCGCGGGGATCAGCGCCAGCGGACCGACGATGTACCACAGGACGCCCAGGAAGATGCCGACAAAGGCCAGGTCTATGATCGCGACAAAGCTGGCAGAGGCAAAGAAATCGCGGACGGTTTCGAAGTCTCGGATGGTGTTGGCGATGCCCGCTGCGCCGCCGGGGCGCGACAGCAGCTCCACCGACATGGCCTGACGGAAGAGAGCGGCGCCCACGCGCAAATCGACGCGCCGCGTGACGCGTTCCAGGACGACCGAGCGGATCATCTTCACGACGAAATCAAGCGCCACGGCGATGCTGACCCCGATGGCGAGCGTGGTGAGCGTGACGAAGGCAAGGTTCGGGATCACGCGGTCATAGACGTTCATCACGAAGAGCGGCAGCGCGAGATTGAGGATGTTGATCACGAAGACCGCAAGGATCACCTGTGCCCAAGCATCCCATCCGCCCAGGAACGGGGTCCAGAACCAGTGCCGCGACCGTGTGCTGGCCGAAGCCGGATCGAGCCGTGCATTGCGTTCATCAGCCGGGCCCGCCAGCAGGATCGGCCCCCGGATCCGCCGCCTGAGCGCGCGGGCTGTGATCTCTTCTTCCGCGCCGGGACCCTTGCCAGGATCGGTGACGCGCCACATGCCGCGCCCCTCGCCGCGCCCCTCGACCACCAAGGGGCGGTCATCGCGGCCAAAGGCGACCACGGGAAAAACGGCGGGATCCAGCTTGGCGATGCGGCGGTCGACAAGCCGTGCGCGCAGGCCAACGGCGCCGAGCGCGCGGATCAGCGCGGACGGGTCGTGGCGTTCGAATTCGATGGGCAGGCGCGCGGACAGGGCGGCGGCGGTAAAGGGCCGATCGTGATGGGCCGCGAGATGCTTTGTGATCGCAAAGACAAGGCCGCGCGGGGTGTCGGGCGCGATTTCAGCCGTGTCCCCCAGAACCGCCGGGCCGCCGGGGGCGAGCGGTCGTCCGAGGGCCGCGTCCGAGGGCGTCATTCGAGGGGCGGAATCGTGGTGTTGAAGACGGCTCCCGTCGGCGCCGTGCGTGCGCGATCCTCAAAGCCCGGCGCCAGCGCGACAGAGGCGTGCGACAGGCCGAAATGGTCGGCAAGCGCACTTTTCGAGGCCAACAGGCGATAGGCGCCGAAGGTCACGGCGGAATCGGCGCTGATTTCCTGAAAGCGGATGTTGAAGAGCGTGCGCTCGGCCTCGAGCACGTCGATCAGGCTGCGCTTGGCCGCTTCGACCTCTTCGCGGTACTGGCGCACGATGCGGCGGTTGGCGCGGGTCTGTTCGGCCAGAAGGCCCCGGCGCTCGATCGCTGTCTGATAGGCGTTCCAGGCGCGGGTGGCGAGTTCCTGTACCTCGCGAGCGATATCGGCGGTGCGATAGCCCGCCTCGGCCGCTTCGGCGTCGTAGAACGCTTCGGTCGCCTTGCGCCCGCCGCGGTAAAGCTCCCAGTTGAAGCGCAGGCCGACAAAGGCGTCGGTATCCGACCCGTACGACCCGTTACGGTCGATGCCGTGGGTAACGCCGGCGTTCAGTGTGACCTTGGGCAGACGGCGCGCGAGGGCGATATTCTTTTCATATTGCGGCACGCGGGCCTGTGCCGACGCGGCGGCGACCCGGTGGCTCGCAGCGACCGCTTCGGACAAATAGTGGTTGAGGTTGCGCGGCAGGCCATTCGGGAACGGCACCGACATCGCACCGGTCGGTTGATGGCCAACGACGCGCACATAGCGCGCCTTGGCGTCCGACAGCCCGCGTTCCACGTCAAGCACGGCATCCCGCGCGGCCAGCACGCGGTCATCGACGATGAACTGATCGCTTGACGGAAGGCGCCCCCCATTGACCAGATCACGGACCTGCGCGGCAAGCTCCTGATGCGTGTGCACATTCTGCCGCGCGAGCGCGAGCAGACGGTGCAGGCGGACGACGTCGATATAGGCCTCGACCGCGGTCAGGGCGAGCGTTTCGGCGGCATCCAGACGGCGATAAACCGCGCCGTCGACGCGCACAGAATTGCGGTAAACAAGATTGGCGCGTCGGTGGCCGTCAAACAGCGTGTATTCCACGCCGATGCCGATCTCGCGCGCCAGTTTCAAGCGGCCATTGGCATTGGGCGAAAGAGAGCTCGGGTTGTCCACGACTTCGCCGCCCACCTCACCGAAAAGGTTCACGGTGGGCTGAAATTCGGACCGCAGCCGCGCCAGATCGGCGACAGACGCGCGCACATCGGCCTCGGCCGCGCGGGCGGCGGGGTTCGTCGTCACGGCAGCCCGAACAGCCGCGTGAAGCGTTTCGGCCGCTATCTGCGTGGCAGGCAGAATGGCAACGAGACAACAGAGAAAAGCAGCTTTCAAGCGCACAAGCGTAATCCACCCAGTGAAGAGGCAGTGACGGAGCAAAACGTATACGCATGCCCTGCGCCGCGAAACACGGGGCGCGCGGATTGGACGGGTTCTGTGGATATTGTTGTAAAAATGCGCTGGCCGTCAGTGTTTTGAGAGCTTTTGGCGGATAGAGCAGTGGTCGGGTCCCAGTGCAGATACAATATATAGTTGTCGCCTCGCTCGGGGATTCAACACGTCCGCGCACGCCTCAATTTTCAGCGTTCATTTGGCTTTATTGGCCCGAACATCACCGAAGATACCGGGCGGATCCATTGCTCGACAGGCAATCGGCGCTCTCCCTGACGCTCAGATAAAATGCACATAGAAATCGCGGAGCGCATCCCCCTCAAGGTCCCGCGTCTTGCGCGCTTCCTTGTGTTTCATGAAGGCGTGGTGCGCCACGAGGTCAACGCCTACGGCCTCTGCCAGAACCGTATCGGCCTCGAGATCACGGATGGCGCGGGCGAGGTCGGGCGCCACACCCTCTTTCGCATCGGTCCGGTCAAAGCAGTCGCCGCCCTCCATCGGCGGCAGATCATACCCATTCTCAACCCCCAGCAAAGCTGCCTGCAAGACGGTCGCGACGGCTGTGTAGGGATTGGCCGAGGCGTCCGCCATCCGGTGTTCCAGCCGCGCTTTCGCGCCGCCTTCTCCCGACACGCGCGCGGTGACACCCCGGTGATCGCCGCCCCAATTGCGCCAATAGCCCGACAGCGCGCCCGGTTGCAGGCGGTGATAGCTGTTGACCGTGGGCGCGATCAGCCCGGCCATCGCCTTGTGATGCTGCATCCAGCCAGCGATGCAGCCCTTGGCAAGATCGGTCATGCCGTCCGGGCCGCCTGCCTCACCGGTGGACACCATGTTGCTGCCCTTCGCATCGCAGAAGGACAGGTTGATATGCATCCCGGCCCCGCCCGCTTCGGCCACTGGTTTGGGCAGAAAGCTGAGCAGGATCCCATGATCCAGCGCTATTTCACGGGCCATCTGGCGGAAGAGAACGATATCGTCCACCGCCTTCAGCGCGTCGTCGAATTTCAGCGTGAACTCGAACTCGGGCGCGTCATATTCGGCGGTCATCAGATCAAGGGCGAAACCAAGCTCTTCGGCGCGTTCCCATATCGCATCGGTAAACCGCAGGGGATCGGTGAAATTGCCGGTGCCGTAGACAACCGCGCCGGGCGTGTCGTAGGGGCGCAGATGGCCCCGGTCATCGGCCTGAAGCGCGAAGCATTCCAGCTCGATCCCGACTTTCGGCGTCAGGCCCTTCTCCTGCCAGGCGGCAATCGCCCGCTTCAGCGCCCCGCGCGGACAAAGCGGCAGAGGCGCGCCGCGCGCATCGAAAAGATCGCCCAGAACGATCTTGGTCGACGGCTCCCACCCCTCGCGGATATCCTCGGCCCGCCAGCGCAGTTCCATGTCCGGCAGACCCTCGCGCACGCCGGTTCCGGGCGCATCGAGCAGAAGGTCCTTGTCGTAATGGACCGAGAATGTCGGCTGGGCAAAGCGGGTGCCGCCATCGCCAATCTTCGTGTCGGGCAGGTATTTGCCCCGCATGATCGACAGATGATCGCAAAACATCGCGCGCAGGCGGTCTTTCATCGGTTTCCTTTCAGCGAAGGGTCACACGGACCGGCAAGGACTTTATCCCACCGACAAAATTCGAGCGCAAAAAGCGTTCTTCGCCCGCCATTTCGATCCCATTGATGCGTTTGGTCAATTCCTGAAACAAGACGCGCACTTCAAGGCGGGCAAGGTGCATCCCGAGACACACATGCGGCCCGCCCTGCCCGAAGGACAGATGCGGGTTGGGCTTGCGCGACGGCATGACCGTGAAGGGCTGGTCGAACACGGCATCGTCGCGGTTGGCCGAGGCGAACCACAAAAGCACCTTGTCCCCCGCACGGATCGTCTGGCCGTGCAAATCGACATCCCGCGTCGCCGTGCGGCGGAAATAGAGTGCGGGCGTGGTCCAGCGGATGAACTCATCGGGGAAGGTGTCATCCACCGCGCCGCTGGCGACCTCGTCCAGCACCCCCGGCTGGCGCGCCATGGCCTGCATCCCGGCCGCGATGGAATAGCGGGTCGTATCGTTCCCGGCGGCGACCAGCAGGCAAAAGAAATTCCGAAATTCCGTCTCGCTGATCCGCTGCCCGTCCGCATCGGGCGCAAGGATCATGTGCAGGATCCCGTCGGTGTCGCCGCGCGCCGCCTTTGCCTCCATCAGGTCGTGGGCATAGGCGTAAAGCTCTGCCCCCGCCGGGGAATTGAACGGCATCAGCCGAAATTCATCGGTGTCCAGTTTGTCGAGAACATGGTCGGTGAAATCGGGATCGGTATTGGCGATCAGCGCATCGCCCTTTTCCACAAGCCACGGCAGATCGGCATCCGGCACACCAAGGATGCGTCCCAGCATCCGCATGGGCAATTCGCGCGCGATGGCCTTTGTGGCATCGAAGTCCGTCTCTTGCAGCGCGCGATCAAGGATCTCTACGGACAGCGCGCGGATATCATCCTCGAACCCGGCTACCACGGGGCGCGAAAAGGCCTTCATCACCTTCTTGCGCACATGGGTATGCTCTGGCGGGTCGGTTTCCTGGAAAGTCCGCCGCGCGAGGTATTCCTCGCGGCTCTGATCCTCCATCCGGATGCCTTGGGCGCTGGAAAACGTCTCATAGTCGCGCAGCATCGCAGTGATGTCTGCATGCCGTGTCACAGACCAGAACCCCGTGCCTGCGGGATAGTCCGTCCAGCACACTGGCGCCTCGGCGCGCATCCGGTCAAAGGTCGCGTGGGGCGGACCTGCGACAAAGGCATCGTGGCTGGTCAGATCGGCGTGGCCGTCATCGGTCGGGGACCAAAGCGTCATGGAAAAACTCTTCTCACTTGCAACGATCAGTCTAACCACCTTATCTCGGGGCATGGCAACGGATTTCTTGAGGGCCCCATGCGCATCGCGATCCTGATGGCGAATACGGACGAGTCGGACTTCGCGGCCCGGCATCCACGGGACGGCGACAAGTGGCGCGCACTTCTGGCCCCCGTGCGCCCGGATTGGGAATTCGAGGTGTTTTCCGTGAAGGACGGCGTCTTCCCGCCCGATCTGACAAAATTCGACGGCGCGATCGTGACAGGCAGCCCTGCCTCTGTGCGCTCTGGTGCCGATTGGACCCTGCGCCTGTTGGAGGTCCTGCGCGGCGCCTATGCGGATGGCGTGCCACTCTTCGGCGCGTGTTTTGGCCACCAGGCCATCGCGCAGGCGCTTGGCGGCACGGTGGGCGACAATCCCGGGCCATTCATCCTGGGGTCGGTCGAGACGACCGTAACGGCCCCGGCCCCCTGGATGGACGACGCAGTCAGCCCGGTGAACCAATACGCCGCCCATGGAGAGCAGGTGCTGGCCCCGCCCGAGGGGGCCGAAGTGGTGCTGACCGCACCGACCTGCAAGATCGGCGGCTTTCGGATCGGCAACACGGTCTTCACGACCGAATACCACCCCGAAATGACCCCCGCCTTCATCGCCGCGCTGACCGAGCATCTGGACGGCGATCTGGACGCCGATGTTATCGAAGCCTCGCGCACGTCGCTGGCGCAGCCCGCCGATACGGATCGCCTCGCCCGCTGGATTGCCGGGTTCTTCGATCACGCCAAGGCGCGTCAGACCAGCCAAAGCCGCCCGTAAGGCCCGATCCCCACGCGCCCGTTTCCGGCCGCGGTCGCCTCGCCCGACAGCGCGTCGTGAAAGCCGGTCACGCCCTCAGCCCGGCACCAAGCCTCGGACACGGAATGCCAGTGTTCGGTGAAGTTGAAGAGACACAGCACAGGCCCGCCCGGCGCTGCGCGGCGCACAGCAAAGAGCGCACGGCTGCCTGTATCGAGCACATGCGTCTCATGCGCACCATGGAGCGCGGGCAGTGATCCGCGCGCCCGCATGATGCGGCGTATGCCGACATAGATACGCCCGACCACGTCGTCCTCGCCCGCCGCCGCCCGCGCCGCGGTGTCCCAGTCCATCGCGGGTCGATGGATCCAGCGGCTGTCATGGGCATGAGCCGGGACATCGAGATAGCCGTAATCGTTCAAGAGCCCCAGCTCATCGCCCATATAGATCAGGGGAATTCCGCCGTAGCACGCGATCAGCGCGTGGCCCATCAGGATACGCTCCACCGCGAGCCCGGTCTCCTGCGCGTCCCCTGCGGCCAACGCCGCCTCAAGCCCCGCGAGCGAGGCAAAGCTGCCGCTGATCCGTTTGTCCCCGGTCTCTTCATTGACCTGAAACAGCGCGCCTTTGGCGAAAGATCCCTCGAAACTGCCCTCGTAGAACTCCGACAGAAAGGCCCGGTGCAGCGGCCCCGACAGGCCCACCGCGCCCGCGTCCTCATCTGTCACCGCCCAGCCGATATCGTCATGGCAGCGGATATAGGTCGCATAGGTCGCGTTCTGGACCGAGGGCGGGAAATGCGTACGCATGACATGGGTCATCAGCGCCGTATCGCGCGCGGCAAGCGCGGACCAGAACTGCACCATCAGGCTGTTATGGTAGGCCAGATTGCCTTCCTTGCCGGTATGCTCGCCCGCGCCGAGATAGGGGATCATCTCGGCCGGGCCCACGATCGCCTCTTCCAGATGAATAACCGCAGGCGCGACGATGCGGCAGGCCGCGCGCAGAGCCTGCAGGATCATGTGCACTTCAGGCTCTGACTGGCAACGCGTGCCCAGCCGCTTCCACATGAAGGCCACGGCGTCAAAGCGCAGAACCTCGGCCCCGCGATTGGCCAGATACAGCATGATCCGAACCATTTCGAGGAACACGTCCGGGTTCGCCCAGTTGAGATCCCACTGATGCGTGTTGAACGTCGTCCAGACCCAGCGGCCCATCTCGGCATCAAAGGTGAAACTGCCCGGCGCCGTGTCGGGGAAGACTTCGACGAGGTATTCCTCATAGGCGCGCGGCTGCTTGTCGGTCTCGAAGGTCAGGTAATAGTCGAGGAACTTCGCATCGCCCTTGCGCGCCTTCGCCGCCCAGGCATGTTCACGCGCCGTGTGGTTCAGCACCATGTCGACGCAGACGGAAATCCCCCGCGCCCGAAGCGCGGCGGTGACCTCTTCGAAGTCGTCCATCGTGCCATAGGCCGGGTTGATCTTGCGGTAATCGGCGACCGAATAGCCACCATCGCTGTCGCCCTTGCGCGGCTTCAGGCAGGGCATGAAATGCACATAGGTGACGCCCAGATCCTCAAGGTAATCCAGCCGGTCGAGCACGCCGCGCAGATTCCCCGCGAACCGGTCGATATAGAACACATAGCCCACCCGGTCCGCGCGCTGGAACCAGTCCGGTTCCAGATCGCGCGCCAGATCGAGCCATTTGAGATCCTCGGGCCGTTCGCGCCACGCGAACCGCAGCGCCGTCAAAAGCCGCTTGCGAAACGCCTCGTAATCGCCGCGCTGGCCGTAAAGCCGCTCCAGCATGGAAAACAGATCGTCCCGGCTGCGCTCGAGGCGCATCTCGAAAAGCCGCGTGTCATCGTGAACCGAACCCGAGGTCAAAGCCGTCCCTATCCTCTTTGGTGTTTTCAAATATCCTGGGGGTGTGGGGGTGAAACCCCCACCTGCCCGCCTCTAGGTGATCACGTCCGGCGTCTTGCGCCCGGTCTTCTCACCGATCCCGGCAAGGTCATGGGCCGCGCGGATCACCGGCGCCAGCGCCTCTTGCGGATCCTCGCCAAGCCCCTCCGGCCCCGCCACATACCGCTCGACATAAAGCCGCAGTGTCGCGCCGCTTGTGCCTGTGCCCGACAGGCGCATGACGATGCGCGATCCGTCTTCGAAAACGATGCGCACCCCCTGCCCTTCGGACACGGACACGTCCACCGGGTCGGTATAGGCGAAATCATCCGCCGCCGCGACGCGCAGGCCTTCGGTCTCATGCCCCGGCAAGTCCGGCAGCCGCGCTTTCAGATCGTCCAGCATCGCTGTGGCAGCGTCGGTCTCCAGCGCCTCGAAATCGTGGCGCGAGTAATAGTTGCGCCCGTGTTCGGCCCAATGCGCCTTCAGGATGTCGCCGACGCTTTCGCCGCGCGCGGCAAGGATGTTCAGCCACATCAGTACGGCCCAAAGCCCGTCTTTCTCGCGCACATGATCCGATCCGGTGCCAAAGCTTTCCTCACCGCAAAGCTGCGCGCGGCCCGCATCCATCAGGTTGCCGAAAAATTTCCAGCCCGTGGGTGTCTCGAAACATTCCAGCCCCTGCGCAGCGGCGACGCGGTCCACGGCGGCAGAGGTCGGCATGGATCGCGCGACGCCCGTCAGACCGCCAGCATAGCCCGGCGCGAGATGGGCGTTGGCGGCGATCACGGCCAGACTGTCCGACGGCGAGACATAGGTGCCCTTTCCGAGGATCATGTTGCGGTCGCCGTCCCCGTCGCTGGCCGCCCCGAAATCGGGGGCTGTATCGCCCATCATCTCGCCCATCAGCTCATGCGCCCAGGTTGGGTTCGGGTCGGGATGCATGCCCCCGAAATCGGGCAGCGGGGTGCCATGGACCACCGTGCCTTTCGCAAATCCAAGGCGATTTTCCAGGATCTCGGTCGCATAGGGACCGGTAACAGCGCACATCGCATCAAAGCGCATGGTAAACCCGCCCTCGCGCAACGTGCGGATCGCGTCGAAGTCGAACAGCGTTTCCATCAGCGCGGCGTAGTCCGCGACCGGGTCCACGACCTCGATCACCATGCCGCCGATCTGATCGGTGCGGGGGTGCGTCAGGTCGATATCCTGCGTGTCATAGGTCTTGAACATGGTCAGCCGCGCCGTCGCGTCATGGATCGCGGCAGTCACGGACTCGGGCGCGGGGCCGCCATTGGGCGTGTTGAACTTCACGCCGAAATCCTCGTTCGGCCCTCCGGGATTGTGGCTGGCGGACATGATGATCCCGCCATCCGTCTTGTTCAGCCGGATGAGATGCGAGGCGGCGGGCGTTGACAGGATCGCGTCCTGCCCGACGATCACCTTGGCCGCGCCATTCGCGGCGGCCATGCGCAGGATCACCTGCGCCGCGCGGTCGTTGAAATACCGCCCGTCGCCGCCAAGAACGAAGGTCTTGCCCTGCGCGCCGCCAATTCCGTCAAAGATCGCCTGCACGAAATTTTCCAGATAATGGTGCCCCATGAAGACCTTGGTCTTCTTGCGCAGGCCGCTTGTTCCCGGTTTCTGTCCCTCGATGGGCTGGGTCTCGACGGTATGAACGGGCATCGGTGCGGTCCTTTCTGGCGTCAGCTTGAAGTTCGGGCATAGGCAAGCACGCAGTGCGCGGGCGCGGTGACCGAGCTGCCGGTCACGCAGTTCGGTCCCGCCCCCGGCTCTGCGGTGTCAAGGATGTTTTCCCAGACAAGGCCTTCCGAGAGGTCCGGCAGGACGACTTCGACCTCATCCCCGGCATTGAAGATGGCGAAGATGACATCGTCCGAGGCGTCGTAGTCGGGGGTCTCGGACGAGGTGCGCAGTTCCACGCACAGCGTCTTGCGTGCTGCATCCTGCCAATCAGATGGTTCCGGCGGCGCGCCATCGGGAAGGCGCCAGACGACATCGGGCATCCCGTCCTTGCGGCGCGGGCGTGAATGAAGAAACAGCTTTTGCCGCAGCACCGGATGTTCGCGCCTGATGCGCGTCAGGCGCGTCACGAAATCGCACAATTCCTCGTCTGGCTCCGTCCAGTCGATCCAGCCGGTCTCATTGTCCTGCGCATAGGCGTTGTTATTGCCGCCCTGCCCGTTGCCGATCTCGTCGCCTGCCAGCATCATCGGCGTGCCCTGACTAAGGAACAGCGTGGCGAGCATGTTGCGTTTGCGCTGTGCGCGGGCCGCGCGGATCTCGGCATCGTCGGTCGCGCCCTCGACGCCGAAATTATCGGAATGATTGTTCGAATGGCCGTCGCGATTATCCTCGCCATTGGCCTCGTTGTGCTTCTCGTTGTAGCTGACCAGATCTTGCAGCGTGAACCCGTCATGGGCCGTAAGGAAATTGACCGAAGACGTCGCCGCCCGACCCGAATGGTCGAACATGTCGGCGCTGCCAAGAAGGCGCTTGGACAGGTCCGGCAGCATCCCTTCATCCCCGCGCCAATAGCGGCGCACCTCGTCGCGGTACTTGTCGTTCCATTCAAGGAACGGATGCGGCCAGGCACCCACCTGATAGCCGCCCGGGCCGATATCCCAAGGCTCTGCGATCAGCTTGACGCCGGCCAGCACCGGATCCTGGCGGATGGCGTCAAGGAAGCCGCCGTTAGGGTCGAACCCGTGATCCTCGCGCGCCAGCGTCGTGGCAAGATCAAAGCGGAACCCGTCGACATGCATTACCTCGACCCAGTAGCGCAAACTGTCCATCACCATGCGCAGAACGGCAGGGTGCTGGACGTTCAGCGTGTTCCCGGTGCCGGTGTCGTTGATGTAATAGCGCCCGTCGAGGAGGCGGTAATAGCTGGCATTGTCGAGGCCGCGAAAAGACAGGGTCGGGCCTTGTTCATTGCCCTCGCCCGAGTGGTTGTAGACCACGTCGAGAATGACCTCGATCCCCGCCGAATGCAGGCGGCGGACCATGGCCTGGAATTCCCAGATCTCGTCTTCGGCCATGTAGCGCGGCTCTGGCGCGAAGAAGCCGATGGACTGGTAGCCCCAATAGTTGCGCAGGCCCTTCTCGATGAGAAAGCGGTCATCGGTAAAGGCGTGGACGGGGAGAAGTTCGACCGTGGTGACGCCCAGCTTCAGCATGTGTTCGATCATCGGTTCGGACGCGACGCCGCGATAGGTGCCCGCGATGGACGGGTCCACTTGCGGGTGCGTTTCGGTCAGGCCCTTCACATGCGCCTCGTAGACCACCGTTTCGGAACGCGGGATGCGCGGGCGCTTGTCCGGGCCCCAGGCGAAACTGGGATCGGTCACGACGGCCTTTGGCATGGCAAACGCGCTGTCGCGGGTGTCAAAGCTGAGATCCGCGCGGGGCGATCCGACGCGATAGCCCATCAGCGCATCTGACCAACGCAGGCGGCCATGCAGCTTCTTGGCATAAGGATCGAGCAGCAGCTTGTTGGGGTTGAAACGGTGTCCCTCGTCCGGCGCATACCGTCCGTGCACGCGGTAGCCGTATTTTGTGCCGGGCGTCAGGCCCGAGACATAGACATGCCAGATATCGCCGTCGCGTTCCGTCAGCGGAATGCGCGCGCGTTCCTTCCGTCCATCATCCGTGAACAGGCACAGCTCCACCCCTTGCGCGTTCGCCGAAAAGACCGCGAAGTTCACGCCCTCCCCGTTGAAGGTCGCGCCCAGCGGATCGGGGCGGCCAGAGGACAGCGAATGCCCCTTGAGGCGCTTTGGCATCTCGTCAACGGATATGGGTGTCACGAAGCAAGGCTTTCATAAAGGCTTGCATAGGTGGCCGAGGACGCGCGCCAATCCACCGGCTGCTTCATGCCGTTCTTCTGAAGCTGTGCCCAGAGCTTGGGATCGGCGTAAAGCTGGCACAGCCGCCGCAGCGCCTCGGACAGGGCCGTGACATCCGTGGGATGGAATGTGAGGCCCGTGGCGGCCTTGGCGGCGATGGCCATGGGGTTGGCGTGAATGACGGTATCGGCCAGCCCGCCAGTGGCCGCGACAACAGGGACGGTGCCATAGCTGAGGCCCATCATCTGCGTCAGGCCACAGGGTTCAAACCGCGAGGGCACAAGCACCGCGTCCGCCCCCGCGAAGATGCGATGCGACAGAGACTCGTCATAGCCGATCTTCACGCCCACGCGGCCTGGGTAATCCAGCGCGGCGCGGCGCATTTCGTCTTCGAGGCCCCGGTCGCCGGAGCCAAGAATGACCAGTCCCCCGCCCGCCGCGATGAAATCGGGCAGGACGGCGGGGATCAGGTCGATGCCCTTTTGTGTCGTCAGGCGGCTGACGACGACCGCCAGCGGGCCAGGCACATCACCAAGGCCGAACTCATCGATAAGCTTTCTGCGGTTCTCGGCCTTTTTCTTCAGGCTTTTTGCATCATAGGCCACGATTTCGGGATCGTTCACGGGCGACCATGTCGCGGTGTCGATGCCGTTGAGGATCCCGTGCAGCGCCCCTGCCCGTTTGGCAATAACCCCGTCCAGCCCCATGCCGAATTCCGGGCGCATCAACTCGGCCGCATAGGTGGGCGAGACGGTGGTGATCGCATCGGCGGTCAAGAGACCCGCCTTCAGGGTCGAGATATTGCCGTAGTATTCCAAGGCGTCGGCGTGGAACTCATGCGCCGGAAGGCCAAGCGCGCCCAGAAGATCGGCGCCCGCAATGCCTTGAAAGGCGATGTTGTGGATCGTCATCACCGATTTCACCGGCACACCGCCATAGCGCAGATAGGCGGGTGCCAGCCCCGCCTGCCAGTCATGGGCGTGCAGGATTTCAGGCTGCCAGCCATCGGACAGGCCGCCCTCGGCCACGATCGCCGCCGCGCGGGACAGCGCGGCAAACCGCTGCGGGTTGTCCGGGAAATCGCCGCGCGCCCCTGCATAGGGGCCGCCCTCGCGGTCGAAGAGGTGCGGCGCGTCGAGCAGCAGCATGTCGATGCCCACCGCCTTGGCCGCCATGATGCGCGCCTCACCACCTTGCAACTCGCCCGACCACAGCGCCTCTCCCCCCCCGACGCGGGGCAGGATCCCGCGATAGGCGGGCATCAGGACGCGCATTTCCCAGCCATGGGCCGCCAGCGCGCCCGGCAGCGCACCCACGACATCCGCCAGCCCGCCGGTCTTTAGAAGCGGCGCGCATTCGGAAGCGACGGACAGGACGGTGCGTGTCATGGGCGATGGTTACTCCAGCTTCGCCGCGCGGGCGTTCAGCATGTCCTGGGTCACAAGAACGATGCCGTTCTCGGTGCGGCGGAACCACTTTTCGTCCTCATCCTTGTCCTCACCGATCACAAGGCCCTTGGGTATTTCGACGCCTTTATCCAGAACGCAATTGGACAGTCGCGCGTCGCGGTTCACAGTGACATAGGGCAGCGCGACAACATGGTTCATCTCGGAAAAGCTGTGGGTCCGGCAGCCCGTGAAGAGCAGTGAATTGCGGATTTGCGAGCCCGAGATGATGCAGTTGCCCGACACCATGGACGAGATCGCCGATCCGCGCCTGTCCGCCTCGTCATGGATGAACTTCGCGGGCGGCAGGATTTCGGCGTAAGTCCAGATCGGCCAGCTGTTGTCATAGAGATCAAGCTTTGGCGTGAAATCGGTGAGATCGATATTGGCGCGCCAGAAGGCGTCGATGGTGCCGACATCGCGCCAGTACGGCTCGTCCTCAACCCCGGTGGTCACGCAGCTTTCGGAAAACAGATGCGCCATCGCCTTGCCGTTCTTGACGATGTCGGGGATCAGGTCATGGCCGAAGTCATGGCTGGAATTGGGATCCTCGGCATCGCGAGAAAGAAGGTCGCGCAGGAAATTCCAGTTGAAAACGTAGATGCCCATCGAGGCGAGCGCATGGTCCGGATCGCCGGGCATCGCAGGCGGATCGGCGGGCTTTTCCAGAAATTCGGTGATCTGGCGATTGGCATCCACGGCCATCACGCCGAAGGCCGTCGCCTCCATCCTCGGCACCGTCAGGCAACCCACGGTCACGTCCGCGCCGGTTTCGACGTGCTGGCGCAGCATCACCTCGTAGTCCATCTTGTAGATGTGATCGCCGGCAAGGATGATGACGTAATCCACATCATAGCTGTCGACGATGTCGATGTTCTGGGTCACGGCATCGGCGGTCCCGAGATACCATTTCTCTTCGCTCACGCGCTGCGAGGCGGGCAGGATATCGAGGTATTCGTTGCGTTCGGCGCGGAAGAAGGACCAGCCGCGCTGGCAGTGGCGGATCAGCGAATGCGCCTTGTATTGCGTCGCGATCGCCATCTTGCGGATGCCGGAATTCAGCGCATTGGACAGCGCGAAGTCGATGATCCGCGTCTTGCCGCCGAAAAACACGGCCGGTTTCGCGCGCTTGTCGGTCAGTTCCTTCAGGCGGCTCCCCCGTCCGCCCGCAAGGACAAAGGCCATGGCCCGGCTCGACAAGCGTGTGTTTGGCGTTGGTTTCATGGATCCCCCTATGCGCAGGTCAGTCCTGCACGAATATCACGGCCGAAAGCGGCGGTATGACCAGCTCGGCCGAATGCGTCTGGTTCATCCAGGGCGTATCCTCGGGTGTGACGCTGCCGCCATTGCCGCGATTTCCGCCGCCATAGACGCCTGCATCTGTATTGAGCGCCTCGCGCCACGTGCCCCCCGACGGAAAGCCGGTCCGATAGGCCGGGCGTTCGACGGGCGTCATGTTCAGGACGACAACCACCGGCTTGTCGCCCGTGTTGCCCTTGCGCAGATAGGCGTAGACCGAGTTCTCGGCGTCGTTGACCTCCAGCCAGTCAAAGCCCTCGGGCCGCGTGTCGTTCACATGCAGCGCAGGCGTGCCCCGATAAAGATGGTTCAGATCGCGGATCAGCGTCTGGATGCCTTTATGCGGCGCGCCGTCGAGAAGATGCCAGTCGAGCGATTTGTTGTGGTTCCATTCCGCCCATTGCGCGAATTCCTGACCCATGAACAAAAGCTTCTTGCCGGGATGCGTCCACATGTAGCCGTAATAGGCGCGCAGGTTCGCGAATTTTTCCCAGTCATTGCCGGGCATCTTCGAGATCATGGATCCCTTGCCGTGCACCACCTCGTCATGGCTGATCGGCAGGATGTAGTTTTCCGAATAGGCGTAGGTCAGCGCGAAGCTGAGATCGTGGTGATGGTGGCGGCGGTGGATCGGGTCTTTCTCGATATACCGCAGGGTGTCGTTCATCCAGCCCATGTTCCACTTGAAGCCAAAGCCAAGCCCGCCATGGTCCACCGGGCGCGACACGCCGGGAAAGGCCGTCGATTCCTCGGCCACAGTCAGGATGCCGGGGCATTCACCATAGGTGACGGTGTTCATCGTCTCTAGCAGCGAGATCGCTTCGTAATTCTCGCGTCCGCCATCCTTGTTGGGGATCCATTCGTCCGCCTTGCGGCTGTAATCGCGGTAGAGCATCGAGGCGACGGCGTCGACGCGCAGCCCGTCGACATGAAATTCCTTCAGCCAATACAGCGCGTTTGACATGAGGTAATTGGCAACCTCGATGCGCCCGTAATTGTAAATCAGCGTGTTCCAGTCCTGGTGGAACCCCTCACGCGGATCGGCGTGTTCATAAAGCGCCGTGCCGTCGAACTGCGCCAGGCCATGGGCGTCGGTGGGGAAATGCCCCGGCACCCAGTCCATGATGACGCCAAGCCCCGCGCCATGGGCGGCGTCGATGAAGGCCGCGTATTCGGCGGGGGTGCCGTGGCGGATGGTGGGGGCAAAAAGGCCAACGGGCTGATAGCCCCAGCTGCCGTCGAAGGGAAATTCGCCAACCGGCATCAGCTCGATATGGGTGAATCCCATCTCGGCGACATAGCTGACCAAGTCTTCGGCCAGTTCAAGATAGCTGAGCGGGCGCATGCCTTCGTTGGCGCGCTTCCAGCTGCTGAGATGCACCTCGTAGACCGAAATCGGGGCGTCAACGGCATGCGCCTCATGGCGCGCATCCAGCCAGCCCTTGTCGTTCCAGTCATGGGTGCCGATGCGGCGCACGACGCTGGCTGTCGCGGGCGGATGTTCGGACCCGAAGCCGACAGGATCGGACTTGAGCGGCATCATCTGCCCGCCCATCCCACGGATTTCGTATTTATAGCTTTCACCTTCGCCGAGACCGGGGATGAAAATCTCCCACACGCCTGTGGCGCCGCGCTGGCGCATAGGGTTGCGGCGCCCGTCCCAGGTGTTGAAATCCCCGACGACCGACACGCGTTCGGCATTGGGCGCCCAGACGGCGAAGGACACGCCATCTGCGCCCTCATGCGTCATCAGATGCGCGCCAAGCACTTGCCAGATATGCCGGTGCGTACCCTCGCCCAGCAGGTATTCGTCCATCTCGCCCATGACGGGGCCATAGCGATAGGGATCGTCATAGTCCCAGGTCGCGTCGGGCGTTGTCACGCGGATGCGGTAGTCTTTCGCGCGGCCCGGCTTGCCAATGAAAAAGCCGCGGACCTCGGGGACTTCTTCCATGGGGAAGGTCTTGGACTTCGTCACAAGCTCCATCGCGGTCGCGTCGGGGACAAAGGCGCGAACGACCGTGGTGCGCCCTGCCGTGTGACGTCCAAGAACCGAGAAGGGATCGCCGTGCAGCCCGGCAGCGATACCATGCGCCGCGTCCAGATCGACCAGCGTGCCTACGCCTTGAGCTTCGCGTTTTGCCGTTGCCACACTGTCCCCCTTTGAGGATTGACGTAGAGCCTTAGAACGCTGCTTCCACCGACCAGATGTCTTTCATGTACCCCCGGATTGTCCGATCCGACGAGAAGAATCCGACGCGCGCGGTGTTGGCGGCTGCCTTCTTTTGCCAGCCTGCCCGGTCCCGCCATGCGATGTCCACCTCTGCTTGCGCAGCGGCATAGGCGGCGTAATCCGAGGCGACGAGGAACGGATCATGGTTCCAGATCCGGTCGAGCAGCCCGTTGTAGCGCGTGGGATCGCCCGGCGAGAACGTGCCTTCGGCCAGAAGCTGAAGCACCGTCTGCAGCTCTTCGCAGTCGCCGATGGCCTTGCGCGCGTGATCGCGCGTCTCGCGGCGGGCCATCGCTTCGGGCGTGGTCATGCCGAAGAGAAAGAAGTTCTCGGCCCCGACCTTTTCGCGGATTTCCACATTCGCACCATCAAGCGTGCCGATGGTCAGCGCTCCGTTCAGCGCGAATTTCATGTTGCCGGTGCCCGACGCTTCCTTGCCCGCCGTCGAGATTTGTTCGGACAAATCCGCCGCCGGGATCAGCCGTTCGGCCATCGAGACGTTGTAGTTCGGCGGATAAAGCACCGTCAGCCGTCCCGCGACCACGGGGTCTTTGTTCACCACGGCGGCGACGTCGTTGATCAGCCGGATGGTTTCCTTGGCCTCGACATAACCGGGTGCCGCCTTGCCGCCGAAGATGCGCACGCGGGGGACGATATCGGCGGTCGGGTCTTCATGGATGCGGTGCCAGACGGCGATGGTCTGGAGGATGTTCATCAGCTGGCGCTTGTATTCGTGGATGCGCTTGATCTGCACATCGAACAGCGCATCGGGGTCGATGCGGTGCCCCATACTGCCCTCGACCCATTCGGCCAGGGCGACCTTGTTCTTGCGTTTTGCCGCGCCGAAAGCCTCAAGGAAGGCGCCATCGTCGAGGTGCGGCTCCAACGCCTCAAGCCGGTCAAGATCACCCTCCCAGCCCGGCCCGATGGTGTCCGTCACGAGGCGAGAGAGCGCAGGGTTCGCCAGCTTCAGCCAGCGGCGCGGGGTGATGCCGTTGGTTTCATTCACGATCCGGCCGGGATGCAGGCGGTTGAGATCGGCGAAGACGGTATCCTTCACCAGATCGGTATGCAGCGCGGAGACGCCGTTCACCTTATGCGCGGTGATGAACGAAAGTTCGCCCATCTTGACCTGGTCATGTTCGACAATGGCCGTGCCCGCCGGGCGGTCCGGATGCTGGGCGGCATGGGCCGCATCAATCGCCTCGATGATTTCCATGTGGCGCGGCAGGACGTTGCCGATCGTCCAGGTCTGCCAGCGTTCCAGCGCCTCGGGCAGAAGGGTATGGTTGGTGTAGCCAAGCACCGATTGCGCGATCTCGAACGCCTCGTCGAACGCAATCCCGTCCTCGTCCATCAGGATGCGGATCAGTTCCGGCCCGGCCAGCGCCGGATGCGTATCGTTCATCTGGATGGCGACGAAATCGCCAAGCTTGCGGATATCGCCGTGGTTCGACCGGAACCGGCGCAGGATGTCCTGCACGGCCGCGGCGACGAGGAAATATTCCTGCTTGAGACGCAGTTCCTTGCCGGCCTCGGTCGTGTCGTCGGGATAAAGAACGCGGCTGATGGTGCGCGCCAACGCCTCCGGCTCGGCAGCGGCGGCATAATCGCCCGCGTTGAACCGGTCGAGATCAAAGAGCGTCGTCGGCGTTGCGGCCCAAAGGCGCAGAGTGTTCGCCCAGCGGCCTTTCCAGCCGATGATCGGCGTGTCATGGGCCGAGGCAATGACGCTTTCGCCCGGCACCCAGACGCGGCGACCGTCCCGGTCCTCGACATGGCCCTTGAAGCCGATCTCATAGGCCGCTTCCGGGCGCTCAAATTCCCAGGCGTGGTTCTGCGCCAGCCAGTCTTCGGGCGCTTCGACCTGGTGGCCGCCCTGAAAGCGTTGGCGGAACAGGCCATGCTCATAGCGGATGCCATAGCCCATGGCGGGCACGCCCATCGTGGCCATGGATTCCATGAAGCAGGCCGCCAGCCGCCCCAGACCGCCATTGCCGAGCGCGGCGTCGGGTTCATCCTCGATCAATACGCTCAGATCCTGCCCCAGCGCCGCCATTGCCTCTTCGGCGGTCTCGCGCAGGCCCAGATTGACGGCGGCGTCTTCCAGAAGCCGCCCGATCAGGAATTCCAGCGACAGATAATAGACGCGCTTGCGATCCTCGCCATAGGTCTTGCGGGTCGCTTCGAACCACGGTTCGACGATCTGGTCGCGCAGCGCAAAGCTCAGCGCCATGCGCCAGTCATAGACGCTGGCATGGACCTCGTCCTTGCCCAGAGTAAAGGTCAGATGCGTCTTGATGGCTGCCTGCAATTCGGCGGCGGTCAGGGCCGGTGCGCTCACGGGGTCGTCCTTTTCTTGGCTTTCGAAAGAGGTAGCGGCTTCCAAACCGGTGTGGAAGCCGCTACCTCTGGCCTATCGCGAAAACCCGGGATGGGCTGGGGGCACGGCGG